>JAYNYG010000024.1:0-61980 GCA_038102935.1 Alphaproteobacteria bacterium | reverse complement strand
CCTCCTCTAAATCATACCCTCAGTCTGTCCCATGTGCCCTGACGCCGGACAACGGTGAAATAGGGGAAACTCCACAATCATTATTAATTTGCTGGAAAATTCACTAGAAGTAATCGACAATGGGTGTGGGTTCGAGGAGGCCGAGTTTCGTGCATTTCTAGCACCAAGTATCTCGTTTAAGTCCGGAGGGCATACTCGCGGAAACAAGGGTGTTGGTGTCACCTATATTGCCTATGGATTCAATGAACTAACTATCCGAACTAAGAACAAGCACTTTTCCTATGAAGGAGTTATGCGCAGAGGACGCGATTGGATAGAAGATCAATCTGGAACCGTATCACGACCTTTAATTGAAGAGACTCATTCCGTTTCGCAAGCATTTGCAGACTTGGACCAAGGCACAAGCTTCCGGATTGCATTCTCTGGAAAGAACGTACGGCCCAGTAATTTGGGTTGGTATCAAGCTAGAACCGCCGAACAGTGGCTCTATATTTTGCTTGTGAAAACACCTCTAGGTGCTATTAATTTACCGAACTGCACCGCGTCCGGTATAGTATTCGATTTAAAGGTTATAGACATAAAAGGCGAGTTGACAAATTTACTTGATCAATCTGCATTGTACAAATTTCCAAATGCAGAAATAAGAGCAGGTCAGAAATTGAGCACCATCATTTCTATCCAAAGAAAAGCTCTCGACGCGGGGAAATATCCTGGGAAAGCGATCGATAATTAAATAAAGTCAAATGGAATTTATAAAAGCTATGAATTGAGTGAGGTATTTAGTTTCAGTACTTTGAGTAATGAAGATAAAATTCTAGCATAAGAACATAATGCAACTGCTTATGGGTACTTTTTATATTCAACTGAATTATGGGATCAGCTGAATGATAAGAAAGCTAAACTTAGAAAAGGCCTCCGAATCATCAAAGGTGGATTGCAAATTGCGAGCAACGGTATGCCTCAAGGTGAGATAATTACAATTCCATTGACCCGAAGTATTGGACACCAAAATCAGAGTCATATAATTGTTCACTTCGATGGAGCTGAGCCGGATTTGGGCAGAAAAGGGTTTCAACCTGAATTGAAAGAACTTGCTGAAAAAATGGCCGTCGCAATTGTTCGACTGCTAAGTGCCAGACGAGAAGATTTACTTAATTCAGATAGCGGGGCTCAAGCATATATTGACAAAGAACTGAAAGTCCACGAATGGCTTAAATTCCAAGAGAAGCATGAAGTTTATCACCTTCTATAATTAAAAAACGAAAGCTTCTTATTGCCAAACAAGAAAATTTCTGTAATTTCCACTCCGAAAACATAACAGGACGTTATTCTTTTATTTAATCAACTAATAGCAAGAGGCGTAATACGCGGAATTAAACTTCTTACAACATCTCAATCAACACAATATGACGGTGTCTTTCGTTTTAATGCGGCCGAACCCCTTGAGGATTATGAATTGGGCGCATCCAATCCGCTAGGTGTGCTACATGAGCAGCTAACCAAACCTTATATTACCCAACCAAAGGTTTTAGAATATAAATATTGCTTAAATGGCTTGGTTCGCGAGTTTGAAAGTGGAGTCAAGCATGAAACAGACGTAGACTTGGCCGTATTCTGGGAAATGGGAAGCGAATACGAGAAAGCGTCTTCTGTAATTTCGTATCTAGATACTGAACAAAATCACCATCGTATGCACCATGGACTGACACATCGCTTGAATTCGTCTAATTCTTATTTTGATGTTATTTGTCTTAGAGAGTTAATACAAATGTTGAATGAGCCAACATCGGCTCAGAAATACCAGCTTGAACGTTATGGTGATGAAATCTGAACTAACTAGAATTGCATGTGAGGCTTCTGGACATCTAGCGACCAAAAACTCTGCTGAGCATCACCTCTACCATCCCCACCAATCCCGCACTATCCTAAGCGCCTGCCCGCTTAGGAGTCGCCGCGTATGCCCCCCACCGTTGATCCAATCACCACGTCCGTTATTCAACACCGGCTGACGGCTATTGTTGAGGAGATGGGGGAGGCGATGTTGCGGACGTCTTATTCACAAATCCTCAATTCCTCGCGGGATTTTTCGGCCGCTATGGTCGATGGCGATTGCCAGCTTGTGGCGCAGGCGGAGCATATTCCAGTGCATGTGGGAGCGATGCCCTGGTCGGCCATCGCCGTTCGGGATTATTTCGGCGATGATGTGCATGAGGGCGATCTGTTCCTGGTGAACGATCCCTATCTTGGCTATGGCAGCCACCTGCCGGATGTCACGGTGTTCGCGCCGGTATTCGTTGCAGACAAGGTCGCGTTCTGGACGATCAACCGCGCGCATCACAGCGATATCGGCGGGTCCACCCACGGCGCATATAACCCCGCCGCCACGGAAATTTTCCATGAAGGCCTACGCATCCCGCCTCTCCGCCTTTGGGAGAAGGGCGAGCAGAAGGGCGATCTGCTGGACATGCTGGCGGCAAATGTCCGCCATCCTCGTGACTTCAAGGGCGATCTGGCGGCGCAAATTGGCTCCGTAAAACTGGGCGAGCGGCGGATGAAAGCGCTGGTCGAGAACTTTGGCGCGGAGACAGTGCTGAAAGCCTGCCGCCAAATTCTGAACGGCGCCGAGGCCCGCGCCCGCTCCGAAATCAGCCAATGGAAAGACGGCGTCTATAAAGGCGAAGCGGTGCTGGACGATGACGGCCATGGCCGCACGGACATCACTATCCGGGCGACGGTTACGGTCAACGGATCTGATCTGGAAGTCGACCTGACGGCGTCTGACCCCGAAAGCACGGCCTTCGTCAATTCATCCTTCGCCAATATGCGCTCCGCCTGCGCCCAGACTTTGGCCTATCTGATCGACCCCAGCATACCGAAAAACGCCGGCGCCTTTCGCCCGCTTTCGGTGAAGGCCAAGGAAGGTACGATCGTGTGGGCGAGCGAAGGCAAACCCGTCACCATGTGCACCAGCCATTGCTCCAACGAAATCATTGAAGCGATCATCGTGGCGCTCTCTGAAGCTTGCCCGGATAAAGCCATGGCGGGCTGGGGGCGGCGCTTGCGGATCGCGATTAAGGGCCAAGACCCCCGCAATGGCAAAACCTTCATCTGGCACCTGTTTCACGCCCGGCCCGGCGCTGGCGCATCCCCCGGCGGGGATGGCTGGCACAATTCCGGCGAATGGCATTCGGCGGGTGGGCTGAAATTCGGCAGCGTTGAAGTCGCCGAAGCCCGCTTCCCACTGCATTTCCGCACCCACGAATTCCGCGCCGATAGCGGTGGCGATGGCGAGCATCGCGGGGGTGCAGGCGTCAACCTGGAAATGGTGGTTGAGACAGACGGAGACGCCGTCGCGAACACCGCCGGAGACGGTCTCCGCCATGGAGCGCGCGGCATCCTCGGCGGATCAGACGGCGCGCCGCATGACTACAAACAACGCGGCGGAGACGGCGTCGAAACCCCGCTGCCCAGCAAGGCCGTCGGCCTGCCCGTTTCCAGCGGCGATGTGTTTGTAATCGCCAGCGGCGGCGGCGGCGGATGGGGCGACCCAGCCAAACGCCGAGACGCCGACCACGCATCCGACAAACGCGACGGCTTCACCTCCGCCTGACGCTTGGGAGAACGGGATATGAGCGCAGATACCATGCGCATGGGCTCAGGCGCGGGCTTTTCATCAGACAGGCTCGGCCCCGCCGTTGATCTGGCTGAGCAGGCGGAACTTGACTGGCTGGTGTTCGAGACTATTGGCGAACGCACGCTCGCGTTTGGCCATCGCGACCGGCTGCAGAACCCTTCGCGCGGCTATAATCCGCAATTGGCCGCCCGGATGCGCGGCGTGTTGAAGCCCTGCCGGGACCAGGGTGCGCGCATTATGACGAATATGGGCGTCGCGAATGTAGAGGCGGCTGCCGAAGTCGTCATCGCCGTCGCCCGCGAGCTTGGCTTGAAGGGCCTGAAAGTCGCCGCCGTGCTTGGCGATGAAGTGACGGATCAACTGAACGACCAGACCGTGCTGTTCGATTACGGCGGGCGCACCCTTGGCGAAGTGGACCGGCCATTGGTCGGCGCAAACGCGTATATGGGCATCGACGCAATTCTGCCAGCAGTGGAAACGGGCGCCGATGTGGTAATCACGGGCCGCGTTGCTGACCCGTCGCTTTTCCTGGCGCCCATTGCTGATAAGTTCGGCTGGCAGCGGGATGATTGGGCGAAGCTTGGCCAAGGCACGCTGGTCGGCCACCTCATGGAATGCGGCATGCAGATCACGGGCGGCTATTTCGCTGACCCTGGCCGAAAACATGTGCCGCGTCCAGCCGATTGCGGCTATCCCATCGCCACGATTGATGCAGATGGCGGGGCGGAGATCACCAAGCTGGATACCGCAGGCGGCATGGTCAACATGGCGACCGTGAAAGAGCAGCTGATGTATGAAGTGCATGATCCAACGCGCTACCTAACGCCCGATGTCACGGCGGATTTTGCAACGGCGCAGTTACAAGAATCTGGCCAGGATAAGGTGCGAGTAAGTGCGGCAGGCGGCACGGAACGGCCAAAGCAGCTTAAGGTCACGGTCGGGTTCGATGGCGGCCTATTGGGCGAAGGCGGCGTTAGTTATGCAGGCGTCAACGCCGCCGCCCGCGCCCGCCTCGCCGCAGATATTCTGCGTCAAAGGTTTGATGCCATCCCCGGCATGACGGACCAATACCGCGTTGACCTGATCGGCCTTAACGCCGTCCACGGGACTGCAAGACCAGATGCAAGCGGCGAAAGCCAAGATGTCCGCGTCCGCGCCGCCATGCGCTCCATGGATCGGAACTTGATCGAAGGCATGTTGTGGGAAGTGGAATCGCTGCTCTGCTGCGGGCCAGCGGGCGGCGGCGGGTATCGGGGCCAGATTACGCCCGGCGTCGTCACCCATTCTACCATGATCAACCGAGACGCCATCAGCCCAACCGTGAAGGTGTATGAGGCATGACGCGCAAGGTTCCTCTGCGTGATCTCGCCCATGCTCGGGCAGGCGATAAAGGCAACACATCCAACATATCCGTATGGGCCTATGAGCCGGGCGACTATCCGCTGATCAAGGATCAGTTGACGCCGGAGCGGATCAAAGCGGCGTTCCCTGACCTGATTACGGGCGATGTCGTCCGCTATGAACTGGACCATCTGCATGGCCTGAATTTCGTTCTGGGCGAAGCGCTAGAGGGCGGCGTGAATACGTCGCTTGGCCTGGACAGCCACGGCAAATCCTGGAGTTTCCTGGTGCTAGGTCTCGAACTTGACGTGCCCGATAACTTAGCCTGACAACTTGAGCCCCAATGAGGCTGGAGACTATTTGATGTATCGCATTGGCGTAGATGTAGGCGGCACGTTCACGGATGTCGTTGCGGTTGATGATGACGGGGCGGTGACGCTGGCGAAATCGCCATCCACCACCGATGATCAATCCGTTGGCGTGATGAACGGGTTGCAGCGGCTGGCGGAACGGTTGGATACGGATTTGGCGGGGCTGTTCGCCCAAACGGACCGGATCGTCCACGGCGCCACCGTCGCCACCAATGCGCTGCTGGAACGCAAAGGCGCCAAGGTTGGCCTTCTCACAACCGAAGGCCACAGGGACGTGCTGGAAATGCGGGAAGGCTTGAAACCAGACCGCTACAATCTGCATATGCCGCCTGCCCCGCCGTTGATCCCGCGCAGCCGCCGCCTCGGCGTCCAGGAACGGATGCGTCCGGATGGCCGGGTAGAAGTCGCGCTGGACCAAGCCTCCTTGGACGCCGCGATCAGCACGTTGCAGCAGGATGGCGTTGAGGCCGTCGCGATCTGCTATCTCCACGCCTACAAAGACCCGAAGCATGAGCGCGCGAGCGCTGAGGCGGTCAAAGCGGCGATGCCGGACGCCTATGTCACCATCTCCGCCGATGTGCTGCCCCAGATCAAAGAATATGAGCGGGTCTCAACGACGGCTGTGAACGCCTATGTCGGCCCAGCCGTCGGCCGCTATCTCAGCAACCTGGAAAGCCGGTTGGGGGAAGCGGGCTACGAAGGCCCAGTCCTCATCATCCTTTCCCATGGCGGCGTTGCGCCGATTGAAGACACGATCCGCTTGGCGGCGGGTACGGTGCTTTCCGGCCCGGCAGGCGGGGTTGCGGGCGCGCGCCGGTCTGCGGAATTGCTGGGCGCGCCGAACCTGATCCCATTTGATATGGGCGGCACCTCCACCGATATTTCGTTGATTTCCGGCGGCGAGGCGGCGCTATCCTCAGATCGTGGCGTTGGCGGGGAGCGAGTGGCGCTGCCGTCGCTCGATATCGTCTCTATCGGCGCCGGCGGCGGGTCCATCGCGCGGGTGGATGCGGGCGGCGTATTGCATGTCGGCCCGGAAAGTTCTGGCGCGCAGCCAGGCCCGGCTTGCTACGGGCGCGGCGGAACACAGCCGACGACGACGGACGCCAGCGTCGTGCTGGGCCTGCTGGATGCCGAAAACTTCCTGGGCGGCGAGACCACGCTGGACATGCCAGCCGCTGAAAAAGCCCTGGACGATCTGGCGGGCAGCCTTGGCGTTGACCGGATGACGGCGGCAGAAGGCGTCCACCGGGTCGTCAACACCAATATGGCGGAGGGGGTGCGCCTTGTATCCGTCCGCCGGGGCGTTGATCCACGCCGCTTCGCCATGCTGTCCTTCGGGGGCGCGGCGGGCGTCCACATCACCGAGATTGCCCGGCAGTTGGATGTCGACCGGGCCTTCGCACCACGGGTCGCCTCCGTACTTTCGGCTTGGGGCATGTTGGCGACGGATTTGCGGTTTGAAGCGTCGCGCAGCCATATCGGCGATGCCGCAGCCTTGGATGCAGACGCACTGCGAGCGCTCTTCAATGACCTTGAAGGCGAAGCCCGCGCCCGCTTGGATGCCGCTGGGTTCGATGGCGACGTGCATATCCGTCCTTCCGCCGATATGCGCTATGGCGAGCAGATCTTTGAGATCGATGTGGCGCTGGATGGATTAGATTTCAGCGCAAATAATCTTTTGGAATCTGTCGCAAAACGCTTCCACGCGCGCCATGAGGAGCTTTTTACCTATAGCCTGCCAGACCAAGAGCCTGTGCTGGTCAACGCCCGCGCCGCCGCCATTGGCGTGTTGCCAGCCCTACCCCAGGAACCCGCGGCAGCGGCGTCTGACCCCGCCCCGCCGCGCGGCCACCGCAATGTCTACATGGGCGGCAAATGGCTAGAGACGCCTGTCTACGATTTTGACGCGCTGGCGCCAGGTCAGGAAATTTCCGGGCCAGCCATCGTCGAATCAGAGACGACAACGGTCGTGCTGCGGCCCCTAGATACAGCGACCACAACGCCGTTCCGCTGGTTAGATATCAAAGTGGGGCGTGAAGGCGGTTGAGACCTAACCATATGCCACTGCAAGCAGGGCCAATCCAAGCGCAACCCGATAAACAACGAACGGCATGAAGCTGGCGCGGCGCAGCCAGCGCATCATCAACCAGATGGCGGCGTAAGCGGCTGCGAAGGAAAGCGTGGCGCCAAGGGCTGCGTCAGCGCCCAAGCGCACATCGTCGCCCTGCCAAAGCTCCACCCCAGCCAATGCGCCCGCCCCGGCGATGGTTGGGATCGCCAGCAGTAAGGCAAACCGCGCCGCCTCCTCCCGCGTCAACTGCAACGCCCGCGCCGCTGTCATCGCGACACCTGAGCGACTAACGCCCGGGATGAGCGCAAATGCCTGTGCCGCGCCGATGCCGAGCGCGCCTTTCCAGCCGAGATCAAGCGTGCGTTTGGACGCTGGCAGCCGGTCCGCCCATCCGAGCGCCAGGCCGAAAATCAATGTAGTCCAGGCAATGGTTTCAACGCCGCGCAGATGCTCCGTGATAACGCCTTTGGCCAACGCGCCTGCCAAGATCGCTGGAACGGTCGCGACGAGAACCAGCCAGGCAAGCCGCGCATCCCCTTCCCGCTCGCCCGCAATTAGCCCAAAGCCGCCACGAATGAGCGCAGCGACGTCTTGGCGGAAATACAGGATGACAGCGAACAGCGTGCCGACATGCAGCGCCACGTCCAGCGCCAACATTTCCGCCCCATCGCCAGGGTCCCCCCACGCAAGGCGCGTCAGCACCAGATGCGCAGAGGAGCTGACGGGCAGGAATTCCGTGACGCCCTGGACGAGCGCTAAGAGCGCCAGAAGTGCAAAGGGCATCGACGGCGCGCCTAATTAGCGTTTTTGCAGGAAGGGCGCGAGGCCTGCGGGGATACGCTTGTTCAATTCAGCATCCAGGCGCGCGGCGGCGTCGCGCAGCATGCGGTCGAATTGCTGGCGCTTAGCGTCCTCGTCGGCGCTTTCATTGCGGGTGGAGACGATGCTCGCGTCGGCGCGCACTTCGCCGGTGCTGGCGCCGCTAGAATCCGTTGCTGAAATCACCACTGCGAACGCCACCGTCACTTCTGCTTCAGCGTTGTCGGTCAGCGCCGCCGTGACGCCGCGCGGCTTTTGCAGGAATCTCTCGCTCGCCTCCGCACGTTCGATGAGCACTGTCACCGTGCCGCGAGACGCGGAATCCGTCCGAAGCCGCGTTGCAGCCCAGCGCCGAATGATTTCCGTTGGCGGCTCAGCGATACGGATCGCAACAGCTGCATCTGGCGGCGCTACGCCCGGACCTTCTTTGATGACGATCTGGTCCGCCGCCAAGCGCCATACCGGCGCTTCAGCAAACGTTACCTTCGCTGGCTGATACGGCGCGACCGGCGCGGTACATGCCGCAACCCCAAACGCAATACCCGCAACAATACCAGCGCCCAAAAATGCGCGCCGGCGCGCGCCCCGGTTAGGCTGGAGCTTCGTTGAAAAGCGCTTCAATTGCCGCATCGTCGAAATGCTCCGTTTTCCCGCAAAATTCGCATGTTACGTCGATCACGCCATCGACCTTACAGTCTTCTACTTCGCTGCGGGGCAGTCTTGCCAGCAAATCATGGAATTTGTTTGGCGGACAGGCGCATTCGCCGGTGATGGAGGATGGATCAAATATCCGGATGCCATCCTCATGGAAAAGCTTGAATAGAAGATCTTCCGGCGTGCTGGATTCTGCGAGCATTTCATCGCTTGTGGCCGTGGCGAGCAAGGCCATGGCGCGCATATAGCCTTCGTCTTCTTCCCAAGTTTCAGGCGGCGGACGAAACGCATCGACGCTGCCGCCCGCCACAGCTTCCCCGCCTGTTTCCGGCACGCGTTGGATGAGGAGCGCTGCGCCGCGCCATTTGCCGTCTTCGCCTTTTTCGCAGGCTAAGCGAAGGCCTGTTGGGATTTGTTCGGACTGGCGGAAGTAGTGATGCACGCTCTCAGCCAACGTTTCGCCTTCAAGCGCCACGATGCCTTGATAGCGCCCCTCGCCTTCTGTGCGCTCGACGGTGAAGGCCAGATATCCCCCGCCAAACATGCGCGCGACACTGGCGCTATCCGGCAAAGTCTCCACCTGATCCGCCTTAAACCCCACATAACCGCGCAAATGCCCGCCCGTATCGACATCGGCGACGAGCACCCGCATCGGGCCATCGCCCTGAACTTGCAGTGTGAATTTGCCTTCGAACTTAACCGTCGCTGACAAAGCCGCCGTGAGCGCAATCGCCTGGCCCAGCAGGTTCGACGCCGGTTCCGGGTAGTTATGACGGCTAAGGATCGCATCAATCGCCGTATCCAGCTTAACGTAGCGGCCACGCAAACCGCTTTCGACAAGTTGAAACGGCAGCACGAAGTCGCCGCCGAGCGCCCGGAGGCTGCTCAACACGGGGTCCATCATTGTAGCAACTCCTATTGAGCCGGAAACTATAGCGTCGAGCCGATCAGCCGAGGCAGTAGGCGAGGATGCCTTTTTTGGAATGCAGGCGGTTCTCCGCCTCATCCCATGCCGCCGATTGCGGGCCGTCAAGCACAGCATCCGTCACTTCCTGGCCGCGCTTGGCGGGCAGGCAATGCAGGAATATGGCTTCGGGCTTTGCCTTCGCCATCAGCGCTTCATCAACGCGAAACGGCGCCAGCATATTGTGCAATGACGCGCCTTCGGCTTCGTCGCCCATGGACACCCAAACGTCGGTCACCACGACATCGCTTCCGGCGACAGCTTCAGATGCGTTATGGGTCACGGTCACATTGGCGCCGGTTTCCTTAGCCCATTCCAGCGCTTTCGCCGCTGGCATACGCTCTTCCGGGCATGCGATGGCGAGTTCGAAACCGAAGCGGGCGGCAGCGTGCATCCAGGAATGCAGCACGTTATTGCCGTCACCCGACCACGCGACCTTAAGGCCTGACAAATCGCCAAAGCGTTCCTGCATCGTAATCAGGTCTGCCATCAACTGGCAGGGATGCGACCAGTCAGACAGAAGGTTGATTACCGGCACGGTCGCGTATTTCGCCAGTTCGTCCAATTTTTCGTGGTCATGGGTGCGGAGCGCAATGGCATCTACATAGCGAGAGAGCACGCGTGCCGTATCCGCCACGCTTTCGCCACGCCCAAGCTGGCTGTCACCAGGGTTCAAGACAATCGTATTGCCGCCCATTTGCTTCACCGCCGTCTCCAGGGAGACGCGTGTACGCGTGGAGGGCTTTTCGAACATCATCAGCACTGTCTTGCCAGCCAGAGCATTGGCAAGGTCTGCTTCGCCCGATTTAACACGCGCCCCGATCTCCAGCATGTGCTGAAGATCGGGGGCAGTGTAATCGGCCAAATCAAGGAAGTGCTTGAGGCCGGTTTCTGTCATTACGCAGAAGCCATCGATGCGAGCGCTTTATCAAATGCATCCACAACGTCGCCAATCTGATCTTCCGTGATGACCAGCGGCGGCAAGAAACGCACAACGTTTTCGCCTGCAGGCACCGTCAGCAAGCCTTGCTCACGGCATGCCGCAACGACTTCGCCGTTGACGCCTTTGACCTTGCAGCCAAGCATCAGGCCCATGCCGCGCACGTCTTCAACCTGGTCGGGACGCGCTTTTGCGACCGCTTCCAGCTTGTCACGGAACAACTTGGCCTTGGCGTTGACGCCTTTGAGAACGCCTTCATCCAACAGAATGTCTAGAACAGCATTCACAGCAGCGGACGCCAGCGGATTGCCGCCAAACGTGGAGCCATGGGTGCCGGCGACCATGCCAGCCGCCGCTTCCTTGGTCGCCAAGCATGCGCCAACGGGGAATCCGCCGCCCAAGCCTTTCGCCAGAGACATCACGTCCGGCTTAACATCCGCCCATTCATAGGCGAACAGTTTGCCGGTACGCCCCATGCCGCATTGCACTTCATCGACGCCCATCAGGATGCCGAATTCATCGCATGCGGCCCTAACGCCTTTGATGTAATCGATATCCATAGCCCGGATACCGCCTTCACCCTGCACCGGCTCAATGATGACGCCCGCAGTTTCCGCCGTGATGGCGCTGCGGAGTTCATTCAGGTTGCCAAACGACACCTGATCAAACCCGGGCGCTGCCGGGCCAAAGCCAGCCAGATGCGCCGGATTATTACCCGCCGCCAATGTCGCCAGCGTCCGGCCATGGAACGCGCCTTGAATCGTGATGACACGATGTTTTTCAGGCGCGCCATTATGGGCGTGGAACTTCCGCATCACTTTGATCTGCGCTTCTAAGGATTCAGCGCCGGAGTTGCAGAAGAACACGAGGTCCGCAAAGCTGTTGGCGGTTAGCCGTTCAGCCGCTTTCATCTGGCCAGGAATATTGTAGAGGTTAGACGTATGCCAAACCTTCCCAATCTGATCCTGCATTGCGGCGACCAAATGCGGATGCGAATGGCCAACGGACGTCACAGCGATGCCCGAACCGCAATCCATGAATCGTCGTCCCGCCGTGTCGAACAGGTAAATGCCCTCTCCCTTCTCGAACGCGATGTCGCGTGCGCCATAGGTCGGCATTACAGTATCGATCACAGCCAGCTCCTGTCATGGATGGACGGGTCCGGTTCAGTTTCTGAAAACGGAGTCCGCCCGTTGGGAAAGCGGCCTATAAACGAGGCCTCGCGGCAAATGTCAACGCAAAGTCGCCTGGAGCCCGCGTTTTGACCAAAGAAACCCGCGAATTAATGGGCTATGTGCGTTCCGGCCTGGCGTATCTGGATCGTTATGGCGGCCCCCGCGCACGTGTTCTAAGGACGCTGGAACGCCGCGCCAGGCGGAAAGGCCTGGAGGGCGAAGACGCATCAGAGATGGTCAAAGCCGCCATGGCCAAACTGGATGCGCTAGAGATTATGGATGACGCCGCGTTCGCCGCAGGCAAAGCCGCAGCGCTCCGCCGCCGAGGCACATCACGGCGCGCCGCGATGGCGAAACTGCAGAACACCGGCCTGGATAGAGACTTGGCCGCCGCTGCTTTGGCCGATTTGGACGCCGAAGCGGAAGACCCTGATACGGCAGAACGCATCGCAGCCCGACGCTACGCCGAACGCCGTCGCTTCGGCCCTTTCCGCCATGACGCAGAAAAACGCACCGGGCGCCGCGATAAGGACATCGCCGCCATGGCTCGCGCCGGATTTCCTGTGCGCCTGTCGATAGAGATCATCGACGCGACAGAATGACCGAGTGAATTCACTAGCGCCAGGTGGATTGAATTCCTAAATTTCTGTCATGACAGAAATTACAAACACTACTGACCTTCCTGCCGCTCTCGAGCAGTTCATTCTGCATTGGGGCGATATGGGCGGTGTGTGGGGCGTTAATCGCTCCGTCAGCCAGATCCATGCGCTCTTGTATGTCTCCGAAAGCCCGTTAACGGCCGAAGACATCGCCAGCGCACTTGGGCTCGCCCGCTCGAACGTATCGAACTCGATCAAAGAGCTTCTCATCTGGAATTTGGCGCGGCGCGTGCCAGTCAAAGGCGACCGGCGAGACCATTTCGCAGCTGAGACAGATGTATGGGAGATCGCCCGGCGGATCGCAGCAATGCGAAAAGCGCGCGAGTTTGATCCAGCCCTTAAGGCGCTCAGCGACTGCGCTGAGAGTGCGAACGGCGATGCTGCAGTCAGCCCGGTAATCACTAAACGGCTGCAAGCCATGCTCGCGTTCACAGAAGCCGCTGACACTTGGTACGAGCAAATGCTGCGCGTCCCGACGGCAAAGCTCTCAACCATGGTCCGGATGGGCGCAAAACTTTCCGCCCTGATCCCCCGCAACAGAAGCAATCATCCACCGCCCGCTTAGGAGCGCCCAAACAATGCCCCGTGACGCCGCCATGCCCATTCCGATGCTAAAGCAGCCGGAGACAGCGACTGGCGGCACGGCGCGCTTTCTGGACCGGCGCTTTGAGCAATTGATGGGCGCGAACGCGTGGGCGGCATTGCCGAGCGCCGTGCGCCGCCGCTTCGCTCGCAAAGCTGGCCCCGGCGAGAGCGTGATTTATTCCGGCATCGTAACAGACCTTAAGGCGACGCGCCTTGGCCACGCCCTGGCCCATGTCGCCCGTCTCATCGGCGGACCGTTGCCAACGAGCCGGGACTTGGGCGCTGCCAGCGTCGTCACAGTGACAGAAGATGCCGCTGGCGGCGGCCAGACATGGTCGCGCCTCTATGCGCGGCGCTCGGGATTTCCGCAGATCATTCATTCCGCCAAACGCTTCGCCGGGCCAACGGGCCTTGAAGAATATGTCGGCCATGGCGTCGGCATGACACTGACTGTGCATGGCGAACCGGATGCTTTGGTATTCCGCAGCGACCGGTATTTCGTCGAGGCGTTTGGCCGCCGGGTCTATCTGCCAAGCTGGATGACGCCGGGCGCCCTGACGGTCCGCCACCGGCAGATCAGCGGGCCAGAATTCGCGTTCGAGCTTTCGGTCCGCCACAGAATATTCGGCCAGTTGCTCTTCCAGAAGGCGATCTTTGAGGAGATAAGCTTATGACCTTCACGGATCTTATCTGGGCGCTCATCCTCACACAGATTGCGCTCGGCGCGCTCGACACATTCTATCACCACGAACTCACGGAGCGCTTGGCCTGGCGCCCGTCCCAGCAGCGCGAGCTAAAGCTGCATGCAGGCCGAAACTGGCTCTACACCGTGCTGTTCGCCGGTATTGCTTGGACAATGCCGCATGGCTGGTGGGCGATCCTTGCTGGCGGGCTCTTCGCGATCGAGGTCGTGCTGACGACCCTGGACTTTGTGGAGGAAGACCGGAGCCGCAAGCTACCTGCAAGCGAGCGCGTCCTGCACCTTATACTAACGCTCTGTTTTGGCGGCATGCTGGCATTGCTGGCGCCCATACTATGGAATTGGGCCGCACAGCCGAGCGCATTGCATGCGGTCAATCACTGCATCCTTAGCTGGGTGCTGACGGTCGGATCGCTCGGTACGCTGCTGCTAGGTCTCAGGGAATGGCTTGCGGCGAACCGGTGCCGCCGTCTGGCGACCCTGTCGCCAGCTGCTCTCAGCCTAGGGTTACCCCCGAACCAGACAATCCTGGTGACCGGCGCTACGGGTTTCATAGGAACACGGCTGGTCCAGGCGCTCACGGCCAATGGCACGCAGGTTATAGCGTTGGTTCGAGACCCCGGCAGGTTGCCCGCAGTTGAGGGCGCACTGACAGTCGTCACCAACTTGGAGCAGGTTCCAGCTTCGGCCCGGATTGACGGGATTATCAATCTGGCGGGCGAGCCTATCGCTGCCGGGCTTTGGACCCAGCGCCGAAAGGCCGCCATCCTGGCGTCGCGTATCGGGACGACACGGGATATTGCAGCGTTGATTAAGCGCCTGGATCACCGCCCGCAGGTGCTTATCAATGGATCGGCGACCGGATGGTATGGCATCCGCGGCGATGCCGTATTGGATGAAACAAGCGCCCCAGCCCCCTGCTTTTCGCACACCCTCTGCGCCGCATGGGAGGCAGAGGCCGACAAAGTTGCAGCATTGGGCGTGCGGGTCGTAAAGCTTCGTATTGGCTTAGTGCTCGGCATTGAGGGCGGTGTGTTATCGCGCTTGCTGATCCCGTTCGAATTGGGGCTCGGCGGGCCGATTGGCAGCGGGCGGCAGGGAATGCCCTGGATCACGCGGGATGATCTTATCCGCATGATGGCCTTCGCACTCACCACGCCGTCGTTCGACGGTCCGCTAAACGCAGTTGCGCCCAATCCGGTCGACAATCAGGCTTTCGTGACCGCCCTTGGACGAAGCCTCCGCCGTCCAGTGTGGCTGCGTCTTCCGGGAGGTTTGATCCGGCGCGCAGGCGGCGCAATGGCGGAAGAACTGTTGCTGGGCGGCCAGAATGTACGGCCAGTTAAAGCGCTCGCCCATGGTTTCGCATTCAATGCGCCCATTCTCCAGCCAGCGCTTGAGGCAATGACTGGCGCTCCCGCCAACCCGGCGCTACGTCGAACGCTTCCGCTTTTGGTCCTTACCGCTGTGACGCAGAAAAATCTGCCGAACGCCGCGACAAAGACATAGCCCTCGCCTATTTTCCCATCTGCCTGGCGATAGATATTATAGATGGTGAGGAAGAATGATGCCGCACATACTTAACTCAGCCAGTGACGCCAATAATTCTTGCTATGATTGAAAAACTCATCGCAATGCGCTAGCGTTGTCTTGCGGGGGTTTTCACATTCAGTTCGGACCAAAACATGAAGCATCTCGCAACTGCTCTGATCGCCGTCGCATTGCTGGCTTCATGTGGTCCGCTAAACCTGAAGAAAGCGCAAAGCAGCCCCGATCATGCATTTGTTGCGCCAGAAGATTACATTGATCGTATTCGGGGCGTCACTGTGGATGCAGATAAGAGCAATACATTCGGAACAGTGTATTTTTTCAAGAACGCTGACAAATTTGCTTTGAGGTATTTCGGTGCATCATACGTTGGCAATTACGCGGTCAAAGGTAAGACGATCTGTTTTGAGAAGACAGCGAGCCTCATTTTGGACGATGGCTGCTACCTAATCTATCGATCATTAAAGTACAAAGCGTCCTTCTTCGCATTCGGGCCGAGCGGCGATTATGAAGTGATTTTCCAGCGCGAGCGAGACGGGTTTGACAAGTTCATTCAGCAATCAGGAAACGGCGAGGCCGTAGCACAACAGGTTAGGTCGATTGAGGGCAGCGACTTTTCCTACAGTAAGTAATATTCGGCGGAAGCAATTCACATAGCCGCCTAACCGCGTCTGCAGGAGTTCAAATCCTGCGGCTCTTGCAATAGGCTGTCTAAAGGCACAGACAGACAAGGGCGCGCAAGAATGGCCATGTTTTTTGACGAGAGGGATCATATGGATGCGGGTGCGCGCGAAGCGGCCTTGATGGCCGCACTGCCAGCGCAGCTAACTCACGCCAAAGCCAATGCGCCCTATTTCACCGAACTGCTGGCGGATGTTGATCCAGGCGCGATCACTAGCCGCGATACGCTTGCCAGCCTGCCCGTCACTTACAAAAGCGATCTTGTAGAAGCCCAATCCGCGAACCCGCCATTTGGCGGTATGAACGCGACGGCGACGGGCGACCTCTTGCATATTTTCCGCTCCCCCGGGCCAATCGCCGAGCCTGAAGGCCGCCAGGCGGATTGGTGGCGGGCCGCCCGCGCGTTTCACGCAGCAGGCGTGCGCAAAGGCGATATCTGCCATTGCAGCTTCTCTTATCACTTGACGCCGGGCGCCTGGATTATGGACTCGGCCGCCCGGTCCCTCGGCTGCGCCGTCTTTCCCGGCGGCGTAGGCAACACAGATTTGCAGATCGAGGCGATGGCGCATTTTGGCGCGACGACCTTCTGCGGCACACCCGATTTTTTGAAGATCGTATTGGAGCGTGCGCGTGAACTCGGCGCTGACCTTTCCAGCATGACCAAAGCCGTTGTTGGCGGCGGCGCCCTGCCGCCTTCGCTCCGCCAGCTCATCCAAGCTGAATTCGGCGTGACCCCGCTACAGAATTACGGCACGGCGGATCTTGGCATTGTCGCCTATGAAAGCCCGGCGATGGAAGGCCTACTGATCAACGAAGGGCTGATCCTGGAGATCGTGCGCCCCGGCTCCGGTGAGCCTGTTGCGGAGGGCGAGGTTGGCGAAGTCGTCGTGACCATTCTGAACCAAGATTATCCGCTTGTCCGTTTCGCCACCGGCGACCTATCGGCCATGCTTCCGGGCGCAAGCCCCTGCGGGCGGACAGCGCCCCGCATCAAAGGCTGGATGGGCCGCGCCGATCAGACCGCAAAAGTGCGCGGCATGTTCGTCCGCCCAACACAGATGGAGCAAATTCTAAAAGCGCACCCAGAGATCGAACGCCTCCGCCTGATCATCACCTCCGAAGACCACCGCGACCAGTTCGCCCTTCATTGCGAAACCGCTGATCAGGACGACGCATTGGCGGACAAGATCGCAGAAACCCTCCGTCAGGTCATCAACCTCGCCGGCCCCGTCCATCTGCAAGCGCCAGGCACACTCCCGACAGACGGCAAAGTGATTGAAGACGCTCGGACATATGAATAACCGCCTAAAGCACGCTGTCTCTTGACGAGTTTGGCCGCCTCAAGCCTGGGCAGGTTCAGCCGCCAATCGTGACTTGAGCGGCGCCACGGCGGCGATGTGGTCTGGGGAGAGGCCGCAGCAGCCGCCGATCGCTTGCACGCCCTGGTCTATCCATTGGACGGCATAGTCATGCAGCGCATGGGGCGGGATGACATCCTCGAAATCCTAATTCGGCAGTGTAAAATGGCCTGAATCGGGATAGGCCATCAGCGTGCCGGAATAAGCCTCGCGCAGGATATCCAGTGCGGCGCCTGTGATATTGGGCGAGGTGTGCATGATCCCGGCAGCGGCGACGTTATAGTCCCGTAGGATGGCGACCGTATCTGTGAACGGCACGTTGCGGTCCGCCGTGAAGGCAAGGATTTCGCCATCGACGCCCTGCCGAGCCGAGAACCCGGCCCATACCGGCAGGCCGGTATTCATGGCCGTTTCGAAAGCGAAACGCATGCGGTCTGGGTGGTGCATCATCTCAAGAATGATCAGATCGCAGCCTTCATCTTTCAGCAGGTTCGCCATAGTTTCGAAGTTGCGGGCGAGATCAGCCGGATCTGGCAACTGGCTGGGGTCAGATGCAACATACCCGCCGCCCGCAGGCAGCATATGCGAGAGCGACCCGGCCACCTGTACATCTGTCCGGCCAGATGCGGCGCGCGCGGCATGGGCGGCGGCGACGGCGGCCATGTTTATTTCTGCGAACGCATCCTCAAGCCCGGCAGCCTCTAGCATCAGTGGCGCGGAGGCAAAAGTGTTGGCGGTGACGATATCAGCGCCTGCTTTAATGTAATCGAGATGGATGTCCCGCAGGAGATCGAGATGTTTGAGGCTAGCAGCGCCGCACCATGCCGTTGCGTCCATCGGCGCGCCGCGGCGTTCCAATTCCGTGCCGGTGCCGCCGCCAAAATGACGAGGCCGCCTTGGTCGAGCCGTGACTGCAGATCGGCGTATCCCATGGCCGAAGGCCCTCCCTTGATTGCCGGATGATCGACGCGGCAAAAAGCACAGGGCGGAGGGCTGGCGCAAGCGCCAAATGCAACCGTGGGCTTTTGCCGCAACGCCGCAGATTTGCAGGCGTTTAGGCGACCTCGGCGATAAGCGCCTGCTTCTGGTCAAGCCAGCGGAGCGCATCATCCATGCGGCGGGGCGTGATCATGGCTGTGCGGTCGACACCGATCTCCGCATAACGCCTTATCAGGTCATCATTCTTTGCGTTGAACGCGAATACGGAAATCGTGAGATCGGCAGGGTCGCGTCCAGCGGCGTCAAACTTCTCGCGCAGCGAGCGCATCATGGCAGGCAGATCATCGATCAGCACGTCAATGGGGATCCAGCCATCCGCATAGCGCGCAACGCGGTCCAGCGTTTTCGGGCGAGCGCCGCCAATCAGGATGGGCGGGCCGCCAGCCTGCGTCGGTTTCGGGTTAGAGATGATGCTCTCGAAGTTTGCGAACTCGCCTGCATAGCTCGCCTCTTCCTCCCGCCAGATGACTTTCATCGCCTCACAACGCTCACGCAGCGCCTTCCAGCGGCGGCTATAAGGCACGCCGTGATTCTCGCACTCGTCCTGGTTCCATCCAGCGCCGACACCCAAAACAACGCGCCCGCCGGATAGATAATCCAGTGTCGCCACTGTCTTCGCGAGCGTGATCGGGTCATGCTGCGGGATTAGCGCGATGCCGGTGCCAAGCTTGATGCGCTTGGTCGCGGCGGCAGCGGCCATCAGCGACACGAACGGGTCCGCCATGTGATAATACGGCTTCGGCAGCGACCCGCCGCCTGGATAGGGCGTCTTCCGGCTGGTCGGGATATGGGTGTGCTCGCCGACCCAAAAGCTCTCGAACCCGCGTTCCTCAACGGCTGCGGCCAGTTCATCCGGGCGGGCGCCGTATTCAACGTTGTAACTGAAGAAGCCTAGATCCATCGGTCTGTTCCTTTACGCAGCTTCAGGTCTTCCAATAGCCGTGCGTGGCGTCCGCCCAATTCAGGAAGCCCTTGGCAGAATCCAGCGGCGTCATGTCAAGCGAGACGCCGATATCATCCGCCAGCCGGGCGCAGCTCAACGGCCTACGGTCGAGATCGCCATGGACATCAACATTCGCCGCTTCGCCCGCTTCAGCAAGCCGCCATTTCAGGCTGGGCCGAGCCTCAACCAACGCATCCAACCAATCGGCGACCGTCCATTCATGGCCGCAGGAGATATTGTAGAGCGGGTGGGTTGGACGTTTTGCCGTAAGCAAGCCAAGGATCGCACGGGCGATTTCGCGGCTGTCCGTCCAGTCGCGCGTGCAAGGGCGCGGCAGAACGGCTTCTTCACCGGCTAGCATGATCCTGGCTGCCTGTAGGTGCGGCGAGAGGGTATCGCGCCGCCCGGTATCCCGCTCCCATGGGCCATAAACACCGGAAAGGCGGACGCTGAACATGTCCATATCCCAAAGCCCAGCGAGCCGCGCGACGATGCCTTCGCTGGCCAACTTCGAGACACCATAGAGCGAGTCTGGCTTCGGCCAAGTTTGATCCTCGACCATTGGCCCCTCGCCCGCGAACCCCGATGCGCCATAGGCCGAGGCGGAGGAGAGGTTGATGACGCGCTTGGCGCCCGCCGCCCGTGCAGCCTCCAACAGCGCCGTGAAGCCCATGACATTGACGGCCAGGGTCTCATGAGGTCGTTCCCGCTCACGTTCCGTGCCGGATGTTACGGCGGCGGCAAGCACGACGGCGTCAACGTCATCGAGCGCCGCCTTTGTGCTCTTGGCGTCCGTCACATCCGCAATCTGCACTTCTAGCGCGCCACGGCCAGCATGTTCGCCTAGGTAATGCAGCGCGGCTTCCGGTGGTTGGATTATATCTACCAACCGGACTTTATGACCCACCGCGAGGATAGCCTCTGCGATAGAGAGACCGACGAACCCGCCGCCGCCTGCGATTGCTACTTGCATGCCTAATCGTCTCCTTCTGGAACGCCGGATTGCGCGCGCGGGTCTGCATGGGGAATGGGAATGGCGCCGCCTCTGGTTTTGTCCACAAATGCGCCGCCAGTTGGATCATTGGCGCCCATTTCTTCGCGCCGCTTGCCTGCGGATTTGACGACAGGAATATCCGCCGGGTCGATTTCCGGCATCCGGTCCTTCCGCTCCAAAGCGGCGTCGATATAAGGCTGCAGT
The DNA here is from genome assembly GCA_038102935.1 of Alphaproteobacteria bacterium. Classification (GTDB taxonomy): domain Bacteria; phylum Pseudomonadota; class Alphaproteobacteria; order Bin95; family Bin95; genus VMCJ01. Next base: position 41,337 of record JAYNYG010000024.1, on the reverse strand, counting down.
TCGGCCTGTTTCTTGGCTTGCCGGGCCAATTCGCGGTCTTTGAATTCGGCCAACAAAGTTTGGCTGAACAAGTCGAGGCTTTCGCAGATATGGTCATGGCTGTTGCGGCCAACCTGTTGGCAGAAGATCAACTGATCCAGCCCAATATCCTCATAGCCTTTCAGATGCGCGCGGACCTGGTCTGGCGTGCCGATGCCGCCCCGGCCTGCGTTATCCGGCAAATCCGCCTCCACATCATCAAACAGCGCACCGAGATTTGTCACCGTCGGTTGGTGCGCGCCAAAATTGGTGAAATGCGCCAGGCTGTAGCCAAAATATTTGAAGCCCGAGAGGCCACGCTTTACCGCCTCATCCTCATCCCGATGCACGGAGAACCCGGATACGGCGGCGATGTTCGGATTGACCGTCCATCCAAGCGGCACGCATTCCTCAGACTTGATGATGGCGTAATAGTCCTTGATCCATTCCGCCGCTTGCTCTGGCTCCACGAAACCGAAGACCAGCGCGCCCATGCCATAACGGGCGGCGCGCAAGATACTGTCCCGGCGCGAACAAGCGAGCCAAAGCGGAGGATGCGGTTTTTGCACCGGTTTCGGCACAACATTCCGCGTCGGCATAGAAAAATATTCGCCCTTGAAGCCCGGATAGGGCGACATCGCCATCATATTGGCGGCGTGCTCGCAGCCCTCTTTCCACATGGGGCCTTTGAGGTCTGGATTTATGCCGAAGCCTTCCATCTCCATCATGGTGGCGCTTTCGCCGGTGCCCCATTCGGCGCGCCCGTTGGAGAGATGATCCAATGTCGCCAGCGATTCAGCAACACGGGCCGGATGGTTGTAGTTCGGCGCCGTCAGCTTGATGCCATGGCCAAGCCGGATGTTCTTGGTGCGTTGGGAGGCGGCGGCCAGAAAAAGCTCAGGCGCGGCTGAATGCGAGTATTCCTCCAGGAAGTGATGCTCGACCTCCCAGACATGATCGACGCCGATCCTATCCGCGACTTCAATCTGCTCCAGGCTTTCCATGAAAACCCGATGCTCTGAGCCTTCATCCCAAGGCTTCGGGTTCTGGTGCTCATAAAATAAACCAAACTTCATCACTGCCACTCCCGCTGAAACATCCTAGTGGCAATCATGGCACAGATTATTCTGTAAGTGGGAGGGGGCGTGGGGGCGGCAGGTTTACAGCGAGTCCAAATACTTCAACGCCGACATGTTCCGCCGCCTATGTATGACACGCAAGACAACTGGCGCATTAACCGCCGCCTTGGCCCGGCGATAAAATATCTCGTGCGATTGATAGCTGATAGAGCGCATCCCCAGCCTCAAAACATCTCGATTTCTGCCGCTATCAGGCGCCTCCTCAATCCGCATGAGCGCAGCGCCTAGCCCTCGGTAATATACTAACCATTGATCCTGGCCCCAGCGTTCAACGGTGAATTTGCGGATTTCGCTGAGGTCAGATCTTGCCAGCGATGAAAGAAGGACTGTCACGGTTTGGGGAACGCGTCCGGCTCAAAGGCTTCAACATCAAACGGCGCAAAATCGCCGGCTTCTGCAGCATCTGCAGCCGCTATAAGATCAGCTTTTAATCCATGATATAGGAGCGCGCCGTCCTGCTGCATTAGCAAGCGCATACCGGCTCGAATGACCTCACTCAGGTTCGAATAAGCGCCGCTGGCAAGCTGACGTTCCACATAGTCCTGCATGGCATCCGTAAGGTGAACGTTCGGCATTAGAGTCTCCAATTGGTATATCTCATCAAATAATATCAGATACTGCCATGGAATTCCAAGAAGCCGCCGCAAAAATCGGGTGGAAGCCCTTTTTGCAAGCCGGTAGACAAAGCGCCTCAATCGCATTGGAAATCCAAATGTCCGCCAGCCCGCAAAAATCGACAATGTCGCTGCTTGAATGGGCGTTGTTGCTCAGCCTTTCGGCGCTCTGGGGCGGTGCATATTTCTTTAACGGGGTCGCCACCGCGGAACTGCCGACATTCGTGATTGTGCTAGGGCGCGTCGGCGGCGGGGCGATTGGGCTGTTGATCATTTTGCGGCTGATGGGGCATCGCCTACCGCGCGATTTCCGCATCTGGCGGGCATTCCTAGTCATGGCGTTGCTGAACAATGTCGTGCCATTCAGCCTGATCGTGTGGGGTCAAGCGCATATTGCATCCGGCGTCGCGTCCATCCTAAACGCGACGACGCCGCTTTTTACGGTGCTTGTCGCGCACTGGCTGACATCGGATGAACGCATCACGCCTGGCAGGCTAACGGGCGTCATCACGGGCTTTGCAGGCGTTGCGATCATGATCGGCGCTGAGGCGGCGGAGACGCTGGGGCTGGATGTTCTAGGCCAGACCGCCTGCCTGGCCGCAGCGCTATCCTACGCCTTCGCTGCGATCTATGGCCGCCGGTTTCAGAGAATGGGCGTGCAGCCAATGACGACTGCGACCGGCCAAGTGATGATGTCTACGCTTGTGCTGGCGCCTCTAGCGCTATTGATCGATCAACCCTGGACGCTGCCGATGCCGAGCGCTGAAGCCATCGGCTCCGTTATTGGATTGGCGCTTCTCTGCACGACGCTTGGGTATTTCCTATATTTCCGCATTCTAGCGACGGCGGGCGCAACAAATGTGTCGCTGGTGACGCTGCTGATCCCGGTGACGGCGATCCTGCTTGGCGCGCTCTTCCTCGGCGAAGCGTTGGCGCCGCGCCACTGGGCCGGCATGGCCTTGATCGCAATCGGGCTTGCCGCAATAGATGGGCGGCCCTGGCGCGCAATCCGCGTTAAACTAGGGTAAGACGAAGCGCATTGAGACGCGGTCATTGGATCGCAAACTATGTCTGACGGCAAAGGTCGAATTGAATGAAGCTATCCGCCAAACCTGTCCTGAAGCATTTTCCTGGGCTTCTGGACCGCATCAACTACATCGACCAACTCGTCAAAATGTTGCGCCTGTTCAAGCGCGCCGAAAATCCTTGGAAGGTGCCAACAACCTCCCGCGACACTTATGATGCTGATGATGACAGTGAGCAGCAGGACTATTACGGCCCTGGCCGCACGCTTTGCCGGGACGGGAAGCGTAATGTATGGGCGACGCACCGGGAGGCGCGGCTGCGTTACCTGGCGCCGATTTTCGCCGAAATCGATGCACGACTTCAAACGCAGCCGACTGTGGCGGTGCGGGAAATCGGCTGTGGCAATTGCATCAACCTGGTCGAGCTGAAGGAACGCTATGGCAATAAGATCGATCTGCATGGCACAGACATTTCAACTGGCCGGATAAGAACCGCCAAAGGCTATTTTGGCGACCGGTTAGAAAGCGCCGAAATCTGGATTGAATCCATCACCGAACCGACGCCCAGTGACCAGCATAATCAATATGACCTCGTTTTCAGCATGCATTGCCTGGAGCAAATTCCCTATGCCGTCGTCCAAGCCGTGCAGGGCATTTGGGAACGCACGCGCGGCGCCGCCATCATGGTCGAGCCCGTATGGGAGTTCGGGCGCCCGGCGCAAAAGCTGAAGCTCGTCCGCAATGACTTCGTGCGCACCTTGCTGCCGACGGTCCGCTATCTCGGCTACACGGTCGTTAAGGCGGAGCCGCTCGGGTTCGAATCCTCCCAGAAAAACCAAACGTCCCTAATCATTCTGAAGAAGGACTAGGGGCAGATGACCGCCGTCGCGACCGCGCCCGCTGCAAGCGAGAACCGCGTTCTGTCGCTGATCGGCGTTGGGCATTTTCTGAGCCATTTCTACCTGCTCTGCCTGCCGCCAATGTTCCTGGTGTTCTCCCGCGAGTTTGACGTGGGCTTCGGCGCGCTTGGCTTGGCGCTTGCCGGGTATGGGTGGGTCGGCGGCATTTTGCAGGCGCCGGTCGGCGCAGCGCTCGATAAAATCGGCGCGCGGCAAATGCTGGCAGCGGGCCTGGCGTTGAACGCCACGGCGATCATGCTGATAGGCTTCACGGATAGCTATTGGCAATTGTTCATGCTGGCGGTTCTGGCTGGAACAGGCAATTCCGTATTCCACCCGGTGGATTACGCGATCATCGCGGCGAAAATCCGGGAAAAGCGGCTTGGCCGGGCCTATTCTCTGCACACATTCTCCGGCTTTGCGGGCGGGGCCGCGGCGCCATTGGTGATTGGCGGGCTCGCTTGGATGTTCGATTGGCGGACAGCGTTCATTGCGGTCGGCATCTTCGGCATCGGCGCGGCGGCCCTGATATTCTCACAAGGCGACAGGCTGGAGGGCGAGCATGTCCCCAAAGGCCCAAGCGCAGACGCCAATGGCAAAACTCATCTATCAGGCCGGGCGCTGCTGATGTCGCCGCCGGTGCTACTCTACTTCCTGTTCCTCGCGACATATGGCTTGGCGACCGGCGCCATCGGCAGCCAAGGCGTCGTCGCCATGAACCTGATGGGACTCGCAAGCGAAGATCAGGCGCGTGGCGTGCTCAGCGCCTACCAGGCCGCAATCGCTATCGGCATTTTGACCGGCGGCGTGCTGGCGGAACGCTATGCCCGCCACGGACTGACCGCCGCTGTCGCCTTGCTCTGTGCGGCGGCGCTATTGCTCTTGCCGCCAATACTAACGCCGACCGGCGCATTGTTGTTCGCAATCTTCATCGGATCCGGCTTCGGCTTCGGGATTGTGCTGCCGGCCAGAGATCTAATGGTCCGAGCGATCACGCCGCCGGGGGCGAGCGGGCGCGTGTTCGGCTTCGTCTTTGTCGGGCTTTCGATTGGCAGCGGGGCATCTGGGCCAGTGTTCGGGCAGCTTGTCGATGCTGGCCTCCAGGATTGGCTATTCCCAATTGCAGGCATGCTGTTGGTGCTCGCCGTAATCATCACCACCTGTGCCCAAATGGCTGCGAACCGGCAATGAAAGCGCTCACCAACAAAATTGACGTATTGGATTGGAGGGCCATCGCAACCGCCTTTGAACAAGATGGCTACGCGCTATTGCCTCCCTTACTGACGCCTGCGGAGCGCGCTGGCCTGATTGCGCTTGAGACCGATAACGACCGCTTCCGCACGCGTATTAACATGGCCCGCCACCGCTTTGGCGAGGGACGCTACGGCTACTTCAGCGATCCGATCCCGGCGCCGGTCGCCGAAATGCGGGAAGCGCTTTATCCACACCTGGCGCCCATGGCGAACACGGCTTGCCAGAAGCTCAGCAATGATACCCGATACCCCGCAACACTGGCCGAATATCATGCGGAATGCGCCGCCGCCGGGCAGATCAAACCGACGCCGCTGCTGCTGCAATATGAGGCTGGCGGCTATAATCGTCTGCACCAGGATATCTATGGCGAGATGGCGTTTCCGATTCAGGCGGCGATGCTGCTAAGCGATCCCGATGCCGACTTTACCGGCGGCGAATTTCTGTTGGCGGAAGGCGCGCCTCGCCAGCAAATCCGCGCAGAAGCGATAGCGCTCAAAGCGGGCGAGACCATTCTGTTTCCCTGCGCCGAACGCCCGATCCCAGGCGCTCGCGGTATGTTGCGCGCCCGGATGCGCCATGGCGTCAGCCGCATCCGGTCCGGTGAGCGCTACACGCTCGGCGTCATCTTCCACAACGCCGCATGAAAGGCCTGCACGCATGAGCTTCGCCATCTTTGACGATCCATCCGCTGCGGGCCACCGACCGCCCGATGGCCACCCAGAGCGCCCCGAACGCTATGAGGCCGCTGTCAAACGCTTGAGCGAGCCGGACTTCGCCAAACTGCCCCGCCGCCAGCCAAACCGCGCCAGCCGCGAAGCTCTTGAGCGCGCGCACCCGTCGGATTTTGTGGATTTTGTGCTAGGAGCCGAGCGGCCCGACGGCATCGTCATGCTGGATGGCGACACGGGCATTGGCCCTGGATCAACCGAGGCCGCGCTCAAAGCATCCGGCGCTGTCGTCGATGCGGTAGACGCTGTGATGACGGATGATTTGGCCAGGGCCTTCTGTCTCGTCCGTCCGCCCGGCCATCACGCTGAACCGGCGCGCGCCATGGGCTTCTGCTTCTTCAATCACGTCGCCATCGGCGCGCTGCATGCCCAGGCCGCGTATGGCCTGGAGCGCATCGCGATCCTGGATTTTGATGTGCATCACGGCAATGGCACTCAGGCGACCTTCTGGGACAAGCCCGAGTTCCTGTTCGCGTCCTCTCACCAGATGCCGCTTTTCCCCGGCACGGGCGCCAAGTCTGAGACAGGCGCTGGCAACATCCACAATGGTCCGCTGGCGCCGGGAGACGGCGGCGCGGAATTCCGCCGCGCATGGGAAGATGCGCTCCTACCTGCCGTGGATGTTTTCCGCCCTGAGCTGATTCTCGTCTCCGCCGGGTTCGATGCCCATCGCCGCGATCCGCTCGCCAATATTGAGGCCGGGGCGGAAGACTTCCGCTGGGTGACGGAACGCATTGTCGAACTGGCAGACATCCACGCATCAGGCCGCGTCGTCGCCTCGCTAGAGGGCGGGTATGATCTGCGCGGGCTGGCCGAGTCCCTGGCCGCACACCTGGCCGCGCTCAGCGAAGGCGTTTGACGCGACCCGCCCGATCCGGGAACAATGGCGTCAATCTCTGAATTTTAGGAACTGCTGCGCCATGAGCATCGTCGCCACTACATCGACCACTGACAGCGATCCAGTCATGGAGCAACACGCCTTTGCGGTGGAGAAGCTGGAAGCCTATCTGGCTGCGCATTTACCCGAATTCACCCCGCCGCTGAGCGTTGGCCAATTCCGGGGCGGCATGTCCAACCCGACATTCATGCTGACAGACGGTGCAGGCAAGACTTATGTCATGCGGAAGAAGCCGCCTGGAAAGCTGCTGCCCTCCGCCCATGCGGTTGATCGGGAATTCCGGGTGATATCGGCGCTGGCGGATACGGATGTGCCGGTCGCGAAGTCTTATGTGCTCTGTGAGGACGCAAGCGTTATTGGCCAGGATTTCTATGTGATGGAGCATGTGGCGGGTCGCGTGATCCGGGATTACTCGCTTCCGACCATGACGCCAGAGGATCGCGCGGCCCACTACAACGCCATGTGCGACGTGATGGCGAAGCTCCACAACGTCGATTTCCGCTCCGTCGGGCTTGAGACTTACGGACGCGAAGGCGGCTACTGCTTCCGCCAGGTTCGCCGTTGGTCTGGCCAATACGCCGACAGCAAAACCGACGATGTCCCTGAAATGGACAAGCTGATCAAGTGGCTCGGCGAGCGCATGCCGGAGCATGAAGAAACCACCATCGTCCATGGCGACTATCGGATGGAGAACGTGATCTACCACCCGGATCGCCCGGAAATTCTAGCCGTGATCGACTGGGAGCTTGGCACACTCGGCGACCCGTTCTCAGACCTCGCCTATAATTGCCTGAACTATCATGTGGGCGACCCGGAACGCGCCGACATCACAGATATCGACCTCGTCGCCCATGGCATTCCAACAGAGCAAGCCTATGTCGAGCGTTATTGCGAACAGCGCGGCCTATCCGAAGCGCCGAATTGGACATTCTACATGGCGCTCAGCCTCTTCCGCCTCTCCGCCATCGCCCAGGGCGTCTACAAACGCGGCCTAGACGGCAACGCCTCCAGCCCGGATGCGCTGAAACGTGGCGCAAAAGCGCGGCAGTTGGCCGAAGTCGGTTGGAAGATTGCTTCCGAAGGGTCCTAGGCCGGACAGGCCTATCGTTCAGACACCAGGCGCTCGTACAAATGCCAGGTGGCGTGACCCAGAATTGGCAACACAAATATCACACCGATGAATAAAGGCGCGACCGCTAGTAAGGTCGCAGCGCCGATCAGTGCGCCCCATGCCAACATCACAGCGGGGCTTTTCAGCACCGCCTGAACACTGGTGATCATTGCTGTCACACAATCCACGTCCTTATCAAGCAGCAACGGCATGGCGACCACTGTGATCGAGAACAACACTGTCGCGATCACACCGCCAACAAGCGTGCCGATCAACAAAAACACAGCCCCGTCCCCGGTTGTAAATATTTTGGTCAACAGGTGGTCGAATGACCTGTAGCCATGGCTTTGGACGGTAAGCGCAAGGATAAGCCGGAATTGATATGCCCATATCCAGAAAACAAAGAGCATCACGAAAGACATCCATCCGAACTCCCGGCGCTGCTGCCGGAAAATCACAAGGAATATATCTGAAGCTCTAAAACCTTCCCCCCGCTTGAACCGCCGAGACATCTCATAAAGGCCAGCCGCAAGGAACGGCGCGACAAGCGGAAAGCCGATGCCTGCCGCTATCACAACCCAAATCTGGTCGAAAAGAACGAGCCCGCCAAGAAGCGCCAAGCCGAACAGCGCATAGACGAGGCCAAAGAACAGACTGAGCGCCGGACGCTGCGCCATATCACGAAGCCCAAGGCGGAGAGCCGCCTTCACATCATCGAACGTCGCCCCCCGAACGTTAAGACGCACCGGCTCTGGCGCAACGATATCCTGTTCTCGCGCTTGCATATCAATACTCCCGCAACAAAGGTTATCGGGCGCAGAGCAAGGCCGCAAATGCTCTAGCCGCTAGCGGAGCGGTTTTGGCGTTCCGAAATCGCCGATGGAGAGCGTGTGCGTCAGGAGGCCAAAATCCTCGCGCCAGAGATGCATAGCGCAGCCTGGCGGCTCGTTAGCGATAGCGAGAGGCGTTCCCTCAATCGTTTCGAATGCAAAGGGATAAGAGACGCTGGGCGCAACGCATGCCGGAACGCCGCCGCACATGCCTGTAATCGCCCGATGGTTATGGCCTGCGATAATGCGGATGACATTTTCGCGACCGGCCAACAATGCCGCCATAGCCTCAGCGCCGCCAAGGCCCGTTTTGCCAAAACCCGGCAAGCCGCAAGGGAACGGCGGGTGGTGCATAGCGATGATCGTTGGCTTATCCGCAGCTGCATCCAGCGCCGTTTCCAGCCAGCTGAGGCGGTCTGCGCAGAGCGCGCCGCCTGTCTCGCCAGGGATCATGGTATCGCAGGCGATGATATGGATGGGGCCACAATCAACTGCGAAATGAATGAAATCCGCATCGCCGCTGACCGCAGGCATCCAGGTGGCGCCAGCGAATGCGGCGCGCATATTGTTCCGGTCGTCGTGATTTCCAGGAATGGCATAGAGCGGCGCGTCTAGGCCCTGCAATATCTCAAGCGCCAGGGCGTATGCTTCAGGCGCGCCGTGATGGGCGAAATCGCCGGTATGAATCACGACATCAGGCCGCGCACGGTTCACCGCCGCCACCGCAGCCCTGAGCGCCGCTTCAGTATCCGCCTGCCCATAGGCAATCTCGCCGGGCGGGAGCATGTGCGAGTCTGATATCTGCGCGATTAGCATGCGCCTAGGCCCGGCCTGTTCGGCTGGTCTTGAGGAAGATGACGCAGACGACGGCGATGGCTAGGAGCGGCGCCACGCCGTAGTTCACCACATCCCAATCAAACGCGTTCAAGAGATGGCCGGAGGAAAGCGCTGCTGTCGCGACCGTCGCGAAGATCAGGAAATCGTTGAAGCCTTGCACTTTGGCGCGTTCTTCGGGGCGGTATGTGTCTGTCAGTAGAGTCGTCGCGCCGATGAACATAAAGTTCCATCCAACGCCGACCAGGAGCAGCCCGACCGTAAAGTTCGAAAAATCGATGCCGGACAAATGCGCCGCGACCGCCGCCATCATCAGCACCGCCCCGCACAAAATCACATTCAACGCGCCAAACTTCTTGATGATGTCGCCGGTGAAAAATGACGGTGCAAACATGCCGATAATATGTGCCTGTATCACCCATTTCGAATCCGAGAATTCAAATCCGCAATTCAGCATCGCCAGCGCGGTAGACGTCATCAACAGCGCCATCACCCCATAGGCGATAAAGGCCGCGATCACGGCGACGGCGCATTTCGGCTGCATCAATATCTGGACCAGCGGACGGCCTGAATTCTTCTGCTCAGCCACTGTCAGCTTCGGAATCCGCACGCCCATGAGCAGGAAGAACGATATCACGTAGACGCCGATCATGGCGAAATAGCTGCCCGCAAACACAGTTGGCGACAACATATCCTTCGTTTGGTTCGCCAATTCTGGCCCGAGGAACGCGGCGAACAAACCGCCCGTCATCACCCATGAGATCGCTTTTGGCTTGAAGTCATCTGACGCGGTATCCGCCGCAGCAAACCGGTAGAAAACCGCGAAGCCGTTAAACCACCCTACGACGCATACGCCTGCGCATAGCATCCAGAATGAGCCGATCAGCATGGCGTATCCGGCCATGATCGCCCCGATCACGCCGAAGATCGTGCCGAACATAAATCCGGCGCGCCGTCCGATGCGCCGCATCAACAGGGACGCAGGGATTGTCGCGAGCATGACGCCTGCATGGTGGGTCGCGAGCGGTAGCGTTTCCCAACCGGGCGCCGGCGTTAGAATTTTGCCAGCGAGCGGCCCGGTCGCGATCATCAACGACGTTCCGGTCATGTAGAGCGCCTGGCAGATCGCCAGAATCAGGACATTGCGTTTGGCAGGATCAGACAGCACGGGTGGAAATCTTCTAGCATCGGGAGGCAATTGCGGACAGATAGCCCAGTAGGGCCTGCCGCTCTAGAAAACTTGCACTTCAATCCGCTGAAAGTCGAGAGCGTCGACGACCCCCTCTCCAACAATTGATACGACGCGATCTTTGGCGATCTGGCTTGCGATTTCTGTATCAAGCTGAGCGTCGCCGCCCCAGTCGATCTGCACCATGTCAGAGAGCGCTGTGATCAGCGCATCCCGAACATAGGGTTTCACCGCATCAATTTCGGCGTCCTCTCTGTCTTCCGCCAAGATCATTCGGGTGTAGAGCGTATATTTCCGCGCGGGCAGAAAATCCCGGATTGCGGTGACATAGAGCGCATCAAGGTAATGGAATTCGCTGCCATCTTCTGTCTTGTCAGGCTGTGGCAATCCGCCAGGGCCGACCGGCCCTTCGCCCTCGCCGCGAACTTCTTTGGAAACATCCGTAACACTCGCCCGCCCGCCCTGCTGGGCTATCGCTGGAGGGGCGATGAAGAGGGCGCAGAGCAAAAGTGCTGCAGGAATGGCGAAGGTTCGGATCATAGAAGCAAATATGTAGAACCTTGGTGCAGGAAAGCTTAACGCATCTCCACGAACCGGATCGCAGCGGCAACGCCATCCGGCGCAAACACCGGAAGCGAGCAAAGCCCATTGGCGCAAGCGAAGGCCGCCGGGGCGTCAAGTTCTGGATAGGTTACGTCGGGGTTGGGCAATGCGCCTTCCTGCTTGTCCCACCATTCCAGGCGGTAATAACCGGTTGGATAGCGTCGCGCTTCGCGGAACAGTGCTTGGGCCTCAGCAGAAGCCTTAGGGCCGACTACGGTTGCATGCGCCGGTTCTGCGGCTAGTTCCGCATCCGGCAGCAACGCATGCGGCAGGAATACTTCGAAATCCGCATATGCGGCCAGATGGCCCATGCCGTGTTGCGCCGCATTCGCCCAAACTTCATCGCCCGTATAACGGTCAAGCAGGTTGAAGAACCGGGTCGCGGCCATGTTCTCATCCAGATGCCGCACCGGCGTTGCGAACACGCCGAACGCGTCCGCGGTCGCGGGCGCCGTTCGATATCCGCCGCCGTCAACCCGAAATGTCTTCCAAATGAATTCGCCGGTTTCTGCCGCCAGCGCTAACCAGCGGCGCTCGCCGGTGGAGCGGTACAGCGCTAGAGCCGCGTCCCCCATAGCGATATTGTCGCCAAGATAAGCGGCGCCCGGCGTCGCTGAGCCATGGCCGAAGCCGCCATCTGGCAGCCGTCGCGCCTGCACCGCCCATTCGACGGACATGATGGCGGCGTCGAGCCACTTTTGCTCGCCAGATACATCCGCCAGAAGCGCGAGAGCGGCAGATGCCCAACCGTTCTCCCGCGCATATTGGCTCTCGTCGATCCGAGGCTGGCGCCCGACAGCAGCGCGGGCAGGGCCAGACAGCGTGTAGAAGAACTTGCCGTCCGTCTCTTCATCGAGGTCAGCGTCTTGGCTAGTGTAGAATGCGCCATTGGAGCCGCGCATCCGGCCTGTTAGGTATGCGGCGATGGCCTTGGCGCTCTCTAGATCACGCGAATCGCCCCAGGCTGCGTAGGACAGCGCATAGATGCGGATGCCGTCCAATTGGCTCGACATAATTTTCTCGTAATGCGGCGACGACCAATCGACCTTGTCCGAATATTGGTAGAGACCGCCCCAAACGGGATCAATCAGCATGCGCGACCCGTCCAGCGATTTCTGCACGACAGCGCGGTAGCGGGCGTCGCCGCGCCAGGCCTGGCGGATCGCCCATTCAATCGCAGGCGCATTGATGAAGCGATGCACTTGGCCAAAGCCGCCGTTTTCATCGTCATGCGCGGAGAAATAGATTTTCTCCAACATATCCCGCTGTTCTATGGTGAGGCTATGCGCGCCCTCTGCGCAATCGGGGGAAAGCGACAGGTTGGGCAGCGGCGACGGGTCATCCAGCACAGTTTTGATGTCGATCAGGAAGCGCGCTTTTTCGCGATAACCACGCCGCACCAGAATTTCGTTGCCTTTGGCGTCAAACATGATTGTCGCTGGCCAACCGAACCGCTCATAGCGGCGGGAGATATCGGGGCGTTCATCTTGCTCTACCCGGACTGGGATGGAGTGTTTCAGCACCTTGGCGACGACTTCAGCATCCCGGTAGGTGGTGCGCTCCATCACATGGCACCAATGGCACCAATCAGCGCCGAGATGCAGCAGCACGTATTTGTCTTCGCGCGCCGCCTCCTCGAATACCGCTTTGCTCCAATTGCGCCATTCTATCGGCCCCCGGTCCAGCGCGGCTGCAGCGCTATGCGGAAGGATGAGGGCGGCGAGCAGGAGAGCCAAGGCGCGCATGCGGAAATTCCCATGTTTTGGCGGACAGACGCATCCTATACGTCCAGCCGAACACGGAGGATCACGTTTCGCGGAGGCGCGCTTCCCGATTGGCCGTATAAATCGCCGCCGCCGCAATCAAGGCCGCGCCAATCCAAGTCCACATATCCGTGCTTTCGCCGAACACGTACCAGCCGACCAGCGCGATTGTCGGCAGCCGCAGGAAATCGAACGGTTGCAAGAGTGAGGCGTCGCCAACGGCCAGCGCCCGGCTGATGCCATAGATATTTATGACGGCGCCGATGCCCAGCGTCACAATCCAAATCCAGTCATTCCCGGATGGCCAGGACCAGAAATACAACGCTGGCAGCAGGGAAATCGGCAGCGGCAGAAGCGAGAGATATAGTGTGATCAGGGCCGGGTTTTCCGTGGCTGACAGCTTCTTGCCGGTAATTACGACGCCCGCAAACGTGATGGCCGCCAGCAGCACGACCAGCGCGCCCAAGTTCAGCGCCTCAGCATCTGGCCGCGTCATGATCAGCACGCCGAAAAATCCGACCGCAACAGCAGCACCCCGACGCCAACCGAACCGTTCGCCGAGGATCAACCATGCGAGCAAAGTCACGAACAGAGGTGTAGTGAATGAAAGCGCCGTCGCCTCTGACAGGGGCAAGAGGATCGCGCCCAGAAACATCGCAACCGATGAGGCGAGCATAATGACTGCGCGCAGCCAGAACAGGCCCCAACGCTTGGTCTTCAATCCGCTGGCGCCCATCCGCGCGATCCAAGGCAGGAATAACAGCACCGCCGCCAGATTCCGCCAGAACGAAATGACAAACACATCCAAATGCGCCGAGAGTTCACGCACGCTGCCGATCATCACAGCGAAGCCGACAGCGGTAAAGCACATCCAAAGGGCTACGCGGATGACGGGTGGAAGGGGGGTGGACATGTACTTACTGCTCGGCTTTCGATGTGACCGCAGGCGCCCCCTCACCCTGCCCTCTCCCCCCTGCGGGGGCGAGGGTTCAACAAGAAATAAGGCGGCCTTCGTGAGGGTCCCCTCGCTCGACCCCCAAAAAGCGCATGGAGTAGGGAGAGGGATCAGGGTGAGGGTGGAAGGCTGCAGCTAAGCAGAAACCCTACGCCGTCGGGTCATCCCCTACCCGCACCAACAACTTCCCAAAATTCTCGCCCTGGAACAGCCGCATGAAGGCCTCTGGCGCATTCTCCAGCCCATCCACAAAGTCTTCGCGATACTTGATCTTGCCCTCTTCAATCCACTTGCCCATGCGCGGCAGGGCTTCCGGCCAAAGATGGTGGAAATCATACACCAGGAAGCCTTGCATGCGCGCCCGCATGGGAATGAAGAAGCGGGTGTTGCGCGGCACAAGTTCAGGCTCCGCCAGGTTATATTCCGCAATGCCGCCGCAAACGGCGATCCTAGCGCCGAGCCCCAGGTTGCGGGTGATGGCGTCAAAGATTTTGCCGCCCACATTCTCGAAATATACGTTGACGCCGCCGGGGCAGTGTTCCCGCAGGGCTGCATCCAGATCGTCAGTCTTGTAGTTGATGCAGGCGTCGAAGCCTAACTCATCCACCACATAGCTGCATTTTGCGGGCGACCCAGCGATGCCGATGACCCTGCAGCCCATGATCTTGGCGATTTGCCCAACAACGCCGCCAACGGCGCCGGAGGCTGCAGAAACGACGACCGTCTCGCCAGGCTTTGGCTCGCCAACATGCAACAGGCCGAAATAGGCCGTCATCCCCGGCATGCCGAGTACGCCATTGGCGGTCGAAATTGGCGCGATGGCGGGGTCAATGATGCGGAGGCGCTCCAGGGGCGGCACGGAATATTCCTGCCATCCAAGCGTGCCCTCAACGATATCGCCAAGCGCGAAATCCGGATGCAAGGACTGCACGACCTCGCCGACGCCGCCGCCTGTCATCACCGCATCAATCTCAACATTGGCGGCATAGCCCGCGACGGCATTCATCCGGCCCCGCATATAAGGGTCCAGCGACATGACGATCTGGCGGACAAGCACTTGGCCAGGCTGCGGTTCTGGCAGCGGCGCCTCTTCTAGACGGAAGTTATCCGGCGAGACCATGCCGTTCGGGCGGTTGGCGAGAACGACGCGGCGGTGGGTTTTTGGCAGGCTCATGGTTTCAAATTAGCCTTTCAGGCCGGAGAGTTTGGCGAATTTCTCAAGTTCTTCGATATGGGATTTCGGGCTTGGCAGGTCGCTGTCGATGGTGCGGAAGCTGACATGGCTCATGCCCAGGTCTTCCCAGGATTTTAGATCAGATTCCCATGCCGCTTCGCTCCGGCCATGGTGATGCAGCGTCGCGTTCATGCCGAAGGTCGCTGGATCGCGGTTATATTCGGCCTGCCATTGGCTGATGCGGCCAAGGATGCGGCGGGTGTCATCGTCCGGCATGGATTTCGGATTTAGGGAATAGCCGTCGCCAAGCTTGACGGCGCGCTCAATAGCTTTGTCAGCAAAGGCGCCGATGAAAATCGGGATGGGCTGCTGGACCGGCTTTGGGTTGATGCCCATGTCTGTGATGTCGTGGAAATCGCCTTTGTAGGTGATGGTTTCCTCGGTCCAGAGCTTCCGCATCACGTCAATTTGCTCTTCGAACCGGCGGGCGCGGGTTTTGAAGTTAGCGTCCATGCCCTGATATTCTTCCGGGCTCCAGCCGATGCCGCAGCCAAGGCGCAAGCGCCCGCCAGAAAGCACATCTACCTCCGCCGCCTGCTTCGCCACCAGCGGCGCTTGGCGTTGGGGCAGCACCAGAACGGCGGAGGCGAAAGTAATCCGGCTGGTCAGCGCGCTCGCACAAGCGAACAGCGTCAGAGGCTCATGGAAGGTCCGCTCAATCGTGTAGGCTGCCGCCCAGGGCGCGCCTTTGGCGTCCTTGTTGCAGAGCACATGGTCAATGCAGAGCACATGGTCGTAGCCCAAGCCTTCCGCCGTCTGGAAGAAGTCTTTGACCATCGACATATCGTCGCCGATTTCCGAATGCGGGAAGACGCAGCCGATTTTCATGGGGACGCCCTTCCTATTCAGCCGCGACGGCGGCGCGTTCCTGCGCCAATGCCGCGAGCGCATCATCCGCTACCGGCTCAATCGGCGTGAAGTCCCGGTGCGCGATCCATTCTTCGCGGTTGAACTTGGTGATGTGGTTGGTGACGGCGCAGAGCGTCAAATACACGATCTTGCGCGGATAGGGCGTGATGTTCGGCGGGCTCGCATGCACGAGGTTGCCGTGGAACATGATCACAGATCCCGCTGGCCCCGTCGGCGCGACGATGCCGCCTTCATCCGCCAGCTTCGTCACTTCAGATTTATCCAGCGTCCAGAGCGGATATGACGTGGTGGCGAGGTCATGCCCCGCCTGCAGCACGCCCTGTTTGTGGCTGCGCGGGATGAACATCAGCGCGCCGTTGATCGGCATCACTTCATCCAAGAACACGGCGATGTTCATGGCGCGCGGTTCCGGCATGCCGTCATCGCGGTGCCAGGTGCCAAAGTCCTGGTGCCACTGCCACACATCGCCGTCAAACGCCGCTTTGGCGTTGATTTTGAACTGGTGCATGTAGAGATCATCGTCCAGCAATTGCGATACCGGCTCGATCAGGCGCGGATGCGCGCCGAGGCGCCGGTAGGCCTCGTTATATGTATGCGCAGCAAAGGCCGTGCGCGGCGCGCCGGATGTTTCCCGCCATACTTCCTTGCGGTCCTCGGCGTAGATGCCTTCCGCCTCGCTGGCGAGCAGCGCCATTTCTTCTTTTGAGAAACAGCTTGGCAGGAACAGATAGCCCTCGCGGTCAAATTCTTCCAATTGAGCGTCGGTCAGCAGCATGGGATAGGTTCCTTCAGCAGTAAGGCATCGATAGGTTTTGCCATGTTATACCGTGATTGCCGCTGCGAGGGGAGATCATCACGGAATGACGAAAACAATAGAATTTCTGTTCGATGTGGGCAGTCCGACAGCCTATCTCGCCTGGACGCAACTCCCTAGCCTGGCAAAGCGTACCGGCGCTGAAATCACATTGACGCCGATCCTGCTTGGCGGCCTGTTCACTGGCTCCGGCAATCACTCGCCTGCCGATGTTCCCGCCAAACGCGCCTATATCGCCACCGACTGCGCCCGTTATGCAGCCCAATACGGCGTGCCGTTCCATCTGAACCCGCATTTTCCGGTGAACACGTTGATGGCGATGCGCGCCATCGCCGGAGCGCAGCTTGAGGGCGCGATGGATGATGTCGCCGCCGCCGCTTTCGAGGCGATGTGGATCGACGGCATGGATCTGGGCGATCCAACCGCGCTCGAAGCATTCGCAGACAAAGCCGGTGTGAGCATCGACAGATTCGCCGGGTGGATTTCCAGCGACACCGCCAAGGCCCATCTCCGCGCCAATACAGACCATGCCGTCGAGCGCGGCGCCTTTGGCGCGCCGACATTCTTTGCGGGCGGCGATATGTTCTTCGGCCAGGACCGGATGGATTGGGTTGAAGCCGCAGTCGCTTAAGCGCTGGAAAACCCCAGGGACCGTGGCATACTCAGCACTCAAACAGGGAGTGTGACCGATGCCAGACTATATTCCGCCCGCGATTGATTGGGTCCGCAAACAGGTAGAGCTGTATGAAGGCAGCGGCGGCACTGAGGGCACAACGCTCCGTGATAGCGGCCTGCCCTGCATCATCGTCACCCATATGGGCGGGAAAACCGGCGGCATCCGCAAAATCCCATTGATGCGGGTGAAGGTGGACGAAGGTTATGTGTTGGTCGGCTCCTATGGCGGGCGCGAGAAGAACCCGGTTTGGGTCTACAATCTCCGCGCCAATCAGGATGTCGAAATCCGCGACAAGACAGAAGTCTTCAAAATGCGCGTTCGGGAGATTGAGGATGATGCGCTCCGCAGCCGCCTCTGGGACGCGAGCGCCGAGGCTTATCCGCCCTATAACGACTACCAGGCCAAAACGGACCGCAAGATTCCGGTGTTCCTGGCCGAGCCAGTCTAGGGCCGCACGAAATGGATGCGCGCGCCTTCGCCGAATATGCGGCGGCTGAAGCATATGGCAAACCGGAAGCCCGGACCTTGCCCGCCAATCACCTATTTGGCGCGCATTCCCATATCGATGATCTCCTGATCTTTGTGGAGAGCGGCGCCTATATCGTCGGCTACGACGACACGCAGGAGCTCATCGAGCCAGGCCAGATGCTGCACGTGGCGCCACGCACGCCGCACACCGATGCCTCAGGCCCTGACGGCGCGGCGTATCTGATTGCGTGGCGGGCAGCTGCGCCAGAAACGAGCTCCTAGAATTTCACCACCCCAACCCTCGCCGCACCTTAGCGAAAGTCTCTAGCGCCCGCTCATGATCACCGGCGAAGCGGAGGCAGAAATGCGTCACGCCTGCGTCCGCGTATTCTTGTAGCAGCGATGCCGCGCCCTCTGCCGGTCCGGCGTAGCACGCCTGCCGCTTCTTCAGCACATCCGGGCGGGCGCCGTAGTAGCTGGCGAGAAAGGCGTCCATTCGCGCGCCTGCCGCATCTGCATCCTCGCCGATGGACAGCGTGAGATAGAGCGCGCCGTCAATACTGGCGGGATCGCGGCCTTCCGCCGCCGTCAGCGCATCAAGTTCTCCGCGGCGTTCAGCCCATTGCGGCGGCGGCGCGTCATTCGGGAACCAGCCATCGAAATAACGCGCAATCCGTTTGAGAGCAGGCGGGACAGATCCGCTCGCCCAAATTGGCGGGCCGCCCTTCTGCACCGGCGCCGGCCCGAGCACGCTTTCAGAAACATTCCACCTGCCCGACCACGTGACACGCTCGTCAGACCAAAGCGCCTGCGCCAGCTTCAGCCCTTCGAGCATGCGCCCGACGCGTTTTTCGAACGGCACGCCGCAGGCTTCGAATTCCGCGCGGATGTTCGGCACATCAGTGGCGATGCCGACGCCAAGGACTAGTCGCCCGTCGCTCGCTTGATCCAGCGTCGCGGCTTGGTGCGCCAGCAGCACAGGATTACGCAAAGCGGGGAGCAATACCGCCGTCCCCAACTGCACGCGCTTTGTCCGGCCAGCGACGGCGGCGAGCATCGTCAGCGGTTCGTGGCGCGGGCGGGCGAGGACCGAATCCCCGATCCAAATCGAATCGTAGCCGAGGCCTTCCGCCTGTTCGGCTAGCGCCAGCAAAGGCTGCGCATCTGGCCTGCCCTCCATCACGGCCTCGCGGGTGGGCAAGAGATATCCGACTTTTGGGGCCATGAGCTGCTCCTGAGCGATAGCTTTCAAATGCGACATCAAGTATGGTCTCCAGATACGCGCACCGGAAGAGGGAAGCTGGTTCAAAGCCAGCGCCGCCCCCGCGACTGTAACGGCTGCATCTGTTCGATCCTTCATGCCACTGGCCCACGCAAGGCTGGGAAGGCGGATCGGGCAAAGCCGGAGCCAGGAAACCTGCCGGAGCGTTCAACCGATTGAGCCGTGCGGTGGGCGCGGTTTGGGAGTTCGAACCTTGCTGGTTTCCCGCGCATGACTTTTGCCGACTCCAGGGTATGGGCGCGCCGTCCGCCTGCCGTGACACTCGTTCTCGGCGGCGCGCGCTCGGGCAAGAGCCGTCATGCTGAACGGCTGATCGAAGCGGCAGGCGGCGGGATTTATCTCGCAACCGCCGAAGTCCGTGACGAGGAAATGCGCGCGCGGATCGACCAACACCAATCCAGGCGTGGCCAGAACTGGCGCACGATCGAGGAAGCTGCCGCGATTGCGCCGCTGATCGCCAGCGCTGATGCGCCCGTGCTGCTGGACTGCCTCACGCTCTGGCTCTCCAACCTCATGGAACGCCAAGCGGACATCGCCGCCGAAACCGATATCCTGATCGAGAGCTTTATCGAAGCCAAACATCCTGTCGTGCTGGTCTCGAATGAGGTTGGTCTCGGCATCGTTCCAATGAACCCGCTCGCCCGGCGCTTCCGCGATGAAGCCGGGCGGCTCAATCAAACGATGGCTGAAATCGCCGGCCATGTAGTTTTCCTAGCGGCTGGGCTGCCGCTTTCATTCAAGGACCCGTCATGAACTTGCCGCAGAAAATCCCCGTCACCGTGGTTACTGGTTTCCTCGGCGCCGGGAAGTCGACGCTCCTGGCCCATCTGGCGACCAACGCCAAAGGCAAACGTCTGGCGTTTCTGGTCAATGAATTTGGCGATATGGGCGTCGATGGCGAGGCTTTGGCCTGCGCGATCCCGGATTGCGATGAAGAGGATATGATCGAACTGGCGAATGGCTGCATCTGCTGCACCGTCGCCGATGATTTTCTGCCCGCCATGCAAGCGCTAATCGACCGCCCAAGCCCGCCGGATCACATCATCATCGAAACATCCGGCCTGGCGCTGCCAAAGCCGCTGCTGCAAGCGTTTCAATGGCCGGAGGTGCGGAGCCGCACGACGGTAGACGCCGTAGTCGCCGTGGCTGATGCGCCCGCCGTCGCCGCTGGAACCTTCGCCTGGGACGCCGCCGCCGTTGACGCCCAGCGCGCCGCTGATCCCTCGCTCGACCATGATGCGCCCTTGGCGGAACTGTTTGAGGACCAGATGGCCGCCGCTGACATCGTGCTCGTCAACAAAATCGACCTGGCCGATGAGGCCGCCCTTGCCCGCGCCGAAGCCGCCATCACCGCCGCCGCCCAAGGCCGCGCGCCCCGCCTCGCCCGCACAGCGATGGGTGCGATTGATCCAGCGGTCGCGCTCGGCCTTGGCGTTGGCGTGGAGGACGACGTGGCGGCCCGTCCCTCGCACCACGACCATGAAGACGATCACGAACATGACGACTTCGATAGCATCACTGTCACTCTAGAAGCCGCATTGGATACACCGGACGCGCTGCAATCCCGCATTGAGACGCTTTTGAGCGAACTGCCAGATGTCCTACGCGTTAAAGGTTTCGCGGATATTGCGGACAAGCCGATGCGCCTTCAGGCGCAGGCCGCGGGCCGCCGTGTCGCGGTGCACTATGACCGACCTTGGCAAGCGGATGAGGCGCGCTCCAGCCGGATCGTCGTGATCGGCCTGCACGGCTTCGATGAAGCACGTGCTGCGGCGATCCTGAACGGCGGTGCGGCCTGATGCATCTGCTGCTGTCCGCCGGCCCGCCGGAGGACGATCCCGACGCCGCCGTTGACCTCGGCCAGACGCCAGCGCCGCTGTTATTCCTGTCTGCCGCTGATACCGATCTGGCGCTTGTCGCAGGCGCGCAGCGACGACTAACGGCGAACTCTGAACGTTGGCCCGCACTTCGGGCGGCGAACCTGATGGCCTTGGCGCATAATCTTTCTGTAGATACTTATATCGACCGCATGAGCGCATCCGCCCGCGTCATCGTCATGCGCTTGCTCGGCGGGCGCGGATATTGGCGCTTTGGCGTTGATCGAATGTCGGCTATGGCAGCTGAAACGGGCGCCGATATCGCCTTCCTTCCTGGCGACGAGAAGCCGGATGGCGAATTGAAGGCGCTCTCCACAGTGTCTGACGAGGTGTGGGATCGGCTTTGGGGATATTTAAAAGAGGGCGGTCCGGCCAACGCAGATGCGCTGATTGAGACAATGGCGGGGCTGGCCGGATTGGCGGAGGTTGCGCCTGCGCCGCCGGAGACTTTGGCGCGGGCTGGACTTTACTCGCCCGCTAGCTTCCCCCCTCTCTCTGTCCCTCTCCCCCCTGACGGTGGAGAGGGGACCGAGCCGCGAGATTTTCATCTTAACACCCTCGCCCCCCGCAGGGGGGAGAGGGCAGGGAGAGGGGGGAAGCCTGCGGCTACGCAAACGGACCGCCCAATCATCCCAATCCTGTTCTACCGCGCCCATGTCGCCGCCGGAAACACCGCAGCCGTAGACGCGCTTGCCAACGCGCTCGCAGATGCTGGCTTACAGCCGCAACCGATCTTCATTGCAGGCCTGAAAGACCCTGCCAGCCAAGCCTTCCTGGCCGAAATATTCGCTGAAACACCGCCCGCCGCGATCCTTTGCGGTTTAGGGTTTGCAGCCCGCCAAAGCGGCGCCTCTGACCAAGCCTCACCGCTCGATCAAGCTGGCGTCCCAGTGCTGCAGATCGTGTTCTCCGGCGGCGCAGAAGCGGCATGGCGTGAAAGCGCCCAGGGGCTCGGCCCACGCGATGTCGCCATGCATGTGGCGTTGCCGGAATTGGATGGCCGTATCCTGACTCGCGCCGTTTCGTTCAAATCCGCACCGCAAGCAGACGATCTGGTCGAGTGCCCTATCTCCCGATACGAGCCGCTCCCCGACCGCGCACGCTTCGTTGCGCGGTTAGCGGCGGCATGGGCGAGACTTAGCCAAACGCCCGCAGCAGACCGCCGCGTCGCCATTGTCGTCGCCAATTATCCGGTGCAGGCGGGCCGTGTCGCCAACGGCGTCGGCCTGGACACGCCCGCGAGCGTCGCGCGTTCACTCCAGGACTTAGCCAAGGCGGGATACGCGGTGACGGGCGCGCCGGATGACGGCAAAGCGCTCATGGCGGCGCTGGCTGAGCCGCTGACTGAACGGCTCTCGCTCGTAGAGTATCTATCCGCCTACAACAACATTCCCGCAGAGGCCCGAGCAAAGATCGAAGATCGCTGGGGGCAGCCTGAAGCCGATCCGCTTTTCGATGCGACGTCCCAGACTTTCGCAGTCAACTTCCGCGGCTACGGCGCTGCCGCCGTCGGCGTGCAGCCAAGCCGGGGATATGAGCTGGACCCGGACGAAACCCATCATGACCCAGCCCTGCCGCCGCCGCATGGCTATCTGGCGTTTTACATTTGGCTGAGGGAAGCGTTTGTCGCCCATGCCGCGATCCATTTCGGCAAACATGGCAATATGGAATGGCTGCCGGGGAAAGCGCTGGCGCTGTCTGACGCCTGTTTCCCTGAAGCCGTGTTTGGTCCCGTGCCGCATATCTATCCGTTCATTGTCAATGATCCGGGCGAAGGCGCGCAGGCAAAACGCCGGTCCGCCGCCGTCATCATTGATCACCTGACGCCGCCGATGACCCGCGCCGGCGCCGAGGGCCGGCTTGGGCAGATTGAAGCCCTGGCTGATGAATATTTCGCTGCCGCCGGGATGGACCGCCGTCGCCTAAAACCCATCGCCGATAAAATTAGAGACCTTGCCGCCGAAGCAGGCCTAGATGCCGACGCAAACGTTTCCGCCGATGATGATGACGCCGCCGCCGTTTCGAAGTTGGACGCCGCGCTCTGCGATATCAAGCTGCTGCAAATCCGGGATGGATTGCACATCTTCGGGCAATCGCCTGAAGGCTCGGAACGCACCGGCCTGCTCGCCGCCCTCGCCCGTGCGCCACGCGGGCAGGAAGCGGGGGAGGCATCGCTGCTGCGGGCCTTAGCGGAGGATTTGGCGCTTGGTGAAGACCCTCTGACAGCGGATCCTTCGACAGCTTGGGATGGCCCCCGCCCAAACAGTCTCGCAAGCCAATCTGATCGGTCATGGCGCACTGTCGCCGATACGGTGGAGCGGCTTGATATGCTGTCGAGCGCGCTTATCAACGGTGATGCGGCGCCGGAACCAGAATGGACCGCCACGGCCGCTGTCCTCGCAACAATCGACACGACGCTTGCGCCAGCAATCGATGCCTCTGGCGCTGCTGAAACCGCCGGATTGCTGGCGGCGCTCGATGGTGCATTCATCGAACCCGGCCCTTCAGGCGCGCCCACCAGAGGCCGCCCGGACGTGTTGCCGACCGGCCGGAACTTCTTCTCGCTCGACCCGCGCGCCCTGCCGACGCCAACGGCTTGGACGCTTGGCCAGCGCTCTGCCGCCATGCTGATCGAGCGGTTCGTGCAGGACCACGGCGATTGGCCAAAGGCGCTGCTCGTCACCTGCTGGGGCACGGCCAATATGCGGACCGGCGGCGATGATCTGGCGCAGGCGTTAGCGTTGCTTGGCGTTCAACCGGAATGGGACCGGGCGAGCGGCCGCGTCACCGGCATAACGCCTGTGCCGCTCGCGGTGCTGGGCCGCCCGCGCGTTGACGTGACCTTGCGTGTCTCCGGCCTATTCCGGGACGCCTTCCCTAGCCAGATTGCATTGTTCGATCAGGCCGTCAGAACCGTTGCGGCACTGGATGAACCAGCGGACCAAAACCCCATCGCCGCTGCTGTCGCCGATGAAGCGACGCGTTTGCAAGCCGCGGGCGCCGAGCCCAAACAGGCCCGGCGCCGTGCAGCATGGCGCGTCTTCGGCGCAATGCCGGGCGCATATGGCGCCGGACTGCAAGCGCCTATGCAGTCCGGCGCATGGACCAGCCGCGAAGACTTGGCCGATCTTTGGCGCACATGGGGCGGATATGCCTATGGCGGCGGGGAAGGCCAAGCTGCAGGTGAGGCCTTAGAAGCGCGGTTAAAACAAACCGAGGGCGTTGTCCAGAACCAAGACAACCGCGAGCATGATCTCCTCGACAGCGATGATTATTTCCAGTTCGAAGGCGGTGCGGCAGCTGCGATTGAGGCTGCGCGCGCAGAAGCGCCCGCCATCTATCACATGGACCACAGCCTGCCGGAACAACCGAAAGCCCGGTCTCTGGCGGAGGAGCTTGGCCGCGTCGTCCATGGCCGCGCTGCCAATCCGCGCTGGATCAGAGGTGTGATGCGGCATGGCTATAAAGGCGCCTTCGAGATGGCGGCGACGGTGGATTATCTCTTCGGCTTTGCGGCCACGACCAACGCAGTCGGCCCAAAACATTTCGATGCGCTGTTCCAGGCTTATCTGGAAGATGACGACGTGCGCGCCTTCATTGAGCGCGAAAACCCGGCGGCGCTGGCTGAAATGGCCGCCCGGTTTCAGGAAGCCATTGACCGCGATCTCTGGCGGCCCCGCCGCAACTCACGCTATGAAACTTTGGCAGATATCAGGAGTGCGCCATGACGGATGGGAAACGCCCGCCCGACCCCGAAGATGACGAAGCCAACACCCGCGCGGACGAAAAATCCCGCAAGCGCAAAGCCGCACGGGACAAAATGCTGGCGACAAAGACCATCGAAAAAGGCCTGCTGATGGTCCACACCGGCAAGGGCAAAGGCAAATCCACAGCGGCATTCGGCTTAGCGCTCCGGTCATTGGGGCGCGGCAAGAAGATTGGCGTCGTGCAATTCGTGAAGGGCGTTTGGGAAACCGGCGAGCGGGAAGCGCTCCGCCGGTTCGAGCCACAGATTGAAATCAAAGCCATGGGCGAAGGCTTCACCTGGGACACCCAGGACCGCGCCCGCGATATCCGCGCCGCCCGCAAAGCCTGGGAAGAAGCCAAACGCATGCTGGGCGACCCCGCCTATGACATGGTCATCCTGGATGAGCTCAACATCGTGCTGCGCTATGACTACCTGGAGCTGGACGATGTATTGGAAGGCCTAGCAGGCCGCCCGGATATGCAGCATGCCGTTGTGACAGGCCGCAACGCTAAGGAAGCGCTGATTGAAGCGGCTGATCTGGTGACAGAGATGACCCAGGTGAAACATCCTTTCCGGTCCGGCGTCAAAGCCCAGGAGGGGATTGAATTCTGACGATGCTCTAGCCAGCGATCAGGACCAGCGCCAACACAAGATGCGTCAAGGAATGACAGGCCTGATCCGCGCCAAAGAGCGACCAGAAGCTTTGGCGTTCCGGCGTCCAGCCCGTTGCGAGGCCGATCCGGGCTTTGGCGAGGTCCACCGAGAAATGGGCGGCAAAATCGACCAGGGCCAACCACCAGAACGCCGGATTGATTACCAGCGCAATCGCCAGCGTGAAGGATGCGTGGACTGTGCAATGCGTCGCGAGCGGCGGCAGCCAGCCTTCGGCCTGCTGCTTGCCGCGCGCCATCCAACTGGTCTGCAGCATGAAATCAGCAAGCATCTGTTTGATCTCAAACAGAACAAAAACTAGGATGATCAATCCGAGCGGCAGCTCAATCGCGAGTAAATCTGAAATGCTCATAGATTGCCGCAGTGCGCCTCACTGGTTCATCCGGCAAGATTTCCTGAATTCCAGTTTCAATTGCCCTAAAATTTGCGTGAAAGCGAGGGTTTGCTTGGACGCATACCAATTCGTCACGCCTTGCAGCCGGGATGCGCCTTCAACACACGGTCTGTCGACGGTGGGAATTTCGCCAACTTGTTGGCAGGGCGGATTGGACGCGGGACAAATCCGCCGCCGCAATTGGGGCAGACGCCGCCCGGCATGCGATTTTCAACACAATCCGCACAGAAGGTGCATTCGAACGAACATATCAGCGCGTCCACCGCGTCCGGCGGCAAATCTACGTCACAACATTCGCAGTTTGGCTTGAGCAATAACATCGAAGCAAATCCTCTTTGGCCACCGCTTGATCGGCGCGCGGCGGAGCGGCAGGATGCGCCCTTACGCGACGCGCGCGCAACCGTTCAGGATTCTATCGCTATGGCCCAACCGATCCCGTTCAACCGCACATTCGATGCTGAACCCGGTGAGGTCGTGCAACTGACTCCGTTGCTCCGCCGCGTGACATCGCCGAACCCATCGATGTTCACGTTCAAAGGCACGAACACCTATATCGTCGGCAAAGGCAAAGTGGCCGTGATCGATCCCGGCCCCGTATCGCCAGAACATACCACCGCCATCATGAAAGCGGTCGAGGGCGAGACGGTGACGCATATTATCGTCACCCACACCCACAACGATCATTCCCCCGGCGTGCCAGACCTTGTGGCGGCCACAAACGCGCCGACATATGGCTACGGCCCGCACGGCGTAGGCTCCAGGCGGGACTGGCCATTTGATTCGCCAGAAGGCGGCGACCGCAGCTTCAATCCTGACCACCCCGTGCCGGATGGCGGCTTAGTCGAGGGCAATGGCTGGACTTTGGAGGCGATCTTCACGCCGGGCCATATCTCCAACCACCTTTGTTTCGCGCTGAAAGAAGACAATGTGATGTTGTCCGGCGATCATGTGATGGGCTGGTCCACCTCCATCGTCTCCCCGCCCGATGGCGACATGAACGACTATATGAACAGCCTCCGCCGGATGCTGGATCGGGATGAGACGACCTATTATCCCGGCCATGGCGGCCCGATTGATGACCCGAAGACCTTCGTCCAGGCCTTCATCGACCACCGGGAAGCGCGCGAAGACCAAATTCGGAGTTGCTTGAGCGGCGGGGCCATGACGATACCAGCCATGGTGAAGGTCATGTATGCGGATGTGGACGAGAATCTGCATCGTGCCGCCGGGCGCTCAGTCCTGTCACATCTGCTGGCAATGTGGGAGCGGAAGGAAATCGCTTGCCCCGACACGCCGCCCGGCCCTGATTCAACCTATCGGCTCGCCTGAGCCCTGCCCCCCTAAAACCCAAGGAAGCCTTATGAGCCAAGATAACATTCTGTATCAGAAAAACGGTCGCGTCGTCACCTGGACCATCAATCGCCCAGATATCCGCAATGCCGTATCAGCGCCTGAAATGGTTGCGCGGTTTGAAGAAATCGCAGAGATGGTCGCGAAAGACCATGACGTTTCCTGCGTGATCCTAACCGGCGCCGGCACAGCGTTTTCCTCCGGCGGCGACGTGAAAAATATGGCGGCGCGCGCGCCAGAAATGCAGAAGCAGCCTTTCGCCACACGCCATTGGTATCGCGAAGGCATTCAGCGCATTCCGCTGGCGCTGGATAAGGTCGAAGTGCCGATTATCGCCGCAGTCAACGGCCACGCAATCGGCGCTGGCTGCGATCTCGCCATGATGTGCGATATTCGGATTGCTGCGGATTCAGCCCAATTCGGCGAAGTGTTCGTGAACCTTGGCATCATTCCAGGCGACGGCGGATCCTGGTACCTGCCGCGTCTCGTCGGCCGCTCCAAAGCGTTTGAAATGACGTTTACGGGCGATGTTATCGATGCTGAGGAAGCCAAAGACATCGGCCTTATTTCGCAGGTCGTGCCCTTCGACGACTTGATGGCCGCCGCCAACAAAATGGCGACCAAAATCTCCCGCAAACCGCCAGAAGCCCTTCGCATGACCAAGCGTCTCCTGAAGGAAAGCGAGTTCCAGCGGTTGGATACAGCGCTAGAAATGGCGGCAGGCATGCAGGCATTGGCGCAGGCGACTAAGGATCATCAGGAAGCCGCCAACGCTTTCGTTGAAAAACGCCGTCCCGATTTCAAAGGCGAATAGCAACACCCCATGCCAAGCTTCAAAACCATCAACGATATCGACGTCCTCGGCAAAACGGTCCTGGTGCGGGTTGATTTCAACGTGCCTGTACGGGACGGCGAAGTGACGGATGCGACCCGAATCGAACGGGCGCTGCCAACCATCCGTGACCTGACGTCCAGGGGCGCCCGCGTTGTGTGCCTGTCTCATTTCGGGCGGCCTAAGGGCCAGCCCAATCCCGAAATGTCTTTGCGGCCGATTGCAGACAGTTTGGCGGAAGCGCTCGGCAAGCCAGTCGCTTTCGCTGGCGATTGCATTGGTTCGGAAGCAGAAGCCGTTGTCGCCGGATTGCCCGAAGACGGCGTGGCGTTGATGGAGAACGTGCGGTTCCACGCAGGCGAGGAAGCCAATGACGCCGCTTTCGCCCGCGCGCTCGCCAAGCTTGGCCATATCTATGTGAATGACGCTTTCTCTGCCGCCCATCGCGCCCATGCCTCCACCGAAGGCTTAGCGCGGCTGTTGCCAGCAGCGGCGGGGCGCTCCATGCAGGCGGAATTGGAAGCGCTTGGGGCTGCGCTGGAAAACCCGGCCAGACCTGCGGCGGCATTGGTTGGCGGCGCAAAAGTGTCCTCCAAGATCGCCATTCTTGAAACGTTGGTGACCCGCGTTGATGCATTGATCGTCGGCGGCGGCATGGCGAATACCTTCTTGCTAGCGCTTGGCCACGACATGGGAAAAAGCTTGGTTGAGGCCGAAATGCTGGACACCGCCCGCGCCATCATGGCGAAAGCGAATGAAAGCGACTGCCTGTTGGTGCTGCCGACAGACGCCGTATGCGCCGCAGAATTCAAAGCCAACCCTGAAACCGTCATCGTGCCAGTCACCGCCATTCCCGACGCCCAGATGATGCTGGATGTCGGCCCTGCAAGCGCTGCATCCCTCGCGGAATTGCTTGCGGACTATAAAACCATCGTTTGGAACGGCCCGCTCGGCGCCTTTGAGACGCCACCATTCGATGCGGCGACAAATAAGGTGGCGCAGGAGGCGGCGGCGCTGGTGAAATCTGGCAAGCTGCTGGCGGTTGCGGGGGGCGGAGACACAGTCGCCGCGCTGGCGCATGCAGGCGTCGTCAACGATTTCACCTATGTATCGACAGCAGGCGGCGCGTTTCTGGAATGGCTGGAAGGCCGCACATTACCGGGCGTGGCGGCGCTGGAGGCGGCAGCCTAGCGATTATCAATGCCACCGGGCGGTTCGTAGCGGAAAACCTTCTTGTCGATCGGCGCGCCGACAATTGGCGAAATTAGATTAACCTGGGTCACTGTGCCGCCGCCGTCTACGACATTCCATCCAAGGATCCGCATCGGCTCACGGTCAAAGGCGAGCGTCACCCGGCCTTCAGCCAACGCGCCCTCCTGTGAGGCTGTCAGATAAGCCTTATCTTCAAGCTCAGCCGTCGCCAGGATTTCAACGTCCTTCTTGATCGAAACTTGATCATCGAGCAGGAACCATGCGGGCGTCAGATGTGCTGGCACATGGGTCACGGATTCCAAATCCCGATCAAAATGTTTCACGAGGTTGTTGTCTGACCAAATCACATCGCCGAACGGCATATCGTACTCAAACCGGATGCGACCGGGGCGGCTGACCCACATTTTGCCAGTCGCTTGCCCGCCATCACTATTCTGTTGCACAAACCGGGCTTCAAGTGTGCGCACGCTATTCAAATAGGCGATGATCCGCTCAACCAATGCCTGGTCCACCACTGCAGGCGGCGTGCCGGGCGTGGATTGCTGTGCGGATGCGGGCAATGCGGTTGCAAGCGGCAGCAGGGCAGCGAGAAGAATGAAGAGGCGACGCATAAGCGGTTCCAAATCTGCGGAGAGGCTATACGCCTATATCCTGCAACAGGGCGGCGGCGCCAGGGCGAAACTTGGGCGGAAACGAGGCAGCCGTCCCGGTAGTTCCAAAAACCCTAGCTTAGTCAGCGTGTCCGCCAACAAGAACTTCCCGCTTGCCGACGTGGTTCGCCTGGCTAACAACGCCTTCCGCTTCCATTCGGTCAATCAATGACGCGGCGCGGTTATAGCCGATCTTGAGGCGCCGCTGCAGGTAGCTGGTGGAGGCTTTCTTATCTGACGCCACAATCGCGACTGCCCGGTCATAGAGGCCGTTTTCGCCATCATCTTCGCCCCCGCCGCTAGACGGCTCGAAGCCTGGAATGCCATCAGCCGCACCCTCATCTTCGGTGACGCTTTCGATATATTCCGGCGGCGCCTGGCCCTTCAGGAAGGCGACGATATCGTTGACTTCCTCATCCTCCACGAACGGCCCATGCACGCGCTTGATACGCCCGCCGCCCGCCATGTACAGACCGTCGCCATGGCCAAGAAGCTGCTCCGCCCCACCTTCGCCAAGGATGGTGCGACTGTCGATCTTACTGGTGACCTGGAAGCTGATCCGCGTTGGGAAGTTCGCCTTGATCGTGCCAGTGATGACGTCCACGGACGGGCGCTGCGTCGCCATGATCAAATGGATGCCGGCAGCGCGCGCCATCTGCGCCAAGCGCTGGATCGCCGCTTCGATGTCCTTGCCCGCGACCAACATCAGGTCCGCCATCTCGTCAACGACGACGACGATGAACGGCAGCGCGCGCATATCCAGCGGCTGCTCTTCGTAAATCGGGCGGCCCGTATCGGGATCAAAGCCGGTTTGGACGCGCCGGGTCAGCGTCTCGCCCTTCTTGCGGGCTTCCTCAATGCGGTTGTTGTATCCAGCGATATTGCGCACGCCCAGCGTCGACATGGCGCGATAGCGGTTTTCCATCTCGCGCACGGTCCATTTCAGCGCAACGACGGCTTTCTTGGGGTCCGTGACGACTGGCGATAAGAGATGCGGGATGTCGTCATAGACCGACAGCTCCAGCATCTTCGGATCAATCATGATGAAGCGGCATTGCTCCGGCGTCATCGTGTAGAGCAGCGACAAGATCATGCTGTTGATCGCGACGGATTTGCCAGAGCCAGTGGTGCCAGCGATCAGTAAATGCGGCATGCGCGCGAGATCGACCACCACTGCCGACCCGCCAATATCCTTACCAAGCGCCAGGGGCAGGCCATGGCTGCCCGTGAAGTCTTTCGTCGCCAACTGCTCACGGAGATAAACGATGTCCCGGTGTTGGTTCGGCAACTCGATGCCAATGACATTCTTGCCCGGCACCGTTGCGACACGGACGGATACCGCACTCATGTTCCGCGCAAGATCGTCCGCGAGGCCGATGACACGGGATGCTTTTACGCCGGGCGCTGGTTCAAGTTCGAATAGCGTAACGACCGGGCCTTGGCGGAAGCGTTTGATCTCGCCCTTTACGCCGAAGTCTTCCAACACAGTTTCAAGGCGGCGAGCCTTTTCGTCCAGAAGATCATCGCTCTCGACCTCCGCGGCTTCCTCGCCTTCCTGCAAGAGGTCTAGCGGCGGAAGTTGGAAGCCGTCATCCAACGGCAAATCAGGCTGTACGCCAGATTTAGCGCGGCGCGGCTTGGTTTTGGGCTTCTTGGGCGCTGCGGGTTCTTTAGGCGCTTTCTTGGCTTTGGCCTTCTTCGCGGGCTTGGGCTTACCTGCAAGACGTTCGCCCAGTTTTCCGGTCAAGGTTTTGCGGGGTGCGGCTGTGATTTCGGGTTCTGGTTCGGGCTCTTCCCACTCGCCGTCCTCATAATCCTCCGCATCATAATCTGCTGGATCAACGATCTCGGGCTCGACGCGTTCGCCACGCCTTGCGACATGGCGGGCATGGGCCTGGGCCGTACGGGCGGCCCGGCCGCCATGGCCCATCGCCCAAAGCAGCGCGCGCCAGAGCCATTTCGCTGTGCGCTTGATCGCGCCAAGCGGCGGCGCAAAGCACCAGAACAGCAGTACAGCGGCAGCCAGCCCTGCCAGAACGGCGGCAAGTCCGCCTTCGATGCCAGGGAGCAACGCCTGCGCCAAGCGCCAAACATTGTCCTGCGCCTTCGCCCCAAGCGCGCCGCCAAGGCTTTCTGTCAGCGGCCAGGCGGGCGGCGCGGCAATCGCTGAAAGCGCCGCCGCAGCGAGCACAGCGCCCAATGGCAGAAGCGCCAGACGGAGCCATAAAACGCGGGGTGGCCGATGCAGAAAGAAACGCCAGCCTATGCTGAACGCAGCCAATGGCGCCGCCCAAGCCGCGAGGCCGATCGCCCTGAGAACGGCGTCAGACGCGGAAGCGCCAGCGGCTCCAAGCAAATTCCGAGGCTCCTGACCGCTCGCCATGCTGGCGCTAGGATCCATCGGGTCATAGCTGTAGAGCGCAGCCGCCATGACCAACGCTATGCCGACGAGCACGAGGCCTGCGATTTCTAGAGCGCGGAGTTTCAGAAAGCGCGTGAGTTGCGGCGGCAGAAACTTGGCTTCCTGCGCACGTGGTTCAGCCTTCGCCGGAACCTTGGCTGCGCGCCGAGCAGGCGTCTTCGCGCCCCGCTTAGCCGCACGTGGGGATGATGCAGCGTCAATCGCAACAGCCACAGAGCCGTCTCCTGCCGAAAATACGAACAAAACAGATACTAGCGGGTCTCCCCACCCGTCCGCAAGCAAAAATCGGAGTCTTGGACTCAACGAACCACGCTAACGCGCTGCAATTAAGCGATTCCACATAAAAGAACGGCCCGGAGCTTACGCTCCGGGCCGCAAATAGGCCTTGAGAGAGGGTTAGGCCTTAGAGAAACTCCGGCTACATCGTCTGCGAGCCGCGGCCAAACTCGGGATAGGCTTCCATGCCGAGTTCCGACTGATCGAGCCCCATGACTTCCGCCTCTTCTTCCGCCCGGATGCCGACTGTGGCCTTAAGCGCGTACCAGACGATGAAGCTGACGGGGAACACGAATGCGCCGACTGCAAGAATACCAACC
Source organism: Alphaproteobacteria bacterium (assembly GCA_038102935.1). Lineage (GTDB taxonomy): Bacteria > Pseudomonadota > Alphaproteobacteria > Bin95 > Bin95 > VMCJ01. The sequence continues at coordinate 8,380 of JAYNYG010000024.1, read as the reverse complement.
AGCTGCGCCAAGATCGCGCCACCGCCGAAGATGCCGACAGCCAACGTGCCCCAGATGCCAGCAACCAAATGCGCCGAGATCGCTCCGACAACGTCGTCGATCTTGAAGCGGTCAAGCAGCGGCACTGCAAACACGACAATCGCGCCGCCGATGCCGCCGACGATGATTGAGTGAAAGTGGTTTTGCAGGTCTGGACCGGCTGTGATCGATACGAGGCCCGCGATTGCGCCGTTTAGCGCCATCGTGAGATCGACCTTCTTATAGCGAAGCTGGGTCACCATCATCGCCACGACCACGCCAGCCGCCGCCGCCAAGTTCGTATTGACGAAGACAATCGCCATCGCCGCCGCATCCAATGCGCTGCCGAGAGCCAACTGCGAGCCGCCGTTAAAGCCAAACCAGCCGAACCACAGAATGAACGTGCCAAGCGTCGCGAGCGGTAGGTTTGCGCCAGGCATTGGCCGGACCTCACCGTTCGGCCCGAACCGGCCTTTACGCGCGCCGAGCACAATCGCGCCGGCGAGCGCCGCCCAGCCGCCGGTGGAGTGAACCAGTGTGGAGCCAGCGAAGTCCATGAATTCTGCGCCGAATGCGGCGATGTACCAGTCGCTGTTCAGCCAACCGCCGCCCCATTCCCAAGAACCGATAACCGGGTAAATGATCGCTGAGAGAACAACGACGAAGGCCAGGAATGGCCAAAGCTTAATGCGCTCGGCCAATGTGCCGGAAACGATAGACGCCGCCGTCGCCACAAACACCATCTGGAAGAACCAGTCAGATTGTGAGGCGTAGCCGTTATCGGTCACCGCTTTAACCAGTTCAGGCGTCGCTTCATCAGCGCCCAAAAGCGCCAATTCCGCCGCTGGCGGGTTATAGAAGAACGAGAAGGAGCCAATGAAGCCGCCATCCACATTCGTGTACATGACGGCATAGCCGACCAGGTAGAACATCAGCCCTGCGATGGAATAGAGCGCGATGTTTTTTAAGCAGATCGTCGCCGTGTTCTTGGAGCGGACGAGGCCCGCTTCAAGCATCGCGAACCCTGCCGCCATGAACATGACAACCAAACCGTTCACCAGGAACGAAAACGTGTTGAAGACAAAGGCGGTTTCGGTATCAACCGCCGCCATGGCTGGGGCCGCTGTAAGCGCCAAAGCGCCAGCGCCCGCCAATGAAAATAATGCTTTGCTCATGCCTATTCTCCTTAAAGCGCTGTATCGCCGGTCTCGCCGGTGCGGATCCGCACGGCTTGACCAACGTCGAGTACAAAGATTTTGCCGTCGCCAATGCGCCCGGTGTTTGCCGCTTTCTGGATCGCCTCGACGGCGCCATCGATCTGCGCGTCTTCAACGACGACCTCGATTTTCACTTTGGGCAGAAAGTTCACCGTGTATTCGGCGCCGCGATAAATCTCGGTTTGCCCTTTTTGACGCCCGAACCCGCGCGCCTCTGAAGCTGTCAAACCCTGGATGCCCATTGACGTCAGCGCTTCACGCACATCGTCGAGCTTGAAGGGCTTGATCACTGCCATGACCATCTTCATTCTGATCTCCTGAACCTGCGCGTGCCGGTATGCACCCGCGTCAACCTTCCCTTAACAAGTTCCGTGCCACGGATATTTATTAAATAATTACAATGCGATAGAATTTCATAGACTCAATATTGCCTGTTTTTTAATCATGACTATTTTTTGTGCAGGCTGATTTTTAGGCGCCGCTGCGGCGTTCCGCAGATGGCGCGCCGCCAGAAGCGCGCTATTGTCACTTCATGGAAGATGCGCACCCACCACAGACAGACGTTCTGATCTCCGGCGCCGGGCTAAATGGCTTGGCCGCCGCACTGCTATTGGCGGAAGCTGGCGCCGCCGTGACAGTGATCGATCCAGCACCCCGCGCGCGGCTAGAGCATCCAGACTATGACTGGCGGACCACAGCGATCGCCCAGGGCGCCATGCGTATCTTGGACCGCATTGGCGTTTGGGACAGCGCCGCATGGGCTGCAGGCAAAATTACAGATATCCGCATCATCGATGGCGATGGTCCGCTATTCCTGCACTATGACGGCGCTGAGCTTGGCGAGGGTGACCTTGGCTGCATCGTGCCCAATGCAGCGCTTCGCCGCCGCATGTTCGATGCCGTTATGGCCGCGCAGAACATAGACCTTCGCTTCGAGACAGGGTTGGAAGCGCTCACGCTGGAAGCTAGCGCCGCCACTGCCCATCTCAGCGATGGCGCCGAAATCCGCGCGCGGCTGATGATCGGCGCTGACGGCCGCAACTCACCGACGCGTCGCCTGGCAGGCATCGGTGAGCGCGCGTTTGACTACGGCCAGATATCCATCGTCTGCACCGCCGCCCACGCCGAGCCGCACAGGGGGGTGGCCCATGAACATTTCTTGCCGTCTGGCCCCTTCGCAATCTTGCCATTGCCGGATGAGGCAGACGGCAAAGCCTCGTCATACCGCTCTTCAATTGTATGGACCGAAGCGGCCGAGCAGGCCAAACGCCTCTTGGAGCTTGAGCGGCCAGAATTTGATGCTGAAATGGCCAAACGCTTTGGCGATCACTACGGCGCCGTTGAGACGGTCGGCCCAATCGGCTCCTTCCCGCTAAAGCTGGTGGCGGCGACGGCGATGACAGGGCGACGGTTGGCGCTGGTGGGGGATGCCGCACGCTCCATCCATCCGATTGCAGGCCAGGGCTTTAATCTGGGCCTTAGAGATTCTGCTGAGTTGGCGAAACGCATGACAGAGCGTTTGGCGTTAGGCCTCGATCCCGGCGCGCCGGATGTGTTGTCCGCCTATAGCGCCGCCCGCCTGAGCGACGCAGCTTCTCTCGTGGCCGCGACAGACAGCCTAAACCGCCTCTTTTCCAACCGCGTGCCGCCGCTTAGGCTGATGCGGATGCTGGGGTTAGGCGCCGTACAGGCGACGCCTCCGCTGAAGCGCTTGTTCATGCGTCACGCGATGGGTCTAGCAGGCCCAGCGCGCGGCTTGGCAGGCGACAAACCGGTTTAACGGAGACCGCCGATATGCGCCTGATCATCGCCATGATGAAGCACGAAACCAACACCTATTCCCCCGTACCGACGCCGTTGGACGTGTTTGCTCGCGGCACCCCGCGCGTGCCCGAGGGAGACGAAGTCGCGCCTGCATTTAAAGGCACGAACTCCGCCATCGCCGCATTCCTAGATTTGGCGGAGGCGGAGGACGCTGAAATCATTACGCCAATCGCGGCGGGCGCATGGCCATCTGGCCCCGTCCATGACGACGCATACGAATACATGACCGGCAAAATCCTGGACGCTGTCCGGCGCGGCGCAGACGGCATTCTGTTGGACTTGCATGGCGCGATGGTCACGCAATCCTTGGAGGATGGCGAAGGCGCGCTTCTGAAACGCATCCGTGCGATAGCGCCGGATATGCCGGTTGGCGCGGCGCTTGATATGCACACCAACCTCTATCCCGAAATCGCGGACAATGTGACGGTGCTCGCGGGCTATCAGACCTATCCGCATATCGACAGTTACGACACCGGGATGCGCGCAGGCAAAGCGGCGATTGCGGCGATCAAGGGGAATGTCCAGCCGACACTCGCTTGGGGCCAGAAGCCAATGCTGCCCCATGTCATGCGCCAAGGTACGGATGATTTTCCTAACAACGAATTGCAGGAAATGACGAAGCGGATGGAACGCGAAGGCGCGCTGACCGCAACGCTCTTCGTCGGTTTCCCCCATGCAGATATCAGCCAGGCAGGTCTCTCGGCTGTTGTCGTCACCGATGGCGATCAGGCGCAAGCCGAAGCTTGGCGCGATGAGCTTCTGGATTTCGCGTGGAAGCACCGCCAGAAGTTCGTTTATGAAATAGAGCGGCTGGAAGAGAGCCTCGCCCGCGCCAGCACAATGACTGCGGATGGCCCGATTGTGCTGCTCGACCACTACGATAACGCAGCTTCCGGCGGGACCATGGACTGTATGGCCGTGCTGAAAGGCATCATTGAAGCCGGGCTGGAAGACGTCGCAGCGTTCGCCGCACGCGATGAAGCTGCGGCAGCGGAATTGCACCGCGCAGGCGAAGGCGCGGAGGTCACAATCAGCCTTGGCGGCAAACGCGACATGCCGGGCATTGGGATGAAGGGTAAGCCGCTGAAGATCACCGGACGCGTCGCCAAATTGTCCGATGGGCTTTATCGGAATGCCGGGCCTGCAGGCACCGGCATGTTAATGGATATGGGGCCGACAGCGGTGCTCGACACTGGCAAAGTCCAAATCGTCATCACCACGAAAAACCAGGAGCCGAATGACTTGAACTGTATGCGCAGCCTGGGCATTGAACCGACGGAAAAGCGCTACCTGATGCTAAAATCCCGCATCCACTACCGCGCCGGGTTTAAGAAAATCGCCGGCGCGACAATCGAATGCGCCGGCGAAGGCGTGTGTACGTCTGACTATAACGCGATCACCTTCAAAAACGTCCGCCGCCCAATCTTCCCGCTCGATGATATTTGAACCAGAAAGCGCTTCCCACAATGGCTGAGTCTGTCCGCCCCATCCGCGTCGCCGTTGATATCGGCGGGACGTTTACGGATATCGAAATCCATGACGCCCGCACCCGGCAGGCCCATGCCCATAAAACGCCCTCCACGCCGGATGACCCTTCGCGCGGCCTCGCCACGGGCTTGCAGGAGGCCGGGCAGTTGTTTGGCTTCACGCTGGCTGATATCGGGCTGCTGCTGCACGGCACCACCATCGCCACCAATGCGGTGCTGGAGCGGAAGTTGCCGAAGGGCGCCATGCTGACGACGGCGGGGTTTGAGGACGTGCTCGAAATCGGCCGGCATATGCGGAAAGAGCTCTACAGCCTCGTCGCCGAACCCCGCGCGCTGTTGATCCCGCGCCAGCGCCGGTTCGGCGTCGCAGAACGGGTGCGCTATGACGGCGCCATTGAGACGCCGCTGGATGAAATCGCCGTCAGCGATCTTGCTAAGCGGCTGGTTGATGATGGCGTGGAAGCGCTCGCCATCGGCTTCCTGAACGCCTATGCCAACCCGGATCATGAACGCCGCACGCTGGAAATCGCGGAAGCGGCGGCGCCCGGCCTGGCAGCCTCCGCTTCCCATGAAGCCAGCCCTGAAATCCGCGAATTTGAACGGTTTTCGACAACGGCCTTGAATGCGTTGCTGAAGCCCGTCGTGTCGCGATATTTGGAGCAGGTGGAAGGCCGCTTGGCCGCGATTGGCGTCACGGCGCCCTTATATCTGGTCCAGTCGAATGGCGGCGTCGCGAAACCGGCGGATGCGGCGCGCTTGCCTGCCAAGCTGCTGCTCTCCGGCCCCGCAGGCGGCGCGATGGCGATGGCGGCTCTGGCGGCGCGCCATGGGCTGAAGAACCTTGTCGGCATCGATATGGGCGGCACCAGTGCGGATATCTCCGTCGTCAGCGATGGCGCAATTGGCCAAACGCCCGAAGGTGAAATCGATGGCTTGCCCGTGCGCTTGCCCATGATCGAAATCCGCACCATCGGCGCTGGCGGCGGGTCCTTGGCGCGGGTGGAGGCGGGCGGATTGCGCGTAGGCCCGGAAAGCGCGGGCGCCATGCCGGGGCCGGTATCCTACAAACGCGGCGGCACGCAGCCAGCCGTGACAGACGCAAACGTGGCGCTCGCCCGGATTGACGCCCCCTCATTCCTTGGCGGCGCGATGCCGTTGGACGACCAAGGCGCCCGCGACGCCATCAACGCCCATGTCGGCGCGCCGCTGGACCTAGCGCCCGAAGCCGCCGCCGCTGGCGTGTTGGAAGTGGCGGACGCCCATATGGGGGACGCGATCCGTCTCTCCCTGTTTGAGAAAGGCGCAGACCCTGCGGATTTCGCCCTGGCGCCCTTCGGCGGCGCGGCGGGCCTCCATGCAGCGGCAATTGCGGACTCGCTGGATATGCGCCGCATGATCCTGCCAACGAACGCGTCCACTTTGTCCGCGCGAGGCATTCTGGCGGCGGATTTGCGCCATGATCTCGCCCGCTCCCGCCGCCTCCGCGCCAATACCGGCGGGGAGGATGAGGCCGTCCAGGCGCTCGCTGAAATGGCGGCGGATTTGCGCCAGGAAGCCGAAGCCGCCCTTATCCGCGACGGCGTTGAAGATGCGGCGCGGGGGTATGAATTCTCCGCCGATATGCGCTATCGCGGCCAAGCCTATGAGCTGGTGATCCCCTGGGGCGATGTCCAGCCGTCCAAAGCGGCGTTGGTTGAATTGGTCCAACGCTTCCATGCCGAACACGCTGCCCGCTTCGCCCATAGCGACGAAGCTGATGTCGTGGAAATCGCAACCCTCCGCCTCGCCGCCATTGGCCGGATGCCGGATCCGGAATTGGCGGACACGGCCAAGGCTGCGGGCGATCCGGTGCCGCCCAAACCGTCCGGCAACCGCCGCGTATGGCTGGATGACGCCTGGGCGGACGCCCAAATCTATCAACGGACGGAGATCGAACCGGGCGCCAGTCTTACCGGTCCGGCCATCATCGAAGAAGCGTTCACGACGCTCGTCGTTCCGGCCCGCTGGACGGTCACTATGACGCCCTCGGGCGATATGATTGCGGAGAAAAACGGATGAGCGCCAAGCAAGTCATTGACCCGATCCGCCTTGAAGTCATCCGCAATGCGCTTGTGGCCGCGTCTGAGGAGATGAACATCTCCATCTGGCGGACGGCCCGCTCCACGGTCGTCCGCGAAACGCTGGATTATTCAACCGCGATCTTTGACGGCCATGGCCGCGCGGTCGCGCAATCTACGCGCATTCCGGTGCATTTGAACAGCATGTCGGTCTGCCTGGAAGAAATCATCGCCAACTGGATTCCGCTGGAGGATTGGCGCGAGGGCGATGTCGTGCTGACCAATGATCCCTATGCGGGCGGCCAGCATTTACCGGATTTCGTGGCCTTCAAGCCGGTCTATGCCGATGGCGTGCGTGTCGCGATTTCGGCCACAGTCGTCCATCACATTGACGTTGGCGGCGGCGCGCCGGGCAGTTATTTCGCGGGCGCTACCGAAGTCTTCCAAGAAGGCCTTCGCTTGCCGCCGATGAAGCTGGTGGATGGCGGAAAGCGCAATGAGGCCATCCTCGCCACCATCCGCCGCAACAGCCGCGAGCCAGAGAAGATCGGCGGCGACGTCGCAGCGCAATTGGCGGCGCTGGATGTGGGCGCGCGCGCCGTCATGCGCCTCGTGAACCGCTATGACGCAGCGACCATCGACGCCGCGATGGACGCCATCCTGGACCAATCCGAAGCCGCCATGCGCGCCGCCATCAGCGATATTCCAGATGGAACCTACTGGTTCGAAGACTTCGTGGATGATGACGGCCAGGACGCCATCGGCCTCAAAGTCGCCGCCGAAGTGACGATCGCTGGCGAGCAGGCGCGGATCGATCTATCCGGCTCCGCAGATCAAGCGCCCGGCCCCGTCAATTGCACCTTGAACATGGCCAAAAGCGGCGTCTATTGCGCGTTGCTGATGGCGGCGGGCGGCAAAGCGATGGCGAATACCGGCGCGTACCGACCCATTGAAATCGTCGCGCGGCCCGGCGCTATCGTCAGCGCAGAACCGCCTGCCCCGGTTGCGAACCGGATGGCGACGGGCCATCGCATCGTCACCACCGTTCTCGGCGCATTGGCGGAAGCCGTGCCGGATTTGATTCCGGCGGCCTATTACGGCGTCTCCTATGTAGCGGCGTTATCCGCGCCAGACTCATCCGGCGAGCGGCGCGTGTATTTTGAGATCGAAGTCGGCGGGTGGGGTGCGCATCCAACAGCCGATGGCGCCAGCGGTTATTCCGCCGGGTTCCACAATCTGGCGAACTCGCCAATGGAAATGTGCGAGGCGCTGTTCCCAGTCATGTTCACCCATTACGGCCTGATCCCCGATAGCGGGGGTGCGGGCCAACGGCGCGGCGGGTTGGGCCTTGCGCGCGAATGGCGGTTGGAATCCGATTGGGGCGTGCTCGCGGGCAGCTTCGACCGCTTCCGCTACCCGCCCTACGGCCTGAACGGCGGCGAACCCGGCGCCCCCGGCCAATTCCGCATGTGGCGGGACGGCGAGATGACCCAACTCCCCTCCAAAATCTCCGGCGTCCAACTCAAACGCGGCGACCGCGTTCGCCTAGACACAGCAGGCGGCGGCGGCTGGGGCGACCCGCAGGCGCGGGATGCGGAACTTTTGGCGGCGGACTTGGCGGCCGGATATGTCACCGAAGCTGGGGCTCATGTATACAAGGCCTCATAATCCGTAAATCAAAGGCTACGCCCCATGAACGCCGCACCGCAGAAACAAAAATGGCACTTGGAGCAGCCCCCCTGAAGTGGTCCACCCCTAGGGATAGTATTTATCCCGT
>JAYNYG010000023.1:0-63014 GCA_038102935.1 Alphaproteobacteria bacterium | reverse complement strand
CCCGGCAGGATTCGAACCTGCGGCCCCAGGATTAGGAATCCTGTGCTCTATCCGACTGAGCTACGGAGACATGGCCAGCGATATAGCAGATGCGGCGGGCGGAATGGAAGGCTAAGCGGAACTCCGATCACGAAGATGCGTTTGGCCTTCGGGCGGTCCGCCGCCGTAAGGTGATTGTCCATCCATCACGCTTCAGGAACATGCCTATGCCCAAATTTCTCCTCGCCCTACTTGCCGCCTTAATGATCACGTCGACGGCCCATGCCGGCACGTCCACGCTTGTCCGCAAGGCAAGCCCCTATTCGGTCACTGAAACGTTGGACCGGCTGGAGGGCATCGTTAAGGGCAAGGGCGCCACCGTGTTCGCCCGGATCGACCATGCCGCCGGCGCAGCCAAAGCAGGAATGGAGCTTCGCCCGACGGCGGTGCTGATGTTTGGCAATCCGAAGCTTGGCACGCCGATCATGCTGAAAGCGCAGCAGGCTGGCCTTGATCTGCCGATGAAAGTTTTGGCCTACCAAGACGCTGACGGCAAAACATGGCTGACACATCGCCACCCACAGTCCATGGGCACCGCGCACAACATCCCCATGAACGCGCCTGAGACGACGAAGGTCGCGAAAGTGCTGGACGCGCTCACCAGCGCCGCGATCAAGCAGTAGCGGTTAAGCGGCCTGCTGCTTGGCGCCTGAAGGATCGTAGCCAAGCACAGGCCGCAGCCAGCGCTCGGCGTCATGGATTTCCATACCCTTGCGGCGGGCATAGTCCTCAACCTGATCCCGCTCGATCCTCGATACGCCGAAATAGCTGGCGTCCGGATGGGCGAAATACCAGCCGGACACGGCTGATCCCGGCTGCATCGCGAAACTTTCCGTCAGCGTGATCCCGGCCGCTTCCGGCGCGTCCAGCAGGCTGAACAGCGTCGCCTTTTCGGTATGATCGGGGCATGCAGGATAACCTGGCGCGGGGCGGATGCCCTGGTAGCGCTCACGGATCAGCTCCTCGTTCGCCAACGCCTCATCCGGCGCATAGCCCCAAAGCTCCCGGCGGACGCGTTCGTGCATACGCTCAGCGAACGCTTCGGCCAAGCGATCCGCCAGGGCCTTCATCAGGATGCTGTTATAGTCGTCATGATCGGCCTCATAGGCCTTGGCCAGCCCATCGGCTTCAGCGCCTGATGTGACGGCGAACCCGCCCATGTAATCCGGAACGCCAGACCCGGCCTCGGCCACGAAATCCGCCAGGCAGTCATAAGGCCTGTCATCCCGCTTCAGCACCTGTTGGCGGAGGCAACGGATGTGTTCCAGCACAACGTCCCGGCTTTCATCCTGGTAGAGTGCGATATCATCGCCGACACGTGCGGCAGGCCAGAAACCGATGACCGCACGCGGCGTCAAAAGCTTCTCGTTGACAATGCGATCCAGCATCACCTGCGCATCTTTGAAGAGCGCTCGCGCCGCCTCGCCGACGACGTCATCATCCAGAATACGGGGATAAGCGCCTGCGAGTTCCCAGGTGCGGAAAAATGGCGTCCAGTCAATCCGGTCGACCAGTTCTTCCAGCGGGTAGTCCTCGAACGCCTGGGTTCCAAGGAAGCTTGGCTTTTTGGGAGTATAGGCATCCCAGGATATGGCGCGTGGCCGCCCGCGCGCCTCATCAATCGGCACCTTGCGCACATCCCGACCGCCGGCGCGCGCAACGCGAATATCCTCATATTCCGCCCGGACATCCGCCGCGAAATTCGCTGACTGCTCGCTCGATAGCAGCGCAGAACACACACCCACCGCCCTTGACGCGTCCAGTACATGCACGACTGGGTTCTCATAGGCCGGCTCAATCCGGAGCGCCGTATGCGCCTTGGAGGTGGTGGCGCCGCCGATCAGCAGCGGCACGTGAAAATTCTGGCGCTGCATTTCCGCCGCCACATTGACCATCTCATCCAAGGACGGCGTTATCAGGCCGGAGAGGCCGATGATATCCGCGTTCTCACGCTTGGCGACATCCAGGATTTTCTCAGCCGGCGTCATAACGCCGAGGTCTATCACCCTGTAATTATTGCATTGCAGAACGACGCCTGCGATATTCTTGCCAATGTCATGCACATCACCTTTAACCGTCGCCAACACGATCGCGCCGTTATCCTTCGCGTCGCCTTCCTGCTTTTCGGCCTCAATATAGGGTGTGAGATAGGCTACGGCCTGCTTCATCACACGAGCGGACTTAACGACCTGCGGCAAGAACATCTTGCCCGCGCCGAACAAGTCGCCGACGACATTCATTCCGGCCATCAATGGCCCTTCGATAACATCCAAGGGCCGGGCGGCTTTAGCGCGCGCTTCCTCCGTGTCTTCCTCGACATAGGCGTTCACGCCACGCACGAGCGCCAGCTCCAAGCGCTTCTCAACGGGCTCCTCGCGCCAGCTCAGGTCCTCCTGGAAGCCCGCCTTGCCTTTTTCACCCCGGAAGCGCTCGGCGATCTCCAGCAAGCGCTCCGTGCCGTCCGAACGGCGGTTCAGGATCACGTCCTCAACCCGCTCCCGCAATTCAGGCTCGATATCGTCATATACGTCCAACTGGCCGGCATTGACGATGCCCATGCTCATCCCGGCCTGGATCGCGTAGTACAGAAAGACAGAATGCATCGCCCGCCGCACAATTTCATTGCCTCGGAACGAGAATGAGACGTTCGAAAGCCCGCCGGAGATATGCACGAGCGGCATACGTTCTTTGATTTGCCGGGTCGCTTCAATGAACGCAAGTGCATAGTCGTCATGCTCCTCGATACCGGTGGCGACGGCGAAGATGTTGGGATCGAAGATGATGTCTTCTGGCGGAAAGCCGACCTCATCAACCAACAGCTTGAAGGCGCGCGAACAGATTTCGACCTTGCGCTCAACTGTTTCGGCCTGGCCCTGCTCATCGAACGCCATCACGACGACGGCGGCGCCATATCGGCGGCAGGCGCGCGCCTGCTCCAAAAACGGCGCTTCGCCCTCCTTCATGCTGATCGAATTGACGATGGACTTGCCTTGTACACATTTCAGCCCGGCCTCAATGACAGACCATTTAGAGCTGTCGATCATGATCGGAACTGTCGCGATATCTGGCTCGGACGCGATCAGGTTCAGGAAGGTCTTCATGGCCGCTTCAGAATCAAGCAGCCCTTCGTCCATATTAACGTCGATGACCTGCGCGCCGTTCAACACTTGTTGACGCGCCACATCAAGAGCAGCGTCGTAATCGCCTGCCATGATGAGCTTTTTAAAGCGGGCCGACCCAGTGACGTTGGTCCGCTCGCCGACATTGATGAAAGTTGGCTGCATCGTCGTCATGCCGCCGCCACGAAGGGTTCAAGACCCGAAAGTCTAAGCCGCTTCGGCAGTCCCGGTGGTTGGCGTGGACTTTTGCCGGCGACTGCTTCCGCAATGGCGCGAATGTGGTCCGGCGTTGTCCCGCAGCATCCGCCGACGATGTTCACGAGGCCTGAATCCGCCCATTCTTGCAGGTGCGCCGCCGTTTCATGTGGTTGTTCATCATACCCACCTAAGTCATTGGGAAGGCCGGCATTTGGATAGGCCGAAATCGGCACATCCGCGACGCGACCAATGGCGGCGATATGCGGCCGCAATTGGTCTGCGCCCAACGCACAATTGAAGCCGACGCTGAATGGCTCAGCATGCATAACCGAATGCCAGAAGGCTTCCGGCGTCTGCCCGGAAAGCGTGCGGCCCGACATATCCGTGATAGTGCCGGAGATCATAATCGGCGTGTGGCGGCCCACCTCGTCCTCAAGCGCCTTCAATGCATAGATCGCGGCTTTGGCGTTCAGTGTATCGAACACTGTTTCCACAAGAAAAAGATCAACCCCGCCTTCAAGTAAAGCCTGCGCTTGTTCTGTGTAAGCCTCTACAAGTTCGTCGAAATCAACGTTGCGATGGCCCGGATCATTCACATCTGGCGAGATTGACGCCGTGCGGTTTGTCGGCCCCATAGCGCCCGCAACAAAGCGCGGTTTCTCATCAGTCGATGCAGCATCGGCGGCAGCCCGTGCGAGGCGCGCGCTTTCCAGATTAATGGCTGCGACTTCACGCTCCATCCCGTAATCCGCCTGGGCGATGGATGTTGCATTGAACGTATTGGTCTTCAGGATATCAGCGCCAGCGTCCAGATAGGCATCATGGATCGTGCGGATAGCGTCTGGCTGCGTTACGCTTAAAAGGTCATTATCGCCTTGAAGCGGTTGATTCCACGCTTGAAATCGATCACCGCGAAACTGCGCTTCATCATATTTCAAGTTCTGGATCATCGTGCCCATGGCGCCGTCGATGACGAGTACCTTGTCCGCCGCAACCTCGCGGAGCTTAGCGATCCGCTCTTCTGGATTTTGCATATTCGCACTCCCTAAAGCGCCATCAGCATAACACAATAACGATATAAACATATCTTTATATTGACAAGAAAACCAGAAGATAGTTCAGGATTCCAGATGCTTCGGGACCATGCGCCCTACCCGCTCGAAGGCCTGTAGAAAGAAATCAGGTCTGCTTCGATGATATACCAGATGGCGATTGTCAGCACGAACGCCCCGGCTGTCGCGATCATCGCCTTCAACTTCAGACGCGGTTTGGCGGGCGCGCTTTCGGCGTGGCCAAGTTCAGGGTTCTCCAGCGGTCTAGCGCCAAATGGCAGCGCTAGGAAGAAGCAAAACCACCAGCAAAGAACGAAAACAACGATGACGCCCGCAATGGACATGGCCCAGGTCTCACTACTTCAAAGGTTCGAGGCGATAGAGCGCGCCGTCGCCTGCATCCGTTAGCAGGTATACCAGACCATCCGGCCCGACTGAGACTTCGCGGATGCGGCCAATCGCACCGGTAAGCAGCCGCTCTTCGGCGACTACTTTGTCGCCATCAAGCGTCAACCGCGCCAGTAGCTGCGCCCGAAGCGCGCCGACGAAGAGACTAGCCTTCCAGCCAGGGAACGCATCGTCTTTGTAGAACGCCATACCCGATGGCGCGATGGATGGAACCCAGACATGCAAAGGCGATTCAAACCCCGGCCCCGTACCGCTATCCGCAATCTTACCGCCTGAATATTCCCGCCCGAACGTCACGCGAGGCCAGCCATAATTGCGGCCCGGCTTCAATAGATTGACCTCATCCCCGCCCTTCGGCCCATGCTCATGCGACCAGAGCGCGCCGGTAACAGGGTGGACATCCAGCCCCTGTGGATTGCGATGCCCTGAGCTGAACAATTCTGGCTCTCCACCGGGCGGTATGCGATAGACGGACCCAGCCGGATCACGCTGATCCTGCGCCCGCTCTCTGGCGCCCCTATCGCCGAATGTGGTGTAGAGTGATCCGTCAGGACCAAAGCGCAAGCGCCCGCCGAAATGAACGGGACTGCCAGACCTCGGCGCCGCTTCGAACAACACTTTGACGCCGGTCACCCTGCCGCCCGCCATTGTCGCGGAGGCGACACGCGTCGCGGCGCCGCCGTTGCCGGCATAGGCATAGGCCATAACGATCTCGCCTGACTTGGCGAAATCGGGCGCTGGCTTCACATCAAACAGCCCACCTTGGCCGTAATCCGCCACGCCAGGAAGTCCGGCTATGGTGCGGGCGCGTGCATCGCCTGGACGCCAACGCAGCAGGCCGCCGGGGCGAAGGCCGATTAACGCCTCACCGTCCGGAAGCCACGCCATGGACCATGGATGATCAAGGTTCCGCAACACTTCAACGACACGAAAACTGGCGGCCTGGCTATCAACACGATCTATCGCAGTTGTCTCAGCCGCAACCGAATGGACAAATCCCGGCCCTGCCAAAGCCGAAACCAATACCGCAGCCGCAATCCGTGTTTTGAACATGCTAATCCTCCCAAGCGTTTCAAGATAGATGTGGCGTACCGGCGCCCATGACAAGCTTATGGGCAGAGTAACCCTATCCGGCTAAGTTGCGCCGCCCGCCATACCTGTCGAAACAGTCCCAGTGCCTTTAAAGACAGCTTCACCTGACATTCTGGACCGTATCCTGTTTTGGAGCACGCTGCTGCTTGGCCTTGGACCGGCTCTGCTATTCGCCGGACGGCCCCTTTGGGTGATCATGCCGGCTGCTATCGCCTGCGGCGCACTCCTATCCTTGGCGGCGACCCAACGCCTCCGCCGCCCTGCATCTGGCTGGACTTTGAACGGCGGCTTGATGGCAGGCGCAGGCGCGATATGGCTTGCCGTAATCGCCTATGCCCTCGCCCAGGGAACGCTGACATTTTCGTCCGGCGGGCTTTGGGCAGAGACTTCCGCTTTGACAGGCCAGGATGTCCCTTCACGGCGATCGTTCAATCCAGGCGCCACATTGAACGGCGCAGTGCGCTTGTCGCTCTATGGCGGAGTTTGCCTTTTGGCGTTCTGGACCTGCCGGGGCCATCGCCAAGGCTGGATGCTGCTGCGCGCTGTTGCAGCCATCGCAACTCTGGCTGCCGTCTATGCCATCATCGGCAGGGTGCTTGGGTGGGAGACGGTGCTCTGGCGGGAAAAGCTCTATTACGCAGGCTTTGCAACCGGCCCATTTGAGAACCGCAATACGTTTGCGACATTTCTGGCGATTGGCCTTGCCGCCAACACCGCACTCTTTGCCCGCTCGATCCGGAACGCGGCAATACATGAGCTGGAAGGCGCTGAGAAATTCCGCCAGGCGCTGGATTTTGGAACGCGCCAAGGCATCCTTTTGGCGCTGCCAATGTTGGCCATACTGGCGGCAGGGTTGATGACAGGTTCCCGCGCTGGATTTGCCGCCATCGCCCTCGCCATCACAATCACAGCACTCACGATCACCATCCGCTGGGCGGCAGGGCGAAGTCGCGTCAGAGTACTGGGCGTACTTGCAATCATCGTCGCCGTGCTCGGCGGTCTCTGGCTCCTAGGGGGCGGACAAACGGCTGAACGGGCGGCGAACTTGGAAGCGTCCGCCACGGTTCGCCTGGAGCTTTATAACGATACGTCGCGCGCCATCGCCAAAGGTCCGAGCGGCGGATATGGGCTTGGCGCATTTCCTGAAGCGATCCACGCCTATAAATCCAGCATGCTCGTGAATGATTGGCGCCGCGCGCATAACAGCTATCTGGAGCTGGCCCTAGAAGTCGGCTGGCCAGTAGCCGTCTCCGCGTTTTTGGCAGTGGCGCTCGTGGCCGTCGCCGCCGCACGGGGCATCTGGACCCGGTATCGGAGCGCCCCAATTTCAGCCGCAGCCACAGCGGGCGTTGTCGCAGCAGCGCTGCACAGCCTTGTCGATTTTCCGCTGCAGGAACCTGGAATTGCAATGACGCTGGCGCTGCTGCTCGGCGCAGCGGCGGCGCAGGCGGATGGGCGAAATCAAAGCGCGCAATCTGGCGGCGGTTAGCCCGACCTTAACTGCGGATAGGTAAAGTGGCTACTTACTGATTTCCAATGCTGATGGACCCGCCCCATGCGCCTCAAAGTCGCTTTCACCGCAGCCCTGTTCCTATCCTTGACCGCCAGCCTGCCCGCTGTCGGCGAAGATCTGCGATACTGTGATCATGGCAAGCAACTGGCCCGTGAACGGCAGCATTCTGAAGCGATCCGCTATTTCAATCACTGTATCCAGGCAGGCCAGTTGACAGCGCCGTCTATGGTCTCCGCATTGCTGAAGCGCGGAAAATCTCTCGCACTGACCAAGCAGCTCGACTACGCGATCCGAGACTTTACAGCGGCCATTCAATACGCCCCGCACTCCGCCGCCGCCTATCACAATCGTGGCGTCGCATATGCAAAATCAAACCGCATGGACCAGGCGCTAACGGACCTCAGCAAAGCGATCCAACTCGCGCCGCGGGAACCCTCGTCTTATCTTGGTCGCGCTGTCATTTATAAGGCGCGCGGCGATGAGAAATTGGCGGCGGCAGATGCAGCGACGGCAAAACGCCTCGCCAGCGGCAGCTAACCGCCAGAATCGGAACGCTCGACGCCCTCAGACATTCTGCCCGATTTACCCGCGCCGCCACACCCTGCACTATGGGTGAAACTGCGATGAGGAAATTGGGGCGATGCTTGCTGCCTGGTACGATCAAAACGGCCCCGCCAATCAAGTCCTAAAGCTTGGCGATATGCCAACGCCAGAGGCTGCACCCGGCGAAGTCCGTATTCGGCTAATGGCGTCGGGTATAAATCCTGCAGATGTGAAACTCCGATCCGGCACGTCGAACTATGGCTTTGCCTATCCTCGCGTTATTCCGAATAGCGATGGCGCAGGCATTGTTGATCAAATTGGCGCCGACGTTCCGCCAAGTTGGATGGGCAAACGTGTTTGGCTGTTCAATGGGCAGCGTCTCGGCCGGGCGTTTGGGACTGCTGCTGAATACATCACGCTTTCAGCCAATCTCGTAACGCCCCTGCCTGACCATGTGAGCTTTGCCGAAGGCGCTACGCTCGGCATTCCAGGGATGACAGCCTATCACGCCGTATTCGGCGACGGGCCTGTGACGGGGAAAATCGTGTTGGTCACGGGCGGCGCAGGGGCCGTTGGCTTCTACGCAGTCGCGCTTGCACATTGGGGCGGCGCACGGGTTCTGGCGACCGTCAGCGGCCCGGAGAAAGCCGCGCGCGCCCTAAGCGGCGGCGCCGAAGCGACCATCAATTATCGGAGCGATGATGTGGCCGAGCGCGTGATGGCGCTGACGGACGGCAAAGGCGTTGACCGGGTCGTCTCCGTTGATTTCGGCGGCGACATGCCTTGGCTGCCAGAGGTTGTCGCGCTGAACGGCGCTGTATCAACCTATGCCTCTGATGGCGACCGCACGCCAGCACTCCCAATCCACAAATTTATGCGGCGGAATATCCTGATTCGCCCGTTCATCCTGAACTCCCTGGCGCAAGACACCCTGAACCGCACACGGTTCGGCATGTTGCGCTGGGTGCAGGACGAGCCAGATGCGCTACGCCCCGTAGCAGCCCGGTTCCCGCTAGAAGATATCATCGCCGCCCACGAAGCCGTTGAGGCAGGCGACAAATTCGGCACCGTCATTGTCGAACCCAATGGAGACAGCACAGTATGAGCAAAGATCTCACCGTCGGCATCGGCGGGTTTGGCGCCGTTGGGCGCAAAGTCGCCGAAGCGCTGGATCAAGGCGCGGAAGGCCTCCGCCTCGCCGCCGTATCTGCCCGCGATCACGACAAAGCCAAGCGGAATATGGCGGGCTTCACGACCGAAGTTCCCATCGTCGGACTTGGCGAATTGGCTGAGTGTGACATCGTCGTTGAAGGCCTGCCCGCCGCCGTTTTCGACGAAATCGCGCTGCCTGCGATTGAGGTTGGCCGCATTTTTGTACCAACCAGTGTGGGCCAAATTCTTCCCCGCATGCACTTAGTTGACCGCGCGCGGCAAACCGGCGCTCGTATTGTCGCCCCCACCGGCGCACTGCTGGGGCTGGACGCCGTACGCGCTGCGGCGGAAGGTGTTATCCATTCTGTCACGATGATTACAAGGAAGCCGCCGAATGGTCTTGAGGGCGCGCCGCATCTGGTGAGCAACAATATCTCCGTGGATGGCTTGAACGCCGCTAAGCTGGTTTTTGAAGGCTCGGCGCGCGAAGGCGCTATCGGGTTCCCAGCCAACGTCAATGTTGCAGCGGCGTTGGCGCTGGCCGGAATCGGCGCAGACGAGACACGCCTGCAAATCTGGGCTGACCCTGATGTCGACCGGAATATGCACCGAATCGAAGTCGAAGCGGATAGCTGCCGCTTCACGCTCGAAATCGCAAATGTACCGTCAGAAGAGAACCCACGCACCGGTAAGAACACAGCGCTCAGCGTCCTAACCTGCCTTAAAGGCCTGGTATCGCCGCTAAAAGTTGGGAGCTGAAGCGTCGCGAATAGGCGCTAAGCCATCTGCGGCTTCGCTACTAGCGATGGTTAAAGGTTCTCTGTCCTCACAGAATAATCCCTGATGAGGACTTGGGACGATGAGCAGTTCATACGAAACATGGCGTGCGATCGACGGCGCTGGCGATCATCCGACGAATGGCAATTGGGGCAAGACCGACGCGTTTGAAATCCGGCTGACCGATGCCGATGCGGACTCATATGGCGGCCTTGCAGGCGGCGACCGACCTGGCGCTCGTGAAATCTCCAACGCGGTCGTCCGTCAGGTTGACGAGACCTCGACGGAGCAAGGCTTCAGCGACATGTTGTGGTCTTGGGGCCAGTTTGTGGACCATGACTTGGATTTGACAGGCGAGAGCGAAGAAACAGCCGATATCGCTGTTCCAACAGGCGATCCCGAGTTCGACCCGCACGGCACGGGCGCCATGACGATCGGGTTCCACCGCTCCAACTTCACCGATACAGGCAGCGACCGCGCCTACGCAAACGAGATCACGTCCTTCATGGACGCATCAAACGTCTATGGCTCGACGGAAGCGCAGAACGCGGCAATCCGAGGCGACGGCGGGAAGATGCTCCTGGATGAGGATGGATTTCTGCCGAAAGATGCTGAAGGCCAGTTCATGGGCGGCGATGTCCGCTCCGGCGAGAACGTCGCGTTGACGAGCCTGCATACGCTCTTCGTGCGCGAACATAACCGCATTGTCGACGAATTGGCTGAGCGCGATCCCGACCTCAGCGACGAGGCGCTCTACACACTCGCACGCAGGGTCGTCGAAACCGAAATTCAGCAGATCACTTATGATGAATTTCTGCCGAAAATCCTCGGCGAAGGCGCGCTTGGCGATTACGAAGGCTTTGATGCAAGCGTCGATCCGACGATCAGCGTCGAATTCTCAACGGCGGCGTTCCGCTTTGGCCACACGCTTCTATCGCCAACCCTCCAGCGGCTCGCCGAAAACGGCGCGGACGCGGCGGATGCGCTTGAACTGCGCGAGGCGTTCTTTAATCCGGCGGCATTTGCAGAGACCGGCGTGGACCCAATCCTGCGCGGATTGGCTGATAGCAAGTCCCAAGCCTATGACCCAATGCTGGTTGAGGACGTGCGCTCCTTCTTGTTCGGCGCACCAGGCCAAGGCGGGTTTGACCTGGCGTCCCTAAACATCCAACGTGGTCGAGACCGCGGGCTGCAAAGCTACAATGATATGCGCGAAAGCCTTGGCCTCGACCGCAAAGCAAGCTTCGACGAAATCTCCTCAGACCCAGATATTGCTGCGCGCCTGCAAGAAGCTTACGGCGATGTTGATTTGATTGACGCATGGGTTGGCGGCTTGGCCGAAGACAGCTTCGGCGGTGGCCTCGTCGGCGAACTCTTCCACGTCATCATCGCGGATCAGTTTGATCGGGTTCGCGCCGGCGACAAGTATTGGGGCGAAGCGAACCCACTCCCTGACGTCGCCGAGGGCCTCGCGCTCGATACGCTTAGCGAAATTGTTAAGGCGAACACGGGCATTGATGTCATGCAAGATGACATGTTCCTGAGCTACGACCGGCAAGGCGGCGGCGACGCTGACGACCGCATCGTCGGCAGCCAGGACCGAGACCTTCTGATCGGCGGCGATGGCAATGACTCTCTGTTCGGCCGTGACCATGATGATCACCTCGACGGCGGCAATGGTTACGACACGCTAAATGGCGGCGCTGGCGATGACGTTATTCACGGCGGCGTCGGCGGCGACAGCATCCGCGGCGCATCTGGCGATGACAACGCCTATGGCGGCGGCGATCATGACTGGATTGTCGGCGGCACTGGCGATGACAAGATCGACGGCGGCGCGGGACATGACGAACTCTTCGGGCAAGACGGCGACGATGCCGTGTATGGCGGCGAAGGGTTTGACCTGATCTTCGGCGGCGCAGGCGATGACACGCTTTCGGGCGGCGCTGACGGCGACAAGCTCGTTGGCAGCACCGGCGCGGATTACCTGGATGGCGGCGACGGCTACGACATGCTGTTCGGTGGATCGGACGCGGACATACTCAAGGGCGGCGCCGGTGACGACAGGCTCTATGGCCAGAATGAGAATGACGTTCTTTACGGCGGCGACGGGCAGGACATCCTGCGCGGTGGCGCTGGCGACGATCAGCTCGAAGGCGGTGCGGGCAACGACATCCTGCGTGGCGACTTCGGCGCGGACACCTACGTTTTCGGCAGCGGCTTTGGACATGACGTCCTGCGCGGGTTCGGCGACGGCGATACGCTGGTATTCCATGGCCTGACGATGGATAACCTGCACTTCAACGGCGGCCAGAGTGTGACCATCACCGCAGGCGACGAAGGTTCCGTCAGGCTGCTTGGCGTCTCCGCAGAGGACCTGGATTACGGCGCACTGGTGTTCCTGGACGCTTAACCCCTCGCCCCGCTACCATAGGCGCCATCCCGTTGGTAGCGGAGGCTGAGGTCATGTCTGTCACATTCCCGTTCCATGAACTGAGACGCGCCGCTTGGAACCTCGCTAGTGACAATGTTCGCGTTGGCGAGGATGTCCTGATCGTCACGAGTTCCGATCAAAATCCCGCACTGTACGACGCCTTGGCCGCAGACGCAGCCGGGGCCGGGACAGTGACGGCGGCTGTCATCGCCTCTCCAGCGGATATGGCGGATTACAAGCATCCAGCGCCAATCATTGCCGCCGTTCGGCAGGCAGACCTCACCATTGTCGCGACGACAATGCGCTTTCCCCGCGCCTATGACGACTTGAGCGAGGCGCTTTATGCGGCTGGCAAACGCCAGGTGCTGATCAACAATGCGCCTCTTGAGGACTTTACGCGGGGCGCTGCGCTTGCTGAGCCCAAATCATTGCGCACCACGACACATGCGCTCGCAACGGCTGTAACAGAGGCTTCGAAGGTCCGCGTAACCTCTCCTAACGGCACGGATTTGACAGTGGGCGTCTGCCGTCCATGTCTGCCGCTGACCGGCCATGCCGAAAACGATACAGGCTTTGGATCCTTCCCCAGCGGCGAGGCCATGTCTTCGCCCGAGGAAGGCACGGCGGAGGGGGTATTCGTCGCGGATGCTTTTGGCCAGGTTGTTTATCTCGGCGGCGGCGGGCCGCAGCTAGGCCTGCTGGAGGGCCCGATCCGCCTGACATTTGAAGCAGGAAAACTTGTCAATCTCGAAGGCGGCTCGGCGGCT
Source organism: Alphaproteobacteria bacterium (assembly GCA_038102935.1). GTDB lineage: Bacteria > Pseudomonadota > Alphaproteobacteria > Bin95 > Bin95 > VMCJ01. The sequence continues at coordinate 49,920 of JAYNYG010000023.1, read as the reverse complement.
CGGCGGCTTCAGGCCATATTGGACGCCGCTGACGCCGAAGCATCGAACCTGGGCGAGCTCGGCCTTGGCACCAACCCGGCAGCACGCGACATCGGCCATGTAGAAAATAAATTCCGGCGGAGCACTGCGCATATAGCGCTTGGCGACAATCACCTGATTGGCTGGCGGGGCGCCGATATCTATGGCGGGACGATCGTGAGCAATCGGCACATTGACTTAGTCGCAAACGGGATCACCAATCACATTGATGGCGCTCCATGGGAATTTCATTAGGAGCGTCTGAATTCAAGGGAGACAGTTTATGGCGATATACGAAATGCGGACCTATACGCTCTATGTCGGGAAAATGGCCGAAGTAACCGAGCTTTATCAGAAATTTGGATTCCCGGCGCTGCAGGCTGGCGGACACGACAAAAAACTTGTCGGCTATTTCCAGGGCGATACGGGCATGATTAATCAGCTCACTCATATCTGGAAATTCGATGACGATGCGGACCGGCGCGCGCATTGGGCGGCGGTGTTCTCCAGCCGCGCGTTCATGGAAGATTTCGCCGCCAAATTCCGCCCCCTGGTGATGTCGCAAGAGGTGAAGCTGATGCATCCAGCCCCCTGGGGCCCGCATCCTTGAGCGATGTAACGCGGCGGCTGGCGGAATTCATATGCCAGACCAATGCCGCGTCGCTGCCGGCGAACGTACAGCGGGAGGCGCAACGGGCGTTCCTCAACATATTTGGCTGTATGCTTGGCGGCGCACGACATGACGCCGTCGAGCGCACCTTCAAAACGCTCCTGCCGCTGAGCGGCGGACCATCAGCGCCCGTCATTGGCCGCGCGGAAACACTCGGGCTGCTGGATGCTGGAATGGTGAACTGCCAGGCATCCGCCGCCCATGCCTTCGACGATACGCATCTGGCTACCGTCATACATCCGGCCGGGCCAATCGCCGGGCCGCTCTTGGCGGAGGCTGAACGAACAAGTGTATCTGGCGCGGATTTCCTGGCCGCGTTCGCAATCGGCGTCGAAGTCGCATGTCGCGCGGCGACCATGCTAATGACGCCTCCCGCCGAACCGGAGCTTGGCTGGTATATGACGGGGATCGCCTGCCCTATCGCCGCCGCCGCCTCCATCGCCAAGCTGCGCGGGCTTTCGGAAGATCAGACCGTTATGGCGCTTGGGCTTGCAGCGACGGAATCAGCTGGGTTCCGTCAGACCCATGGCAGCATGTGCACGAGTCTTGTTCCGGCGCAGGCGGCCCGCGCTGGATACCTCGCTGCCTTGTTGGCCGAGCAGGGCGTAACTGCGACGGAACAGACACTGGAAGGGCCGCGTGGCTTCGCTGAAGCTTTCGCCGCCAAGCCGCACCTTGCCCACGCGACAGACGACCTTGGCGAACGGTGGGAAATGTTAGCCAATATGGCGAAGCCCTATCCATGTGGGATCGTCATCCATCCAGCGTTGGACGGATGCTTGGAAATATCGCGCGCTGGTGGGTTCGATCCCACTGCAATCGCCCGCGTGGAACTAATGGTCGACCCGCTTTGCCTATACCTCTGCGACCGCCCTTCCCCACCGAACAGCCAACTGGCCCAAGTAAGCCTGCAACACTGGGCGGCGGCGGCGCTCACGCGCGGGCATGCAGGCATTCCAGAGGGCGATGAGGCCGCTGTTGCTGATCCCGATATTCAGCGCACGCGCTCCAAGATCACAGCAAGGGCAGACGACACAGTTGGGCGTGACGGCGCTGTCGTGAGAGTCATCATGGCGGATGGCGCGGTGCATGAGCGCCATATCGCCCACGGGCTCGGCAGCCTGGACAATCCGATGTCTGATGCGGACTTGACGGCGAAATTTCTCGGTCAAGCCAAGCTATCATTGTCTGAAGCAAAGGCTGAGGCAGCATTAGCGTTCTGTTTGGCGCTTCCGGATGCTCCGAATGCAGCAGGTATCGCACATGCTTCAACGCTCTAAGCCGCGAGAGACTTAAAATCTCGCCGGAACGGGCGAATTTCAGGAGATAGTATTGGCAAAACCGGAGAGCTTCATGGGTGTTACACAGAAAATCCTACTGGTCAGCGCCGCGCTGGCGCTCGCTGGGTGCCAAGGACTGGGAGATCGGGTAAGCTATGTCCATTACGACGGCTATACTGGCGCAGACTTCGCGAGCGCAGGTGCGGATGGCGCAATAGATGTCGTGACCGTCGGCGCGCCGCATCAGGGCGTCACGCCGGATATCGCAGCGAACCAAATAGCGGAGGCGATGACGGGCGCGAATTTTGGGCCGGTCATTCCGTTCCAGGCGCAGCCGGGCGGGCCGCCGGCAGACGGCTATCAAGTTGTTGTGCGGTTCGGCCAATCCCGCGGCGCCGGGTTGCTGTTTGAAACAACCGGCGCGGCAGATGCCGTTTCACCCGAATACACCGCTGCATTCTGCAAAGATGGCGCGGCGCTATCCCATCTCGCAGGTGCAGCGCCCAATCGTGGCGAAGCGTTTAAAACCGCGATGGCGTCCGCCGCGATAGAACTCTTCCCCTACCAGAACCCTGAATTCAATGATTGCGACGCGCAACGCCGCTGTTGAGCCAAAAACAAGCCTAACTGAAGCGCTTAGCCCCAGCGCAGTAGAGTTGACATTTTCTTACTTTTTTACTATGTAAGCCTTGCTTGTCAGACAGGCGCTGCCTGCAGCGTCAACGCACACTGTGTGCAAGCTGCAAAATTAAGCTGAAAAACACGGCAAGCAGCAGCTATACAAACATCAAAGTGATTGACCCGACCGCATGAAATTTAGCGATCTAGGGCTATGCGATGACATTCTTCGCGCCCTGAATGAATCCGGCTACGAAACGCCGACCCCAATCCAGGAACAAGCTATTCCTGTCGCCCTTATGGGCCGCGATATTCTTGGCTGCGCCCAAACGGGCACAGGTAAAACCGCATCCTTTACATTGCCGATGCTTGAATCGCTTTCGAGCGGCCGGGCCCGCGCCCGCATGCCCCGCGCGCTGATCCTTGAGCCAACCCGCGAACTGGCCGCCCAGGTGGCCGACAACTTCGAGAAATACGGCCAGCACCAAAAGCTGACCCACGCGCTGCTCATCGGCGGCGAGTTCATGTCAGAACAAATGAAAACGCTGGAACGCGGCGTCGATGTTCTGATCGCGACGCCCGGCCGTTTGATCGACATGATCGAGCGCGGCAAAATCCTGCTGAATGACGTGAAAATCTTCGTTATCGACGAAGCTGACCGGATGCTCGACATGGGCTTCATCCCTGATGTTGAGAAGATCGCTGGCCGCTTGACGCCAGTCCGGCAGACCATGCTGTTCTCGGCGACGATGCCGAAGGAAATTCGCTCGCTCGCTGAGAAATTCCTGATGAATCCGAAAGAAATTTCGGTGGCGCCGCCGGCGTCTCCTGCTGAAACGGTTGAGCAGAAGAAGGTTATGACCTCCCGGCGCGAGAAGAACAGCGTGCTCCGGAAGATCATGCGCGGCGAAGAAATCAACAACGCCATCATCTTCTGTAATCGCAAACGCGATGTTGATGTGCTGCTGAAATCCCTCGTTGGCCACGGCTTCAACGCCGCTGCGCTGCATGGCGACATGGTGCAGTTCAAACGCATGGAAACGTTGGACCGGTTCAAGAAGGGCGAAGTGACGATCCTCGTCGCCAGTGATGTGGCGGCGCGCGGGCTCGATATTGTCACTGTCAGCCATGTCTTCAATTACGATGTGCCGATGCATGCCGACGATTATGTCCACCGCATTGGCCGCACAGGCCGCGCCGGACGGTCCGGCAAATCCTTTACACTCGTGACATCTGATGACGACAAGTATCTGGCCGGGATCGAAAAGCTGATTGGCCGCGAAATCCCCTTGTTGGAGACGGGCGGCCCTCAGCAAACGCCAGCAGCGCCAGAGATGGCGGACGAAACCGACGAACGCCCACGCCGCTCCCGTTCCCGCCGCTCTAAACCAGCTGCAGACGAAGAGCCTGTGGCAGACCAAGCGCAATCTGTGTCGGAAGAAGCGCCTGCAGCAGAAGATAAGCCAGCGAAGGCGCCGCGTAAGGCTAAGTCTGACAAAGCCAAGAAAGACAAGCCAAAGCGAGAGAAGTCCAAAGGCGACAAGGGCGGACGTGATAAGGGCGCGCGTGACGATAGCGAGCGCGAAACGGCAGACGCGCAGCCCTATGATATCGGCGCGCATAATCCGCAGCCCGCTCAAAAGCCTGAGCCACGCCGCCGCGGTGGGCGCCGGGACGACATCGCCAACCTGCCAGGCCCAAGCGCTTTCACGGATGACGACACGCCAGCATTTCTGCTGCGCCCGGCACGGAAATCTGCAGCCGGGTGAACTGCCGCAGCGGCTGGCGATCCGCTGCGTTCTCCCATAGGATATTCCAGAATCGGGCGGCGGCAAACGCCTCCGTAACCCTGGGAGCATGCACGCGATGCGTACGATCTTCGTCAAGATCAAGTGTGAATTGGGCAAGGCCTACAAAGTCGCGGACGCTGTCGTGCAGTCTGTCGATGAGGCCTCAGAAGTCTATTCCACCTCTGGCGATTATGACCTGATGGTCAAATGCTACCTGCAGGACGAAGACGACATTGGCCGCTTCGTCACTGAACAATTGCAGACGCTCCCTCATATCAAAGATACGTTCACGCTGATCACGTTCAAAGCGTTTCAGTAATCCCCCTCAACGCCCAGGCCCCTAGCCGGAGAGCGCGCCCGCATGTCTGAAGCCGAAGTCACAACGCCGATCACTGTCATCACCGGATTTCTGGGGAGCGGAAAGACTACGCTACTCTCAAAACTGCTGCATCATCCGGGCATGGATAAAGCCGCCGTCATCATTAATGAGTTCGGTGAAGTCGGTCTGGACCACGATCTGGTCGAGACCACTGGCGAAGAGCCGATCCTTATGGAATCTGGCTGCCTCTGCTGCACGCTTCGCACGGACTTGGTTGAAACGCTGCATGACTTGTTTGGCCGCCGCGCCCGGGGCGACGTGCCGGAATTCGACAGGGTCGTTATTGAGACGACAGGGCTCGCGGACCCGGCGCCAATCGTCCACACTCTAATTGCTGACCCACTGATCGGACGCTGCTTCCATTTGGATTCTGTCATCGCCACCGTTGACGCCGCTACGGGCGGGCAAACGTTGGATGCACATGAAGAATCTGTACGTCAGGCCGCAGTCGCAGATCGTTTGCTAGTTACGAAAACGGACATCGCCGACCCGGCTGCGATCTCAGCATTGGATGAGCGGCTGAACCAGATCAACCCGGGCGCTGACCGCTTCCGCGTGCTCAACGGCGAGATCGAACCGAGCCGCTTATTTGGCGCCGGCCTTTATGACCCAGAAAGCAAGACCGCTGACGTTCAACGCTGGCTCAACGAAGAAGCCTATGCCGACGAAGCGAAGGCCGATGAGGCTCATGCCCATGATCACAGCCACGCCCACGAGCATGACCACAGCCATCATGGCCATGATCATCATCATCACGACCATCATGATGGCATTCACGCCTTCTGCCTCTATCGCGATACAGCAATGCCTTGGGAAAGCTGGGTCGGCTTCCTGCAAAGCCTGATTGATGCGCGCGGGCAGGATATGTTGCGGATCAAAGGCATTCTGAACGTCAATGGCCTCGACCAGCCTGTCGCGGTTCATGGCGTGCAACACGTGTTCCACCCGCCAGCGATCCTAGAGGAATGGCCATCAGATGATCGGCGTTCCCGCCTCGTGTTCATCGCGAAGGACATACCCGAGCAAGTCATCCGCACCATGCTTGATAGCTGGGGCGCGGAAGTGAAAACGGATTAACCGCCATGAAAATCGCCCGGATTGATACACATTGGATCGCCGTGCCGTTTGACCATGGCGGCCCGGCCTCTACCGGCTTTGGCGGTCGCGCTTGGGCGGATATGAACACGCTCATCATCGAAGTTGAGACGGAATGCGGCATCATCGGCTATGGCGAAATCTTCGGCCATAACGCCATTCCCTCCGCCCGCTCGGCGCTGGAAACGATGATCAAGCCCTTCGCCATCGGCCAGGATGCGCGCGCGATCCAGCCGCTGATGCAGGATATTCAGCGGACCAACCATAACTTTGGCCGCTATGGCCAATCGATGTTCGCAATCTCCGGCCTGGATACAGCGCTCTGGGATATTGCTGGCAAAGCGGCGGGGCTGCCGCTCTGGCAGTTGCTTGGCGGCACAGCCTCAACGGCGATTCCGGCCTATGCCAGCCTGATGCGCTATGCAGAACCGGACGTGGTTGAAGAACGCACGGCCGCCGCCGTCGCCGAGGGTTACAAATACATCAAGCTGCATGAACGCACGCCCGAAGCCGTCAGCGCCGCACGGGACGGCGCCGGCGCCGCGCCCAGGATCATGGTTGATGTCAATTGTCCCTGGACGCCTAGCGAGGCGTGCAGCATGGCGGCGGCTTTCGAACCCTATGACATCCATTGGCTGGAAGAACCCGTATGGCCGCCAGAAAACTTTGATGGCCTCGCCGAAGTGCGCTCTTCCGGCCTGATGGATATCGCGGCTGGCGAAAATGCATCCACCGTATGGGAATTCCAGCAAATGTTGCGCGCTGGCGCGGTGGATTGGGCGCAGCCGAGCGTCGCCAAAGTCGGCGGCGTTACAGAAGCCCGGAAGATCAGCACACTCTGCGAGACATCCAACACAGGCTTCGCACCGCATTCCCCATATTTTGGCCCCGGCTTCGTCGCGACATTGCATGTGGTCGCCGCTCACCTTGGCCAGAAAGCGCCAATTGAACGGCTCTATGGCCATCTAGAAGCAAGCCTCTTTGGCGACTTAATCAATCCGGACCAGGACGGACTATATCACCTGCCAAATGGACCAGGTCTCGGAATTGATCCTGACCCGGATGTCATCCGGGACTATACGAAGACCGAATAGGTTCACCGCAGGTCGAAGTATCTGTTGTAGCTTCCGTCACAGCAAATTTGGATTAATTCTAATTTGTAATTTGACTCTGCGCCGTTCATCCCAACATTTTAATCCAGTGTTAAGCCACGTAGGCATTATGCGCGCCCTCGATCCTGGAGGCGAAGCATCGCCATGGGAGAGCTGATATGGCCACAATTATCGGGACGCCCGCGACCGAAGTTCTGAACGGCACTGCGGACGATGATATCATTATCGGCCTTGCCGGCGCCGACTTCATCTTCGGCAAAGAGGGAGACGACAGGAGTCTCGGCGGCTCAGGCATTGACGGCCTCAATGGCGAAGACGGCAATGATATTCTGATCGGCGGCACGGAAGATGACGCCATCTTCGGCGGCGAAGGCGACGATATCTCCGTCTGGCGCAATGGCGACGGTAGCGATTTCATTAGCGGCGATGCCGGTCAAGATACGCAAATCGTCAGCGGCAGCTTGACGGATGGCGACAGCTTCATCCTTGATCAGGACATCGGTACTGGCCAAGCGCTGTTTTCACGCGACAATCTAGGTCTTTTTGAACTGCGCATAGACACGGTTGAGCTTTTGCGGATCGCCGGGAACGGAGGGAATGACCGACTGGTTGTCGCCGATCTATCAAGCACGCCCGTAGAACAGGTTACGTTTGTCGGCGGTGAAGGCGATGACGCGCTCATCAGCAATGGCGCAACGACAGACCTTGTCTTCGTCGGCGGCGCAGGCCGGGATATCGCAATCGGCGGGTCCGGTGATGACCGACTGGTCGGCGGTGATGACAACGATCAGCTGATCGGCGGCGCAGGCAATGATCGCATCATCGGCGGCAAAGGCGATGACGACATCGAAGGCGGTGATGGCGACGATTTCTCCATCTGGAACAACGGCGACGGCAGCGACTTGGTGCTAGGCGACGCCGGTAACGACACCCAACGCTTCAACATGGCGGACGGTCCAGGCGATGAGATTACGCTGAGCGGCGATGCCGGTGTGGCCACCTTCGCCCGCACGAATTTCAATCAGTTCAGCGTGGAGATGGTTGATGTCGAACGCATCGTCGTAACCGGGCTGGATGGCGACGATATCCTCACGCTGGATGACGCAGAAGATGGCGGAATTTTCTCTGTCAACTTCGCGGGCGGCAATGGCCAGGACAAAGTCCTGATTGATCCTGCCTCTAGCGTCCGCGTTATTGCCAATGGCGGTGAGGGTGATGACCAGTTGAACGGCGACGCGGCGAATGACGTGCTGATCGGCGGCGGCGGGCAGGACTTGCTCGTTGGCAATGACGGTCGTGATCGACTGCTCGGCCAAGCGGGCGATGATACGCTGACAGGCGGCGGCGGACGCGATGTGTTCGTGTTCACGCCAGGCGGCAACAACGACCGTATCACCGACTTCGAGGTTGGCTCGGATCTGATCCGCTTCAATCTCGCTACATTCGTGTTCGATGATCTGAACATTTCCGACAGCGGCGGCGATCTTCGTATCCAGACGCCAGACGGTGATTCAGTAACACTGCTCGGCCTAGCCGGTACAACACTCACCGCAGCAGACGTGCTCGTTTTCGCTTAAACGAATACCGCACGACAGATACAGAACGGCCCTGGAGCGCAATCTCCAGGGCCGTTTTGATTCTATGAATTAGAGCATCATCCATAAACTATGAGGCGCCTCATATTTTACGGACGATGCTCTAAAGACCGAGGCCGCCATCAACATGGATGGTTTGGCCGGTGACATAGCCCGCAGCGCCCGACAGGAAGTAGGCGACGGCCGCAGCGCACTCATCCGGCTGCGCCAATCGACCGAGCGGAATGCGATCCGTGATCTCACTCCACCGTTCGGTCGATATGGCAGCATGGGCGCCTGGGTCTTTCTGCGTATAGCCAGGTGCGACAACATTCACGGTAACGCCGGCGCCAGCCATTTCTGCGGCTAGCGCCTTCGCCAACGCCTCCAATGCAGCTTTCGCAGCAGCAGACGCCGGGAACAGATCGCCGTTATGCGGAAACCTGTGCGCGACAAATGAACTAACCGCGACAACGCGGCCCTCAGTAGAGGCGGCAAGATGCGGTTTCGCAGCCTGCGCCATCAGAAAAAATCCATTCGCAATCGGGTTGAAGCTCGCAGCGACGCCATCAGCAGGCAGCGCTTCTATTAAGCGCTTGTCGGCGAATCCGGCGTTTGCGACGAACCAATCAAGCCCACCGAAAGCTGAAGTCGCAGCGCTGATCACCGCCCCGGCGCCCAACGGGTCCGCCAAATCAGCAAGAACCGTATCAACTTGAGCGCCTTGGCCGCGCGCTTCCGCAGCAATGCTCGCCAAGCCGTCGGCATTTTTTCGCGTGTGAAGCATCAGTTGGACGCCGGGCGCCGCGACCTTGCGGGCGATCGCGGCGCCAATACCGCTGGCGGCGCCGGTAATGAGTGCGATGGTCATGCCCCCGCCCGCCTTCTTGTTATTCCGTCGGCTTTAAGTAGAACGCCTTGCCACGCGGCTTGAGGTCCGGGCCAAGATCATAGATCAGCGGATTGCCGGTTGGAATTTCGATAGAGGGGATTTCCTCATCCGAAATACCGTCCAGATGCTTCACGAGACTGCGCAGGCTGTTGCCATGCGCCGATATCAACACCCGCTCGCCAGCCCGAATGCGCGGCGCGATTTCGGCCTCCCAATACGGCTGCACGCGCGCGATGGTGTCTTTCAGGCTTTCCGTCAACGGGATGATGTCTTTCGGCAGATTGCGGTACTGCTCATCGTTGGACGGATAACGCTCATCATCAGCCGTCAAAGCCGGCGGCGGGATGTCAAAGGAACGGCGCCAGATCATAACCTGATCCATGCCGTGCTTCTCTGCCGTCTCGGCCTTGTTGAGACCCTGTAGGCCGCCATAGCTCCGCTCATTCAAGCGCCAATCCTTGATGACCGGGAGCCACCGCCGGTCCATCTCATCGAGCGCAATCCAAAGGGTTCGGATCGCGCGCGTCAGAACGGACGTGAAACATATATCGAAGTCATAGCCCTGCTCACGCAGCAGCCGTCCGCCTTCCCTGGCTTCAGCCTCACCGGCTTCTGTCAGATTGACATCCTTCCAACCAGTGAAGCGGTTTTCTAGGTTCCATTGGCTTTGGCCGTGGCGGATAAGCACAAGATTTGACATGGAAGACGGGTTCCTATGAGGAATCGATTTGTTCAGGCGGTGAAGATACGCAATGCCGCTTAGTTCAGCAATTGGCCAATACCGATACTGCTGAAAACGGCGAAGGGCATACAGATCAACCCACCGACATACCGCCTTGCCGCCAGACTTGGTCCAAGCAGCGGATGCTCCCAAAGGATGAAGCGCTGCAGGTTTACGATCGTCCAGGCGTTGTAGAGCGTCAGCACCTGCGCCATACCCGCATCCGCTTGCATCAGCCCAGCGGCGACGGGCAACACGACCATTGGCCCCGTTGGCAAGAGTGATCCCGCGACAGCTGCGAGCGCCAAGCCCAGCATGCCGCTTTCTTTGCCAATCAGCGCACTCACGAATTCTTGCGGCAGTAACTCGCCCAGGAACCCGGCAATGAAGGCGGCAGGGAATACGATAGGCAGCACGCGGACGCCCTGCTTCCAGGAAACGCCCAGCGCCTCGCGGAAGCTCTTGCCAGGGCTTGCGGCGACAATCATTGCGGCGAGGCCCGTCAGCCCGGCGACGATCAGGAGCGAAAGCGACATCAGCCAGCGCCCTTACTGGCGGGTTCAGGCGGTTCGGTCAGCGGGAAGAAGCGGCGGATCAGCAGCCCTGAAATAATTGGCAGTGGAAGCGCCGCCAGCACACGCAGTCCGCCCATTTCCAGGCCAAAGAACGGCATTTCCCATACCAACAGCCGGTTAAGGCCAATAGTCCCCCAACCGATTGCAAAGGCGACGCAAGCGCCCGCATCCGCCCCAGAGCGCGCGACTGCGAGCATGAGCGGCAGAATCACCCAAGGACCGCCCGGCAATAGCGCCCCCGCCCCTGCCGCTATCACCAGTCCTTTAACGCCGGACCCAGCGCCGAGCGCCCGGGCGATGGATTCCTTCGGGATCAGCACCGTCAAAAAGCCGAGCAACAGCATGCCCATCAGAACGCGCGGCGTCATCGTTTCCAGAATGCCGAGATCAACCCAAAGCGCACGAATAAAGGCCGCTTCGCCTTTCAGCCAGAGGCAAAGCAAGCCGAGGCCAATCGCCAGGCTCCACACATAAAGCGCCGGCCCATAGCCACGAAACATTGAGGATTTCGCCAATTACCCGCCCTGCTAGCGCCATCGACGCGTTAGCGCCTGAAACAGAAACTACAGGATAAAGGTATTTTGAGGCCGGGAAAACGCCTGCTCAGGCTGCAGCTTCCGCCGGCTTAGGCTGCGGCTTCTGAACCGTTCGTGAAGGCGGCATCGTCACGCGAACGGTCGTGCCTTCATTGACGGCGCTTTCAATCTCAAACGAGCCGCCATGGAGCTCAGCCAACTGTTTGCAGAGCGGCAACCCAAGCCCTGTGCCGTGATATTCACGGGTCAGTTGATTGTCGAGCTGCACGAAGGGCTGCATGACCCGTTCCAGATCGTCCGCCGGTATGCCAATGCCGGTATCGCTGGTCTCCATCACAACGCCGCCATCAGCGCTTTGATAAGCGCGCACACATACCGTGCCATCTGCCGGCGTGAATTTTGCGGCGTTTGTAGCGAGGCTGAGCAGGATCTGGCGCATCCGGCGTTTGTCGCCCCGGAAGTTCGGCGTGTCAGCGTCCGGCTGCGACAGGATCCTGATGTTACGGGCCGCCTCGGTTTTGCTGACGATCCGCACCGTTTCATCAACGATGCTCGCCGGGTCCACCAATTCATCCCGCAGATCGACCATGCCGGATTCGACCTTCGCCAAATCCAAGAGATCGTTGATGACGGAGAGGAGATGCGCGCCAGATGTGTAGATATCGGCTGCGTAAATCCGATACTCATCAAACCCAACAGGGCCAAGCGCTTCTGAACGGATAATTTCGGAGAAGCCCAGGATCGCATTCAACGCCGTCCGAAGCTCATGGCTCATCATCGCGAGGAATTGGGTTTTGGCGTAGTTTGCCGCCTCGGCGTCATCTCGCGCTTTGCCCGCTTCACTCGCGCTCAAAATCAGCGCTTCTATTTCCGCCTTGAGCTTCTCGCGCTCAGCCTCCAACTCCTGGAGGCGTGGGTCAATTTTGTCCGCTAGCGGGGCTTCAGCGGATTGGGAGGCGGATTCTTCGCGGAGAGTTTTCAATCGGTATCCAAGCGCCAGCGCGATCATGCTCGCAATGCCAAAGCCGATCCATGGCAACAGCGCCCCGCCAGCTCCGGCTGGGGCCTCTGCAGCCGCCAGGACCGTTCCCGGCGCTATGATGAACGCCAATCCGGCGATCATGCTTAGCGCCAAGCGGGCGTTGCGGTGGGCGTGGAACAGAAGCACAGGCATCTCTATAGGTCACGGGGGCGCCGAAATGCATCCTAGAGAGAGACGACTTAAACACGGGTTAAACTTGGTCGCAGGAAACCCAGATAATTTCACGAATGATGTATCGCGAAACTGTAGCGTATCAGCGGCTTAGCGCGCCCACGTCCCAGAATAAGCCTGCCATGAGCCGCAGCCCGCTGCGCAATGTCGGCCCGAGCGCGTGCTCATCCGGCGCATGTTGGCTACAGCCCGCATAGGAATGCGGAACCCAGATTGTCGGCATGCCGAGCGTATCCGTGAAGACATCATTGGGAATTGACCCGCCGAGGCTTGGCAGCAGCGCCGGTTTTTCACCCGTCGTCTCGGCGAGCGAAGCCAATGCGCGATTGACCCAGGGGTCGTCCAGAGGCGTGCGGGTTGCGGCCATGGCGCCGCGTGTGGGCGCCGCCTCAATCATTCCATAGCCATGCTCGGCCAGATGCGCCTGAATTGCCGGGAGGAAAGCTTCATAATCCGATCCGGCGACAAACCTGATCTGGCACACAGCCATCGCAGATGGCGGTATCGCGTTCACGGGCGCCGAAGGATTGCCGGACTCCATCGCTAGAATTTCCAAGGTATTCCAGGCGAATACGCGCTCATTTGGCGTGAGGCCCGCCGCACCCCATTCAGGTTCGATAACTGGCGCATTCGGCCCGCCATCGACTTCTAAATCAGCCAGTGCGGCGCGGACCGCGTTAGAAATCGGCGGCGGTTTCAGCGCATCTACGAGCAAGCGCCCTTTGCCATCCACAAGCGTTGAGATCGCGTTCACAAGCTGCACAGCCGGGTTAGAGATCAGCCCACCCCAATTGCCAGAATGGTGGCCGCCATCGCGCGCGTTGATCGTGAGTGAGAAGTTCGTATTGCCTCGGCTGCCGAGAAAGATCGTCGGCCTATCCGCCTGAACGCGCGGACCGTCGGACGCGATCAGCACATTGGCTGCCAGGTTATCTTTATTGGCGGCGGCGAACTCACGCAGGCCCTTCGAGCCCATCTCTTCGCCAGTTTCCACCAGAACACGGAGGTTGAAGCCGAGGGCGCCACGCTCCTGCAGGACGGCGGCCAGGGCGGCGAAATTGATTGTGTGCTGGCCTTTGTTATCTGCCGTGCCGCGCCCGTACCACCGATCGCCCTCAACGGTAATTTCCCAGGGCTTTAGGCCGTTACGCCAGCTTTCGTCTTGTCCGCGCACCGTATCGCCATGCCCGTAGACAAGAACCGTTGGCAAGTTTTCGCCCTCATGGCGTTCACCGATCAGCAACGGACCCGCATCAACAGGGTTCGGATAAACTTCCCATGTGCAGCCAAGCTCTGCCTCAAGCGCAGGGCCGATATTTTCATGGAGATAGCGCGCCAGTTCCGGCGCACGCTCCGGCTCCTGGCTCGTACTTTCGATTTTGATGCGTGCGTTCAGAACGTCAAAAAATACACCGCTATCGAAGACCTCTTCAACGCGGGCGATGGCGCCGTTGCGGTCCCCCATCACCCAGTCTTCCCGCCGCGCATTTGCGGCTCAATGATGTCCAGGATCTTACGGGTGGTTTCCTTCACCTCACGCTTACGCGCCTCAATGTCTTTGCCTTGCCAATTGTAGAAACCTTGCCCGGCGGCGGCGCCGGTATGGCCTTGTGCCGGAAGGTCTTGAACCCACTGCACAGCCGTCCGCCCAAGATGCAGGTTCGGAATAATTTCTGACTGGGATTTGGCATGCACGACAAGGCCGCCCAAGTCCTTCACTTCAATCAATCCGCCCGCGCACATTCTGGGGCCAAAGGCGAGCCGTGCGAACTTGTCGACATCTTCAACGGAGCAGAACCCTTCTTGCACCATCCAATAGGCCTCATGCAGCATCGCGTGCTGGAGGCGGTTGAAGAGCGCGCCGACGATGGGACGGTTCAGCATCACGACCTCTTTGCCGGTCCGCTCCAGCGCTGTCTTCACCCGAGCCGCAGTATCGTCGGACGTAGCGGAAGTGCGGATTTCTTCAACACAGGCAAAGGCTTCTGCAGGCTGCAGATAATGCACCCCAAGGAAGTTCTCCTTGTGGGCCAAGGGCGCCGCCAACTCTTCCAGATCAAGACCGGATGTATTGGTGGAGATAATCGTCTCCCCGCCCCATTTCGCTTCCATATCCGCATAGAGCGCCAGCTTTGGCGGCACATCTTCAGGGAAGTTCTCCGAAACGAAATCGGGCGGCGTATCTGGCAATTTTGAGACAGCTTGCATGCCCTCAGGCGCGGAAGCCAGCACGCGAGCCGGGTCACGCGTCAGAATCGTCACATCGAACCCGGCGTCGTGGAACGAAGTTGCGACGCCCTTTCCCATCACGCCAAAGCCGGCGATCAGCACGGACTGGATTGGTTTAGCCATTGATTATGCTCCTGAATTGACGCCAGCGGGCATAACCCGCACCCCGGCGCGTAAACGTTTGAACGGCAGCGCATTTGGGAATGCGGCCATGGCGCCGGGCGCCGCCACATCCAGAACAGCGTCTGCGATTGGTTGAAAGTGGCCCCTGAAATGGGCGGAGCTTTTCAGACCAAGGAACCGCATGGCCCCTGGCTCGATCCCGACATGCCGGAAGAACTCTTGGTCTGCCGCCTGCACTCGTTTGCCGACGACGACAATATCGATCCCGCCGATCCTGAGCCGCGCCATCGGATGCAAATCCATTCGCCCGCCTTTGTAGAGCGGCCCAGACGCAATCATCTGGCCAGATGGCGCCGAGACCACTTTGAAATCACCCGAGAGCGGCGTATCGCCCGGCACATCATGCTTGCCGCCGAGCGCCACAGATATCTCTGCCCCCTCGCCTGCGCGCGCGGCGATGGTGGCGACATGGGGATCGAACACGAGGCCAGCGGCGGCATTCTCCATGCCCGCGTTCAATATCGCTTTGATCAGCCCCATGGTATCGCCTGTGCCGCCAGCGCCCGGATTATCCTGGATATCCGCCAGGACTATGGGCCGCTTCGCCGTCTTTGCCAGCCGGATAGCCTCTGCGACCGCCGCTTCCGGACCCAATACATCGCCGCCCCAGGCGCCTTCCGCTGCTTCGACCATATCCCCGATGCGATCAACGGCGGCCTTGGCGGCGGCGGGGTCGTCTGCATAGCCATACACGCTTGGACCACAGTCTGGGATATCGGCCGCGGGGAAGCCGCCTGCGAAGGTAAGCAACACACCGGTTTCCGCTTCGATCTCGGCCACAGCCTCAACTATGGCGTCGGCAGGCGCGCGCATCGTACATCCGGCGAAGAGCGGGATTAGGAACGGCGTTTGGCGAAAAGCGAAGGCCGGCCGCTGGGCGCCAGTTTTCAGGTGATGGTCCAGCCAGACCGCCATCCGCGCGCCGGTATCCGCCATATCGTCATGGGGATAGGCCCGGTAGCCGGTGATCGCTGTCGCATGCTCACACGCCGCTTTGCTCATATTGGCGTGGTAATCCAGTGTGACGACGATCGGGATTGCTGGGCCAAGCTTTTGGCGAAGGCGCTGCAAAAGCTCGCCTTCGCCATCATCCAGATGCTCCGCGACCATGGCGCCGTGCAGGTTCAGATAGAGCGCATCAATATCGCCAGCGCCCGCCAGCTCTTCGAACAGCATGCCGACGATGGTCTCATATGCCTCTTCCGTCACCTGCGCCGAGGGCGCTGCGGAGGCAAACACCAAGGGCGCAACCGTGTGGCCGTCCGCCAATACCCTGTCGATAAATCCCGATATGCCGAGATTGAAGCCCTTCACCGCTGCGGGCAGGTCATCGCCGCGCACCAGGGACGGCCAGCTATAGCCGGTCTCAAACTCCGGCAGCGTCGCCTTATGGGGCGCGAAGGTATTGGTTTCATGACGAAACCCAGCGACCGCGATCCGCGCCATCTGACGACTCCATGCTTCTTCGCCATTGAGCATAGCCGCCGTTCCCTTCCGCGCAATCCACGCCCTATAGTTCGGGCTGCACAAAGGAGACTGCACGATGGACTATTGCCCCGACGCCGAATGCCCACTGGATGGCGTGCGCGTGCTGGACCTCTCGCGTCTGGTCGCAGGCAACATGTCCACCCATGTGCTGGCGGACCACGGCGCGGATGTGATCAAGATCGAACCGCCGGGCAAAGGCGATCCGCTACGGGATTGGGGCGCCGATGGGATCAGCGTGCAGTGGAAAATCTATGCCCGCAACAAGCGCAGCATTGTCATGAACCTCCGCGACGCGCGGGCGAAGGCGCTGCTGCTGGATATGGCCGAGGGCGCAGACGTATTCGTCGAGAACTTCCGCACTGGCGGGCTCGAGAAGATGGGCCTGGCGCCGAAGGTGCTCTGGGCGCGCAATCCGGGCCTTATCATCCTTCGCGTGACGGGCTTTGGGCAGACGGGGCCATATTCGAACCGCCCAGGCTTCGGCACGCTGATTGAGGGCATGAGCGGGTTCGCCATGAAAACCGGATTTCCGGACAGGCCGCCAACACTGCCCAACATGGCGCTAGCAGACATGGTGGCCGGACTCTATGGCGCTTTCGCGGTGATGACGGCGTTGCGGGAAGTAGAGCAGAAAGGCGGCAAAGGCCAGATCATTGATCTCTCATTGTTAGAACCGCTGATGTCCATCCTCGGCGGCGACGCCGCGCTGCATCACGTGACAGGCAAGGCGCCGATGCGAACAGGGAACCGGTCCCTGACGGCCAGCCCCCGCAATACCTATCAAACTAAGGATGGCAGTTGGCTCGCGATTTCCGGCTCAATGCAAGCGATGGCGATGCGCCTGTTCCGGGCGATCGGCCGCGAAGATATGTGCGACGACCCGCGCTATGCCACCAACGCCGCCCGCGTCGCCCGCGCTGACGAGGTGGACGCCATCGTCGGTGATTGGGTCGGCGCCCGCACGCTCGCTGAAAACCTGAAATTCTTTGAGGCAGCCGAAGTCACCGCCGGGCCAGTCTATGATGCCGGCCAGCTCCGCGAAGACCCACATGTGCTTGGCCGCGAGGCCCTAGTCAACATGGCGGACGATGTAGCGCCTGAAGGATACCTACCCATGCACAACATCATCCCGCGTCTCTCTGAAACGCCGGGCGCTATCCGCCGCCCAGCGCCGACTTTGGGGCAGGATACAGACGCGCTTTTATCAGAGCTTGGGCTGACCCCGGAGACAATACAGGAATTGCGGAAGGTGGGCGCCGTCGCCTGACAAAATACCTTCCTATCAAACCGACCGTGTCAGCCCGCCGTCGATGCGGATGTTCTGGCCCGTGACGTAAGCCGCAGCGTCTGATGCGAGATATGAGACGAGGCCCGAGACTTCGCCCGCCTCGCCATAGCGGCCCATCGGAATGCGCGCCTTACGGTCTTCCGTTTCGGGCAGGCTGTCGATGAATCCAGGCAGCACGTTGTTCATGCGCACATTGTCCGCTGCATATTTGTCCGAGAACAGCTTGGTGAAGGCTGCAAGGCCCGCACGGAACACGCCTGAAGTTGGAAACAACGGGTCCGGCTCAAAGACGGCAAAGGTGGAAATGTTGATGATGGTCCCGCCGCCTTGGCCCGCCATAATTGGCGCTGCCAGCCTGGCCGGGCGGACGGCGTTCAGGAGATATACTTCCATGCCCGTGTGCCAATCATCGTCGCTAATATCGAGCACGGCGCCCTTCGGCCCATGCCCGGCGGAATTCACGACGACATCAATCCGCCCCCACGCCGCCATCGCCTTTTCGAAGAAGGCCTGCAGCGCCTCTGGGTCGAGGTTGGAGCCAGTGTGGCCGATGCCGCCCAACTCAAGCCCAAGCGCCTCCCCCTTGCCGGATGCCGACAACACACCGACCTTGAATCCGTCCGCCGCGAGCCTGCGGGCAGCGTCTGCGCCCATGCCGCTGCCGCCTGCTGTCACCAATGCTGTTTTGATATCCGCCATTTCTATTCGCCCCTCTTAAACTCTGCCCAGAATGGGTCTATGACACTGGCGATGCTTGTCAGCAAATCTTCTTTCTATCAAGGCGCATATCATGACGAATTCTAATATCCGCTTCTCCATCGCTGTCTATCCGGGCGACGGCATCGGCCAGGAAATCATGACCGCGACGCGACGCGTGCTGGAGGCAGCGCAAGCCAAAGTCGGCGGGTTCGAGCTTGATATGACGGATTATGCGTGCGGCGCCGGGCATTACCGGGACACAGGCGAAGAAATCTCTGAAGCGGATTTCGCGGCTGGCGGCGACGCAGACGCCATTCTGCTTGGCGCCATCGGCCTCCCCTCTGTCCGCAAACCGGACGGTACGGAGATTTCGCCGCACCTCCGCATGCGCAATGAATTCGGGCTGTATGCGGGCGTCAGGCCCGTAAAACTGTACCCGCATGTAAAAACGCCCTTGGCCGATCCGCGCGCGCAAGATCTCGACATCATCATCCTGCGCGAATCCACAGAGGGCCTGTTCGCCTCCGTCGGAAAAGGCGAGGTGATAGATGACAAGAAGGCGACGGAAACGCTGGTGATTACCCGCAGCGTGACAGAGCGGCTGGTTGATCAGGCCATCGGCCTCGCCCGCCAACGGAAAGCCAAAGGCGGGCGCGGATTGGTTACTTGCGTCGATAAAGCCAACGTGTTCTCCGCCTACGCCTTTTTCCGCAAAGTGTTCGACGAGCGCATGGACTTAGCGCCAGACCTGGAGCGCGGCTACGCCTATGTAGACGCCGCGGCGCTCGACCTGGTGCGCAAGCCCTGGGAATTCGACGTGATGGTGATGGAGAATATGTTTGGCGACATTCTGTCGGACCTGGCGGCGGGACTTGTCGGCGGCATGGGCATGGCGCCCTGTGCTGAAATCGGCGACGAAAACGGCCTCTTCCAACCGGCCCACGGCACGGCCCCCGACATCGCGGGCCAAGGCATCGCGAACCCCAGCGCCATGATCGTCTCCGCCGCCATGATGCTAAACTGGCTATCCCAAAAACACGACGCCCCTGCACTCGCCCAGGCCGGCGCAGCGATTGAAGCGGCACTGGTCAGCGGCTTCGAAAACGGCAGCGTCAGACCCTATGATCTGGGCGGCGATACGGGAACAGAGGTGATCGCGGATGCGGTGATTGCCGGGTTGCGTTAGTAGCTGACGAAGAAAAAGCGTTTCCGGAAATAGGCTTTGATGTCCTGAGAAGCCTTTCCAACTCTAAAGTCGTCATACGCCCGCTGCAGCCCCTCCTCCACCGACTTCGCAAACAGCTTACTGTCGAACAGTGGATATGTGAGCCGGTTGGTCGCAAGTCTCTCCTTAAATGCGCTCAGCCTTTGCGGATCAGCCGCCAGCGCAAGGGTCAGAATTTCATAATCCTCCAGCGTCTCTGCAATCAGCTCTGGCAGGCCAATGGCTGTTAGGAGGCTGGCGGCTACTCTTGCGGCGAATTGGCGGCCGGGTTTGGTAATGACGGGCAGGCCAGCCCATAGGGCGTCTGTCGCGGTTGTGTGGGCGTTGTAATTGAATGTGTCGAGGAACAGGTCCGCGTGTTTATGGCGGGCGAGGTGTTCTGGGTAGGGCAGTCTCTACGCGAAAATGAGACGGTTTGGATTGACGCCACGGGCGGCAGCCTCTTTGCTCAAATTCGCTTCTGACCATTGGTTTGACCGCAGCAACCACAGCACGCTGCCTTCGACCTGGCGCAACACGCGCATCCAAATATCAAACTCACGCGGGCTGATTTTGTAGGTGTTGTTGAAGCAGCAGAATACGAACCCATCTGCTGGCAGCCCAAAGTCCGCCCGTGTTGTATGGGTCTCGGCGATGACCTGCTGGTCATCTGTCGGGTAGTAGCTGTCGGGCAGATAGATCACCTTTTCGCTGTAAAACGCCCGCTCTTCCGGCGGAATAACGATGCGATCCGCGATAATATAGTCCATGAAATCAGCGCCCATGGATCCAGGAAATCCGAGAAAGTTGATTTGTATCGGCGCAAGGCGGCGCGCGAAGATTTCGGACCGGCTGTCAGTCGTATAGCCCTTCAAATCGATGGCGATATCCAGCTTATCGTCCCGCGCAAGCGCAGCGATCGCATGGTCTGAGAAGCCTGAAACATCTCTGAATGTGTCGAGCAAGCCTTGCGCCCGCTCGCTTAACCCGCCACTGGCGACCTGGCCGCAGCCATAGCCGAAAACCTCGAACTTTGACCGGTCATGCTCGCGGAACAGGCCTGTCATCAACAGAAGGGTCGCGTGGTTTTGAAAATCAGCCGTGAAATAACCGATGCGGAGCCGTTCGGGCCGGACATCACGCCGCGCAAATGGCGCGGGCGCTACATGCGGAACATACGCCTTTGCGTATTTCAGGGACCGTATCAACTGCCGCTCAGGGTGATCTTCCATGGCCAGCGCCAGAAATGGCGGAATAGCTGATGTCTCGACCCCCAACCGCGCGTATGCAGCAGCCTCATCATCATGGTTCTCCCAATCAGCGATTTGCCGACGCTGATACAACATCTGCGCTTCCGCATGGGGATAATCCAGGTTGATCGCCAAGGCGCGCTTGTATGAAGCGATGGCCTGAGCGGGCTCGCCAAGCGCCTGCAGCACAATCGCTAGATTGTTATGCGCCTCCGCATTCTCAGGATTGAGCGCCAACGCGCGCCGATAGGATTGCGCAGCCAGCGCCAACGCGCCCTGCTTCTTCAACGCAATGCCAAGATTGTTATGTGCGTCCGCATAATTCGGATTGAGCGCACAAGCTTGCCGAAAGCCTCGCAGCGCCTGGTCGAGCCGCCCAAGCTGTGCATTCGCCGCGCCAAGCGCGTTCCATAGCAGAAAGGACTCCGGATATCGCCCTATCAGCGCCTCCGCTTGTTGGACAACTGCATCCAGGCGGCCCTGATGATAAAGCGCGGCTAGCGCTTCGATCTCCGTCTGCGGGGGTGTTTCGACGGGCGCGCCTGGGCGGTCAACCAATGTCGGACCGCAGCCAGTAGCCCACCGTCTTCCCCCTGTCCTCTAGCCGCGCCTGGCCAACCTGAACAAAGCCGAGTGCAGCGTGGAACTTTACTGAGCCTGGGTTGGGCGGATCAGTGTTGATTTCGCAGCCAACGTGATTGAAGCCGAGGGCCGCCACCAGCCGGAACAAATCCTCGTAGAGGATACGGGCCGCGCCCTGTCGCCGCGCGTGGGAAGCGACAGCGACACGGTCAATATAGAGCGCCCCGGGTCGATGTTTCGCAAACCAATGAAAGTTCGGGCTGTCCGTTGTCGGCGCTTGATCATACGCCAGCAGGAACGCCGCCTCCGGCTCAAGCACACGGGCATAGCGGGCGCGGACCAGCATCGCTTCAAAAGCCTCGCGCTCCATGAACGACAACGCCTCGCCATTCGCTTGGTTCAACGTGTGAACCCAGGAGACATCTGCGGGCGTCAAATCCCGTGGGGCTGAAGCGATGCCTGTCATTTGGGCAGATCAACTGGGCGGAAACCGATAATCCGCTCAAAGCGCGCCTGGAATGCCGGCCATACTTCCGGGTTCACGAGACGGGGCGGGATTTGGCCGCGCAGCAGTTGGATCAACTGGTCCGCACCGCCTGCAGACATATTGTAGTTCGCCTCCCGCGTGATGCCGGCATGGTGTGGCGTCACCAACACGTTGTCGAGCTGCATCAACGGATGGTCAGGGCGCGTCGGCTCCTGCCAGAACACATCGACGCCAGCGCCGACAATATCGCCGCGCTTCAACGCTTCAGCCAATGCATCTTCATCAACAATGCCGCCGCGCGCGGTGATCACAAACACCGCCGTATCTTTCATGGTGCGAAACTGCTCAGCGCCGAACATGCCAAGCGTCTCTTCGGTGCGGGGTGTGTGAACGGTGATGAAATCCGCATCCGCCAAAAGCTGATCAAATTCGACCTTGGTAGCGCCCTTGGCCGCTATCTCCTCAGCCGTCAAATACGGGTCATAGGCGATCACGTTCATATTGAGCGCCAGGCGGCAAAGCTCCGCCGTGCGTGTGCCGATCTGGCCGATGCCGACGACCCCAAGCGTTTTCCCCAGAAGCTCAACGCCCGTGTAATCCATGCGATTGACGTTTGCATCACGCCTGAGCCGCCGGTCCGCCTGGATCATCTGCTTGGAGAGCGCGAGCAGCATGCCGAGCGCGTGTTCGGCTACGCTTTCTTTGTTGGTGCCTGTCTGGTTCAGAACAGCGACGCCCGCCTTCGTCATGGAGTCCACATCAATGTAGTCATATCCAGCGCCGGTCGAGGAGACTGCGACCAGGTTTGGCGCGCGTTCCAGAAGGTCATCGTTCGGGAACCAAGGCTCTTGCAACTCAGTGCGGGACTGCACGTGGTAGCCGTGGGCGCGGGCCATTGCACCGTCATTCTCAGCCTTGTCGCCAGCATATTCGAGGCGCTGGACCTGTACATCTTCGACCGCGTCAAAGGTGTCGAGCGCGGCTTCGGTATCCATCCATTCTTGAAAATAGACGACGCGGCGGGCGTTATCAGGCATGGCTTAAAGGCTTTCTCGAAGGTCAAATATGAAGGCGATGGGCGCAGGTTAACCACTGGCGAAGGGGATTTCTAAGAAATTTCGCGCGTCAGTTCAGCGCTGATTAAGCATACGGGCGCAGAGTTCCTGGACGACAAGGGAAAAGCCCCGGCGTCGGCAACGGCGAAACGAGGCGGCATAGAGAGGCTGGTCCACACACTTGAAGTGAAGGATAAAGCCTATAAACAAGCGTATTGCAGCGGCAACGGCCGTTCTCATCGGCAGCGCCGTATTCGCTAACCCCGTCTCCGCACAAGCCAGTGGCGCGAACCCACCCTGCTCGCCCCGTCAGGCCATCATCGACCGGCTCGCCAGCAAATATTCTGAAACGTCTGTCGCGATTGGCATGGCCTCTAACGGCGGCGTGTTGGAAGTGCTAGCAGCCAGTGAAGACGCCAGCACCTTTACAATCATCGTCACGATGCTAAATGGCGTCAGCTGCTTGGTTGCATCCGGTCAGCACTTCGAAATGCTGGATGATGCGGCGACGAAGGTCAAAGGCGATCCGGTCTAACGACTGAGCCATACGTAAAAACGGCGCGGCATCCGAAGGCGCCACGCCGTTCCAACGAGGGGTTTAGCCCGAGAGGGCTAGCCGGTTAGCTTCAACCGCCAGCTTTCGCACGCGCGATCTTGCCAGCGAGCATTTTCTGCTCTTCGCAGGAACCGCAAATCTGCGTCAGCTTAGCCAGATGCGCTTCAGCAGCGCCCATGTTGCCGACTTTGATTTCGAGCTCGCCATAATATTCATGCGCGCCGACATGGCTTGGGTCGATTGAAAGCGCTTTGTCATAGGCAGAACGCGCTTGGCCATTGTCGCCCATCTGGCGATAGGAATAGCCGATGTAGTTGTAGGCATCGGCGGAACGGGAATTCTCTTCGAGATATTCCTTCGCCTTCGAGATCGCCTTGCGGTAGTCGCCGCGATCAACAGAACGCTTCACATCGCCGATCGTAACGTTCGACTCGGTCGATGAACCCGCAGCATAAGCCGTTACCGGCGCCGCCAAAATTGCGGCCATTCCAGCCGCCAGTAATACACGTCGCATAAATATCTCCCTAGCTTTTAGACTGCAGCGGGCATACTTGCCCTGTGCAGCGTCCAGTCCCAAACAAGATATGACCATCACTGGGGCAAATTAAAAGCCCTTTTATCTGGGCGAGGTGATGGTCATCACAGAATACAGACAAGAGCCTGTAATCGTGGCGAAATCATGACATGTGCCGAATCCGCTGTTTCCTGCCGAATCTTGGACGGAACAGCAGCATCGTGCAGGTCAGTGTTGCGGCTGTGCGGTCCCGCGGATGTCCGCCTGAATATCGCTATGCGCCGCCGGGTAGCTCGCGCTGATGCAAGCAAGCCGCTCTTTGACGAGAGTATGGGCGCGCGGCAAGGCGTGGAAGGGCGTTGACGGATAGAGGTGATGCTCTGCATGGAACGGCATGTTCCACATGAGAAAACGCACAGGCAGGCTAGCCAGCGTCGTTCGCGTATTGGTCAGCCCGTCCCGGTCCTCTGAGCAACCGGTATGTTCGGCCAGTAGGATCACGCGCATGATAGGCTGGGCCAGCAGCATTGGCAGAATCCAATAGGTGATGGCGGCCCAACTGCCAAAACCGATGCTGATCGCCGCAATAACGCCATACATGCCAGCCTGCAGCAGCGCCGAGCGCTGAACTTCAGCGATGCCCCGCTCCGGGATATACGGCAGATGGCCGATGCGGCCCGTCATGCAGCGCCACAGATCCATCATCTGCGCACGATAGTAGGGCAAGCCGGACAGGCGAACGAAATACTGCCACATGTTCGCTGGCTTTGGCGTGCGAAGCTCAGGATCATTATCCGGGTCTTGGGTGTAGCGATGATGCCAAGCGTGGAAGCGGCGATAGTAGGTGGAATTCCAACCGACAGCCGCGCCCGTTAGCCAGCCAATGACGCGGTTCAGCCGCCTGCTGGCGAAAGGCGTCGCGTGAACACATTCGTGCATCGGTGCGAACAGGGTCGTGATCGTGAAGCCCAGCAGCACCATCGCAGGGATACGCAGCCACAGAGTTTCAGCAACGGCGTTCACCAGCGGGACAGCAGCAGTGATCGCCGCCAAATGGCCAGCCAATTGCATCAACCCTTTCGCGTCGGACTTCTGGCTAAGCTCCGCCAGTGTCTGCCGGTCAAGCACCTGTCGCCCCGGCAGCACCGTTGTACCCATAGCCGGGTCAGCGATTACATCCGCATCGCCGTCGCTCATATTAGGATCAATTTGCACAATGGTCATTTGCGCCGCCGCTAAATTTCCCTCACTGAGCGTGTAGCCTATCAAAGATTCCGCTCACACTATACCGGCGCTTTGGCGCCCCATCAGAACAGGACAGAACCATGCTACAATTTTACTACAACACCGGCCCGAACCCGATGAAAGTAGCGCTGCTGCTTGAAGAAACCGGGCTTGAATACGAAGCCATTCCGGTTGATGGCCGCAAAGGCGATCAACACAAGCCGGAATACAAGGCGATCAACCCGAACGCCAAAGCGCCGAGTCTGGTCGATGGCGGCGCGCCAATCTTCGATAGCAACGCGATTCTGCTGTATCTGGCGGATAAGACCGGCAAGTTTGCGCCCGGCATTGGCGACGCGGCACGCGGCGACATGCTGTCCTGGCTGATGTTCGTTGCGACCGGCATTGGCCCCTATTCCGGCCAATCCGTGCATTTCCAACATCACGCGCCAGAACGAATCCCTTACGCCACTAACCGCTATCGGTTCGAAGCAAAACGCCACTACGGCATTCTGGACGCGCGCTTGGCTGACCGCCCATACATCCTCGGCGACGACTATTCCATCGTCGATATGGCGGCATGGGGTTGGGCGCGGCTGCTGCATGTCGTGATCGACGAAGCAGCATGGAGCGATCTGCCAAACCTGAAACGCTTGATCGACGAGATTTCGGCCCGCCCTGCAGCAGAACGCGCAACCGCTCTAGCGGCGAAGCACACGTTTAAAACGGAAATGGACGCGGAAGCTCAGAAGAACATGTTCCCGTCTAACCAGACCAAAGCCTGATTGAGATCCGGGGCAGTCGCGTAGATTTAATGCGCGGCTGCCGCGCCCTCGACCAGTTCAAACCGCCGCCCGCAATAGGGGCAATCAACATGGCCGGAATGGCCCATATCCAAGAACACACGCGGATGCCCGAGCGCGCCATCGCCGCCATCACAGGCGACGCGAGATTGCTCAGTTTTGATGATTTCGGGCGGCTCCATCGCGCGCTCTCCTGACCGTAGATTTCGCCAGATCATATGCAGCTAGGGGAATGGCGCAAGATCAATTCAGAATAAGCGCCATGGGGATAACGTCATGGCGGACGCCATCGATCTCCGCCGCGTCCTGCAACAGGCCTTCTGCAACAAACCCAGTCGCCTCAAACAACGCTATTGCGGGCATGTTTGACGCAACAGCAGCAAGCTGCAATCGGCGGCATCTTCGTTCGCGCGCCCATTGAATCGCCGCATCCATTAGTGCTCGACCTACCCCTTGCCTCCGATGATCTGGGTCTACGCTCAAGCCAAGCTGTATGACGCCCGCGAATGCCGGATGCCCGTGCGCGCGGGCCAGCAATGCGCCGACAATGCGCGCACCATTGATCGCTAAAAATACCCCGCCCTCTCCCTCGCCTGGCTGAAGTTTCGCCTGTAGCATTTCAGCACCGGACGCCGGGTCAATATCATAGGCCAGGAAATACGGCGCATCAGCGGCGACACGCTGGCTAAGCGCAATCAATCCTTCGGCGTCGGCAGGGCCCGCAAGCCGGACATCAATAGCCAACCATCACCTCCAGCGTCGCCATGCGCTTTTCTTCACGGATGACGCGAACGGCTTCATCGAGCGCGTCTGGCAACCGCTCCGGATCAGACACGCGCTCGCTCCATCCGCGGCTCGCTGTTGCGATCAATGCGTAATCGGGCGCGGGTTCAAGTGAGGTGATCGCCATGGTGTTGGCCTTCGCGGCGACGCCATCAGGATACATTGACAGCGTGGAGCGCCGGACAGCGTTCCACACGCCATTATGCATCACCACCACCAGGATCGGCAGGCCAAGCGCCTCTGAAATTTGCCCACAGGCGACGGGGTTCGAAAACATATAGGAGCCGTCGCCGATACAGGCCGCGACCAGCGCATCCCGCTTCGCATGCGCCATACCGAGCGCCGCCGGGAAGCCCCAGCCAAGGCCTGCAGACAAGGAATGCCCGAAGAACCGGTTCGGCCCATCCGCCGTGATGTATCCGGGCTGCACGCCAAGCTCATTCATGATGATCCCGTCACGCCCGATTGCGGCGGAGATGGCGGCGCTGACGAATGCTGGCTGCATCGGGTTTCCAGCCTCCGCCGCCTTGGCCATTCGCGCTTTTCGATCTGCAGCGAGGGCGGGCCTGACATCGGCGCGCGCCTTAGGCTGCTTAGGCGTCGCTGCAGTAAGCGCCGCCAAAGCCTCTGCCGGATCGCCAGCCAACGCCACATCAACTGGGAAACCGCGCATTGGGAAGCGCCCAAAAAGAGGATCAGCGCCGAGCTGAATGACTTTGCAATCCATCGGCAGCTCAACGCGTTTGATGATCCATGGCACGAGCGCGTCAATGCAAAGAACAACGTCTGCATCCGCAAGCAATGGCCCGGTTTCAAACCCGGCATGCAGGGGATGATCTGTCGCCATGATGTTACGGGTCGGCCAGAATTCCGCGACTGGGACGCCGTGCACTTCCGCCAGCGCCTGGGCGGCAGCGCCAACGCGACCATCCGCATCGCCCCGGCTGGATATGATCTGCGGTCGCTTAGCGGATTTGAGGAGCGTCGCCGCCGCATCTACATCCGCCGTTGCTGGACGAAGCGGGCCGGATGGTTGGGCGCGCATTGGCGTATTCACTGCATTTGGCGGCATCGCCTCTGCCAAGGGTTCACGCGGCAACGCCAGATAGACAGGCCCGCGCGGTTCCGTCATGGCGACAGTGACGGCGCGGTCGATCACCGCCTCCACCTCCTCGCCATAACGCAGTTCGTATTCCCACTTGCAGGCAGACCGCACCATGGAGGCCGAATCCCGCAAATCCTGCCCCCAATGGATCGGCACATCGCGGGAACCCGGCCGCGCGCCTTCCGTGATCGGCGTCCGCCCCGCCATCACGATCAACGGCACGTTGTCGGCGGCGGCATTCACCACACCCATCACGCAATTCGCCAAGCCAACCGTGACATGGGCCATGATCGCTTGGGGTTTGCCGGTCGCCAGATAGCGGCCATGGGCCATGGCGACCGCCGCCGTTTCATGCGGCGCGATCACGGGTTCTGGGAATGCGGCGCCCGCAGGCCCGCCACGGGCGTAAGCTTCGATGATGGAAGCAAAATCCGTACCGCCATTGGCGAACAACGCATCGAGACCATTGGCCCGAAGGCGTGCGAGCAAAGCCTCTGCGGCAGTTTCCGGGGTAAAAGGCATCAGAACGGCTTCTCTTGCTGGCGTGGACTTACAGGCGATAGTTTAGACGGATATCAGCCAGAACATAGAGCCGCCGTCATGGACACCGCAGTCTTCGCATCGCATCAGATCATCCCGGGGCAACCGATCACCGACGCCTCCGTTTGGGGCCGGGACGATTACCCGGATGATCGCTCCTGGGTAAAGGCAATCCCCGATGTGCTGGTGGATGAAATCGATGCGGCCCTCCCTACCCTCCGCGCTGCAAACTTGCACCCAAAGAATATCCGCCCCGCGCATTTCCCACTGCCAAAGAGCGCTGAGTTTATCCAGGCCGTAGGTGCGGATGTTGATGCTGCGCCTGGATTTGCGTTGCTCTCCGGCTTTCCGACAGAGCGTTACGACTACGCTGATACGGCCCTCGCCTATACCGGCCTGATGGCGCATTTCGGCCATATCGCGATCCAGAACCGGATTGGCGAGCATGTCGTGGATGTGTCTGATAAAGGCCGGGGCCTTGGTCCGCAGGCGCGCGGTCATTACGGCAATAAGGAGCTGCCGTTTCATGCGGACGGCGGCAATGCCGTATCGTTGCTCTGCCTGAAAACAGCGCCGCTGGGCGGCCGCAGCCTGATTACCAGCGGCCCCGCCATCTACAATGCCGTCGTCACGGAAACGCCGGAACATCTGGCGGTGCTGGAGCGCGGGTTTCATCATCACCGGCGGGATGAGCGCGAAAACGATGATCCCAAATACACGCCATGGCGCACGCCCGTCTTCGCCTATTACGATGATCGCTTCCACATCATCTACGTCCGCCCCTCCATCGACTATTGCGAGGCTGAGGGCGTGGCGTTCACGCCAGCAGAAACCGCCGCACTAGATTTCGTGGATAGCGTGATCACCAGGCCGGAAAACCAGGTTTCTATGGCGTTGGAGCCCGGCGACTTGCAAATCCTGAACAATTTTCTGGTCCTGCATTCCCGCACGGCGTTTGAAGATGGGCAGGACCAGCAGCGCCACCTGATCCGGCTTTGGCTGGACAACCCGCAATCGCTCCGCAACGGCCCCGGCAAGATGGATTGGTATATGCCGGAACACTCGCGCTTCTTGAGGACGCGCGGGCATCTGCTGGAAGGCTATAAAGGCTAACTCTCGTCGCCCATAACTACGTCCAGGAACGCTTGGCCGAATTTCTCCAGCTTCTTTGCGCCGACGCCGTGAATGCCGCCCATTGCGCCAAGCGACTTCGGGCGTCCGGCGGCGATCTCAATCAATGTTCTGTCTGGGAAGACCACATAGGCGGGCACAGAAAGCTCTGTCGCGAGCTCGCGGCGACGGGCTTTCAGGGCTGAAAGCAAACTCTCGTCGACACTGTCTGGCAGCGGCGCTGCAGCGGCTCGTTCCCGCCTTGGCTTGCGGCCAGCGGTGTTGAGCCGGTCTAACCGCAGCATGACTTTGCTCTCGCCCTTAAGGGCTGCCCGGCCATTTGGGCCGACAATCCAAGCGCCGTATTCGCCTAACTCCACCGTCGCGATGCCGAGCGCATAGAGTTGGCGGAAGATCGCCCTCCATTGCTGCGGGCTTCGGTCCTTGCCGACGCCAAATGTAGGCAAGTCTTCATGGCCAAACTTCGTCACCCGGTCCGTCACATCGCCGCGCAGAACGTTGATCAAATGCTCCATGCCAAAGCGCTGACCAGTGCGGAGGATCGCCGAGAGCGCTTTCTGCGCGTCAACGGTGCCATCGAATAGTTCTATTCCGCCAGCGCAGAGATCGCAGTTGCCGCAGGGTGCAGCCTCCTCGCCAAAATATGCAAGCAACGTTTGGCGGCGACATTTCGGCGCTTCTGCGAGCGATACGAGCGCATTGAGACGCTGGCGTTCGATGGCCTTCTGCGCGTCTGTGGCATCGCCATCATCAATCTGCAGGCGGCGGAGGCGGATATCATCCATGCCGTAGAGCGTGAGCGTGTCTGCAGGCAGACCATCGCGGCCCGCCCGCCCAATTTCTTGATAATAGGCTTCGATGCTTTTCGGCAACCCGGCATGGGCCACATAGCGCACATCTGGCTTGTCTATGCCCATACCGAACGCGACTGTGGCGCAGACGACGACGCCGTCTTCTTTCAAGAACCGATCCTGCGCATCCTCGCGATCTTCAGTGTGCATTCCGGCATGATATGCGAGCGCAGTAACGCCCTTTGCGCTCAAATCCTTGGCCAGTTGTTCTGTCTGCTTTCTAGAATTGCAGTAAACAATCCCGCTCTCGCCCGGATACCCAGCGACGAAATCAGCGATCTGGCGGCGGGGGCCATTCTTTGGCTGCATCGCCAATTTTAGGTTCGGTCGGTCAAAACCATGGACGAAAATGTTTGGCGTGGCGTCAAACAACCGCCCAGCGATATCATCACGCGTCGCTGCGTCCGCCGTCGCTGTCAGCGCAATGGTTTGCACGTCGCCCAAACGGCGGCGGACATCGCCAAGTTGCGCGTACTCAGGGCGGAAATCATGGCCCCATTGAGAGACGCAATGCGCTTCGTCAATCGCCAACAGATCGACCTTCGCATCATCCAAGAACCGCGCATTGCCGCTGGCGAGACGTTCGGGCGACAGATACAACAGGCGGAGCGTTCCGGCTTCCAGCGCATCGAAAATCCTGTCCGCTTCTTCAGGCGCTGTTGATGAGTTCAGGCTGCCCGCCTCAATCCCAACAGCTCGTAGCGCTGAAACTTGATCGCGCATCAATGCAATCAGCGGCGACACCACCACGCATAGCCCGCCCCGCGCCAATGCCGGAAGCTGAAAGCACATGGATTTGCCCGCTCCCGTCGGCATGACGGCGAGCACGTTTTCGCCGTTCATGACTGCGCCAATGACATCCGCCTGCCCAGGCCTGAGCGACGGATACCCAAACACCTCCTGCAGCAGCGCCAATAGGCGCTCGCTATCAGGTAAGGATGTAGGATCATCGGGTTCAACGAGAACGGCGGCTTCTGACATAGGCGTCAACGTAAGCCGATTCTGCAAAGCGTGTAACCGGTGTTAAAGCGTCTCAGCTGCCGGTTTGTAGGCTAGGTTCAGATCCCGCGCGACGGCTTCATAGGTTACATGGCCATCATGGATGTTCAGGCCTTCCAACAGGTGCTTGTCATCCCGGCAGGCCTGCTTCCAGCCTTTATCCGCCAGCGCTACGACAAACGGTAGCGTCGCGTTGCTGAGGCCCTGTGTGGAGGTGCGTGGCACAGCGCCCGGCATGTTGGTGACGCAATAGTGGATCACGTCTTCCTCGACATATGTCGGCTTGTCATGGCTGGTCGGGCGGCTGGTCTCAAAGCATCCGCCCTGGTCAATCGCCACATCCACGACGACGGAGCCTTTCGGCATCATTTTGATCATCTCACGGCTAACGACCTTTGGCGCGGCTGCGCCCGGCGCCAGAACAGCTCCGATCACAAGGTCTGCCTTCACTAAGAGCTGCTCCAGCGCGCCGACGGTTGAGTAAATCGTGTTCAACGTCGTGCCGTATTGCAGTTCAAGCTCACGGAGGCGCGGAATGGATTTATCCAGCACCGTCACGCGCGCTTCGAGGCCCATGGCCATCCGCGCTGCATTCGCGCCGACGGACCCGCCGCCGATAATCACCACATCCGCAACGCCGACACCGGGAATGCCGCCGAGGAGCATGCCGCGCCCGCCCTGTTCTTTTTCCAGGCAATGGGCGCCGACTTGGACGGCCATGCGGCCCGCGACTTCGCTCATCGGGGCCAGCAGCGGCAGACTGCCATCGTCCGCCGTTACGGTTTCATAGGCGATCGCGGTGCATCCTGACGCCATCAAACCCTCAGTCTGGGTTTTGTCAGCGGCAAGGTGGAGGTATGTGAAGAGCAGTTGGTCTTTGCTCAGCATGGCGATTTCGGGCGCCAGCGGCTCCTTCACTTTGACCACCATTTCTGCGGCGTCGAACACATCCTTCGCAGTCGCAACGATCTTGGCGCCAACCTGCTCATAGTCCGCATTGGAATAACCAGAGCCAACGCCAGCGCCATCCTGGATCAGCACCTCATGGCCATGATGGACCAGCTCACGCACACTGATCGGCGTTAGCCCGACACGATATTCATGGGTTTTAATTTCCGAAGGAACACCGACGCGCATCGCTCAATTCTCCTTGGAATACCGGTCCCGCCAAACGTCCGGGTATATGGAGCGCATCCATAACAGCAATGCGAGCCCTGGCAAGGCCGCAAATGTTGTTAGAAGGATGAAATCACCCCATCCAAGCCAATCTGCAACGAAGCCTGCGGGGGCGACCATCACCTTCGGCGAAATCGCCATGATGGACGTGATAAACGCAAACTGCGCGGCGGCGAAGCGCTTGTTACATAACGTCATCACGAACGCGACGAAGGCTGTCTGGCTGAGGCCTGACGCGAAGTTTTCAAAGCCGACGACCCAGCTCAACACCGGCGAGAAATCTGTGCCCTCAACTGCTGCGCCGCCCGGGCCAACAACCTGATTCAGATGCCAGTAGCCCAGATTTGAGATCGCTTGCAGAATTCCGGCGATCAACAACACGCGCCCCATCGTCCAAACGGCGACGAGCAACCCGCCACAGAACGTTCCGATGATAATCGCGAAAAATCCAAACACTTTGGTGACGCTTGCGAGCGTCGATTTGTCGAAGCCTAGATCAACATAGAGCGCGCCCGTCATCTGGCTGAGCAACGCGTCACCGAACTTGAAAAGTAAAACGAACGCCAGCACGACGACCCAACCGCTGCGGCCCATGAATTCCTTTAGCGGTTCCCAATATGCAGCGATAATAAGGTCGCCAAACGTAGCCTTTCGTTTCTCAACCTCCTCAACCGGACCCTCGCCACGCGGCGGCTCGGGCGCGAAGATGATTGCAACGACGCCAATCAGCAGTGTTGCCCCCGTCGCGGCGTAAGCAATTTCCCAGTTGAAACCATCTGCGAGATAGAGCGTTCCCGCCGTGGCCATCAACATACCGATCCGAAAGCCATAAACGGCCATCGCCGCGCCAGCGCCATATTCCTCGAACTTCAAAAGCTCAATGCGATAGGCATCTATGGCGACATCCTGCGTGGCGGACAGAAAGGACACCGTCAGCGCAACAAGCGCGATCAGGTAGATCGATCCGTCCGTCGGCTCGATAAAGCCAAGCAGGGCGATGAAGCCGACCAGCAACAAATTGATCAACAATATCCAAGACCGCCGCAACCCCATCCAACGGTCAATTCCGGGCGGACGGATCAGATCCAGCATCGGCGCCCAAAGGAACTTGAAAGCGTACGGAATCCCGACGAGCGAAAACAGGCCGATTGCGCCAAGGTCGATGCCGGATTCTCGCAAGCGGATTGTCAACGTGGATGATGTGATTAGAAACGGCAGGCCGCTGGCGAAGCCAAGCACCAGGATCAGCAGAAGTTTCGGGCGGAGATAAACCGTCAGCGCGATGGTCAGCCGTTCGCGCCAGCCGAGCCGTCGAGCATCAGGCGTCATCCCTCAGCCCCCGCGGCCTCCAGGGCCGGGGCGATGGCGGAGCCTTTCATTAGGACGGCGACATCCAGCGGCGCATCACGGCCACGCACTTCGACCGTCGTTGCAGGATATGAGCCTTCTGTGATGCCAGCGGTGGTCAACACTTCTTGCGAGACAATGGCCTCGGCACCGTATTCCTTGGTCATTGGCTCCAAACGGCTCGCGACGTTCACAGCGTCGCCAATCGCCGTGACCGAGGTCGCGTTCTGATAGCCCATCTCACCAACGATCACAGGCCCGACATGGACGCCGACGCCGATCCGCAATGGCTCTTCCAGATCATTGGCGAGCGTTCGGTTCAGCTCGTCCAGCGCATTGGACATTTGCGCTGTCGCCGCCAAAGCTTGCCGACACCCAGCGCCTGGACCGGCCTGAATGCCGAACAGCGCCATGATGCCGTCCCCAATGAACTTATCGAGCTGACCGCCATTTTGCTCAATCGCTTCGCCCATGGCGCGGAAATATTGGTTCAACAAAAACACAATGTCGAACGGCAACTTATCCTCGGAAAGCTTTGTAAATGCGCGAATATCCACGAACATGACCGTGATTTCACGCTCGGCGCCTGTTTCATGATCGGCGCGGGATCGGGCGTCCTTCGGCGTTGCATTTGGCGGCAGCAGCGGCGCCACGGCAATGTTCTTCGTCGGGCGGAGTTGGCAGGCCAAGCGAACACCGGGCGCAGCATTAATCCGATTGAGGACTTTGACCTCGCCCTCATCTGCCACTGGCGCATCTTCAAGGCCACTGGTGATACGCACCCGGCAGGTAGAGCAGCGCCCGCGCCCACCACACACGCTCGCATGCGGTACGCCAGCCAGCCGGCTGGCTTCCAAGATGGAAACGCCCGGGGCGACCTGGATGCTCGTGCCGTCCGGATAGAGCACCTTAACGCCCTGCGCCTGCTTGGCTCGATACCAGGAAATAGTGCGCCAAATCGCAGCCAACGCGATCATCACGCCAGCGCCAATCTTGGCATTCTCCGATGTGGCTATGGCCCAATTGAATGACTCGCGCCCGCCGAACCCGACGGCGTTCAATAGGTCACCGACCCAATCACGGTTGGCGGCAATCATCCGCTGGATTTCCTGGCCTGCATCCGCAAACCCGGCGAAGGCGAGCACCGGCCACAAGACAGCGAGTCCCAGGAGCCAAGGGGCCGCCGGAGCGTACCAGGGCCGCAGCCTGAGCCAGAAATGCAGGCCAATACAGCCGTGCGCCCACACGGCAAACAGCGCTACGCCCTGCTGGACCGCCGTTGAGGGCCACATCGCCCATACGGACCAAGCATATGTATCCGTCAGCCCATCCCTGAGCGACAGTCCGCGCGTGCCGATAATATGAGTCGCCAACAGGAACGGCAGGATCAAGCCAAGCGCCAACTGCGCCCATTCCCATTTCGTCATTTTGAACGTACGCGATTGGGCGGCCTTCAGCAGCGATAACACCACATGGCTGACGAGCGACAGCGCCAGGATGATTTCGAGCGGCGGAAACCGCCAAATCATCAGGAACCACTCACGGCCCGCTTCCATCAACGCCAGCGAATGCAGGCCCAGCATATGGTTGAAATAATGCGTCGCCACATAGCCGAAGAGCACAAGTCCGCCGATCAGGCGAACGCGCCGCGCCTTCGGGCCAATACCCAACGGGCTGCGAACGCTCTCAGCGCCGCCGGTAGCAGGCGGGCTGCTAGAGGCCGTGTCTGGTGGCGAGGTCTGCAAGAGACGTCTCCGGGCGAGCGCCCAAATGTGAAATCACTTCGGCTGCAGCCAGTCCGCCCAGCCTGGCGCATGTTTCAAGATCACGGCCCGTTGCCCAACCATGGAGAAATCCCGCGGCGTAGAGGTCTCCAGCGCCCGTCGTGTCGATAACGGCGCCGACATCTTCAGCCGGTACAGCGGCGCGATCTTCACCCGCAATCGCGAGCGAGCCTTTTGCTCCGCGTGTCAGTACGGCGACAGCGACGTCAAGCGCCGCGTGGTCCGCCGCTTCCTCAAACGAATTTGTTTCATAGAGCGCCGTAATTTCTGCTTCATTTGCGAAAATGATGTCCACTTGCTCACACAGCAATGTCCGGAATTCCTCCCGGTGTCGCTCAACGCAGAAGCTGTCGGAAAGCGAAAATGCGACCTTGGCGCCGGATGCATGCGCCATATCAGCCGCCTTCAGCACCGCTGCCTTCGCAGCCGGCTGATCCCAAAGATAGCCTTCGATGTAGAGGATTTTGGCGCCGCCAAGCGCATCTTCGGTGATATCATCCGGCGCGATTTCAGTTGACGCGCCGAGGAATGTCATCATCGTGCGCTCGGCATCTGGCGTGACGAACACGAAGCAGCGCGCGGTCGGCATGCCAGATGTGGCGTGGGGCGTTGCGTAATCGACGCCGATGGCGCGGATGTCATGCTCAAATATCGCACCAAGCTGATCATCTCGGACGCGTCCGATAAATCCGGCCTTGCCGCCGAAAGAGGCGATCCCCGCCGCCGTATTGGCCGCGGACCCGCCGGAAGCCTCCCGCGCAGGCCCCATCGCGCCATAGATCGCTTCAGCCTGATCGGCGTCGATCAAAGTCATAGCGCCTTTCGGAAGGTTCTGGGACGCCAAGAATGCGTCATCCACCTTCGCAATCACATCGACAATCGCATTGCCGAGAGCCATTACATCAAGCCCTGCTTGCGCCATACGCTAAGGAACTCCATATCCGAATCAGACTTAGAGTATAACGTCCGAACGACAGACTACTAGACATAGGAGACGGCGCGGTTACATCCCTCGCTGAATGCATATGCTGAACGATCTTTCAAAGGCCATCGCGCAACTCCGCGACCCGAAATTGCTGAAGATTCTGCTGATGAGCCTGGCCATGGCCGTGCTCGTTATGGGCCTTCTGATCTTCGGGGTGATTTATGTAATCGGCGGCTGGGATGTGAATACGGGCGGCCTGTTCGGCATTTCGTTCTTAGACATCG
Organism: Alphaproteobacteria bacterium; assembly: GCA_038102935.1. Lineage (GTDB taxonomy): Bacteria > Pseudomonadota > Alphaproteobacteria > Bin95 > Bin95 > VMCJ01. The sequence goes on along the minus strand of JAYNYG010000023.1, from coordinate 12,960 downwards.
CGCTGCAGTGGCTGGTTGATACGGCAGGTGTCGCGCTCGCTGTCGTTATCGCATTGATGTTATTTCCGGCAGCGGCGATTGGTTTGCAATCCTTATTCTTAGATTCAGTGGCGGAAGCTGTTGAAAAAAAACATTACCCACGCCTGCCGCCGGCGAGAAAGCAACGGATGACAGAGATCGTCGGCACGGCGCTTAAACTGATGGCGATCGTGCTTGGCTTGAATATTCTGCTGCTTTTTGTATGGGTGCTGCTACTGATTATCGCGACGCCGCTCGCCCCGATCCCCTACTACTTGGTCAACGGTTATCTCTTGGGCCGGGAGTATTTCGAGCTGCTGGCGCTCCGCCGAATGGACCCTCTCCAAGCCGCTGTCCTGCGTAAACAGAAGCTCGGCGGCAACATGATGGATGGCATCATACTGACGCTGCTATTCACCATTCCCATCGTCAACCTGGTCGGCCCCATGGTCGCCGCAGCCTATATGACGCACCGCTTCCATCGCGTATGGCGCCCAGGCATGACGCCGCCTTCGATGCATCCAGGACAAAATCCATCGAACGCGCCGCGCATCACGGATGGCGACGCCTTGATGTAATCCTGCCCGAATTCTCCTTCGCAGACGCCCAGGCCAGATACGAAAAAGCGGCGACGCAGGTTTCACACTGCGCCGCCGCTCAATTCATTCTGGAAGCAGGCCGTTAGCGCGGCGCTACCACCATCACCATCTGCCGGCCTTCCATGCGCGGCATCTGCTCGACCTTTGCGGTCTCATCCAGCTCATCGCGCACGCGTTCCAGCACTTTCGCGCCCAGGTCCTGATGCGCTAGCTCGCGGCCACGGAAGCGCATGGTGACTTTCACTTTGTCCCCATTATCCAGAAACTTGCGCGCCGCCCGCATTTTGATTTCGTAATCGTTCGTCTCAATCGCCGGGCGCATCTTGATCTCTTTGACCTCGATGACCTTCTGCTTCTTTTTGGCCTCGTTCTTCTTCTTCTGGGCTTCATATTTGAAGCGGCCATAATCAAGCAGCTTACAGACTGGCGGGTCCGCGTTGGGCGATACCTCTACAAGGTCCAGCCCTGCATCGGCAGCAGCGTCGAGGGCGGCAGGCGTGGACACCACGCCAACCATTTCACCGTCTGCGCCTACAAGACGCACCTGGCGGACATCAATCATTTCATTAATCCGGGGACCGTCTTTGACGGGGGCGGATTGGGGATGTGGTCGCGCTATGGATCAAGCTCCTAGTTCAGCCGATGATATGCTCATGTCGTGGAAAGCGAGGCGCTGCTTCCCGGCACATCAACGATTTTGGTTAAAGATCGCAGCCGCCAGTTACGCCGACGACGGCATCTGCGCCTCTAATGACAGGGTACGGATTGCGTCGTCAAGCGCAAGCACTTCCTGATTCTTCCCGCCAAGCCGCCGAAGAGCGACATTGCCCTCCTCCGCCTCGCGCCGCCCGACGACCATCATCACCGGCGTTTTCGCCAGGCTGTGTTCACGGACTTTGTAGTTGATCTTCTCATTGCGCAGGTCCAACTCAACCCGCAGCCCGGCAGCTTTGCACTTTGCCATGACCTCACGCGCATAGTCATCCGCGTCCGATACGATAGTGGCCACCGTAACCTGCGTCGGCGCGAGCCAGAGCGGCAAGCGGCCAGCATAGTTCTCAATCAGAATGCCGATAAACCGCTCAAACGAACCAAGGATCGCACGGTGTAGCATCACCGGCGTGTGCCGGGCGCTATCCTCGCCGATATAGGTGGCGCCGAGGCGGTCTGGCAGCACGAAATCGACCTGGAACGTACCGCATTGCCAATCACGGCCAATGGCGTCACGCAGGACAAACTCAAGCTTCGGGCCATAGAAAGCCCCCTCACCCGGGTTCATCTCGATCTCTAAGCCCGTTTCGCTGACGGCGTCGAGCAAGGCTTTTTCAGCCTTATCCCAAACCGAATCTTCGCCAGCCCGTACCTCTGGACGGTCGGAGAATTTCACCTTCACCTCGGTAAAGCCGAAATCCTCGTAGATCGACAGCAGCAGGTCACAGAAGGATTTGCATTCGTCAGTGATCTGATCTTCGGTTGCAAAAATATGCGCGTCATCTTGCGTAAACGCGCGGACCCGCATGATCCCGTGCAGCGAGCCAGACGGTTCATTGCGATGGCAAGACCCAAATTCCGCCATCCGCATCGGCAGATCGCGATAGCTCTTGAGGCCCTGCTTGAAGACCTGCACATGGCAAGGGCAGTTCATCGGCTTCAAAGCGAGGATGCGATCATCCTCCGTTTCAGCCGTAAACATATGCTCGCGGAACTTCTCCCAATGGCCAGACGCTTCCCATAGCGCCCGGTCAACAAGCTGCGGCGTCTTGATCTCGAAATAGTCAGCGCCCTCAAGCCGTTGACGCACATAAGCTTCGATTTGGCGATACAGCGCCCAGCCCTTGGCATGCCAGAAAATTGAGCCAACGGCTTCTTCCTGCAAATGAAACAAGCCCATTTCGCGGCCAAGGCGGCGATGGTCACGCTTCTCGGCCTCTTCCAGCATTGTCAGATGGGCTTTGAGCTCCTTGTCTGAGCGCCAAGCCGTGCCATAAATGCGCTGCAGCATCGCGTTCCGGTGGTCGCCGCGCCAATAGGCGCCTGCAACGCTCATCAGTTTAAACGCGTTGCCAATCCGGCCAGTGGACGGCATATGCGGACCGCGGCAGAGGTCGAGCCATTCGCCTTGACGGTAGACGGAAATCGTCTCGCTTTCAGGTAGGTCGCGGATCAGCTCAGCTTTATAGGCCTCGCCCTTGTCCTCGAAGAATGCGATGGCGTCATTGCGGTCCCATTCTTCGCGGTGGAAGGTCTCATTCCGGCCAATGATCTGGCGCATCTTGCTTTCGATCTTCGAGAGATCATCGGGCGTGAAAGGTTCATCGCGCGCAAAATCGTAATAGAAGCCGTTTTCAATCGCTGGGCCGATGGTGACCTGTGTGCCGGGATACAGCTCCTGCACAGCTTCAGCCAACACATGGGCGCAATCGTGGCGGAAGAGCTCTAGGGCGTCATCGGAATCCGGCGTCACAATCTCAACTGCAGCATCTGCGTTGAGAGGCGTTGAGAGATCGACGACCTTGCCGTCGAGCTTCAATGCAATCGCTTTCTTGGCCAAGCTTTTTGCAATGCTCGCCGCAAGGTCAGCGCCTGTCGCCCCAGCCGTGAGCAGGCGCTTGGCGCCGTCTGGCAGAGTCACATGAATTTCGGCATTCGCCTGAGCATCGCTCGACATGGCGTCCTCTTAATCTAAAACTTGATTGGGAGCGGCGGAAACTAGCGCCCAGCACGCTGCTGTCAACGCGCGAAGCCGCCGATTCACCCCCAAATCCTGATGGGATCGGACCTTAGTCGCCAATTATGGTTAATGCGAGGTTCATTTTGCCTTTTCAGCAAGCGTCGCATATTGCCGAATAACGGATAAAGCGCTGCCGGTTGCCGAGAATTTCGCCAACGCCCAGATGCGCGCGGCGTTAGACATCTCCGCTTTTTCTTTCGCACTCGCCCGCAGAATTTCCATGATCGCACGGCCAAGCGCATCTGGATCATCCGGCGGCGCGAGCCTGCCCGTCACACCGTCCACGACAACTTCAGCCGTCGCGCCATGGTCAGCGCCGATCACGGGCTTGCCAAGGCCTGCCGCCATCGCAGCGATGGGGTCTTGGCCTAATGGCTCTACTGGCACGGAAACGATAATATCAGCCAGCATCATCGCGGCTGGAATATCCGTCAGCGCGCCTGAGAGGAAAATCCGTCCGGTGGCGCCGCGCTTGCGGGCGATCCACGCAAGTTGTTGGGCATAGGAATCCTTGGCGCTGAGCTCCCCCGGAATGATCGCCACAAGGTCCGAAAGTCCCGGCGCGTCCGCAATCTCGCCGAGCGCGCGGGCCAGCACATGCTTACCGCGCTCCGGGACCGTCGGCCCAGGCGCCAGGATGGTCGGCGCGGGCTCTTCGAGCATGCCCCAGGATCGGGCCAGCGTCGTCAACCGTTCCGGCCCGACAGCTTCGGCTGCATAGACGGCTAGGTTGGCGCCATCTGGAATGACGGTGACTTTGCCATCGCGCGCGCTGTCATCTGCGATCAGCAGTTCGCGCACATGTTCAGACCCAGCGACGATATGATCGCCCTCGCCGAGCGCGCCCGCGTCCTTGCCAGCATCGTTGAATGGCGCATCGCCGCCGCAAGTGGTCACCAAAATAGCGCGAGAGCCCTTGGTCGCCTGCCGCGCCGCCCAAGCGATCTCACGTGTGCGGGCATGGACGATATCCACCTGATGCTCATCAATCAGGCGGCGGATACGACTGCCATTCCGCCCAATCGCGACGGGACCGCGCGCATCCAATGGCGCCTCAGCGAATTCCGCCCCGATACGCTTCAGCCGTTCCACAGGCCCGCCTGCCGCAGCGACAATCGAGCGCCCGCCGCCCAGCGCCACGGCTTCTGCAGCGCCGAGCGCCGCAATTTCGGCGCCGCCCGCCTCTATACGCGGCATCAGTTGCAATACAGTCGGGCGCTTGCCAATGCCTTCGAAAACGCCGCGCATGCCATCCCTTGACGCTTGGTCAAGCGCCAGCGCGCCGCTAGAATGAGCGAAGCGAAGCGGCGGCTGTTTTGGCCGGAAAAGCAAATTCGAATCCCTAAAATGAGTAAACGCAATGACAGACGCAGACCCTCAGCTGCCCACGCCTGAACGCCTAGAGCGGCCTGACGGCGGATATATCGCCTACCGCCGCCATGTCGGCAAGGCGAAAGGCCTGCCTGGCGTGGTATTCATCCATGGCTTGCGGTCCGACATGGATGGCGGCAAAGCCGAGCGCCTGCACGCATTCTGCGCCGGACGCGACCAAAGTTTTGTGCGCTTCGATTGCCGGGGCCACGGCTTGTCATCGGGCGTTTTTGAGGAAACTGTCCTGAGCGATTGGGCGGATGACGCAGCACTCGTAGTCGATAAATTGACCGAAGGCCCGCAAATCGTCGTCGGCTCCAGTATGGGCGGATGGTTGATGCTGCTGACTGGCCTAGCCCGCCCTGGCCGGGTCTCCGGCCTCGTCGGTATCGCAGCGGCGCCCGATTTCACCAGCCGTTTCCAGGCGAAGCTTACGAACGAGGACAAGGCAGCCCTAGAGCGAGACGGTCAAGTTGGCCGCCCGACACCCTATGACCCGCATCCTTATGTGTTCACGAAAGCGCTGCTGGATGACGGCGACGCACAGTCCGTCCTGAACGGCGCATTCGAATTCGAAGGTCGCATCCGCTTGCTACATGGCATGCTGGACGATTCCGTGCCCTGGGAACTCTCCCTGAAGATCGCCAACCAAGCCACGACGCCGGATGTGCGCGTGCATCTAATTAAGGACGGCGACCACAGACTTTCCCGCGAGAGCGATCTCCGCCAGCTCTGCCAAGCCGTCGCCGAGCTATCTGAGCCTGATCCAGACGATTGCTGAACATCTTCAAACTCGCTGCGGCGGCATTGCTGCTGGCAGCCTGCGCAACGCCCGTAATTGCGGATGGCGAAAGCCCCGCGACCGTCCGCCTGATCCCGCGCGCCCATATGGATGGGCGGCTGACAGGCGGCCTATCCGGGCTTGAATGGGACCGGGAAACCAACACGCTGATCGCACTCAGCGACCGCGGCGACCTTTACCAGATGCCGATGCAGGCGTCTGAAAAGATGATCCGAATTGGCCGCATCAAGCGCCCGCGCGGCTTGAATGACCCGGAGGCCCTACGGCGCGCGCCAGGTAATCGCTGGATCGTGAGCTTCGAGCAAGGCGGCGGGTTTGGCTCGTATGAGGGCGCAGTGGACGGTTTGTTGGAGAGGCCAGTCGCAGCTTTGCGGCCTGAAGCCGTCAAAACCTTGCCGCAGAATGCCGGGATCGAAGCCTTAGCCATTCTCGACTTTGGTCGGATGTTGGCAATTTCAGAGGGTGGCAGCGGCGTATCACGCAAAGCTTGGATCATCGACAACGGCAATCTCAGCCCGCGCACATACCCCGTCAGCGATGGCTTCGAACCCGTGGATGCGACAGAACTGCCTAACGGCGATGTGTTGGTGTTGGAGCGCCGCTTCAATGGATATTTGCCGCCGTTTTTCTCCGCCAGGATCGCCTATATCGACGCTGCAACGCTTGACGGCGCTGGTCCTATCAAAGCCCAACGCCGCGTTAGTTTAAGCGGCGTGATCCAGAGCGAAAATTGGGAGGGCATCGCCATCGCTGAAGACGGGGGGCGCATGATTATCTGGCTGGTTTCTGACGACAATCAGAAATGGCCGCAAAACACCCTGCTCGCCCGCATCCCTTTTGCAGATTTTCGCCAGTTATCTTCCGCGAATTAAAATCAGGCCGTTGATCCGGGCGTGAACCAAGGTAGGCTCGCAGTTCAGATTCTGGGAGCGGGCCACATGGCGTCTATGGAACTTTCGACCTTTCTGGCGGCGCAAGCTGTTGGCTCCTTGCCGGACCATGTCGAGACTAAAGCCGCCCGCATCTTGGCCGACACCCTCGCCGCCATTCTTGCTGGCGCGCAGGAGCCTGAGACGCAGGCTCTGGCGGCGTCCATCCTGCCCGCAGGCGGCACTGGACGTTCGACGGCGCTTGGACATGTTCGCCAGACAGAAGCGGGCCAGGCCGCGTTTCTCAATGGGACAGCAGGTGTGTTCCTGGAATTAGACGAAGGCTCCGCTGCGTCCAAAGGCCATCCCGCCATCCACATCGTTCCGCCCTTGCTGGCCTGGGCAGAGCAAGAAGGCGGCAGCGGCGAACACCTATTGCACGCCCTCACGCTTGGCTATGAGGTGGCGACGCGTGTGGGCGCCGGGGCGACGCTGCGACCAACCATGCATCCGCATGGGGTTTGGGGCGTTGTTGGCGCAGCCGTCGCCCTGGCGGTTTATGACGGCGCTGGCGCTCAAGAAATTGACGAGACGATCCGGCTCTCCGCCTCCATGGCGCTCGCCACCAGCCGCCCCTCCATGACCGAGGGCGCCACCATTCGCAACGCCTATACCGGCCTCTCCGCCCAGCACGCGATCCAGGCGCGGCGGTTGATCAAGGCCGGGTTTACCGGCGATAGCGGCGCGCTCGCTAATGTATTCGGCGCTGTCATCGGCTCCAACTGGGAGGAGACAGCGCTGACATCCGGCCTCGGCGCGCGTTGGGCGATTGAGGATAATTACTTCAAGCGCCACGCCTGCTGCCGCTATAACCACGCCGCCCTCGATGCCTTGGAGGACCTGGATGCGGCGAATCCATGCGCCATCACGCCAGACTCCGTCGAGGCCATCGAAATCCGCGCCTATACCATTGCGACGGAATTGGATGATCCAGCGCCCCAAAACATGCTGGCCGCTAAGTTCTCCCTGCCCTTCGCTGTCGCAACCACGATCCGCCGCGCTGGCGACACTTGGCTCGATAGCTTCAGAGGCGATGCTTTGACTGACCCTGTGACGTTGGCTCTCTCACAGAAGGTATCTTTGGTCGCCGACAAAGAAATGGACAAAGCGCTGCCAGACCATCGCATCTCTGAGCTGACGATCCAGCTGAAATCCGGCGATGTGCTGACCCGGCGCCGGGAGATTACAGGCGGCGATCCTGAGCAGCCGTTCGATGCGGCCCTACTCGACGACAAGTTTCTGCGACTGACCACCCCTTTCCTCGGCGTCGGCGCCGCGAACCAGGCGCTACGCCTTACTCTTAATGCCAGCGCGCTCGATGATGTCCGATCCCTCGCCAGCGCCTTCACTCGGCGCGTCAATCTGGAAGCGGCTAAATGACCAGTTCTGAACTCGATCCCGTAACGCTCGCTGTTCTGAACGGGCGGCTGGAGCAGATCGTCGACGAGATGGATGCGACGCTCTTCCGCTCCGCCTTCAACCCTATCATCGCCGAAGCCCATGACGCGTCCCACGGCATATATCATAGGGACAGTGGCGAAACGCTGGTCCAAGGCAAATCCGGCCTACCAATCTTTGTCGGCGCTATGGCCTTCGCCGTTAAGACGGTGATTGAGAAGGCAGCCAAAGACGGTGATTTGGCAGATGGCGACGTTTATATCTTCAACGATCCATGGGACGGCGGCACCCATCTCTCTGACTTTCGGCTTGTCCGCCCAGTCTTCCGTGACGGAGCGGTATTTTGCTGGATTGCATCCGTCGGCCACTGGCATGATGTGGGCGGCGCCGTGCCTGGCAACTATAACCCTGCGGCGACAGAAGCCTGGCAGGAAGGCTTCGTCTGCCCGCCTGTGAAGTTATACCGCGCTGGCGAGTACCAACCAGATATTACCGCGATGCTCAGCGCCAATTCCCGCCTCCCCATCAGCCTCTATGGTGATCTGAACGCACAGATCAATGCGCTTGATCTAGGCATGGAACGGCTCAATGGATTGCTCGACGACTATGGCGACAACGTTATCGAGACCGCGCTCGCAGCGCTGAAAGACCGAGCTGAGCGCCTCATGCGCGCCGAAATCGCTTTGCTGCCCGATGGCGTCTATCGGGCCGAAGATTGGCTCGATAATGACGGTGTCATTGATGAGCCGTTGAAGCTCGTTCTCACCATCACCATTGATGGCGATGAGATGACGTTGGACTTCACCGGCTCAGCGCCCGGGTGCCTAGGCCCGGTCAACATCAGCCGCGCCACCACCTTCGCCGCCTGCTATGTAGCGATGAAGCACGTATTTGACGAAATCCCGGCGAATGCAGGCGCGATGGCGCCGATCCATGTGCAAATTCCTGATGGCTCGATCCTGGCCGCAGAAGCGCCGAAACCCGTTGGCGGATATACCGAAACAATTCTTCGCCTAATCGATCTCGTGTTTCAGGCGATGGCGGATGCAGCGCCCGAACGCTCAAACGGCTGCGCTTATGGCACCATCAATGCACTGTCCATTGCAGGGCGGCGGAGTGATACAGGCGCGCCCTGGGTGATGTTCTCATTCTTTGGCGGCGGCCACGGCGGATCAGCGGAGAGCGACGGGCTGCAACATGGCAACGCCCCCATCTCCACCGCAACGATCCCGCCGCTGGAAATCTTGGAAGCCGCCTACCCTGTCGCCTTCCGCCAATGGACGCTCCGGCCAGACTCAGGCGGCCCTGGCAAACATCGTGGCGGGCTTGGCGCGGTCTATGAGATAGAGCTGCTGGAAAAATCGGCCGATGTGTTTCTGTTCGGCGAACGCGGTCGCACAGCACCGCCAGGCATCCTTGGCGGCGAGGCTGCAGCGGGCAACAAATTCCGCTTTGATACGGCAGAAGGCCGGAACGCAGGTGCGCCGCCCATGGCCTCCAAGATCGTCGGCGTAAAGCTGGAGCGCGGGATGCGCGTCCGCCTAGAGGCGCCGGGCGGCGGCGGGTATGGGCCTGTGAGCGAACGCAACCCAGACGCCGTCCATGCAGACATTCGCGCCGGGTATGTCTCGGAAGCTGAGGCGCGTTCAGCATACGGTGTGGAGCCCGGGTCATGAGCAACCCACGTTGGATTATCGGCGTCGATGTCGGCGGCACCTTCACGGATGTATTCGCCCTTGAGCAATCGACCGGCCAAGTGCTGACAGCGAAAACGCCATCTACCCCCGCAGACCAATCCATCGGCTTCGTTCGAGGCCTTGGCCTTGCGGCGCCTCTGTCCGAAATCGGCACGGTCGTGCATGGCACGACGGTCGGCACCAATGCGCTGCTCGAACGGAAGGGCGCGCGCACCGGCCTGATCGCCACCGAGGGCTTCCGGGACGTGCTGGAAATGCGCCGCCGCGACAGACCTCGCACCTGGGGCCTCCGTGGCACATTCAAGCCTGTCGCTGAACGCCAGGACCGGCTGGAAGTCAGCGAACGCACATTGGCAGACGGCACAATCGAGCAGTCGGTCGATGAGTCCGGGGTCGAGGCCGCTGCCCGAGCATTGGCGGATGCTGGGTGCGAATCCATCGCCATCGCCTTCGTTAACGCCTACGCCAACCCGGAGAACGAGCAGCGCGCCCGCGCCGCCGTCGCTCGCGTATGGCCGAACGCGCACATCACCGCCGCCACAGACATTTTGCCCGAAATTCGAGAGTTTGAACGCACTTCCACAGCTGTCCTAAATGCCTATCTGCAGCCAAATATGGGTCGCTATATCGGGCGGCTGCACGATGCGTTGGCGGCAGGCGGAGATGCGCGATTGCTGATCGTGCAATCCAATGGCGGGCTGATGACAGCCGATGAATCCGCGCGCGCGCCAATCCGCACGGCGCTCTCTGGCCCTGCAGCAGGCGTTGTGGCGGCGCAGCGGGTTGGCATTGCGGCGGGATATCCAAACATCATCGCCTGCGACATGGGCGGCACCAGCTTCGATGTCTCGTTGATCGCAGACGGCCAGACGGCGTTGGCCGCAGAAACCTCCATCGACTTTGGCATGACCGCGCGCGCGCCTATGGTGGAGATCGTGACAATCGGCGCTGGCGGCGGGTCAATCGCGTGGGTCGATGCCGGCGGGATGCTGCGTATCGGCCCTGAATCCGCAGGCGCTGACCCCGGCCCTGTCGCCTATGGCAAAGGCGGCAAAAGGCCGACTGTCACGGACGCTAATATCGTGCTTGGCCGGATAAACCCGGAACGCCCAATCGGCGGGGAGCTGTCGCGGCTGGACGTGGAGGCGGCGCGCGCGGCATTGCAGGCGACCGTTGGGGACCGGCTTGGCCTGGACCCTGAGCAATCCGCCGAGGCTGTCATCCGCGTCGCTAATGCACGCATGGCGGGCGCAATCCGGCTGGTTTCGATTGAACGCGGCCATGACCCGAAAGCTTTCCTGGCCATGCCATTTGGCGGCGGCGGCGCATTGCACGCAGGCGCTTTGGTGCATGAGGTGGGCCTCGCCGGCGCCATTAGCCCACGCTACCCGGGCGTGCTCTCCGCACTCGGCTGCGTGATTGCGGACATGCGGCGAGACTTCGTGCAGACAATCAATCGGCCTCTGCCCGTCCTAGACACTGCTACTTTAACGGATGCAGCTGCAGGGTATTGGCGGGACGGGACGGCTGCATTGGATGACGCCGGCGTCACATTGGAAGCTCGGCGGATCGAGATTGAGCTTGATATGCACTACCAAGGCCAGACCCACGCCATTCCTGTGCGCATCGCTGTCACCGACGACCCTGGCAGCTTGGATATAAGTGCAGGCGCCATCCAAACGGCCTTTCAGGCTGCGTATCTCGGCCAATATGGCCGCTTGCTGGATGGTCCCGTCATTCGCGTTATGAATCTCCGCGCCGCCGTTGTCGGCGTCCGTCCACGATTTGATCTAACGCGCCTTGCGCCCGATGGCGGCGATGTCGAAACCGCCCGGACTGGCGCGAGACCGGTCTATGTGGATGGCGGATGGGTTGAAGCCGCTGTGTATGACCGGCTGGCCTTGCCTGTCGGCGCGACACTGAACGGCCCTGCAGTCCTCGAACAACCGGATGCGACGATCTTTGTCGAGCCTGGCCTGGCTGCCAGGGTCGATGATCTTGGCAACGTCATTCTTGAGCGACAGGCCTGATCCGATCATGCCGGAACTGCTCTGATGGCCGCCGTATGGCGAGCGCTGGTTGCGATGCTCTTGATCCAGGCCATGGTGGTGCTGGCGGCGCAGCAGATGTCCGTGTTAGCGCCCATCGTCGCGCCCGATTTGGGCGTCGACCCGGATTTCGTTGGCTACTTTGCTGCTTTGGCGAATGCTGGCGCAATCCTGGCGGCGCTCGCGGCGAGCCAGGCCGTCCGCCGTTATGGCGCCATGCGGGTCAGCCAATTCATGCTCTGTCTTGCCGCGGTCGGACTCTGCCTGCTGGCGACTGGACTGCTGCCTATCCTACCAGTTGCCGCCATCTCCCTCGGCGCTGGATATGGATTGGCGAACCCAGCCAGTTCTCACCTTCTGGCGAAACTGACGCCGCAGGCCATCCGTGCGCGCGTATTCTCCATGAAGCAAACCAGCGTTCTGCTTGGCGTTGCAGGCGCTGGGCTGACATCGCCTTGGCTGGCGGAGGCCTATGGCTGGCAGGCAACAATGTTGGGCTTAGCCGCAGTGGCGCTCCTGATGGCCGTCGCGTTCCAACCGTGGCGCCGTGACATGGATGACGACCGGCAGGGCGCCGCCGCCGCTAAAACCAACCTGCTGGCGCCCCTGCTGTTCGTGATCCGCACGCCAGTTCTCCTGCGGCTTTGCATCCTGAGCATGGCGTATCCGGCGGCCCAGTTCTGCTTCACAGCCGGATATGTGACGGTGCTGGCGGAAAGCATGGCGATCACGCCGGGCGTAGCGGGCCGCGTACTGGCCTATGCCCTAATCGCCAGCATGTTTGCTCGCGTCGGCTGGGGCTGGTGTGCAGACAAGATTGGCGCGGCGGAGACGATGGCGATCATCGGAGCATTCATCATCGCCGCTGCCTGCGCCGCTGCGCTGCTCGATCCAGGGTTTGGGCTTGAGGGGGCTACGGCCATCGCGATCCTATTCGGCGCCTCGGCGGCAAGCTGGAACGGCGTCTATCTCGCCACGGTCGCGACGGCGGCGCCAAAGGACAGCGTGTCCTTAGCGACATCTGGCGCTATGGCCCTAACGCTATCCGGCGCCATCATTGGCCCTGCCACATTCGCATTGCTGGCGGCGACGACCGGCGGATATGTAGCGGGCTTTTTACTAGTCGCCCTGCTGGCAACCGCATCAGCGACAGGGTTCATCATTGAAAGTCGCCGGACATGATCCAAGCGCGCACATATTGGTACGGCGTTCTGCTAACGGCCCTTGGCGCTGTCGTATTGTCGCCGGACGCGCTTCTGTTTCGCTTGCTTGAGTCGGACCTATGGACCGCAGCATTTTGGCGCTTGTTGCTCTGGTCAGCCCCCACTGAGTGGTCCGGGTGTAATGTTAGTGCATGGACGGTCTCT
>JAYNYG010000022.1:0-63182 GCA_038102935.1 Alphaproteobacteria bacterium | reverse complement strand
ACTTATGGCGGACGGGGTGGGATTCGAACCCACGGAGCCCTTGCAGGCTCGCTGGTTTTCAAGACCAGTGCATTCAACCGCTCTGCCACCCGTCCAGCTGGCGTTAAATCAACCGGGGAGGGGGTGCGCGTCAACCCCGTTTAACACTGGCGCCGCCGTCAACCGGCAAAGTCACGCCCGTAATAAACTTTGCTTCCTCGGATGCGAGGAACAATGCGGCATGGGCGACATCCCAGCCTGTGCCCATCTGGCCGCCCAGCATCACATTGGCGTTTCGTTCAGCCGCCACGTCCTCGCGGGAGCGATTCCATTCCCGGGCGCGGGTGTCGACAGCCATGGGTGTGTCCATCAACCCTGGCAGGATGACATTCGCGCGTATGCCAAATTCCGCGTTTTGGTACGCCAGCTGCTCCGTAAACGCGACAACACCGGCTTTTGAGGCCTTGTAGGCGACATAGGGATACATATCGAGCACGGCCATCGATGAAATATTCACGATGGCCCCAGATTTTTGCGCCCGCATGGAGGGCAACACGTGCTTGCACGTCATCACCATGCCGCGAAGATTGATGGCGAATACGTTGTCGAAGGCCGCTTCTGTGAAATCTTCGATGATGGAATCGCCGCCAGCGATCGATAGGCCGACATTGTTATGCAGGACATCAATGCGGCCATGAGCAGCCAGTGCGTCCGCAACCGCCTTCTGCAGCTGCGCATCCAACGTGACGTCCGCAGCGAGCGCCATAGCGGGGAAGCCTTCGCCTTTGATAATCTCCGCCGTCTCGTTTGCGGCATCCAAAGATCGGTCGACACAGATAACCGCGGCGCCTTCACGCGCGAATAGCATCGCCGTCGCCCGACCGTTGCCGACGGTTTCGCCTGGGGACTGGCCAGCGCCGACTACCATCGCAACTTTGTTCTCGAGTCTCATGATCTACCTCCGCAGGGAATTCTATTCAGCCGAAAGTGTGACGGGGATCGCAGTTGATGCGCAAGCCGGGGCAAATACCAAGATTAACTGTAAATTTTACAGGCTTAAGCCATAACCCGCTTGCTGATAGGACTGCTTCAGCCTATCCGCATAGGGATTCGGCGAAAATGAGGCCGCCAGAATGATTTTTAGGACAGATAGATGAACCCAGAAGAGGCGCTAAAACGCGTTGTGGCCGGATGCCGCAAGGGGTTCATTGTCGTCGGGCTTTTTAGTCTGGCGATCAACCTTTTGATGCTGACTGTCCCGATTTACATGCTGCAGATGTATGATCGTGTAATTTCATCCGGCAATGTCGACACGCTTCTGTTGTTATCAATTATCGCTGTCGGCGGGCTTTTGGCCATGTCGCTCGTGGAAATGATGCGCAGCCGGATCATGGTCAAACTCGGCACTTGGGTTGATCGGGAGCTCAGCGGCCCGGTTCTCTCCGGCGCAATGAATGATTCGCTGCGGGCTGGTGGCCTAAATGGCGCCAGCGGCCTGCGTGAATTGGATACGTTGCGCGGATTCTTGACAGGCGCCGGGATTTTCCCATTGCTCGACGCGCCCTGGGTGCCCATTTTTGTAGCGATCATCTTTATGATCCATCCAACGCTCGGCATGTTGGCTATCGGCGGCGCGGTTATTGTTTTTTGCTTTGCCCTCGCGAATGATTTCAGCACCCGTAAGCCTCTGAAACAAGCCAATGGCGCTGCTGCAAAAGCGCTCTATCGCGCAGATGCGATGGTCAGGAATGCTGACGTCGCCGCCGCTATGGGCATGGAACCACATCTGGTCCGCCGATGGCGCGAGTCGAATGAAGAAGGATTGACCCTGCAAGCCGTCGCTAGCGACCGGGCGGGCGGCATCTCCGCCATGGCAAAGTTTGTGCGTTTAATCTTGCAGATCGCGATGCTTGGAGTCGGCGCTTATCTTGTGACGCTGAACGAGATCACCGGCGGCGGAATGATCGCGGGTTCGATCATTCTTTCCCGTGCGATGGCGCCGATTGAGCAATCTATTGGCGCTTGGCGTGGAATGGTCGGCGCGAAGGGTGCTTATGAAAGCATCAAAGCGCTTCTCACACGCACACCCGCGACCGGTGACGCGATGTCTCTACCGAAGCCAGCCGGGCACATCTCCATTGAAAGCGTTGCTTTTGTCCCGCCCGGCGCTCAGGAACCCATCCTGCGCGGCGTGACATGCGAAATTGAACCTGGCGACACGGTCGGCTTGATTGGCCCTTCAGCCTCCGGAAAGACGACGCTTGCTCGGGTTATGGTCGGCAGTTGGCGGCCAACGGCTGGCCATGCCCGGCTCGATGGCGCCGATGTCTATGTCTGGGATGCGGCCGATCGCGTGCGATACATCGGATACATGCCGCAGGACGTTGAATTATTCGATGGCCCCGTCCGCGAAAACATCGCCCGCATGGGGGAGCCTGATGGCGACGCGGTTGTTGCAGCAGCGCAATTGGCTGGCGTCCATGACCTGATCCTGCACTTGCCCAACGGCTACGAGACATTCATCGGTGACGGCGGGGCAAAGCTTTCGGGCGGTCAGCGCCAACGGATTGCACTTGCCCGTGCGCTCTATGGCGACCCTTCGCTAGTTGTCCTGGATGAGCCAAACTCCAATTTGGATACTGAGGGCGAACGGGCGCTGATGGAGGCGATGACGGCCCTCCGCGCTCGCAAGATCACGACTGTCGTCGTTGCGCATAGGCCAACCATCCTGGCCTCTGTCGATAAACTGATCGTGCTGAACCAAGGCCGGGTTGAGATGGCTGGGCCGCGTGACGAAGTGTTGGAGAAGTTCGCGCCAGGCAGCATCGACGCTGTCCGCCGCGCCATCGCCGCCAATCCGGAGGCTGCCGCCAATCCGCCAGGGGCTGGCCCGCAAGGTCAACCGCAACAGCCCGCACCTGTGACTGACCGCGGCAATCCCAGCCAAAGCGGGCATACAACTGAGACAGCGCCTGCGCCACAGGGCGGGCCATCCGCGCCGCCGGTCATGCGGATTCGTCCTGGCGGCGCAGCGCGGGCGCCTGCGCCCGAGACGAACCAAGAAACAACAAGGCCCGCTGAAGCCGAGGCCGAATCGAAGCCTATAACGCCAGAGCCACAACCGCCTAAGGTAGCTGCGCCGGTCGCGCCGCCTGCACCGCCAAAACGGATCGAGCCGGAACCCTCAGTCCGTGTGGGACCGGCGGAGGTTGAGCCGCCCGCCGCGCCAACGCCTGAACCGAAGCCTGTTCGCGCGATCACGCCTTCGCCTTCAGCCAAACCTGAGCCAGAGCCTGAGCCGGAACCAGCGCCTGTACCCGTGGCCGCGAAACCTGCAGAATCCGTGCAGGCAGCGCCCCCAAAGGGGGACAGAGATCGCGCTGTCGAGTCGTTGATGTCCAAGATTACGGCGCAGAGTCCAGCGGCTGACGCGCCCGAAATAGAAGAAAAACAACCGGCATTCGCTTCGTCGATTGAATGGCCAAAATCGCAAAGAACGCGATCACGCCAGCCAAAACCGCACCGTGATATGCACAAAAGTCCGACGGCGCCGGGGCGCTTATTCCCAACGCCAGTGTCTGCGATAAATGTTGACGCCCAAGGCGAGCGGTTTACCCCGCGCCGGATCCGGAAGGAGGGCGGCAATGGCGCTTCCCGCAAGTAAAAACCAAATTATCGAAGGCGAGGCCGTCACTCGCAACGTCGGCATGCCCATCCCGCAAGGTGGGCCTCCGGCGCCCTCAACCGCATCGGCCTATGGCGGCGGCGGATCGCCCGGATACCGCTTTCCACTGATGTTCGGCATTATCGTATTGCTCGCATTTTTTGGCGGATTTGGCATTTGGTCCGCAACGGCGCCATTGGATTCGGCGGCGATTGCGCCAGGCCAAGTGGTCGTCAGCAGCAATAGGCGCGAAGTGCAACATCTGGAAGGCGGTATCGTCAGCCAATTGATGGTGCGTGAGGGGGACACCGTTCGCGAGGGCGACCCAATCATCGTGCTTGATTCGACACAGGCCGACGCCTCCCTCGGTGTGTTGCAGAGCCGATTGGCTTATGCGGCGGCGCGCGTCTCACGCCTACAAGCGGAACGCGCCGGGCGCCGCCGGATCACCTTCCCGGAATGGCTTCGTAATGCGCGCAGCGATCCGAAGGTGAATAACCTGCTTAGCGCTGAAGAAACTGCGCTGAGAGCCGCATTGGATGTCGTTCGGGAGCAAACAGGCATCTGGCAAACCCGCGCCCGTCAGCTCGAAGAAGAGATCAACGGCCTGCGGGAAGAAATCCGGTCAAACGAAGATCAGATGAAGATTATTGACCAGGAAATTGCCGATCAACGCTTTCTTGTCAGCCGCGGGCTTGGGATCCGCCGTGTCTTGCTGGGCCTTGAGCGTCAGGCGACAGAAATCCGTGGTCGAAGGGCGCGCGCCGTCGCTGGCATCGCGCGAAACCGGCAGGCGATCAGCGAATCGTGGCTGAGGATCGCAGAGCTGCAGCAAACACGCTTGACTGAGATCGACAACGAGATGGGGCAGCTCTCATCCGAAATTGCGGGCATCCGCCAACGAATTTCTGCCGCCAATGATGTTCAAAAGCGCACAGTGATCCGCGCCCCGGCGTCCGGCAAGGTCGTGAACTTACAAACCTATACAGTCGGAGGCATCGTCCGCCCTGGGACGCCTTTGATGGAAATCGTACCGGACGGTGATGACCTGAAAGTGCTGGCGCGGGTTAGTCCGGCGGATATCGATATCGTTTGGGCTGGATTGGAGGCGCAGGTGCGGTTGTCAGCATATCCAGGCCGGTCAGCCCCTGTGTTCGATGGCCTCGTTGAAACCGTATCCGCTGACTTGCTGACGGATGAGCGCAGCGGCGTCACGTATTATGAAGCCAGGGTTGGCTTTAAACCCGGTGATCCGGCGTTGGCCAAGCTTAGCCTTTATCCAGGTTCGCCCGCTGAAGTGTCTATCGTCACTGGTGAGCAGACGCTGTTGAATTCACTCCTCCGCCCGCTGACAGATACTGTTCGGCGCGGCGCGACGCAGAACTAAGATATTCCTATGTCGCGTTGGGTGATCATTGGCGCTTGCGCCTGGTTCATCGCACTGGGGGCGGCGGGACTTTACCTGTTCTCTGGCTGGGGGGAGCGGTCCGCACCGGATAAGCCCAAAGAGCAGGTCGCCGTTGCAGCGGATACGGAAGCCGCAAATTCTCAAAAGCAGATAGACTAAAGCCGACGATCTGCGGCTGGCCAGAATACCCAACAAGCCTATCCAGGCTGGCTCAATCTGCCCGTCGCATGCACGATCGGGCGGGATTGTTGGGTGTTGCAGCAATTTGACTATGATCCTGGCCCCGGATTTATCGATTACGCCTGCGGAACCCGCGCCTATGACGGGCATAGAGGGGTCGACTTTGGCCTCGCCACGGATGGGGATATGCAGCGGAATGTGCCTGTTATCGCTGCAGCAGCTGGCCGCGTTCTGCGGGTGCGTGAAGGCGAAACAGATGGATTAGCGTTAGCGAAGGGCCTCGGCGTAGTGCCTGAAGGGCGGGATTGCGGCAATGGCGTCATCTTAGAACACGGCGGCGGATGGCAAACGATCTACTGCCATATGGCGCGCGGGTCTGTCGCTGTGAGAGAAGGCCAGACCATCACCGCCGGGCAGCCGCTTGGCGCCATCGGCATGTCAGGCCGCGCCGAGTTCGCGCATTTGCATTTCGGCGTACTGCATAAAAATAGGCGCTACGACCCGTTCCTGCCCACTGGACCTGCACCAAATACCTGCGGCAGCAGCCAAACGCTCTCGACGCCAGAAGCTGCGGCTGCGTTGCGGTATTCCGCGCTGGACTTAGTCGCAACGGGCATTTCTGACGCCAGGCCCGTCATGGCTGATATCGTCTCTGGGCGCCAAAGCGCTTTGGCTGACAGAAATGCAGAGGCGTTCTTCGGCTGGATCCTCGCATGGAACACCAAACAAGGCGACGTCGTCAGCATTGACGTTAGGGACCCGAGCGGCGCTAGCATCATCTCTGACAGGCGGATCGTCGAGCGTGGTCGCCGTCGACAATTCCGGTTCGCAGGCGCGCGACCGCAGGGCCAATGGCGGTCTGGCCGCTATACGGTAACAGCAACGATCCAACGCTCAGGTCCGCAACCTATCACCCGTCAAATCAGCCGTACCGTAAATCTTCGTTGACACGGTTTCGGGCGGGCCGCTGATCGGTTATTGTCGCCCCGAAATCTCGCATGCTGGGGGGCGCGGGAGCGCATTCAGTTTGTGGTGAGGCGAATATGGTTCAAATTCGGCGGTTCTTCGTTATCTGCGCACTCTTTGGCGTTGGATTGACGCCATCGTTAGGTGCTGCCCAAGACGGTTCAACTAAGGCGCCGAAGATAACAGCCGCAGTGCGGGCGGATTTTCAAGACTGGCTGGTCGATGTGCGAGCTGAAGCGCGGGATAAGGGCATCTCGGAACAGGTTATTCGGAGCGCCTTGAGCAATATCGAACCGGTGGCGCGTATCCTTGAGCGTGATCGCAAGCAATCTGAGTACACGATCAATCTCGAGCGTTATCGCAAGCGCGTAATCACGAGCATCAACGTCCGGGTTGGGCTTTCTAAGCAGAATCGTCATTCCAGCACGCTGAGCCGTGTGGCGGCTGAGTATGGCGTACAGCCACGGTTTATCATGGCGATTTGGGGTATCGAAACCCGCTTCGGCGCTGTTACCGGTACGATGCCGGTTATCCCAGCCGTCGCGACCCTGGCTTTTGATCGCCGCCGTTCGAAGTATTTCCGTCAGCAGTTGTTTGCATCGCTGAAGATGCTGCATCGGGGTTATATTAGCCTGCCGGAAATGAAGGGCTCATGGGCCGGAGCCATGGGACAACCGCAGTTTATGCCGTCCAGCTATATCGCCTATGCCCGGGATTTTGATGGCGATGGCCGCCGGGATATCTGGTCAAACGAAGCCGATGTTTTCGCCTCAATCGCAAACTATCTAGCGGAACACGGTTGGAACGATGACCTGACATGGGGCCGCAAAGTTATTGCGCCAGCAAGGGTTCGCCGCGCCGCCATTAAGTCGTTTGATCGCAAAGAGCGCGGGTGCCGCGCTATGAAAAAGATGACGCGAAACAAAAGCTTGAACGAATGGGCGCGCCAAGGCGTCACCAAAGCAGATGGGGCGCCGCTTCCAAGCCGGAACCTCCCGGCAGCGATGGTGTTGCCCGATGGCGAAAAAGGGCCTGCCTATTTGGTCTATAAGAACTACCGGTCTATCCTGCGCTATAATTGTGCGCATCTTTATGCTGTCACCGTTGGCGAAATGTCGGATGCGCTATGGGTGCGCTAAGCGACATGCGGATCTTCGTTCCCATTCTTGTGATCTCGGGGTTGGCGCTTTCGGCCTGTTCGAGTTCCAAAGACACGGCGCCGCCCGTATCCGCGAAAACCCGCACGGTACTCAAACCCAGTCCAATGATCGGCCAAGACGCCCGGCCACGCTATAAGGTGGGCAGTCCATACGTGATTGCAGGTAAGCGCCACGTGCCGGAAGAGCGGTTCGACCTAGCCGAAACAGGCCGCGCGTCCTGGTACGGCCCAGGCTTCCATGGTCGGAAGACAGCGAATGGCGAACGGTTTGATCAGCGCGCGATGACTGCAGCGCATCGCACTTTGCAGCTACCAGCCATTATCCGCGTCACCAATGTCGGCAACGGCAAACGGGTTGTTCTGCGCGTGAATGATCGTGGGCCATATCATGGCGGTCGTATTCTGGATGTTTCAGAGGCGGGCGCCGAAGCACTCGGCTTCAAGCATTTGGGGACAGCGCTTGTCCGTGTCGAAGTGCTTGAAGGCCCAAGCCGCCGCGTTGCAGGCATGGCTGGACGAAAAGCCAGCGTCGCTGAGCTTGAGTCCGTTCGTGCAGAGGCTGCAGCAGCGGATGATGGCGTAGCGGTGGCGTCAGCAGGCGATATATCGCTAAATGAAAATGTGCCGCCGCGCTCTGTGTTTGTGCAGGCGGCGTCATTTTCCTCTATCGCGAACGCCCAGGCGTTCCAAAGCCGGGCAGGGCGCATCGGCGACGCGGTGATTGAGCCTGGATTCGCCAATGAACAGCGAATCTATAGAGTGAAATTGGGCCCTTACCGGACGGTTAAAGAGGCCGAGCGCGCCATTCCGTATCTTGCTGATATCGGCGCGCCGAGCGCCCATGTCATTGTCATTCAATAAG
Source organism: Alphaproteobacteria bacterium (assembly GCA_038102935.1). Taxonomy (GTDB): domain Bacteria; phylum Pseudomonadota; class Alphaproteobacteria; order Bin95; family Bin95; genus VMCJ01. Next base: position 54,964 of record JAYNYG010000022.1, on the reverse strand, counting down.
GAGGCGCCGCGATTATGATGGTCCGTATTGGCGCAATTCTCCTGCTTGTGTTCACTGGCGGATTGGCGTCCGCTACTGCCGCCACATTCGATACCCGCGCCCGTCAAGCGTTTGTGATCGATCTGTCGACCAATTCTGTCCTGCTGAACAAGAACGCCGACGCCCGGATGCCGCCAGCCTCCATGAGCAAGCTGATGACGGCGTATTTGATTTTCGAGCGTATTAAGAATGGCAGCCTCCAACCCGAAGACCGCTTTCCGGTCAGCCGCAAAGCTTGGGCCAAAGGCGGCTCAAAGATGTTTTTGCTGCAGGGGCAGCGCGCCAAGCTAGAGGACCTTATTCGGGGTATTGTCATCCAATCCGGCAACGACGCTTGCATTGTCGTCGCGGAAGGGCTTGCGGGCAGCGAGGCGGCTTTCGCCGAGTTGATGAACGCGAAAGCAAAAGAGCTCGGTCTCAAAGATACACACTTTGTGAACGCGACCGGCTGGCCCGATCCGGACCATTATATGACCGCCCGCGACCTCGCGATCCTAGCGCAGCGCATCATTGAGGATTTCCCGGAATATTATCACTACTACTCGCAAAAAAGATTCCGCTACAACAAGATAATCCAGAAAAACCGCAATCCTATTCTGGGTGAAGTCGATGGCGCAGATGGCCTTAAGACCGGCTACACCGATGCTTCTGGCTACGGTCTCGTCGGATCGGCGACGCGGGATGGGCGGCGCATCATCATGGTGATTAACGGCCTTGAGAGCGCCCGCGCCCGGTCTGCTGAAGCGCAGCGCATGATGAATTGGGCATTCGGCGCATTCGAGACTTACAAGCTGCTTCGGGCCGGTGAGACCGTCGAAACGGCAGAGCTTTGGCTCGGCCAAGCGGAACATGCAGCGCTAATCGTCAACCAGGATGTCACTGTGACCTTGCCACGCGCATCTCGCGCAGAGTTGAAAGTTTCTGTCAGCTATTCCGGCCCGGTGCCAGCGCCTGTGTACAAAGGCGAGCAGCTGGGCCGTTTGATCGTCACAGCTCCTGGCGTCGATCCCATTGAGCGACCGCTGTACATTGCCGAGACGGTCGAGCGCAAAGGCCCGTTTGGCCGTGTTATCGAGACCTTGGGCGCGCTCATCAGCGGCGCCTGGCGCTAAGCCCTTGCAGCGCGGGCGTTTCATCAGCCTCGAGGGCGGAGAGGGGGCTGGAAAAAGCACGCAGACCCGACGCTTGGCTGCGTGGTTGCGGTCGCAGGGCCGCGAAGTTGTCGAGACCAGGGAGCCTGGCGGATCTCCAGCGGCGGAACGTATCCGTGAAACGTTACTCGGCCTGCCTGAGAGCGCCGGAGCCTGGGACGCGCACACTGAATGCCTGCTTTTGTATGCTGCACGCCGCCAACACATCGCAGACATCGTTGCGCCCGCATTAGACCGTGGCGCTTGGGTCATCACAGATCGCTTTTCAGACTCAACAATGGCCTATCAGGGTTACGCTGGCGCTGTTGGCCGTCGAGCCGTTGAAGCCTTGGACGCTTGGACCCTGGACGGCTTCAAGCCAGACCTAACCTTGATGCTCGATATTGAACCCGAAGCGGGCGCTGCCCGCGCTTCAGAACGGGCGAGGGCGGCAGGCCAGACAGCGTTGGACGTATTTGAGCGCAAGCCAGCGGTATTCCACGTCGCTGTGCTGGATGCCTTCAGGGATATCGCCAAGCGTGAGCCAGAGCGATGCGCCTTGATCGATGCAAGCAAGGCGGAAGACGCAGTCGCCGATGCCATCCGGGCCGAAGTCATGACCAGGCTTGAGGCAAACTGATGGCGCGGCGGGCAAAAGCGGCTGAGGTGGAGGAAACCAATCCGGATCATCCACGTCTTGCAACAGCGCTGCTCGGTCATGCAAAGCAAGAACGGACTTTTCTAGACGCCTTCAATGCCGGGCGCATGCATCACGCCTGGTTGCTGCATGGCGCCAAAGGCATCGGCAAAGCGACCTTCGCCTACCGTGCCGCGCGTTTCATGATGATTGAAGGCGCCGAAGATGCTGGCGACAGTCTGTTTGGCGACGCAGCCCCTCCGCAGCGCCTTGATTCAGCGCCGGATCATCCGGCTGTGCGCCTCATTCTTGCTGGATCGCATCCAGATTTGTTTGCGCTTGAAGGCACGCGGAAAACGCCGCGCGGCCAGGAGACTATCGCTGTTGAGGAAGTCCGCTCACTGATTGACGCAACCCATCTCACCATCGCTGGCGGCGGATGGCGGGTCGTGATTGTCGATGCGACGGACAACCTGAACCGATCGTCCGCCAACACACTGCTGAAGCTCATTGAGGAACCGCCGCCGCAGACGGTGCTCTTCATCATCTCTCACCAAGTTGGCGGCGTGCTGCCGACCATCCGATCCCGCTGCCTGCGCTTGCCGTTTGGCGGGATTGACGACCAAGACGTTGCGCGCATCCTAGCAGCACGCCGCGCCGACGCGGATGCTGAGATGATTGGCCAAGCCGTCCGGCTCTCCGCTGGTTCACCGGGCAGGGGGATGGCGCTTTTGGATGGCGGCGGCAGCGGCATTGTCGACGCCCTGGTCGAAGTACTGGACGGCAGGCGGGGTGAGGGCGGGCTGAAGGCGGAAGCGTTCGCCGCTCTCGTCGCCAAAGACCCGTTTCACTATGCCATCGCTGGCGAGGCTTTGACGGCATGGCTTGCAGGCGCTGCACGGCCCACGGATGCGGCTCCCGTCGTTGGCATGACAGATGCTTTGACGGCGCAAGCACGGCACGCTTCCAGGTTGGGTCCAAAACCATGGCTCGATCTCTATCAGCACGCGACGGCGCGGATGGAACGCACAGGCGCGGTAAACCTTGACCCCGTTCAGGTGCTGGTAGATATCTTGCTCAGAATTCAGGCGCTGCTCGCCCGCGCCTGACGCCCGCAATCCGAGCCTTTCAGCCGTATTTCTTCGTTAGGAGCTGGCGCGATGCCCGCCAATCAGCCTTTTTACATCACGACGCCGATATATTACGTCAATGATGATCCCCATATCGGCCACGCCTACACAACGCTCGCCTGCGATGCTCTTGCGCGGTTTAAGCGGTTGGACGGGTATGATGTGCATTTTCTGACAGGCACGGATGAACACGGCCAGAAGGTCGAGAAAGCGGCGGCAGACGCCGGCGTTGACCCCCAGGCGTTCACAGACAAAGTTTCCCAGCGCTTCCGCGAGTTGGCTGACGATATGGGATTTTCCCATGATGATTTCATTCGCACGACAGAGCCTCGCCATATTGAGGCGGCGCAGGCGATCTGGTGGCGGTTGATTGAACGCGGCGAGATTTATCTGGGCGCTTATGAAGGCTGGTATGCCGTTCGCGATGAAGCGTTTTATGCAGAAAGCGAGCTAACCAAAGGCCCTGACGGCGAAAAACTAGCGCCCTCTGGCGCTCCTGTGGAATGGGTCGAAGAGCCAAGCTACTTCTTCAAGCTATCCGCCTGGCAGGACCGCTTGCTTGCCTTCTACGATGCAAACCCGGACTTCATCGCGCCCACAAGCCGTCGAAATGAAGTCGTCAGCTTCGTGAAAGGCGGATTGCAGGACCTCTCAGTATCCCGCGTTAGCTTCAAGTGGGGCGTGCCGGTCCCTGATGATGAAGATCACGTGATGTATGTCTGGCTGGATGCGTTAACGAACTACATCACCGCGGCTGGATTCCCCGATACAGAAAGCGCCTCATACAAAAAGTTCTGGCCTGCCGATGTTCACATGGTCGGCAAAGATATCTTGCGTTTCCACGCGGTTTATTGGCCCGCGTTCCTGATGGCTGCAGAACTTGATCCGCCAAAGCGCGTGTTCGCGCATGGTTGGTGGACTAATGAGGGCCAGAAGATCTCGAAGTCTCTGGGCAATGTCATCAAGCCGCATGACCTTGTTGAACGCTATGGGCTTGACCAAACGCGATATTTTCTGCTGCGTGAAGTGCCGTTTGGCAATGATGGCGATTTCTCCCGCCAATCCATGGTCTCGCGGATGAACAGCGAGCTTGCCAATGATTACGGCAACTTGGCCCAGCGCGCGCTCTCTATGATCGCGAAGAATCTCAAAGGCTCGACACCCCAGCCCGGCGAATTTTCTGATGATGATCAGTCGATGCTGGATGCAGCGGGCGAACTCCCGGCGGCGCTCCGGCCATTGATGGACGCTCAAGCCTTCCATGAAGCGCTGGAGCGCATTTGGGTCGTGATCCGGGCTGCAAACGTTTATGTGGATCGTCAGGAGCCCTGGGCGCTTCGCAAAACGGACCCTGCGCGTATGGAAACCGTGCTCTACGTACTCGCCGAAACCATCCGGCGCCTCGCGATCATGACACAGCCGTTTATGCCTGACGCATCCGCAAAGATGCTTGAGGCCGTTGCGTCACCTGAAAATAAGCGAACCTTCGCTGATATTGCAGACGCTGCGGCCATGCTCGCGCCCGGCGCCGCATTGCCCAAACCTGTGCCAATTTTCCCCCGCTATCAGGGCGAGGAGGAAGGAGAGGGCGCATGATCCGCCTCGTCGACAGCCATTGCCACCTGGATATGCTGGACGCCGAGGCGCGGTGCGAAGCTGTCGCCCGCGCCGTCCGTGCCGGGGTTCGCGGTATGCTTACAATAGCAACCCGACTTTCGGCCGCTGAGGACGTCATCGCCATCGCAGCTGAACATAGTCCACATGTGATGGCGGCGGTCGGCGTACATCCGCATCGTGTGGGTGAGAATGGCGTTCCGGAAGAAGCTGAATTGATCGAATGGGGCAATCGTCCGGATGTAGCCGGCCTTGGCGAAACCGGGCTCGACTATTTCTATGACAGCAGCCCACGCGACATGCAGCAGGAAAGCTTTCGCCGCCATATCCGGGCGTCAAATGAAACTGGCGTTCCGTTTATTGTGCATACCCGCAACGCAGATGCCGACACCATCCAAATTCTCAAGGATGAAGCGACGGGTGAGGGGCTGAATGGCGTGTTGCATTGCTTCTCCTCTGGGCGTGAGGTCGCGGATGCGGCGCTCGAACTCGGCATGTATGTCTCGCTCGCTGGCATTTTGACGTTCAAGAATGCGCAGGACGTGCAGAATACAGCTGCAGATGTGCCGCTAGATCGGCTGCTTGTTGAAACGGATACGCCGTTCCTGGCCCCAATTCCCATGCGCGGCAAGCCGAATGAACCGGCTTATGTTGTTCATACCGCACGGAAGTTAGGGGAACTTAAGGGCGTTTCTGAAGAAGAAATCGCCGCTCAAACAACCGCAAATTTTGCTAGGCTGTTCTCAAAGGCCGCAAGGCTTGCTGAGGCATGAAACTCACGGTGCTGGGCAGCGGATCGTCATCGGGCGTTCCGTACATCACTGGCGAATGGGGTGATTGCGATTCTGATGAGCGCAAGAACCGGCGCACACGGTCTAGCGTTCTGATCGAAAGCGGTGGAGCGCGCGTCCTTGTCGATACCGGGCCAGACTTTCGGGAACAGTTTCTACGCGCTGGATCAGGCCCGATAGACGGAATTATCTATACGCACGGCCACGCCGATCATGTTCATGGCATAGATGATGTTCGGGCGATTAACCACCAGATGCAGAAACAAATTCCAGCATTCGGCTACGATGAATGCCTGACTGAGATTGCCCGGCGGTTCGACTATGTTTTCAAGCCGCCGCGGCCGCAATTCGGCTGGTTCAGACCGAGTCTTGGCGCCAATCCGATTGAGGACGGCGACCTCAGGATTGGCGGCGCTGACTTTCAAATATTTGAGCAAGATCATGGCGTTTGTCGCACAACGGGCATTCGCATTGGCGATATCGCGTATTCAACAGATGTTGTGAAGCTGAACGCTGAAGCGTTGCAGGCGCTTAAAGGTGTAAAAACCTGGGTAGTCGGCTGTCTAAGACGGGAGCCGCATCAGGTGCACGCTGGTTTGGATCAGGTTCTGAAGTGGGCGGATTTAATCGGGCCGGAGCGCGTCTATCTTACCCATATGAACGCCTCAATGGATTATCGGACACTCATGTCTGAGCTCCCGAATGGTGTCGAGCCTGCGTATGACGGCTTGGTGATCGCGCGTTAGCACTATTGCATTAGTAGTTGGTAACATTTCATTTCCCATAATATACCTTATCGGACCCATTGATATCTAAATCGGAACGGAGAGCGGCAGGCCAAAATCTTGCCCTTTCCCCAACTTGCATGAATCTCTTACACTTTCCTCTCACGCCACTCCCAATGCCGGAAACATACAATGTCCTTTGAAACCATCCTCTACGAAGAAGACGGCCCTATTGGCTGGATCACGCTGAACCGGCCTGATGGCGGCAACATGTTCAATGAGACCATGTGCCATGAGCTGCGGGATTGCATGAACGATATCCGCCGTGAAACGCGCACCCGTGTCGTCGTGCTGACGGGCGCCGGCGACAGGTTCTTCTGCATTGGCGGCGAGAAGTCTGGCATGGAGGATACGCTGCTCTATCCGGGCGTTTTGCCGACGCTTGAAATCTACGAAAGCATCGAGCGGCTCCAGAAGCCTGTGATCGCCAGTGTGAACGGCTACGCGGTTGGCGGCGGCAACGTGCTGCAAGTCGTGTGCGACATGACCATCGCGAAGGAAAGCGCCGTATTTCGCCAAGTCGGCCCGATGATGGGCTCGTTTGACGCTGGATACGGCACTTGGCGGCTGGAGGACCTTGTCGGCACGAAGCGCGCCAAAGAGATGTGGATGCTGAATGACCGCCTCTCCGCCGCTGAAGCCAAAGAGCGCGGATTAATCAATCGCGTTGTGCCAGACGCCGATCTCTGCGAGGAAACCCGCAAGATGGCCATGGACGTGGCGGAGCGCGGCCCCTTCGCGCTTGCCGCCATCAAGCATGCGTTTCTCGCGCGTCATGGGGGCGTCGCCGGTCTTTCGCGCGTTACGCATGATCTGTTGCTGCGGCCATTCCTGGAGACACAGGAATCGAAGGAACTCGGCGCTTCATTCCGCGAGAAACGGAAGCCTGATCCGGATACCTTTGGCCAATAGGAGGCGCGCGGCATGGCGTCCAACAACGGCCCGCTGCTCACATTGCATAATCCAGGCGCTGCGCGGCGGTACTATGACGCCGGTCTTTGGCGGCCTGAAACATTCTGCGACCTGCTAGAGAAGCATGCGCGTGAGCGGCCCGATGATTTCGCCATCCGGGATTCCGCACGCCGCCTGACATGGGCCGAATTCAAAGAGCTAGTAGAACGGGTATCTGGGCATCTAGCGGCGTCTGGCCTTGGCCTTGGCGATCGGGTTGGTCTCCGCCTTTCAAACCGTGTTGAAGGCGTCGCAGCGCTCCTTGCGGCCAGTAGGATCGGCTGTGTCGCCAACCCTTCCCTACACCATAATTATACGGCAGACGAAGTCATAAGCTTGGTAGAGGCCTTATCGGCGCGTGTTCTGTTGACCGAGGACGGCGTTGGCGTTGATGCTGACACAGTCGATTTCGCGAGCAAAGCGGTCACGCTTCCTGGTGTGAACGCAGTCTTCCGGCTCCCCGCAGGCCGCGATTGCGCCGGGGCGCTGGATGCAGAGGTCGCCATTCCGCCGAAGCAGGACGACCCCGACGCAGTTTGCTATTTGGCCTTCACCTCTGGCACCACCGGGCGGCCTAAGGGCGTTATGCATTCGGCCAATACGCTTCTAGCGAACGCGCGGGATATGGTGCGGGATTGGGGTCATGATGAGACAACCGTTTTGCTCTCCCTCTCTCCCCTCACCCACCACATCGCCTGGGTCGCCGTTTCCCAAGTGCTGGCCTGCGGTGGAGAGTTGGCGCTGAATGACCCGCCTGCTGGCATGAAGCCGCTCGATTGGCTGCTCGAAACTGAAGCGACCTATGTGATGGGCGTTCCCACGCACGCAATGGACATATTGGCCGACCAGAAATCACGCGGTTTGGCGCAACTCGGCCAGGTGCGCACGTTTTATATGGCTGGCGCCCCAATTCCGCCCGCTGTCGCCGAAGGTTTCAGGGCGCAAGGCGTGTTGCCGCAAAACGTATATGGCATGACGGAAAACTCATCCCACCAATACACCGTGCCGGGCGATCCAGATGCAGTGATCGTCACAAGCTGCGGCAAAGGCGGGCCGGCCTACACAATCCGCATCGTCGATCAGGAAGACCCGGACAAAGACGTAGCGCCAGGCGAGGTCGGGCAGATTGCAGGCCAGGGCGCGTGTTTGATGCTGGGGTATTTCGGCAATCAGGAAGCGACAGAGGCATCCTTCAACAAAGCCGGGCAATTTCTTTCGGGCGATTTGGGCCGCGTTGACCAGGGCGGCAATCTTGTCGTCGCCGGACGTCTCAAGGACATCATCATTCGTGGCGGGCATAATATTCACCCGACGCGGATTGAGGATATCGCCGTCGCACACCCTGCCATCGCCAAAGCCGCCGCCTTCCCTGCCCCGGATGAACGGCTTGGCGAGCGCGTATGCCTCGCCGTGATCTTGGCGGAAGCGGGCGAGATCATCACAGCCGATGAGACCCTGGCGCATCTGCATGCTGGCGGTCTATCGCGGTACGATATGCCGGAATACTTCATCGTCATGGACGCGTTCCCGCTTACGGCGTCCGGCAAGATCCTGAAGCGCGAACTCGCGGCGGATTTGCGCGCCGGTAAGTTTGAGCCTGCTCCTTGCCGATTCGAGGCTCTAACCGGCTAGTCTCGCCGTTGTTCACGCTCGCGTCGCGGCCTGCTTCGCCTCCGCATTTCAGCCAATTTCTTGCGGGCTTCCGGGCCAACGTCATCGACTATGTCTACCAGCGCTTCATCCATAAGCATCCGCATCTTCGCTCGCGTCTCGCGCCGGGCTGCGAGCGCATCAGCCAGGCGTTGGCGGTCATAAGGTTCTGCCTTCAAGGCTGCGCGATAGGCCTTATTGGCGGCGCGATGCGCATCGCCTGCTGCCCGGAACGCTGGCTCACGCGCTTGCATGACTTTCTTAACAGCCGGGCGCGCATCTTCGCCAAGCGCACGGATCATGTGCTTAGCTGGAGGCGCCGGATGCCCCTTCCGCCATCCCGGCCCGTGGGGTCCGAACGATATTGCGGCGACGATCAAGCCGACGAAGAACAAATTGACGGATAGCGACGCCAGCAGCACCCAGGGCCTTGGGGCATTTAGCCACTTCATCCGACATCACTCCCGGCTTCATCATCAAGCACGCTTTCCCAAATGGTTGCGTTCTCGCTGGCGTATTGCTCGGAATTTACGCCAATATCGCCAAACAGGCTGCCCGCAATCATGCCGAGGCACAGACTGGCCGCGGCGAAGCCTGCGAATGTCCGTTGACCAAACGCTTGACGCTCGCGTACGGGCGCATCTGCGATTCCCATGCGTGCGAGTAACCGCCGCTCCATACGTCCGTCTGCAGGAAACGCTGAGGCCGTATCAGCGCCGATACCGGTCAATGATCGATCTAGCCCGCGCTCATTCCGCCAAGCGGCGCGAAACGCCGGCGAAGTCGCCAAGCTGAGGCGCCCTTTAGAGCGCGACTCCGGCCAACGGCTGAACTCTGCGCCATAGATTGACAGCAGCGTCATGGGCGATCGCTTATCGGTCATGTCGCTATCCTCCTTGGTTCTTCCCGCTGGCTTTTCCCGGCTGGGGCGTTTGTGTCCCGGTAAATCGACTTCAGCGCATCACGTAGCGCGCGACGGCCTCGTGCTAGTAAAGATTCAACCGCTTCCACGCTGACTTCAAGCACATCGGCGATTTCTTGACCTGACAGACCATCAATCGTCGCCAATGTGACAGCGGCTTTCTGGCGCTCCGGCAGATTATCCAATGCGCCGCTTATCGCGACCCCAATTTCAGCGCCGTAGGCAGCCGCTTCAGGCGAGGGTTCACGCGCCTCGACATTCAAAGCGGCCTCGCCAGATGCATCATCCAACATTCGCCCGGCTTTTCGAATCCGGTCGATGCATTGCGTGTAGACGCTGCGCCGGAGCCAGCCAGAAATAACGCCATCTGGCCGCCATTCGCCCGCAGTCCGCCATAATCGCATGATCGCTTCGTTAGCGACGTCTTCCGCCTCAGTCGAATCCTTGAGCAGATGTGCCGCGAATCTTGCAATCGGCGCCATATAGCTGTGGACAATTTCACGCGCAGCGTCTGGTTCGCCAGCGGACAGCCGCGCCATAAGGGCAGCATCGCGGCGGATTGATTGGGCGCGGTCATTGGCCATGCGTTAGCCCAGGTACCCTGTTTGATCAAGAACTCTGCCACTCTAACGCATCAACACGCGATTTCCGTCGCAGAAATAGTCAACAGATATGGCGATTATTCGGTGGAAATATGGGATTAATCCTTTCTGATGAAACGGAACCCTTGCTCTCTTTAGGTGTAGGTGTTTTAAAGCGTGTTAATGAGGCAGTAATCATAAGATCGCGCGCTTCAACGGATTGGCAGAGAGCCGATCTAAGCACCTAACAGGGAGAGCAGGATGCTCAAAGTCGTTTTTGGACTAGGGGTCGCACTAGTTACAATCATGTTCGGAATTCAATACATCCCGGGCGTAGCAGAAGTGGTGCCGCAGGCATCTTACTTGCGGGATGTGGCAGCTCCACTCGCAGTCGTCATCGCAATCGCAGCCATGTTGCTATGGCGTCCGACGGATGTCGCTACTGAAGGGTAGCGCGAGCTTATACCAGTATCGAGGCGACACCTGAAACAGGGATTCGTTTGATATTGGAATAGGTTAGACGCCCCGCAGCGGAATCCGCGCGGGGCGTTTTTTGTTTCCAAAGATGTTCAATTGCTAGTTTGTCGCTCCAGAAGCGGCAAGATTTTTGATCTCATCATCTGAGAAGCCAATTTCCTGTAATACGTCGATGGTATGCTCGCCTAGCAGCGGCGCTGCCGGAAGGCAGGCATCCAATTGGCCGTTTACCTGCAACGGCGCACCGATTGTACGGAACTCACGATCCAGCCCTGTTGGCGCTTCGCCCGTTTTTACAAGCTGCCGGACATCAATCTGCGGGTCTTTCACCATCTGCGGGATTGTTTGCACCGCACCGGCTGGAACGCCTACGGCCCCAAGCCGTTCTTCCCAAGCTTTTGCGTCGGCGGTGGCGAATGTCTTCAGCAGCTCTTCCCGCAAAAACTCTGCATTCTCGATTCGGCTCTCTCGTGTCTCGAAGCGCGGGTCAGATGCTAAATCTGGCCGCTCCATTGCGCTGCATTGCGCCCGAAATTGGCCATCCGTTGCTGACGAGACCTGCACAAAGCCATCTGCTGTCTCATAGACTGAAGAAACGGTCGATCCGCCAGGCGAGCCGTTGCCCATAAGCGATGGCATCGTGCCGAAGTTCAGGAAATTGGTAGCCATTGGCGATATGAACGATGCGGCGACATCCAGCATCGAGAGATCGATATAAGCGCCCTCCCCCGTGCCGCGCTTATGAGCGATGGCTGCGGATACGGCGAAGGCAGCCGTCATCCCCGTCGCCATGTCGCAAACCCAGAAACCAACTTTCGTTGGGCCAGTTACGCCCTCATGACCCGTTAGCGTCATCATGCCAGAATTTGCTTGAATCACAGGGTCATATGCTGCGGCGCCAGCGCGCGGCCCTTGCTGCCCAAACCCTGAAATCGCACAATAAATGATAACTGGATTGATGGATTTCGCCCATTCATAGCCAAACCCAAGCCGATCAATCGCGCCAGCCTTGAAGTTCTGGATGACGACGTCAGCACTCTCAACCAGTTTAGCGAGCACTGCCTTCGCTTCCGGGTGTTTTAGGTCTAGCGCCAATGAACGCTTGCCGGAATTGAAGGCTAAAAACATCGGCGAAAGCCCTGCGTCGCCGTAAGGATCATCCGGGCGCATCATCGTCCGCGCTTGGTCGCCGCCTTTTGGCAGCTCCAGCTTGATCACATCGGCGCCTTGCTGGGCCAACATGAAGGTCGCGTAAGGTCCTGAAATCACTTGCGTAAAATCAATTACGCGGACACCTTGAAGCAAGTTCATCATCTGGACCGTATTTCCTGCGTCATCGGAATTTCAATGCGAATGCTAACGCCTGCCCGATGCTGCGCAAGCGCGGGTTAGATCAACGCCCGGCCCCGCCCAACGCCGGTATATTCGAAGCCGTGCGCAATTGCTTCTTCTGGGTCGTAGAGATTTCTAAGATCTGCGATCCGCTTGGTCCGCATCAAAGCGCCGAGCCGAGCTAGGTTGATCGCCCGGAACTCGTTCCATTCGGTCAGCACTAGAATGCAGTCTGCGCCCGCCGCTGCATCATAGGCTGTCGCCGCCCATTGGACTTCTGGCAGCAAAGGCGCTGCTTCATCCATGCCCTGCGGGTCATATGCGGTGATTTCCGCGCCAGCCGCCATCAGCGCTGGTAGAATTTCAAGCGCTGGCGCTTCCCGCATATCATCTGTCTCAGCCTTGAAGGTCACGCCGAAGGCAGCGACCTTGAGGCCGGATACGGACCCACCACAAAGCGCCTCCACTTTCGCCGCCATCCGGCTCCGGCGCTCGGCGTTCGCCTGAACGGCTGCATCAACGATCCGCGACGGCGCACCGGCGTCCCGCGCTGTCATGGCGAGCGCCTTGGTGTCTTTCGGGAAGCAAGACCCGCCATAGCCTGGCCCTGGCTGCAGGAAACGCGCGCCAATCCTTTGATCGAGCCCCATCCCTCGCGCGACGCCTTCGATGTCGGCGCCGACAGCTTCGGCCACATCAGCCATTTCATTGATGAATGCAATCTTGGTCGCCAGGAACGCATTCGCCGCATATTTGATGAGTTCGGCGGTCTCCAAATCAACCACGACAAGCTGCGCATCATTCAATTGCAATGGCCTATAGAGTGCCCGGAGTAAATTCGCCGCCCGTTCACTTTCTGCACCGATCACAACCCTGTCCGGCCGCATAAAATCGCCGATAGCGGACCCTTCACGCAGGAATTCTGGATTGGACGCAACGTCGAAGTCCAAATCCGGCCGCTCCTCCCGAATGGCGCTCGCCACTTGCCGGCCAGAGCCTACGGGAACGGTCGATTTGGTCACGATCACAGCGCCGGGCCGCGCAGCGCCTGCGATCTCTCGCGCTGCATCAAACACGTATGTTAGATCAGCATGGCCATCGCCGCGCCGAGATGGCGTTCCAACGGCAATGAAAATCGCGTCGGCGGATGCCACAGCAGCGGACAGATCTGTTGTGAACTTGAGCCTGCCGGCAGTAGCGTTAGCGGCGATCATATTCTCCAAACCGGGCTCATATATCGGTACGCTGCCAGCCTGGAGGGCTTTGACTTTGCCCTCGTCCTTATCGACACAAATGACGTCCGCGCCGAATTCAGCGAAACATACGCTGGAGACGAGGCCCACATAGCCCGCCCCGATCATCGCTATCTGCAAGAAAACTCTCCGGCGCCAGACTGAGTTGCTGAGACCTTACTTGGCGCAGACGGCAGGCTGGATCAAGCCGGAACGAGTGATTGTTCCCAATGCAACGCGTCTGCAATGATATCCTCAACGGCTGTCCGGCTTGGCCGCCACCCAAGAGATGCTGTCGCGCGCTCAGGATTTGCAATTAATACAGGGGGGATCGCCTGCGCGGCGCGGCGCGGATTGCCGGCGGACTTTTCGCCCAGAAACGCGCTCTACGGCTTCCACGATTTCAGCGACAGAAAAGCCACGGACAACACCAAGGTTCAGCGTTTCGCCTTGATCGCCCGCCAGCAACTTCCGCAATGCCAGCAAGTGGGCCCCCGCCAAGTCTGAAACATGCACATAATCCCGAACCGCCGTTCCATCAGCAGTTGGATAGTCCTCCCCCATGACTTTGAGCGTGAATTCACCGGGCAATGCCGCCCGCAGCGCCAACGGGATTAAGTGTGTTTCTGGATCATGGCGCTCACCGATTTCGCCGTCAGGATCAGCCCCAGCCGCATTGAAATAGCGAAGCGCCGTTGTGCGCAAGCCATAAGCAGCGGCAGCATCCGCAAAGATCTTCTCGGCAGACGCTTTTGAAACACCGTAGGGATTGATGGGGGCCAGCGGCGTCGATTCAGCTATCGGAATAACTTCCGGCGTGCCATAGACCGCGCAAGTGCTGGAGAAAATGAGCGCGTTCACGCCCGCACTCGTCATGGCGCCTGCAAGCGCCAACGCGCCGCCGATATTCACATCATAATAAGGCAGCGGGTCTCTCACGGATTCGCCAACGTCCGACAGCCCAGCGAAATGCAGGACAGCGACGGCGCCTGTTTCTTTCAACGCATCAAATAGCGCCTGTTGGTCGCGAACGTCGCCGAGAATCAATGGGCCCCATCGGACGGCATCACGATGCCCGCGGCAGAGATTATCGAACGCATGCGGTTCGAACCCCGCCGCCGCCAGCGACTTACATGCGTGACTACCGACATATCCGGCGCCGCCGGTCACCAAGACTGGAATATCTGTTCTGCTCATCGGACCATACGCTGAGGGCGTCTAAACGTCCTAGAAGGCGTTTTTCCGCTCAAATGGTACCGCCAGAGTCCGCAACAGGCACTTAATATCGACCAATGGCGTCCAGTTGTTGAGGTAATGACGCTGCAGAACCAACCGGCGGCGATAGTCCGCGCTATTCCGATAGGTCACCTGCCACGGTCCTGTAACACCTGGCTTTTCTTGCAGGTAATACCGGAACTGATCACCCCAACGGCGTTCTTCGCCAAGCGCAATCGGACGTGCGCCAACCAAGCTCATGTCGCCAGCAACGACGTTCCAAAGCTGTGGGAGTTCGTCGAGACTTGTCCGCCGCAAAAGCTTGCCAATCGCGGTTACGCGCGGGTCATTGCGCAACTTTTCATAACGCGCCCACTCAGCCCGAGCCTCAGGGTCATTATCCAGGAGATCCTGTAGCAGCGCATCGGCATTAGGGGCCATTGTGCGGAATTTCCAGCAAGTGAACATCTGTCCACCCTGGCCCCAACGCTTCTGGCCATAGAAAATTGGCGCGCCGCTTTGCCGCCAAACCATCAACGCAATCAAAGCAAACAAAGGCGCCAGAACAATCATCAGCGTCAACGCCGCAAGCGGGTCGACAACGCTTTTCCACAATGACCGTGCACGTGGCCGCAAGCCAGATTGCGGCTCAACCGGCGACCGATAGGGTTGCCGAGAAAGCGCGCCAGAGGCCGCGTCGTAGGTTTGTGCAAAATCTGACACAGACTTAGCAATCCGTTCCATGAGCTACCTGCCCTTCAGGATCAGCGGAGCGCTCCTTGCGCTCCATACCTGTTGAATGGCGACAACCTGCCGCCAGTTCAACAACTTCTAAAGCATTTTAACGATTTCGCCAAATAGTCCATTAGGCATAATCCATGCGCGGTAGCCGTTGTCACAGATTGGCCTCTTGCCCGTTAACAAGCGCTTGCCCGCAACAATGAACTTTCTACCACGTCAATGTGCCGATCCAAGGTATGCGGCGCTTGCCAATAGCGCTCATGCGCCGCGCCGCCCATTGACCGGGCCAGATTATCGTCCATCAGCTTGGCCATTGCGCCTACCAACGCATCGATATCTTGGCTTGCGACATGAAGACCCGTTTCACCATCCGCGACGAACTCTGCGCCGGCGCAATTGTCACTAACAATTACGGGAATACCATTCGCCAGCGCCTCCAGAACCGTTAGCGGCTGACATTCATACCAAAGGGATGGGAATACCAATGCCCGTGCTTTCCTCATCAACTCCGTTGCGCGCTCCGGCGCCACCCAACCTGTGAACGCTGCATTGGGCGCTGCCGCTTTCAGCGCGTTCATCATCTCCCCGTCCCCGACGAACTGGATCGGAGCATTTAGTCTGGCCGCTGCCTCCGCCGCCAAATGCGCGCCTTTTTCGCGGGAGAACCGGCCGACAAATAGGAATGGCGCTTCCTTTGAAATTGCGGCTGGACCAATATCGGCCACGTCAATCGGGTTCGGCGCATACTGCGGCTCAATATCAGCAGGCAGCCAGGGACGCATGACCCGTAGCTGCAATTCACTGATGTAAATGATGTGCCGAAGAGCCTGCTCAAACTTTCCAAAAGAATTCAGCACGCCATGCCGCATGACCCGGAAGGCCTTGTGATGCCAGGCTCGCGCATCACAGTTTCGAGTTACACAGCTGAGAGACATCGGCGTGCGAGCGCAGTTCTCGCCTGCTGGGTAATCGAAGAAGGCGCCATTGGGGCAAGCGGCGAAATATTCGTGCATATAGTAGAGCGACGGGATGCCTGATTGCGCGATCACGCGCTGACAGGACGGCGACATCGCTTTCGACCAGCCATGTTGATAAATCACAGTCGATTCTGGCGCCTGATCGCCCAGAACAGATTTGAGCCGACGCGCCGCCTCAACGTTCCAAATACCAGAAAGAGCGCCCGTCAGCCGCGAATCGGCGCCCGCAAGACCTTGCTGGTCCAGGCAGACAGTTTCGACGCCAGCTGCGGCAAATCGAGGGTCCATGGGGCCAACGGGAGCGAAATAGATAACGCGATACCCGCGCGCGTGAAGCCCAAGCGCGCCCGCGATCGCCACCTTGGCGGCGCCGCCGTTCACATAGCCATAGTCATAGCAAACGACGACAGTTTTGAGATTGTTTTGCCGCTGTTCGTTCACTGGCGATACCTTGGCCGGATGGCGCTATGTCCAAAACTCGCTAGATATAGCGATCTGTTCGGCTTTCTTTAGCCTGGAATGGTTTAAATATCGATCACGCTCTATAGAGAACGATCCCATAGGAGTTAGCAAATGCCTTTGCCGCCATCCCATGAACCGACGCCGCTTTTCGTTGCAGAGGCGTCCAACAACCCGCGCTTCAACTTCAATACGGTGGGCGGGCGGTATGTGCTGCTAACATTCTATGGCTCCGCCAGTGATCCCGGCATGCAAAAGGTGCTGGCGGATGCAGCGGCGGCTGAGGATATTTTTGACGATCAACAGGCCTGTTTCTTCGGCGTGTCGATTGATCCCGATGATAAGGAGCTGAACCGCGTTTCACCCAGAACGCTCGGATACCGGTTCTTCTGGGATTTTAATCAAGAGATCAGCAAACTCTATGGCGCCATTGAAGGCGAACCAGCGGCAGACGGCTCCGTCGATTTTAAACCTGTATCCATCCTGATAGATCCGATGATGCGGGTGATGGGCCATCAGCCAATCGATAACCCAGAGACACATATCGCCCAACTTGCTGATTATCTGCGGAAATTGCCTAAAATTGGCCAACCTGTCGGCGCGCAGGGGCATGCGCCTGTTCTTGTCGTGCCGCGCGTGTTTGAGCCTGATTTCTGCAAGCACCTGATCGGGCTCTACAATCAGAATAGCGGCGCAGAATCTGGCTTTATGCGGGATATAGACGGCAAAACCGTCGGCATCGTCGATCATAGCCATAAGCGCCGTAAGGACTACCAGATCAGTGATGACGAGCTGCAGAAAGCAGCTCAGTTTCGCATCCGCCGGCGTCTCGTGCCTGAAATCAAGAAAGCGTTCCAGTTCGAGGTAACGCGCATGGAGCGTTACATCGTCGCCTGTTATGATTCAAATACGGGCGGCTACTTTCGACCGCATCGGGACAACACTACAAAAGGCACTGCACACAGGCGCTTCGCAGTGACTTTGAACCTGAATTCTGAAGAATATGACGGCGGCTATCTGCGCTTTCCTGAATATGGCCCGCAGGTCTTTAAGGCCCCGACGGGCGGCGCCGTAGTTTTCTCCTGTTCAATGCTGCACGAGGCTCTGCCAGTCACCACCGGTACGCGCTACGTCTTCCTGCCATTCCTTTATGACGAAGCGGCCGCAGAAATTCGCGAACAGAATAACGCGTTTCTCTCCGAGGACTTAGGCGCCTACAAGAAAGCCTGACATGCCCAGGAACGTCTGAATGGATAGGAAAGCCGACAGGGATTGGGCGGCTTATTACACCAAGCTGAAGGACCGGCCGCCGCGACCTACAGCTATGTTCGCCGCTGCTCGTTTTGCCGCGCCAGGCCAGGCTGTTGATTTAGGCTGTGGCGCCGGGCGCGACGTCCTCCCTCTGCTTGCCCAAGGATGGCAGGTTCTTGGGATCGACAAAGAACCCAGTGCGATAGCGGCGCTCAATCAAGCCGCGCCTGCAGATCTCCTGCCAAACCTCAAGACTGCATGCACGCCAATCGAAGACGCAGAGTTTGGGGCATCCGATCTCATTAACTCAAGCTTCGCCCTCCCGCTTGTGCCCAAACAGGCGTTCCCGAACGTCTGGCGGAAAATCAGAGCGTCGCTGCGATCCAATGGCCGATTCTCCGGCCAGATTTATGGCGTTCGAGATAGCTGGGCGCGCGGTGGCGCTGCTGATGGTTTAATCGCGTTCAGCCGCGCCGAATGTTTGAACCTCTTGGCTGGCATGCGGATCGAATTCTTTGAGGAAGAAGAGCATGATGGCCTGACGCCGCGTGGCACGCAGAAGCACTGGCATATCTTCCATCTTGTCGCTCAAAAACCATGAATTCGCCGCTTTTGCAGGGTTAAACCAATTTTGAAGCGGAACCGCCTTCATCGCTTTTGCCTTTTGGTAGGCATCCAAGCTACAACAGCTAGGCTTGGGGGCGGATAATGGCGCTGGCGCATGGGCCAGCGGAAATCAAGGCGGAGCAGCCGATGCGGCGCTGGATCGGCAGATTATTCATTTTTGGGCTTGTTGCAGGCGTTGTTGGCGCCCTCGCCGCTATTGCTGTGGGCATTGTGCTCGTACGCGGATATGGCGAAGATCTGCCTGATCACGCAGGTCTTGCAAAATATAGCCCTCCGATCACCACCCGCGTGCATGCTGGCGATGGTCGTGTTCTCGCTGAATTCAGCCGAGAGCACAGGCTGTTCGTGCCGATTGAACAGATTCCGCCAGTGATCAAATCAGCGTTCATGTCTGCAGAGGACAAGAACTTCTACAAACACCCTGGCCTTGACCTGCAGGCCCTGATTCGCGCCGTTGTGCGCAATGTGGAAAGCATGGCGACGGGTCGTCGCCCTGTCGGCGGGTCCACAATTACGCAACAGGTCGCAAAGAACTTCCTGCTGACCAACGAGCTTTCGATTGAACGCAAAGCAAAAGAAGCCATTCTCGCCTTCCGCATCGAACGGGCGCTTTCGAAAGACAAGATCCTCGAACTGTATCTGAACGAAATTTACCTCGGCGAGAGCGCCTATGGCGTCGCCGCTGCATCCATGACCTATTTCGGCAAGCCACTTGACCAGGTCACCGTCGAGGAAGCCGCATATTTGGCGGCATTGCCGAAAGGGCCAACCAACTATCACCCAATCCGGCGCCGGGATGCCGCGGTAATTCGCCGAAACTGGGTGATTGGCCGGATGAGTGAAGACAAAGTCATTTCGGCTGAAGCGGCAGCAGCGGCGAAATCACAGCCTCTTGAGATAGCGGGCCGAGCGCCAGAGGAAAAAGTCTCCGCCCCTTGGTTCGCCGAAGAAATTCGCCGCGAATTGCAAGGCCGCTATGGCGAAACTGATCTATATGGCGGCGGCATGTCCGTCCGCGCGACGATGGACCCAATTCTGCAGGCCGCTGCGGATAAGGCACTCAAGGATGGCCTTGAGGCGTATGATCGTCGGCATGGTTATCGTGGCCCAATCCAGAAAGTGGCGCTCGATCAAGCGTGGCAGTCGAAGCTGGCGACGGTTGAACGCCCGCCTGGCCTTGGCGACCGGCGCCTCGCCATTGTGCTGAAGGTGGACCGCAAACAGGCGCATTTGGGCTTTTCTGATGGGACCGGCGGCGCCCTGCCGTATCGTGAACTCCGTTGGGCTGCGCCGACTTTGAAAGACCAGAAGGTTGGCCGCAAACCGCGCCGGGTAAAGAATGCTGTCACCCCTGGTGACATCATCGCCGTTACGCCAGTGATGGTCGGGGCCAAGAAAAAGCCCTACCCGCCTGGCACATATCGCTTGGACCAAATACCGAATGTAGACGGCGCCATCGTCGCTATCGACCCACATACGGGCCGTGTCCTGGCGATGTCGGGCGGATATTCATCCGAGCGCAGCCAATTTAATCGCGCGACCCAAGCGGCGCGCCAGCCAGGTTCCGCCATCAAACCATTCGTATACCTAGCTGCGCTTGAAGCCGGCTACACTCCGGCGACACTGGTGCTCGATGCGCCCTTCGTCATCAACATTCCAGGACGCGGAAAGTGGAAGCCTGCAAACTACTCCGGCAAGATTTATGGCCCAAGCCCGATGCGGCTTGGCTTGGAAAAATCCCGCAACCTCATGACCGTCCGCCTTGCTGAGCATATTGGCATCGGCAAAGTTATTGAGACCGCTGGCCGGTTCGGGCTAGGTGAAGAAATGCGGCCTGAGCTTGGCGCCGCGCTCGGTACGGGTGAGGTCACGCTGCTCGATATCACCTCCGCCTATGCGATGCTCGCCAATGGCGGGCTGCATGTCGAGCCGACATTCTTCGATAGCGTTCAAGATCGCCGTGGCCGCATTATCTTCCGCCATGACGACCGGCCCTGCGGTGGGTGTAGCGGCGGCGCGGCTGATCCTTCCAAACCGCCAGAGCTTCCAGATGTGCGCGAACGGGTTGCTGAACCGATGAAGCGCTATCAGATCGTGTCGATGCTGGAAGGCGTTGTTGAACGCGGCACGGCGCGGCGTCTGCGACTTCCTAGCAGGCCATTTGCCGGCAAAACCGGTACGACGAATGACAGCTTCGATGCTTGGTTCGTTGGATTCTCCTCAAACTTGGCTGTCGGCGTCTATGTTGGTTTCGATCAACCCCGAACGCTTGGCGGTAGGGAAGCTGGCGGCAGCGCCGCTGGGCCGATCTTCAAAGACTTCATGAAGCAGGCTTGGGCGGTTCGTCCCGGCGCGCCGTTCAAGGTTCCAAGCGGGATGGAATTCGTCCGTGTTAGCCGAAAGACGGGCCTGCCGCCGTCCCGTGGCGACCGGGATGTTGTGCTGGAGGCGTTTATTCCAGGCACACAGCCACAATCGCTTGGCCCGGTAATCGGCGGCGGGCTAGCGACTGGTCGTCCGGCGCCAACGCGCGTTCAGCCAGGAGCGACAAATGTGCAGACGACGGCTCAGCCTGCGCGCCCGCAAGCGCCGCCGCAGACAACGCGGAAGAAGCGGCGCCGGAAGCTTGGCCGCGTATACTAAACGCGCTACTTAGAGGCATGTTTGATTGGTCCAATGGAGCACGGATTTAAGATGCGCGCTGAAGCTCAAGCCCTTGTCGATTCTATCCATGAAGCCGCCGTCTTGCTCCGGAGGCATCTTTGACTGGGATAATGCCCTCCTCCGCCTGGAAGAACTGAACGCCGAGGCCGAGAACCCCGATCTCTGGAATGACCCAGACCGCGCCCAAAAAGTGATGCGCGAACGTACGCAGCTTGGCGACGCAATAGCGGCCTGTCGCGCCCTCCAGGACGGCGCTGATGAGAACGCCGAGTTGATCGAAATGGCTGAGGCTGAAGGCGATGAAGACATGATCGCCGACGCCGAGGCGCAGCTGCGTAGCCTCGCAGCCGAGGGCGAGAAAGCCCGCATGCAAAGCCTGCTTTCTGGCGAGGCGGACAGCAACGATTGCTACCTGGAGGTCCATGCGGGCGCAGGCGGCACTGAGGCCCAAGATTGGGCGCAGATGCTGCTTCGTATGTATCTCCGTTGGGCCGAAAAATCTGGCGCCAAGACGGAGTTGCTCGAGGAAAGCGATGGCGAAGAAGCTGGGATCAAATCGGCGACCATTCGTGTAACGGGCCTCAATTCCTACGGCTGGCTCAAGACTGAATCTGGCGTCCATCGGCTTGTCCGGATTTCTCCCTATGACAGCCAAGCCCGGCGGCACACCAGCTTCGCATCCGCGTGGATTTATCCTGTTGTGGATGACAGCATTGATATTGTGATTGAAGAAAAAGACCTTCGGATTGATACCTACCGTGCGTCTGGCGCTGGCGGCCAGCACGTCAACCGAACCGAGTCAGCCATCCGCATTACCCACGAGCCAACGGGTATTGTTGTGCAGTGCCAGAATGACCGATCTCAGCACCGTAACCGCGCGACTGCGATGGATATGCTGCGCGCCCGGCTCTATGAGCATGAGCTGAGGATACGGGAAGAAGCAGCGGCGGAAGTAGAGGCGACAAAGTCTGATATCGGCTGGGGCCACCAAATCCGATCATATGTTTTGCAGCCGTATCAAATGGTGAAAGATCTTAGAACCGGCGTTGAATCTGGAAACCCAGATGCAGTGTTGAATGGGGACATTGATGCGTTCCTGGCCGCCTCTCTTGCAGCTCGGGCTGGACAAAACCGTGACGCAGACGCTGAAACCTGACTATTATTCACTGGGCGAAATAAGAGCGGCGGGTCCGGAAGCTCGGTTTTGGGGGCTGGAACATCCGGACCCGCCTAGCGGAGAGGCAAGCCTCAACCGCATCCTGTAGCGTTCTTTAGTGGACAGTTTTCCTGAGCGGCTGGGTGATCGCCCGACCGTCCAATTTATCAGCAAGCTGGTTTGCGGTGTCTGCACTGCGCTGGCCTTGGGCTGCCGCTGCCGGAAGCTCACCAGTTCCAGGATGTGACCGGCGCAGGGTATCGCCAATCTGATCTGCACGCTGCTGAACGATCATCGCGCCCAAACGCTTGAGGTCTGCGGCCATGAATGCGGCCGTTTCAGCCTGTGCAGACTCGATACGATCGAGACGGCGGCGAAGGGCGACAAGCGTTATCGGGAAAGCCGCCCAAGCAAGGGCCGCCGCCAAGGCCGCAGCAACAGCAGCGCCAAGCGCTATCGCTGGATCGCGGACAATGGCTAATAAAATTTCGGGCATCATGGCGGCGCTTCCTCTTTTCTTGTCGCGGCCAGACCGTGTGGCCGTTCACTGATGGAGTAGGAAGAGCAAATGCGGCGCCAGTTTGCCGAACTCAGTCAAAAAGCTTGGATTTTATACAGTTTTTGCCGAAATGCGGATCACAGTCGACGGGCTGTATTCAATATGCATCGCAATTTGCAAAGCATATTGCATGGCACATCAATTAATCGCATGAACTCATTGTAATATATTGGAATTAGCCAGCGAGCATGCGTAATTAGGCTTAGTCTTGTAGCGCTTTCAGCACCGCTTCGACATGGCCTGGAACTTTGACCTTCCGCCATGCCGCTTGAACCTTACCATCTGGATCAATCAAGTATGTCGATCGCTCAACGCCCATATATTTCCGGCCATACATGCTCTTCTCAACCCATATTCCATAGTCTGACACGACAGCCTTCTCTTCGTCTGAGAGCAACGGAAACGGCAGATCGTATTTCGCCTTAAACTTATCGTGCTTTTTCACTGGGTCGGGGGAAACGCCGATGATCTCTGCGCCAAGCTTTTGGAAATCCTTGTAGGCCGCGCGGAACTCACATGCCTCTTTCGTGCAGCCGGAGGTATCGTCCTTTGGATAAAAATACAGAACCACAGGTTGGCCGCGCAGCTCTGAAAGCGTGACTTCGCCTTCACCGTCCCGGGGTAGCGTGAAGTCTGGGGCCGTTTCGCCAACATCAACCATAGCTCATTCCTCTAAGCTTCCGTAGCGCCTCGGCTACCGTAAAAATCTACATAAGCAGCAGTGACATCGGCTGCAAGGGCGTCCCGCACGGTTTCGAGCGCTGCCGCATCTGCAAATCCTAACGCTGCGGCGATATCTGACTTTAGCTGGCTGTCGCCAAAGTCAGCCATTTCTGTGGCGCTGTCTGCAAGCAATCGGATGACCCATTGGCATGAAAGCCAGAATTCCGCCGCTTCCATCAACCGGTCTGCCTGCGCGCGGTCTATCTCTTGAAGCCGCAACAAAGCCGCAAACTGCGCGCCAGGCGTTCGCGCCGCTTGAACGCCCGCATCCGCGCCATGCAGCAAAACTAAGCCTTGGCTGATAAATTCCCCATCAACCATCCCGCCTATACGCAACTTTACATCCCAAGCGCTGTCGCCGCCCTTCGACGCCGCGATTCGGTCACGCATATTGGCGACATCTGCTAGATGCTGAACGCGCTCTCTCGGCCTAGCGATCGCCTCGGCCCGAACGGTTTCAAAACGAGATGCCAGATCTTCGTCGCCAGCGGCAAAGCGCGCCCGGGTCAAAGCCATGAGTTCCCAGGTCCATGCGCCGTCGGCCAAATACTGTTTGAGCCCGTCGATATGCGTTGCGATTGGGCCGTCATCGCCGGTCGGCCTGAGACGCAAATCGACTTCGAACAACCTACCTTCGCCGGTTTGTGTTGTCAGGGCGGTCAGGAGGCGTTGCGTTAGCCGCATATAATATACCGCAGGCGGCAGTGGGCGCGGGCCGTTAGATTGGGCGTCCTCTGGCGCATCATAGATTGCGACTAAGTCCAAATCAGAGCCAATGGTGATTTCGCGGCTGCCCCATTTTCCATAGGCCAGAACGCCGTATGCCCCGCCATCCATCACGCCATGGGCCAATTCGAACTCCGCCTTTGTCCCCGCCAGCATGCGCTCGGCGACGATGTCAGCGGCGTCAGAGAGTGTCTCAGCAGCTGCGACGGGCAGTAACCTGGCTTCTAGTGTCTGAACGCTTAACCGAAGCCGGATTTCGCTGAGCCAACGGCGTGCGCCATCCAGGACATCCTGAAAATCAACGGCGTCGCCCAAATCGAACGCAAATTCTTCCCGCAGTGAAGCTTTGTCTCCAGGCGGCGCCATAAATTCATCCGTCAGTACGGCATCAAGGACATGTGGATGCTCACTGATATGACTGGCGAGATACGGTGAGCGGCTTAGAACGCGTGCAAGAAAATCCAAAAGCCCGCGATTCGCCTCAAACAATGAGAATATTTGTACGCCCGATGGCAGGCCCGCCAGGAATTCGGCGAAGGCCGCAAAAGCTTTATCGGCATCTGGCGCAGCGCCGAACCGCGATAGAATATCTGGCGTCAGCTCTGTGAGAATTTCGCGGGCGCGGCTGGTGCGCATCGCCCGGATGCGGCCGTGATGCCAGCCTCGGATCGTTTCCGCTGCGCGTACAGGGTCTTGGAAGCCCATGTCCCGAATCGTCGCCAGTGTGTCTGGATGATCATCCGCGCCAGTGAAAGAGAGCGCCCGGCCCCCACCAAGCCCCTCCTCTTCAGCAAACAAATCGGCGTAGTGGCCTTCAACAATCTGCAATGTAGCGACAAGGTCTTCGGCGAAGGCTTCAGCCGTTTCATAACCGGCGAATCGGGCAAAAGCGTGGGCGTCTGCCGCTTCTGGCGTCTCATGCGTTTGCCGATCATCGACCATCTGCAGACGATGCTCGATTGTTCTGAGCTTGCGGTATGCGGCAGCTAGGTCTTGTTCGACGCTTGCTTCAACATGGCCCGATTGCACGAGTGCAGCGATTGCGGGGAGCGTGCGGTTCTCCCGAAGGCTCAAATCCCGCCCGCCCCAAATCAACTGCTGCGTCTGCGCAAAGAACTCGATCTCACGGATACCACCTCGCCCAAGCTTAACGTTATGGCCAAAGGCGCTCGGCGGTTCACCGCCTTGCTTGCGATCAATCTGCCGCTTGATCGATTGGATATCCCGGATCGCATTGAAATCCAGCGAACGGCGCCAGACAAACGGGCGGAGGCCTTGCATGAAACTGGCCCCAGCTGAGAGATCGCCAGCGATAGGCCTGGCCTTAATCATCGCTGCCCGTTCCCAGTTCTGCCCCGCGCTTTCGTAATAGACCTCCGCCGCATCAATCGAGAGCGCCATTGGCGTCGAAGCAGGATCTGGGCGAAGCCTAAGATCTGTGCGGAACACGTAGCCGTCGCGAGTGCGCTCTTCTAGCAACGTCACAAGCGACCGTGTTAGCCGGACCATTTCGTGTTGCAGTCGATCCGGGCGGCGCGCTTCGGTCTTTTCAGGGTCGAACAGCACGATCAGGTCGATATCGCTGGAGTAATTAAGCTCATCCGCGCCAAGCTTGCCCATGCCAAGCACGATGATCCCGCCATCTCGCAGCAACGCCTCACCGGTGGGGTCGTCTGTCACACAGACGTTCCGGTTGGCGGCATCTGCGAGCAACCAATGGAGTGCGACGTCAATCGACCGGCATGCGAGTTGAGACACAGCGCACGTCACCTGCTCTAAGGGCCAGATTTCGCCCAGATCAGCCAAACCGATAATCAACGCGCCGCCAAGCTTGGCCTGCCGCAGTAATGTCATCGCAGCTGGTTGGGTGGACGCTGTTGGCACCTGATCAAGGGAGGCCATAACTGTCGCAAAAGCGGCGTCAGGTCCCTCGTTCAAGCACTCAATGAATGCTTCCGGCGACTTTTCCGCAGCACGGGCGAGGTAGGGCGAGCCGTCAAGTACACCCTCAAGGAACGACCGCTGATCAGGGACTACCAGCGCTTTCGCCAGCGCATCCTTCGCCGACGTTTCGCCGATAGCTTGGAACGCCAATTCAGCCTGCACTAAATCAGTTGAAAGCGGCGGCGCAAAGCCGTTGGATGGTATAAGATCAAAAAACTGACTCATAGGTTTGATCTTACGGTGTTCCCTGCTCGT
Organism: Alphaproteobacteria bacterium; assembly: GCA_038102935.1. GTDB lineage: Bacteria > Pseudomonadota > Alphaproteobacteria > Bin95 > Bin95 > VMCJ01. The sequence goes on along the minus strand of JAYNYG010000022.1, from coordinate 28,396 downwards.
AGGGATATTGAATTCAACCAATCCGGAGCGAAGAAACCGTCGTGCCCCAACGCCCTTTCACCCAAGCCCTGCCTAAGGGAGTGAGATGGCTGCTGCGTGGAATGTTGGCGCTGACGGCCGCAGTGGTGCTGATTGCTGTCTTCTTTGCAGTAAGGCTGAGCCAGGGACCGATTGACCTGACGTTCCTCCAGCCACAACTATCGGCGGCGCTGTCTGAGTCTACAGGGTCTCTAGAGGCGACAGCGGAAGGATTTTCGCTTCAGGCTTCGGGCGGCAAGCTTGGCATTGTGGCATCCGGCATTGAAGCGCGGACGGATAGAGGCGGGTTGGTCGCGCGCGCCGACAGCGCCCAGGTTCGTCTCAGCATTCAGCAATTGCTACGAGGCGATGTACAAGCCACGAGACTAACCGTTGCGGGCGGCGCGATGATCGCCGTGCGTGGTGAAGATGGCAAGCTGACCCTGCGTGCAATCGAGCAACTGAGCGCGACTGATTCTGCTTCTAACGATGCGGCTGATGACGAGGCAGAGGACATACTCGGCTTGGCCAGGGAATGGTTGAATTCCGATACAGACATAGAAGTCCTGCCAGACGTTGAGATCATAGACGCCGTCGTCATCGCGCAGGATGGCGTTACAGGCGAGGAGCTTTGGCGTGGCCGACTTGACGCCGCCGCGACCCTGACGCCTGGCCTGATGCTGATGCGCGGCACCCTGGATTTTAACGATATTGAGAAAGCCCTCCCGCTTAGGGTCTCAGCAACGTTAGAAAGACGGGTTGGCGCTTCAGCAGATTTGACGGCTGAGAATGCGGACCTGGCTGTCCTCGCTCGCGCTGTCCGATTATTTGGAGTCACGCTGCCTCCCGTTGATGGAAAGTTCACCGGAACTGCGGAAATCAAACTGGATAGGCAACTCTTACCAGCGACCGCGACCGTAAAACTGGAGGCAGATGGGCTGGATGCCGCCCTCCCCGACGGTGCACGCGTATCTCTAGATCGGATCGCCGTTGACGCGAAGGCGGATGCTGCCGCTCGGCGCATTACCGTTACTGGGTTGCGGCTCGGCGCTGACCGAGCGGGCCTTATAGGAGCAGGCGTTATTGAGCCCGCTCCTGGTAGCGCAGACACTGGTGCCTTTGTCGCCAAGGGCCGGATTGATCATGCGGACATACGTTATCTGGCAGGGCTGCTAAATCTGTCAGAAACGACCACGGGCCTAACTGGCGACTTCAGGGCGGATTTCGACGCCGCGTTTAACAATCTCGGGCTAGGACCTGTTGAAGCAAAGCTAAATGCCAAAGCGCGGTTTGACCGCCCCGACCTATTCCACGCGCCAATAGATATCAGCCGCCTCAGCATTTTTGCCTCTTTCGACCCTGCCACCCGGACTCTGCGCGCCAACGGCCTCGATATGCAGCTTGATGCGGTGCCGATATCCGGGAACGGCGCCGTAACGTTGGCGGAAGACGGCTTAGACACACTGAACGCGGATCTCAGGCTTGGGAAATTTCCAACTGAGGCGCTGGCTAGAATTTGGCCAAAGACGTTCTCTAAGGGCGGTCGCGCCTGGGTTAGTCAATTTCTCTCGAAAGGCGGTGTTACGGGCGCTGATTTAAAAATCGAGAAGCTTTCGGGCGCTGAACTCAATGCTGTTGGAACGTTTGTCGCAAGCGGCGTCGACGTCATCTATTGGGACAAGATGCCGAAAGCGACAGGCGTCGCGGGCAAAGGCCGGTTCGACGCCAAGGGGCTGCATCTTGACGTCACACGGGGAACATCCGCCGGACTGAAGGTCGAGCGGGTCGCAATCGACTTTCTTGACCTCGGCGCAAAGAACGAGCGGATAAAGATTGACGGGCGGGTGACCGGCAAGGCGCCGGAATTACTCACACTGCTGGATTATCCACCCTTGCGATACGCCCAATGGCTCGGCGTCGCCCCGGCGCGAACCAGCGGCGCCGTCGATGGACGGCTAAAAATGGCGTTTCCACTGATCGACGCATTAAAGCTCGATGATATCAGCATAAACGCTACAGGAACCGTGCGGAACGCGGTGCTTCCCGGCGTAGTGAATGGCTGGGACCTATCCGCAAGTATGCTCAACATCGGCGTTACGAAGAAAGAACTCACTGTGGCCGGTTTGGGTAAATTGTTGGATCAACCGATAGATTTCGAAGGGTTCATCAAATTCGCAAAGCTCGAGGAACAAGCGCGATTTAGCGGAAATTGGCTTTTGACTCCTGATGTGCGGCGCTCAATTGGCCTTGGCAATACAGCTATCCGGCGGAGGCTGACAGGCGCTGCGCCAACCCGGTTCAATGTGAGCGCACGCACCGGCGAGACCTATGTGATGGACCTTGATGCGGACCTCACGCAGGCGACTCTCCTCGCGCAAGAGATCGGTTGGCTCAAACCAAAAGGGGCGCCGGCACGTATTGGCGCCCGAGCAACCTTGGTTAAAGGCCGTCCAACCCGGATCGATAATCTCACGCTGAAGGCCAAAGACATGGATGCCGCGGCGACGATTTTGTTCGACCGTTCTGGCGAACAGATTGACCGTGTTAGCGTGCAGAAACTTGTCGGCGCAGGCAACGACATTCGACTTGAATACGCCGCCGCGCCGGGCGGTGATCAAATTAGCCTGCATGGCCGTAAAGTAGATCTCCGCCCATTGTTCGACTTAGATCAGGGAAAACCCGTTTCGGACGCGGCGGGAGACAAACCTGAACCTGAAACACGGCCATTATTTATCGATGTCGATGTCGCGCAGGTGCGTGTCGCAAAAAAATTCTGGCTGCAGGATATGCGTGGCCGGATGACTATATCTGGCTCATGGCCGACAGGTCTCGATGCATCGGCTCAGTATGCAGGGGGCCTGCTAGAAGCGCAGTCCTTACCAGCCGGAGGGCAGATAAGCCTCACAGCCAGCAATTTCGGCGCTTTGTTGCGCGCGACTGGCGCCACAAGTTCCGCCTTAGACGGGACGGCCCGCATCCTTGCGCATAAAACGGAATCCGGAGCGCTCGGGTTGGATTTTAAAGCAAAAAGTTTTGCTCTGTTGAAGTCGGAGATCGCCAAGCTATCGGGCGATGATGCGCCCTCCCCTATGCTGCAGATGCTCGGTCAGGGCGACCGCGTCCAATTTCAGAGAATGGATGTTTTGGGCCAATGGCGGTCGGGCGTATTGGATATTTTAAAGAGCCGGGCTTTCGGAGCCGCTCTTGGGTTGACCGCTGCTGGTCGTGTTGATGTGGATCGCAGCCAGATTGACATACGCGGCGCCGCCTCTCCAGCATATGGAGTCTCGCGTGCGATCGGATCAATCCCGATCCTTGGGGACATATTGATCGGCTCCAAGAAGGAAGGTGTGTTTGCCGCTAACTATAGGGTTCATGGCCCATTGGATGACCCAAGTTTTGATATCAATCCTTTATCAGCCTTGGCTCCTGGCATTCTGCGTGAGATCTTTGACGCGCCGCCAGTAAACGCCGCTGCACAGCCGCCGCTACTGCCGGGCGAGCGCGAAGACCCCTGATTGCCGCCCAACTCGCCTCGCTTGGGTCAAATTCCCTTAAAGCGTATGCTTTGGCTAGCTGACCCCAAGGAGTCGTCGAATGCCCGATAGCGCCCTATCAAATTCTCGTATCGAAGCCGGTTACCGTGAGCATACGCCGGGCTCTGCGAAACTCGCCGAACGCGCGGCTGCTTCGTTTCCAAGCGGCATCACCCATGATTCGCGCTTTTTGGAACCATATGGCCTGTATATCGACCGTGCCGAAGGCCCAAGGAAATGGGACGTCGATGGCAATCAGTATATCGACTATTTCGGCGGCCATGGCGCGCTGCTACTCGGCCATAACAATCCAACCGTCGCAAGCGCAGTCCAGGACGCATACGCCAAGGGCACGCATTTTGGCGCGAGCCATGCGCTTGAGGTTGAATGGGCGGAACAGGTCCGTCAGATGGTCCCCTGCGCCGAGAAAGTCCGTTTCACATCCTCTGGCACTGAAGCCACACTCATGGCGGTGCGTTTAGCGCGCGCTTATACCGCCCGCCAGAAGATCATTCGGTTCCGCTCGCATTTCCATGGCTGGAATGATCACATGGCGCCCGGCCAAGCCAACCATTTTGATGGGACTGCGACGGCTGGCGTTTTGGCCGGTGTGGCAGACGGCGTTGTGTTGATCGATCCAAATGACCGTGATGGCGTCGCAAACGCGCTTGCTGGCGGCGACATTGCCGGCATCATTCTGGAACCAACCGGCGCATCCACGGGCATGATCCCGACCGCGCCTGGATTCCTTGAGTACTTGCGTGAAGCCACATCAGAATCCGGCGCTCTGCTGATTTTTGATGAGGTCGTCACCGGCTTCCGCGTATCTCCCGGTGGCGCACAGGCTGCAGTTGGCGTTACGCCGGACCTAGCGACCTTTGCCAAAATAATCGCGGGCGGCATGCCTGGCGGGGCAGTGGTTGGGAATTCCGAGATATTTGATCTTCTAGACTTCCAGAAAGCGCGCGCTGGCGGATTTGAGAAAATCGGCCATCAAGGCACCTATAATGCCAACCCCGTTGCCGCCGCAGCGGGCATCGCTGCGCTCAAGATCATCGCTGAAACGGATGCCTGCGCCAAAGCCAATGCATTTGGCGATGCGATGCGGGACGGCCTGAACGCCGCCATCCGTGACGCGAACCTATCGTCGGCAGCCTACGGCGAGCACTCAGCGGTTCACATTTTTACGAATCCTGAAAATCGCCCAGGCGTTGGGCCAGATAACTTTGATCCTCTCGCGATCCCATTCATGGAGCTGAAGGGCAACAATGCAGAGGCTGTACGCAAGCTTCGCCTCGCGATGCTGGTTAATGGCGTTGATTTCAATGGATGGCCCGGCGGCACAATCTCCGCCACCCATGGTGACGCAGAACTCGCGGAGACGCTGGCAGCATTCAGGACGGCGCTTCAGATGCTGCAAGATGAAGGCGCGGTCTAATCCATGACTAAAGCTTCGGCGAAGGCCTTTGATGTCGCCATCATCGGCGGCGGGATCGCAGGCATTGGCCTTGCGTCAGCGCTCGGTCCAGGTAAGCGCGTTGTTTTGCTTGAGCAAGAGTCTGCGCTCGGCTTTCACACGACCGGGCGATCTGCTGCGCTGTATACGCAAGCCTATGGCAATGCGGCGATCAGAGCGCTGACGGTCGCCTCGAAGCCCTTCTTTGACAGACCGCCCGATGGCTTTGCCGCATACTCTTTGCTAACGCCGCGTGGCGTGCTGCTCATTGGCCGGAAGGACCAACGCGCCGCTGTCGAGCGCGAAGTTGCAGCAGCGCAGAAACTAACGCCCCGGGCGCGCCTCGTTGAAAACGCGGAGGCTTGCGCGCTCTCCCCTGCTCTCAAACCCGACTACGTCGATGCAGCTTGCTACGAGCCAGACGCCATGGACATCGACGTCGATGCGATGATGCAAGGCTACTTGGCGTCTGCACGCAAAAATGGCGTAGACGTGTGGACCGATGCAGGTGTGCAGGATCTCACACAACAAAATGCAGGCTGGCGTATCGAAACGCAAAAAGGCGCCATTGAAGCCGGAATTATCGTGAATGCAGCGGGGGCGTGGGCATCATCGATCGCAATGATGGCTGGCGCGCAATCGATTAAAATCACGCCGAAACGTCGGACAGCGTTCTTGGTCGAAGCGCCGACTGTACCGGGATTTACGCAATCTGCGGCGACGATTGATGTGGATGAGCAGTTCTATTTCAAACCAGATGCGGGCTTGGCGCTGATCTCCCCGGCTGACGAAACGCCGGTGGAACCGCATGACGCCTTTCCGGAAGAAATCGATATCGCCATTGGCGCGGATCGAGTGCAGAACGCCGCAAATATCCCAATCCAGCGCGTTGCCCACAGCCGGGCGGGCTTACGCAGCTTTGCTGACGACAAGACCCCTGTTGTTGGATTCGATCAAGCGACGCCGGGGTTCTTTTGGCTGGCTGGCCAGGGCGGGTATGGCATTCAAACATCACCCGCCATGAATATGGTCGCCGCCGCGCTGATTAACGGACATGCATTACCGGAAGCGCTGGTCCAATGCGCAGTTGACCCAGGTGCTTTGAGCCCTCTTAGGTTCAGTTCCAATGAAACGCGGTGAATGCCTCCAGCGGCTGTCGCTCGGTCAACCGTTCGCGGGCGCGCTCAGCATAGCCGATGCCGATCCCAACTGTGATCTCCTGATCTGGCGGCAATCCAAACCGGGGCGCGACGCGGGTTTCAAGCCCGCGAAAGTCACCGATCAGGCATGTGCTGAGGGCAAAGGCGTTCGCGCCAAGAAGAATATTATTGATGAAGCCGCCATGGTCGAGCCAATCCTCCGGGCTGGCATCCCGGCTGATCGTACACAGCAACCCCACGGGCGCTTCATAGAAACGCAATCCACCGCGCCGCAAGGCAGCATCGCCCGATTGGCTTGCGCGCAGATCAGGAGACCAGCGTGGCGGCGCTCCGTCCGTATGGGCATCGCCAGCGGCGAATCCGTTCACCAGATCGGCAAGGGCGTCTTCGGCAAAAACCAAAACGCGCCAAGGTTGATTATTGCGATTGCTAGGCGCACGGCAAGCGTTCTTCAGAATACTCTCCACCTGCGCCCGTGTTGGACGCCGTGCACTGAAATACCGAACGGTCCTTCGGCTAGCGATTGCGTCCAAAACATGCATTCTTTGGCTTCGCCCCTCAAAGCGGACAATACTGCGCCGCACCGAGTAGTAGGTATCAGAAAACATTTACAATATGAAGGACCTTTAAGATGAGAGTCAAAGCGGTTTTATGGGACTTTGGCGGCGTGATTACCGCAAGCCCTTTTGAAGGGTTTGCCCGTTATGAGACGGAAGCAGGCCTGCCTAAAGGCTTCATTCGCAAGATCAACACCGTCAACCCCGACGCGAATGCCTGGGCGCGCTTTGAGCGGAGCGAACTGGACCGTGCTGGTTTTGTCGCGGCGTTTGAAGCTGAGGCTGAGGCGCTTGGGCATCGTCTATCCGGCGAGGCCGTGCTTGCCGGGCTTATGGTTGCGCCACGTCCCATCATGGTGCGGGCGTTGCAACGTGTGAAGGCGCAGTATTCGATTGCGTGTTTGACGAATAACGTTGCGCGGATGCCCCGACCGCCGGAACAGGAAGCTGAGATTCAACGGATCATGGGGCTGTTTGATCATGTGATCGAATCCAGCAAGATCGGCAGCCGCAAACCAGAAACGCGCTTCTATGAGCACGCTTTAGAAACGGTTGGCGTCGAAGCAGGGGAAGCCGTGTTCCTTGACGATCTCGGCGTTAATCTGAAATCCGCGCGCGCTATGGGCATGGCGACCATCAAGGTGACCGATCCGCGCCAAGCGCTGGAAGATCTCGGGCGTATCATCGATATAGATCTTTTGGCGGACTGAGCGCCCGCCCAAAGCTTGACGTAAGTTTGCTTCGGGCCATTATTTGAAGTCACCACTCCGAATGTTTCAGGACGACCAAAATGATGGACAGCGCCGCCCTCACCACGATTACGGCTGAAGACGAAGAGCAAATCTTGGATGCTATTGAGAAGTTTTTGGAGCGTGATGTCCGCCCCTATGTGATGGATATGGAGCACGCGGACGAGTATCCGACGGCGATGGTCGAAGGCATGAAGGCGCTGGGATTGTTTGGCGCAATTATCCCACAGGAATATGGCGGCCTCGGCCTGCCCACCACCACCTATACCCGCATTGTCGAGCGTGTATCTGAAGTATGGATGTCGCTCTCTGGCATTTTTAATTCTCACTTGATCATGTGCTCCGCCGTGATCCGGCATGGCACGGAGGACCAAAAACGCGAATGGTTGCCAAAGCTCGCAACCGGCGAAATTCGTGGCGGGTTGGCGCTGACGGAACCGAACTGCGGCACTGACCTGCAAGCCATCCGTATGACCGCCAAGCGTGAAGGCGACGACTATGTGGTGAACGGCACGAAGACGTGGATTTCGAACGGCATCCACGGAACGCTGTTCGCGCTTTTGGTCAAGACGGACCCGAATGCCTCGCCCCGACACTCTGGCACAAGCTTGTTCCTGGCTGAAAAAGGACCCGGATTTACGGTTTCACGCAAGCTGGAGAAACTTGGATACAAAGGTATCGATTCCGCTGAATTGGTGTTTGAGGACTTCCGTATCCCGGCAGATCGGCTGATCGGGCTGGAGGAAGGCCGTGGCCTGCGTCATGCGCTTGGCGGGCTAGAGCTTGGGCGCATTAATGTGGCGGCGCGCGGCGTCGGCGTGGCGTCTGCGGCCATGAAAGAAGCCGTTAAATACAGCCAGCAACGGGAAACCTTCGGCAAGCCGATCTGCGAGCATCAGTCGATCCAGATTAAACTGGCGGATATGGCGACCCAGGTCGAAGCCGCCCGTCATCTGACGATGGCGGCCGCCCGCGCTTTCGATAAAGGCGAGCGCTGTGACATGGAGGCAGGCATGGCCAAGCTCTTTGCAACAGAGGCTGCCGTTCACAACTCCATGGAGGCGATGCGGGTTCATGGCGGTTACGGCTATTCCAAAGAGTTCCCCGTGGAACGATTCTACCGCGACGCGCCGCTGCTCGTAATTGGCGAAGGAACGAATGAACTTCAGAAAATTCTGATTGCACGCCAAATCGTTGAGCGGAACCCGGCTTAGATGCAGCGTCCCCTGGAAGGCGTCCGGATCGTCGCCGTCGAGCAGTACGGCGCTGGCCCGCATGGCACGATGCAGTTGGCGGACCTGGGCGCCGAAGTCATCAAGGTAGAAAATGCCAGTGACGGAGGCGACGTTGGTCGGCATGTGCGTCACCCGAACGAGACGTTGCCCAGGGGCGACAGCCTTTTCTTCCAGTCCTTCAACCGCAATAAGCGCTCGATCAAACTGAATTTGAAAACAGCGGGCGGGCAGGAAATTCTGCGTAAGTTAGCGGCTGGCGCTGATGGCGTTTTCAACAATCTGCGTGGGGACTTACCCGGTAAACTTGGCCTTACATACGAAGACCTGAAAGCCATCAATCCGCGCATCGTCTGCGTTCATCTCTCCGCCTATGGCCGCGACAATGATCGCGCTGCATGGCCGGGTTACGACTACCTGATGCAAGCGGAATGCGGTCATCTCTCAGTCACTGGAGAAAAAGGCGGTCCGCCTTCGCGGATGGGTCTATCGATCGTCGACCTCTCGACTGGCGTTCAAGCCGCATTGGCCTTGGCATCCGGCATCCTTGGCGCGCGTGCGAGCGGCCAGGGCGGCGACTATGACGTCAGCCTCTATGATACGGCAATGACCAACCTCTGTTACGTCAGCGCCTGGCATATGACGCTTGGCGAAACTGTTGGCCGCGAGAAGCGGTCCGCGCACCCCAACCTTGTGCCAAGCCAACTTTACAAGACCCAAGACGGTTGGATTTTCCTGATGTGCAACAAGGAAAAGTTCTGGCCAATCCTTTGCGAAAAGATTGGTCGACCAGAATGGGGCAATGACCCCCGGTTCAAGGACTTTCAGGCCCGACTTGCCAATCGTGACCTGATCACGGATCTGTTGGACCAAGCATTGTCAGAAAAGACCACTGACGCATGGATGGCATTGTTCCAAGGCGAGGTTCCGGGCGCACCGGTTTATGATGTCGGCCAGGCGCTTGATAGCCCGTTCACGCAATCCACCGGTCAGATCATTGATCTGAAAACACCGTCCGGCATGCCGGTGCAGACGATCGGTCCGGCCATCCGCCAACCAAACATCCAACCCCGGGCTGAAGCTGCGCCAGAGATGGCGGCAGATCAGCACGATATTCTTACAGGGCTTGGATATACAGCCGTCGATATCGCGGCCATGGAAGCTGCTGGAGCGCTATAGCTAATAATAGGCCGGGTAGGACGAGCGCCCCACCCGGCCTGGAACGCCATTATTCAGCCGTTCCGCGCGTCTGAAATGGCGTCAACAACCTGAGACGCTTCATCCGCAGACAAGCCGTGGTGCACGGGAATGGCGAGGATCGTTTCGGCAAGCTTTTCCGTCACGGCAAGCGTCTGTTTGCCGAATTTGGCCTCATAGACCGGCTGCTGATGCATGCCGCGGGGATAGTGGACGCCATTCTGTACGCCCCGCGCTTTCAGGCGTTCGCCAAGCTCGTCCCGGCCACAGCCAAATTCTGCTTCATCAACCAGGATGCAGTATTGGTGCCACGCATGCTGGCCGTTTAGCGTCGTTGATTGCGGCTTAATGCCCGCGATCTGACCGAGGCCAGCGTTGAGAATATCGGCATTGCGGCGGCGGGTCGCGACCATATCGTCAAGGCGCTTAAGCTGCTCACGACCAATCGCTGCTTCAACATCCGTCATACGGTAATTCAGGCCAAGCTCGGTGTGATAGTACTTGCCCGCCATACCGTGGCTGCGGAACAGGCGCATTTTAGCGTCGAGTTCTGGATCGTTGCATGTCGTCATGCCGCCTTCGCCAACGAACATGTTTTTGGAGGGGTAGAAGGAGTAACAGACAACATCATCCCAGCCGCCAACGTCTTTGCCGTCATAGCCAGCGCCGTGAGCCTGCGCCGCATCCCAAACGATCTTGAGATCATGCTTGCGCGCGAAACCCTCGACTGCCGGGCGGTCACAGGGATTACCAAAGAGATGCACTGGCGCAATCGCTTTGGTGCGCGCCGTGACCTTGCTCTCAGCGTCTGCGAGATCAATCAGGAATGTATCCGGGTCAACATCGACGAAAACCGGCCTGCCGCCTGCCATTGAGACCATGCTGGCAGTCGCGATAAACGTGAAGGATGGGCAAAGCACCTCGTCGCCCGGCTCCAACATCGCCATATACGGCAAGTGTAATGCGGAGGTGCCACTGGACGAGGTCATGCCGTGTTTAGCGCCGACATGGGCTGCAAATTCTTCCTCAAATGCCGTGCATTGCGGGCCTTGGCGGAGACCGCCGGATTTCAGCACCGCAATTGCGGCTTCAATTTCATTGTCAGTCAGTTTGATTTCAGCGATGCCGATCATCGGTCTCTCCTGGACTAGGCGCGAAGGAATAGGAATGGATTATAGGCTGGCGCGGAGGCTCTCGACCGTGCGCATAAGAGCGACGGCGTCACTCAATGCGCCGCGATCTGGCGCGTTGCGGGTGCGGATGGCGTCAAGAAACGCTGCGGATTGGCCAATATAGAAATCAGCATTGCCGCCAAGTTCCGTCTGGCCGTTGTCAAAGCCGCCGCGCGACTGGTCAATCATGAGCTTTGAAGCGACATTGGGCGTGACGGACGCCATCAGACTGCCATTCTCGCCCTGCGCTTCAAGCGATTGGGCAAATGCTGGCGTAATTAAATCCGCCTGGATCAGTATTTCGACGCCAGCGGCAGAGGTCATACGGACAACAACGAAATCCTCGGCGTCCACATCATGCATCTCACCTTGGATCATACGTTTCGGGCGGAGCAGTTTGCTCGTCAGCAATTCTGATTCTGCGGGCGGGCCGAAATACCAGATAGCCAAATCCAGCATATGGACCAGCATTTCATTGATGGCGCCGCCGCCTGCCGCCTTCTGGTGCTTCCAAGGTTGACGTGAACCCCTGCCCCCGACGCGCAGGATAGCGGCTGAGACTTTGCCGAGCGCAGCCGCATCACCGGTTTCCCGGGCGCCGGCAAGGGCCTTGGCGGCAGCTTCGAATGGCGGCGCGTAGCGATAAATGTAGCCGACCATGCCGATCCGCTCTGCGGCTTTTACTTCCGCATCCAGCCGCTCGGCTTCTGCGAAGCTTTCACAGAGCGGTTTTTCGACCAGGAAGTCTTTGCCTGCGGCGATAGCTTGGCGGATTAGCGGCGCATGGACGGGCGTGGGCACACAAAGCACGACGCCATCAACGTCCGGGTCCTGAAATACGTCTTCAACCGCAGCATAAGGCTTCACTTCGGGAATCTGGTTCGCCAGGCGCTCCGCAGCGCCATCCATCACATCGGCCGCGACAATCTCCACGCCGCCAGCCTGCAACAGGCCCTTAATGTGCTTCGGCGCTTGCTGACCACAGCCGATAATTCCAATCCGCGTCGCTTTTGTCATGCCGTCTCCTTAAGCGGGATATCTCTCGTCCCAGGGCTAGGCGAGCGGCCAAGCGCATCGCTTCATTGTGCAGTGCAATAATTCACAGAGGCGGTTGAAGCAAAGGCCGCGGATCGCCGCAGCAAACTGCTCTTTAAGTGGGCGAATTGGCTGCGCGAAGCAATAGTTCGACCTGTGACGTCAATCACAGCAGAACCGGTTTACGCTTCAGACGCCAACATGCGCGCCCACGCCTTCGCCATATTCCGTTCTTTCAAATGGTCTGGCAGCGGCTGCACCCGTCCAGGCGCGCCAACGACAAGGCTATCAGGCGGCACGTCTTTGGTGACAATGGCGCCCGCGGCGACAAATGAATCTCTGCCAATGCGAACGCCCGGTACAATCGTGACGCCCCCGCCGATGGTCACGCCATCTTCCAGAATCGCGCCTTCTGGCTTGTATTGATCACGGAGCTTCAGCGGGTAGCGATCATTTGTGATCGTCACGCCGGGGCCAATGAACACAAAGCTGCCAATCTCAACATGGGTCGGGATATAGACATGCGTCTCAATTTTGACGAAGTCGCCGATCGTCACCTGGCCATCGATAACGCTTTGGGTGCCGAGCAAAACATGCCGGCCAATCTTGGTCTGCTCCCGGAGCAGAACCTGGTGCCCGGTCTGAAAATCATCGCCGATATAAACGTCGCCATAGATGATAGCGCCTGTACGAATACGCGCTCGAGCGCCGATCTTCGCTGGCTTGGCATCGGGCTTGTACTTCAAGCCGACAAGCGCGCCCGGCTGAATTTCGCAATCAGCCCCAAGCGTATGTTCACAATTTTCCATATCAGTGCTCCAAAATGCGTCAGGCGCCCAAACGCTTGCGAATATTGCGCCATGCGGATCGCATTCTCGCGTACGGCCCCGTCGGCGCCCTCGTCTCCCGGTAAGACGCCAGGCGCTCGCGCGCGGCATCACGGTCCCTTTGCGCGTTCTCAACTAACTTCTTGTAGCGCGCGACCTCTAATCGGAGCGCGGCCGCATCATTCTGCGCATCGCGGGCAGAAATAAGCTCCACTTGATTGTCTTCGATCTGTTGGCGATATGCATCGGCCTTCTGCTCAGCACGGTTCGCAAGCGCGCGTTGCTGGTTTACCTGCCGCTCCATCCCGCCATATTGCAGGCCCATAAACTTGAGATCTGCGTTGCTATCGGGCATGCGTTGCGGCGCCGCCATCACATCCTCATATACAGTTTTAAGAAGTGGCGCTGCATTGTTGACATCATGGTGTTTTTCAACGAAGGCCCGTGCGCGCAAGCTAAAGTCTTTGCGCATTTCATAATCTTTAATCAGCGTGCGAAGTTGGTCTTTGAAGTTGTCGGGATTGCAGTTGACGATCGGCATATCGCCATAAACTGGCTTGAACAGGTCCTCACGCAGATAACACATGACAGCCTTGCCAAGCGCCATGCCTTCCATGGCTAGAACGCCATAGGCGCCGATATGCAATTGATCGACTAGAATATCCGAGCGCCGGTACCAGGAAACGGCCTCTTCATGCGCCATTCCAGTAATCAATTTCAGCTCAAAATTCAGGCCTTCGTCCTTGAGCTCTTCGCAGGCTTCCAGAACAAACTTGGTGCCTTTTACCAACTGATTTGACGGGCCATGGACGACGATTGGTTTGTCAGTTGGCTCAAGCCCTGCGTGAGGCCATTTATCAAGCTCAAGCGCACGCGGGACAATCTTTGCGTTTGGCATGTATTGGCCAAGTTCAGGGTCTTGCACCAGAAACTGATCGACATGGCACTGCAGGTGATCGAGATAGGCGCGCCGGATAACGTCATCTGCCGGCGAGGTCGCCGAGTAGCCGTAACGCCATGGGCTGTATGGATTGTTTTCCAAATCAATCACAGGATCGCGCAGGTCCATACCCGTGAACCGGTAAACAATTTTACGCCCACGCAGTTTAATCAGCGGCAGGTCCGCGCCCATCATGCCCGTATATTTCGGGCCAAATACCATGGTGCGCAGCCAGAAATGGAAGATGTCATAGCCATCATCCAACGCATTTGCGACGGCGTCGAAACGCACTTCGCCGGCCGGGCGACGATCCAGTTGGACGACGATGTCACTGTCATATCCAAATTTATGGGCTGCCTCGCCCCGCGCAAATTGCAACAGACGCGCGTCTACGCCAATCTTCTGCAGGCCGCGAACAAGCGTCAGCGGCATGCCAGAGATATTTACTGGCGCCATCAATACTTTCATATCAGGCCTTCATCCAACGCGATCACTCATCCATTCCATCATAAGGGCTTACGATGACGCAGCGAAACTGGATGAAATGAAGCATTCTGTACAGATGCATTCTGTCGCTCAGCCGTTCTGCTCAGCCGGCTCGATCAGAGCGCAAATTTGCGGGGACCGGAGCAATGGCGCAGCATCACTGAGTGCTGATTGAGCATGTTTCAAGGCTGATTTGGCGCCCGCCTGATTTCCATCGTCAAGCAGCGCCAAGATGAGGCCCTGCCATGCGGCAGGATCATTAGCCCCAGCCGTAACTGCAGCTTTCCAGGCGTCCAACCGATGCGCACGCGCTGTAGAATGATTTTCATCGGGGCGGGCAGCTACGTCTAAAGCTAATCCTTCATCGGCGACCCGCGCCGCCTCAATCAGAATATCCAAGTTGCCGGGCGCATCTTTGAGTCCTGCATTGGCGATCAATCGCGCTTCATCAATCCGCTTGAGGCCACGAAGCGCGCGGCTGGTTTGTGCGATCACGTGCGGCGTCATCTCGTGATGGAGGCCATAGGCCTTCCAAGCCTGTAGCGCATCCTCCCAGCGTCCCATCCGCCCAGCCAAATTCGCCTTCAACGACAGGAGCGCCAAGTGATCCGGTTGATGCGTCAACCCGCCTTCCACCAACGCTCTGGCCGCATCAAGATTGCCAAGCGCTGAATGCGCTACGGCGGCGCGGCGAACGGCGCCCAGATCATCTGGCGTGAGGGCGACAAGGGCGGTCCAGCGTTCTGCCTCAAGGTCACGGCGCTGGGCCCGGAGCGCGATTAACGCGCCAGCGCGAAGCAACGCCGGATCGTCAGACCCACAGTCAGCGGCTTGCTGAAATGCAGTCTCCGCCTGAACAATATCACCAGCCGCCAATCGGGCCTCAATCCAAGAAGCCCAATATCCCGAATTGGCGGCGCCCAAGATCGCCACCGGCTCCATGGCGTCTTCAGCTTCAGATGTCGTCGCCAGCCGGACAATGCGATCCGCCAGGGCCGCAGGTTCCAGCTCATCCGGTGCTTCCTGCATATACATCCGCGTTTCACGCGCCGCCGCCTTTAAGTCTCCGAGCGCAATCAATGCAGCAATTGAACGGCGTGTGTCGCTGAACACTCCGGGCTCAAGCGCAATAGCGGCTTGCCAAAGCTCATGGGCTTCCGCGTATGCACCCCGGCCTTCAGCAGCGCTGGCCCCTGCCCGGATCAATTTCGGCCGATCCGGCCATTCATTCGCGAGCTTATGATAAAGCGCGCTCGCTTCTGCAAACTTCTGCTGTTGAACCAAAGCGTTAAGGTATGCAGCGGCTTGCCCGTCATTCATGTCATGCGCATCGAACGCTATGGCCCAGTAACGCTCAGCGGCAGAAAAATCCTGATCGCTGGCCGCATACCGTGCAGCAAGCGTAAGCGCGGCCTGGTCGTCCGGAGACACCGTCAAAGCAGCGTCGAGCCGGGAGCGCGCTTCGGTGATTTTGCCCAACTGATGCAACAGCTGCGCTTCGGCGATCATCGCAGGTATATAGTCCGGGTGCTCATCAGCGATTTGACGCCAGAGCTTTGCCCCCTCTTCTGGGTCTTCAGCCTCTGCGGCGCGCATACGCTGGAATTCCAGTCGATTCTTAGCGTCCTCATCGACATAGGGATCCGCTGCATGCGGCGTTGGCGGCGGCGGAGACTGCGGCTGGGGAACCGCAACGGGTTCGGGATCTGGAACAACTGGATCGACAAGCGGCGTTGGCGGCTCTGGCTTGACTGCCTCTTCCGCCGTCGGCTCATCCACTTTCTGCTCTTGGGTCGCAATTGGTTTGATCTCAGCCCGCGGTTCAGATGCAGGCATGGATGTCGCGGTCTGCGCCGGGCGCTTAACTTTGGGCACACGTAGCTGTGGCGCCTGCATCGTCGCCATGCGCAACGCCAATCCAAATGCGAGCGCCAGACCCGGTCCAACGAACATATAAATCAGCGCCAATGCGCCCAGCATTGGGTTCCCGGACAGAAGCGTTAAACCGGCAAATACCAGCCCAATGCCGATTGCGCCGATGAGAATTCCTGCAGTGCTATTCCAAACCGCTGCCGCAATGCCGCCTAACGCGAATGCCAGGATAACTGCCGCTATGTCGGTCCGCTGAAACGCAATTGATGTCTCTAGCCCGCCGCCAGCCGTTGGCAAAACCATCACGGCAGCGGCGATGGCCATCAAAAGAGCTGCGATTATAGCTGCGACGCGCATGGAATTTCTTTTGACCCGGCGGGAATGTGATGTGTCTTACTTGCGTTCATAGCGTGGTACTGTAGCAAAGACAAAGGCGCCCATCACAAACGGCGCGTTTGATTGCGATTAAAGGGTATTTTGATGCGCCGGGAAGATTATCAGGCCTTTTTCAAAGAAGGCGTGCAAGCGCTGAAAACTGAAGGCAGATATCGTGTGTTTGCGGCGCTTGAGCGGCAAACTGGCCAACACCCTCGCGTGCTCTGGCACCGCCCAGACGGCGCCGTGCAGGAAGTGATTTCCTGGTGCTCCAACGATTACCTCGGCATGAGCCAACACCAAGCCGTACTGGATGCTGCCAAGTCCACCTTAGATGCAGAAGGCGCCGGCGCTGGCGGCACACGCAATATCGCAGGCTGTAATCATCTGCATGTTGATCTGGAAGCTGAGCTAGCTGACCTGCACGGCAAGGAGGCCGCGCTCTTGATGACATCGGGATATGTCGCCAATGAAGCGGCGCTTGGCGCCGTCGGCGGTATGTTGCCGAATGCGGTTTTGCTGTCCGACGAGCTGAACCACGCCTCAATGATCGCTGGCGTCCGCGCAAGTCGCGCCGACAAGCGCATCTTCCGCCATAATGATATCGCGCATCTCGAAGAACTGCTGCGCGAAATTGATCCGGCGCGATCCAAAATCATCGCCTTTGAATCGGTCTATTCGATGGATGGCGACATCGCGCCCATTGGGGAAATATGCGACCTCGCAGACCATTATGGCGCGCTGACGTATTTGGACGAGGTGCATGCAGTCGGCATGTATGGCGCGCGTGGCGGCGGCGTCGCAGAGCGTGATGGCGTCATGGACCGAGTGGACTTGATCGAAGGCACGCTTGCCAAGGCTTTTGGCGTCGCGGGCGGCTATGTAGCCGGAACAGCGGCGGCGATTGATTTTATTCGCTCCAACGCCTCCAGCTTCATCTTCACGACGGCGCCTGCCCCGGCTTTGGCCGCAGCTGCTCTTACCGCGGTTCGCCATTTGAAACAAAGCGGCCAAGAACGAGCGGCGCAGCAACGCCAAGCTGCATTGCTGAAGGAGAAGGTAGCCGCCGCCAAGCTGCCGCAACTCCCGTCCGTCAGTCATATCGTGCCCATCCATGTCGGCGACGCCGCGACCTGTAAGCAGGCTAGCGACACGCTGCTGGAAGACTTTGGCATTTATGTGCAGCCGATCAACTACCCAACAGTGCCGCGCGGCACCGAACGTCTGCGATTCACGCCAGGCCCAATGCATGATGACCGGATGATTGAAGAATTGGTATCCGCGCTACAGCAGGTCTGGGCTAAGCTGAACCTAACGCGCGAACTCAACTAGTCAGCCGCAGATGTTCCATCATCTCTACAAGCGGATTTACCGGCATATAGCGGAAATGAGCTGGAGCGCGCTGCTGTGCATCGGCATCGGCCATTTCGTGAGTTCCTGGCTGCTCGCTATCGCATTTGAGACAGATGGCATCAGCGAGCCGGACGTATTCTGGTACTACTATCTCGTTACGGCGACGACAGTTGGTTACGGCGATTACGCGCCCGCAACGGCGCTCGGCCGGGCGGTTGCGGTCCTCTGGATCATGCCAGGGGGGATCGCGCTCTTTACAACAGCCATCGCGAAGGCCGCTCAAGCAATGGCGGAACGGTGGCGGCGAAATCTACGCGGGCGGGGAGATTTTAGATTGCTCCAAGACCATATCATCATCATCGGCTGGCGCGGCGACCAAACTGAACGGCTGATCGATCAATTGACAGATGTAAGTTCAGGCGATGCGCCAACGATTGTGTTGCTCAGCCCGAAACTGTCACAGAACCCGCTGCCAGAAACGGTTCGCTTCGTTAGGGCGGAAAACACGACGGACGTTGAAGCCTATGAACGCGCTGGGCTTGAACAGGCCAATGCTGTGATCGTCATGGCGGCGACGGACCCGGATGCGTTAGCAACCTCCCTTGCAGCCTCTGCGGTGGCGCCAGGCATTCGCCTCGTTGTCTATTTCCAGGATGAGCGTATGGCTGCGCTTTTGAAATCGCATTGCCCTGGCGCTGAGACTGCCCCTTCTCTCTCCACCGAAATATTGGCGCGCACGGCCCGAGATCCCGGGTCAGCTGAACTGTTCGCGATGCTGGCATCCAGTAGCGCCGGGCCAACTGAATTCAGCATGATCGTTCCAGACAATGCGCCTTCGCTCGCCTATGCAGCGGCGTTGAGGCTCTTCAAAGACCGCTATGACGCCACATTGCTTGGCATGCGCTCGCCTGAAACCACTACGCCGCTACTGAACGCTCCGGCGTCAACGCCAATCAAGCCTGGCGATCAGCTCTATTACATTTCGATGGCGCGCATAGATGTGGATGCCGTCAATTGGGATGCGCTGAGCGCCTGACATTCACTGCATTCATCGTCTAAGCTTGCCCGAAATGCTCAATCGGGAGGCTTACGATCATGCTGCATACGCCAGAAACATTCGCTATCGCGAAACCGGTCGTTCGGTCCGCAGGCGGCATTGTTTCCGCTCAGCATTGGGAAGCCGCTGTCGCAGGCGCGGCTGTGTTGCGCGAAGGCGGCAACGCGATTGACGCTGCGATTGCGACGGCGCTGGCAATCGGCGGTGTGGAGCCTTGGATGAGCGGCATCGGCGGCGGTGGTTTTATGCTGGTCGGCCTCGCCAAAGAAAAGAAAGTCTTCCGAGTCGATTACGGCATGGCCGCGCCGAAAGCGCTGGATCCGGCCCGATATGCATTGGCGGATGGCGGTGAAGCGCCAGAGGATTTTACTTTCGTATGGCCGCGTGTCGTCGATGATCGCAATATTTTAGGCCCCGAAGCCGTTGGCATGCCTGGATCGGTGGCAGGGTTTGCGGCGGCTCTGGTGCGGTTTGGCACGCTGAGTTGGCAGGATGTCATGCATCCGGCGATCGCCCTCGCGGACAAAGGTATGCCGACGGATTGGTATCAAACCCTGCAAATCGCCTACGGCGCTGCAGCCGGTCTTGGCAACTTCCCCGAGAGCGCCAAGACGTATCTGCCAAACGGCGTGCCGCCCGTATCCCTTTCAAGCCATGCGCCAAAGCGTATTCAGCTTGGGAAGCTTCCGGCGACTTTGCGCCG
Source organism: Alphaproteobacteria bacterium (assembly GCA_038102935.1). Taxonomy (GTDB): domain Bacteria; phylum Pseudomonadota; class Alphaproteobacteria; order Bin95; family Bin95; genus VMCJ01. The sequence continues at coordinate 8,671 of JAYNYG010000022.1, read as the reverse complement.
ACTCGCGGAAGCTGGCCCGCAGGATTTCTACACCGGCAAACTGGCAGAACTGGTTTTGAAGGACTTGGACGCCTCCGCCTTCACCGCAGAGGACTTCGCTAACTATGAGGCGCATATCGAGGAAGTCCCCGGCATACCCTATCGCGGCAAGACGGTGCATTTGGCGGCAGGCCTAACTGGCGGCCCAACGTTCGCGCGCGCGCTCAAGGCAATTGAGAAGACGATTGATCCTTCTAAACCCATGAGCCCCGAGACCTATGCCGCATGGGCGGACGCTCTTCGGGAATCTTACGCCCACCGCTTTGAAGCGCTTGGCCACGCAGCGCCTGCTGATGAACTCGCCTGCACAACGCATCTCTCTGTTGTTGACGCAGAAGGCAACATGGTTGCGCTGACGAACACCCTGCTGGAACGGTTCGGTTCCCGCTATATGGGGCCAGAAACCGGCATCCTCTTCAACAACGGGCTGATGTGGTTTGATCCAGAACAAGGCAAACCCAATTCCATAGCGCCCGGCGCCAAGCCACTCTCCAACATGTGCCCGACGATGGTTACGGATGGCGGCGTGCCGGAATTCGCATGCGGCGCTTCAGGCGGGCGGCGGATCGTGCCAGCCTGTTTCCAGATGACCTCTATGGCGATTGACTACGGCATGGACTTAGAAGCGATCTACGCGACGCCTAGGATCGATGTGTCTGGCGTCGATAACGTCATATCGGATGCCCGTTTGAGCAATGACGTCAACGCGGCGCTGAGCCAAAATCATGAGGTTGTGCGTAGCTTCCAGTCCGTCGGCATGCGCCCCTTCGCTAACCCGCAAGCGGTGATGCGGCGGAACGGCGAGAACTCTGCTGCGGCTGTCGCAGAAATGGCGACATCAGCCGCAGTCCCGGCCTGACCTATGGCGAAGCTCACAGCCAATCCACAGGATATGCGCGTGCCGGACCCCGGTATTCGTGCGTTGTTCAAGGTAGAAAACCGTTGGCAAGCCTGGATGGATGTTGAAGCGGCGCTCGCAGCAGCGCAGGCGGATATGGGCATCATTCCGGGCGCGGCTGCTGTCGAAATCGCAGCCAAAGCGGACTTCTCCAAATTTGACCAGGACCGTCTGGCAGAAGGCTTCCGCACCAGCGGCCACACCCTAACTCCGCTCGTGTGGGAGCTATCCAGGCTATGTGACGGCGATGCAGGCGGATATGTGCATTGGGGCGCTACTACGCAGAACATTGTCCAGACGGGCGATCTTTTGGTGCTGCGCGCCGTCCATCGCATCCTGCTTGGCCAATTCGCTGATGTGCTGGAGGCGATGGCCGCACTGGCAGAAACTCATGCGGACAGTGCCATGCCGGGCCGGACCCACGGGCAGCATGCAGTCCCAACCACATTTGGCGGCAAGGTCGCTGTATGGATCGATGAAATCAGCCGGAATGCTGACCGTCTGACCGAAGCCGAACCGCGCGTATTCCGGGCTATGCTCGGCGGCGCTGCGGGAACTATGGCCTCGTTCGGTTTGGATGGTTTCGAACTACAAGACCGGTTCGCCGCCAAACTCGACATGACCGCCATGGCGACGCCAAGCCGGGCCGAGGGCGACCACCTAACGGAATATGTATTGCTGCTAGCCTTGAACGCCGCGACGACTGCTAAGATCGCCCGCGAAATCTACACGCTTCAAAAGCAAGAATTCGGCGAGCTAGAAGAACCTACGCCCGCTGGGTCCGTCGGCTCCAGCACCATGCCCCAGAAGCGCAATCCTTTCATGGCGCAGGATGTCATCGCGTTGGCAAGCGACGTGCGAATGCAAGCGCCTTTGGCTCTGGAGGCCATGCAGACAGAGCATGAAGCGGACCGGGCGACCTCATTACAAATTCGGCAAGCGACCGAGCGGTCGTGCGTTGCTACCGGAGATTTGCTTGCGCGCCTGAATATCATCTTGCACGGTTTGACCGTTAAACCAGAGCGCATGCGCCAGAATCTGGACCTGACGGACGGTCTGATCATGGGGGAACCTGTGATGCTTGCGCTCGGCGCAAAGATTGGCCGCCAGGAAGCTCATGATGTTGTCTACGACGCTGCCCAAGCAGCCGCGACTGGCAGTCAATCATTCCTGGCGCTTCTGCAAGCGGATGAGCGGGTTTCCAGCAAGCTGAGCGCAGATGAAATCAAAGCGCTGCTCAATCCTGTGGCTTATGTCGGTCAAGCGCCTGAGATGGCGCGGCGGGCTGCGGTTGTGGGCCGGGAGAAAGCGGCGGCGTTACGCCTCTGACGCACTGCTGTCGTAACCGAACACATCAATCGGGGCCCCGATTCCGCGCATTTTCTGAAAGCCGAAGCTTTTAAGCGGAACCGCCGGGTCCGCGCGCGTTACGGCAGATTTAAACTCGCCGGACATCAGTATCCGGGCATCCAACGACTTGGTCAGCGCTTCTAGGCGTGCAACCTCGTTGACGGCAGCGCCAATCGTCGTAAACGCCAAGCGCCCGCCGGAGCCGATGTTGCCGAACACAACATCCCCCACATGCAGCGCTATACCGAACTCCAACGGTTCCCGCCCCATAAACTGCAAATTCTCGTTCACGTCCTTCAAGCGACGGCGGGCTTCCTTGGCTGCGTCGAGGGCTGCGGCGGCTGCGTCTTCTTCTGACATTTCGCCAATTGGGAAGATCGCAAGAACACCGTCGCCGATATAATTCAGCACCTCGCCGCCTGCTTCCAATACGGCGCCCGCCGCGCACTCAAAATAGCCGTTCAACAGGCTGATATAGGCCGATGCAGGCAAATGGTCTGCTAGACCACTGGAGCCGCGCAGGTCTGAGTACAGAATGACGGAATGGATGGTTTGCCCATCACCCCGCTAAATATTTCCGCTCAGCACCTGTCCGCCAGCCGTTGGACCAAGATATGTGGAAACGACATTGGTCGCGATCTGGTTCTTGATCGCCATTTTCGCCGCGACACCCAAGCGCTGTTTGACCCGCAGCAAGGCCGCAATGTCATCATCGACGAAGCCATCCGGGCGCTTCGTCGCCCAGGACGTGACAATGCCATTCCCGCGCCCCGTCTGGTCTCCCGGTCCATCGTCGAACTTGACCATGAGCGCCAGGTAATCGGTGTATCCCTCGGCCTGCACATCTTCCAGCACGGTGAAATCGATCAGTGCAGCTGGGCCTGCTAGACGGCGGCGCAGGGCGACCAAATCATTCTGAATCATGAAGTAGAATGGGCTGCGCTGCCAAATCGCCGAAGACCCAGCGCCATGCATATGCTCCATCACTTCAACCGGCGCACCCGCATTCCACAAGAGCGACACGGACTCGATTGATGGATGCAGCGTCCGGTAGCTCATATGCGCGTGGGCGATGGGCAACCCTGCCGCTAGCAATCGCACACAGGCGCCTTCAAGCACCTTGTCCGTTGGCAAATCCGCGATGGCGGACTCCATGATCCAATCTGCGACGCCGCCAAGTAAGCCCGAGGAAAGCTCAATGCTGTCGTCGCTTAGGAATACGCCGCTTTCCGAAGCCACTCGCCCGCTACCGTCGCTCCAGCTTCCGCCTCCGTTGCGTGATTGTCTTAACCGCTCCAGCGGCCACTTTTGTCTTTATCGCCAGATTTATCGCGTCGGCTAAACAACCGCCTAATGTCATCGCCAATCACAACAAGTGCAGGGACCAGGAATAGCACCAGCAGAGTCACGACGCCTAAACCAAATACAATGGTCACCGCCATTGGAATAAGGAACCGCGCTTGCAGGCTCGTCTCAGCCATCATCGGAGCCAGGCCGCAGATTGTCGTAAGGGATGTCAGCACCACAGCGCGTAGGCGGTCGACGGCGCCTTCGCTCGCCGCTGTTTTGACGTCTTGCCCATCCTTAATACGGCCATCAATCGTGGTGATCAGTACAATGGAATCATTGACCGCGATGCCCGAAAGGCCCAGCAGCGCAATCATGGACAGGATCGTCAGGTCATAGCCCATAACGAAATGGCCAAGCGCCGCGCCAATGAACCCGAATGGAATGATCGCCATCACCGCAAACGGCCGGGCAAAGCTGCCAAATACCCAGGCCAGTGTGATGAACATTAACACCACTCCAATGATGGCGCCGACCCGCATGTCCTTGAACGTTTCCGCCTGTTCCTCGGCCTTTCCGGCAAAACGCGCTTGAACGCCTTCGCGCGCAGCTATTGTTTGCAGGCCATCGCGTTCGAGGTTGGCGATGACGGCATTGCTGCTGGTGACGGCTTCATCCACCTCAGCGGTCACTGCGACTTGCCGTGCGCCATCTTCGCGGCGAATTTGCGAGAAGCCTGTCTTTTCCCGAAAACGCACGACTTCCGACAACGGCGTCTCAGCGCCGGTTGGCGAGCGGAGGTAGAGGTCGCCAACAGCTTGGCTGCGTAACATTCCAGCATCTGTCCTAACGCGCACCAGGACTTCATCGTCGCCGCGGGCAAACCGCTTGGCGATGGCGCCGGAATAAGCATCGCGCACCTGCCGGGCCACCGATTCAGTAGTGAAGCCAAGCGTGCGGCCTTTGTTGGTCAACTCCATCACGAGCTCAGGCTTGCCGTATGGCAGATCATCTTCGATCGCCGAGACCCCGTTATATCCAGCCAAAAGCCCCCTGACAGACGCCGCAGCGCGTTTCAGCGAAGCCGGGTCTCCGCCGGAGAGTCTGATATCAATTTCCCGCCCTGGCGGCCCGCCCTGTGCCGGCGTCAGTGTCATGGTTTCAACGCCAGCGATGGGCGGGATTGCTTTTTCCCACGCAGCCAAGAATGCATCGGTGCGCACATCACGATTATCTGCCGGCGCTAGTTCCAGGAAAACAGACCCGATTTCATCGCCGCTCGTACCCGTCCCTTGCTGGCGGCCCGTAGTAGTCCCCACCATCGCGAGGGTTTGCACGACCAGCGCACCACGATCGTATCCAAAATCCTGTTCGGCCTGATACGCCGCGCGCTCAACAAGGGTGATAGCGTCTTCAGTGGCAGAGCGTCCGCCGCCCGGCGTCAGCCGCATATTCGCGTAGGCGACATCAGGCTCGACCGAAGGAAAGAACGTGAAACCAACTCTGCCGCCGCCAACCAGCCCAATCGCTAGGACCAATGCGCCTACCGCGACCGTGACGGTCAAATAGCGCATACGCACGGCGCCCTCGGCGGACCGACGGAAGGCGCCATCCCGGAACCGATCAAACCAACGATTAAAACGGGCGCGGATCCCTGTCGTACGCGGCGGCCCGCCAGAAAGCGCGCCCTTCATGTGGCCCGGCAACGCCAGAAAGCATTCAACAAGGCTGGCGATCAATGCGGCGCAGACCGCCATCGGGATCGCGGCGATAATCGCGCCAATAATTCCGTCGATAACGAAAAGCGGCAGAAACGCTGCGAGCGTTGTCAGCGTTGAACTGAATACGGGCGCGGCCATGCGCTTAGCGCCGCGCTCTGCTGATTCCAACGCAGAAAGGCCTTTGCGTTTGAGCGCCTCAGCATGTTCGCCGACAACGATGGCGTCATCGACAACAATCCCAAGGACCAAGATCAACCCGAACAGACTGATCATATTCACCGACTGACCACTCAAGGCCATGACAGCCAGCGCCGCCATCAACGAAGCCGGAATGCCGATCCCAACCCAGAACGCCACGCGTGCGTTCAGAAATAGGAGCAAGATCAGCAGCACGAGAATAAGACCGCCGACGCCGTTCTTGACGAGAAGCCAAATCCGCTCTTCGACAAGCTTGCTCTCAACGCCAAATTTCTCAATGCGCAAATCGGGCGGTAGCGTTCCAGAAACGCCCGCTAAATATGTGTCCAGAATTGCAGCGGTCGCCAAACTGTCAGCTGTGACTGCGCGCTGGACCGTAAACATCACTGCAGGCAACCCGCTGCGGAGCGCTGTGACCTGCTCTTCGTCAAATGATTCGGTGACAATCGCGATATGTGCGACCCGCAACTTGCCGCCGCGATCATCTGCTTTGATCTCTATTCGGCCAATATCTTCGGCGGTGTCAGCGAGGCCCAGGCTGCGGATTTGGCGGGCGCCGCCGCCCGCCTCTCCAGATGGCGCATCCTGCGACGAGCGGCCAATTGCGCCCGCGACTTCAGCCAATGTCAAATCTACGGCGCGCAATTTGCCCGGATCAGTAGAGACCCATATCTCCGGGTCACGGACGCCGGACAAAGCGACACGGTCGATCCCCGCATCGATCATCTCATCCCGCATGCGCTTCGCGAACGTCCGCAATGAGGCCTCTGAATACGGCCCAGACAGCGCCAGCCTGGCGATAACGTCGTAACGCACCACACGGGAAACCCTTGGGGCTTCGCTATCCTCTGGCAAGGTCGTCGCCCGTGCGACAGCGGCTTCAACATTGGAAAGGGCGGCTTGCATATCGGCGCCCTGCTCAAACTCAACAACGATGGAGGCCGCACCCTCCCTGGCCGTGGAGCGAACGCGCTTCACCTCATCCAGAAAGCGTGTTTCCGCCTCAATGGCTTGCACAATGGAAAGATCGACATCTTCCGCACTCGCGCCATTCCATGCAACCCCGACTGTGACGATATCGATGCCGAAATCCGGGAAGAACTGCGTCGTCATTTTCCATAGGCCAGCAAGGCCCGCAACGAGCATGATCGCCATAACGAGATTGGCTGCGGTTGGGTGCCTGGCGAAACGCGCGATCAGACCGCGCGCTTCGTTGGCCTCAGCATAGTCGCGCGAGGCCGGGTCCGTATGCGCGCTCACGACGACGCTGGTGCCTGGATAACGGCGGACTGGCGGGAACGCGCTTTTAACCCAGGTGCAATTTCAGGAATGCGTGTCGTGACAAGTGCGTCGCCATCCGTTAGATCGCCTGTGATCACAAGGCTTGTGCCATCCTGCGCCAGCACAGACACAGCCCGTTCGGCCAATCGCCCATCCTGAAGAATGAATACCCGATTGCCGCCATGGACTGCTGATTCAGGCACACGGACGACGCCAGCGTAGCGAATATCTGGCGTCTCCGCCTCGACATATGCGCCGGGGCGGAGGCCTCGGCTATTCTGGTCGCCAGCGATTGGCGCATAGACCCACACACCGCCGGAAGCCGCATCAAATTCGCCTCCTGTCCGGGCCAGCGTCGCATTCATACGAACAGGGTTTTGGCCAGCGCGCCAAACAACCGTCGCAGGTCGGCCCGCGACCCCGCCCGTTGTCGCCAAACGGCCATACTGGGCGTCACTCATGTGGAACAGCGCCTCGATATTCTCATTATCGATGATCTTAGCGAGCTTATCATTCGGGCCGACGCGCTTACCGATTGCGCCTGAAATCTCTGTCAGCACGCCATCGAACGGCGCTGTCAGCTTCGTGCGCTCCAGATTCCATTGCGCCCGGCTGACGCGCACCTTGGCCCGCTTGATGGATGCCGCTAGGCGCTTGGCTTGCGCCTGTAGACGCGTGACGGCCTGCTCCCGGCTGATCCGGGTTTGGCGAGCGCTGAGATAAGCGATGTTCGAATCGTCTGTCGCCTTCTGGGAAACAACGCCCCTGCCCGTTAGGCGTTTTCGGCGGTCCAGATCCCGCTTACGCAACTTCTCCTGTTGACGATCTGAGCCGATGAGAGCGCGGTTGGATCGGATTTCCGCCAGCGTCTCGGCCCGCGCGGCGTTTGCTTCTGCGAGCGCTGCCTCTGAATCCGCCAATTCCGCCTCATAGCTAAATGGATCAATGGCGACCAAGAGATCGCCTTTCTGCACCATTCCGCCAGATCTAAAGTTTGGGCCGACATCGACAATGCGGCCATCAACAAGCGGTCTAAGTTCTGCATCGCGAGCCGCCACAATCCGGCCCGATAGCCGGAGCATCGGTTGTACATCACCCTTCTGGACGGGGAGCACATCAACGACCCACTCGCGCTCCTCGACTGGGCGCTGTGCTGCGACAGGTTTTGTCGCCTGCAGCAGCATAAACCCACCGCCGGCCACAGCGAGCACGATGGCGATGAGGATGAATTGTTTGGCGCCGCGCATCAGCAGGCCTCCGGGTTCGGCTGCAAACCAAGCGCGCCGAGCACGCCACTGGTCGCCGCTTCGATAATGCTTTCAAGCTGATCGGCGTTGATCTCCCGCCAGCCCAGCTCCTCCTGAACAACGCGTCTTGCCGCCGCAAACACCATGATCTGTCCCATAACGCCGTGCGCCGCCAAAACCGTCGCTGGCGCATTCGCATCTGTCCCAAGACTGGCTGCCGTCAGTTTCCCGACAGCTTTATGCAGTGGCAAAACGCGCTCATCCAGCATTGGCCGATAATCTGTCGTTGGGCTTTGAAACTCGCGCAGGACAGTTTGCGTGACCCAGGGCTCCAAATCGCCCGAGAGCATTGCCGTCAAGATGTGCCGCACCGTAAAAACCGCCGTCGCTTTGATTTCGTTCCGACCTGGTTGTTTGTCCCCAAGAATGCCCTCAATCCGCTCGATCACAGGGCCGCCGACAGGGCGCATCTCTTCCAACAACTGTTCCAGCGCCGCGATGTAGAGGCCGCGCTTGCCGCCAAAATGATATGAGACCGCAGAGACATTAACGTCTGCAGCTTGGGCGATCTCCCGAACGCTCACGCCGTCAAAGCTGCGTTCAGCGAACATCCGGGCGGCGGCGGCAATCATCCGCGCACGGCTCTCATC
>JAYNYG010000021.1:0-63423 GCA_038102935.1 Alphaproteobacteria bacterium | reverse complement strand
GACGGGATAAATACTATCCCTAGGGGTGGACCACTTCAGGGGGGCTGCTCCAAGGGCAGCCATGCCCATACCAGAAGTCCCAAAATTAATTAAGCCAAAAGTGTACCAAAAAACGTACCACTCAGAGTTAGTTTTTTATAAATGTGCGGAATAATCAACATGTTGTGTAGCTTCATATGGAGCGGGTAGAGAGAATCGAACTCTCGCGTTCAGCTTGGGAAGCTGACAGGCTACCATTACATCATACCCGCAGAGGGCCGCGCGCTGTTGCGGCCTCTTCCAGGCCTTTTTAGCCCGGCTCTAGCTTGGCGTCTATCTGCAAATCCAGACCCTGGTCACAACGCCTCACTCATCTGTCATTTTGTGGGTGGTGGGAGGACTGGTAGAACGCATCTGTCTTATGCCCGCCTTAGAAGAAAGCCCTCGCCAGAACCATGCCCGATTCAATGCCTTTAGATGCGCCCCCGGTTGTCCGCCCGCTTGACCCGGCAAAGTTCCAGGACCCTGCGGTTACTGCCGATGGGTCCGTTCGGGCGACGGTTGCGCTGAAGGGGTTGGAGACGCTTTGGTTCAATACCGGCACGCTGTGTAATGTCGCCTGCGTCAATTGCTATATCGAATCCAGCCCGTCGAATGATCGGCTGGAATATCTGACGCTGGCGGATGTGAAAGCCAAGTTGGATGAGGCGCGGGACGAAGCGCCGGGCCTGGCGGAGATCGGGTTTACGGGCGGTGAGCCGTTCATGAACCCGGATATCATCCCCATGCTCACGATGGCGCTGGATCGTGGCTATCAGGTTTTGATGCTCACCAACGCCATGCGCCCGATGCAGCGCTCGGAAAAGGCACTGGACGCATTGAACACGGCTTATCCGGGCCAGCTTACTATGCGTGTCAGCCTCGACCATTATACGGCCGAAATGCACGAGAAAGAGCGGGGGCCTGGCAGTTGGGCGCCGGCAATGCGGGGATTGAAATTCCTTGCGGACAAAGGCTTCCGCATCGATATTGCGGGCCGCCTCTGCTGGGGCGAGCATGAAATCGCCGCCCGTTCAGGTTTTGCAGAGCTGTTCAAAAACCTGCCGCTTGATATTGATGCGGATGACCCGTCACGGTTGGTGCTGTTTCCAGAGATGGACGAAGCCCAAGACATCGCCGAGATCACAGATGCCTGCTGGGGTATTCTCGATAAGTCGCCAGATGCCGTGATGTGCGCATCATCCCGCATGGTCGTTCGCCGCAAAGGCGCTGCGGCGGCGGGCGTTCTAGCCTGTACGCTTATTCCTTATGACGCCGAATTTGAACTAGGCGAGACATTGGCTGAGGCCTCGAAACCCGTCGCGCTCAACCACCCGCATTGCGCACGGTTCTGCGTTCTCGGCGGGGCATCCTGCAGCGGCTGATTTTCTGGGCTGGACGGCGCGGCCTGGAAGGCGTTTTATCAGGTCTGCGACGGTCTTCTGGAAGGGGCAGCGCTATGGCCATGCGTAAGTTTGAAGGCGGAAGCTTCCGTGCGGTTCCGCTCGACCGCGCCAATGTTGATACGGATCAGATCATTCCTGCTCGATTTTTGAAGCGCCCGCGCGATGATCGCTATCCGAATTACCTCTTCCATGATCTGCGCTTTGATAATGATGGCGAAGAGCGTCCGGATTTCATCCTGAATCGAACACCTTGGCGGGATGCGACGGTGATTATCGCGGACCGGAATTTCGGCTGCGGCTCCAGCCGTGAGGGCGCGGTGTATGCGCTTGCGGATTCAGGTTTCCATGCTGTGATCGCGCCAAGCTTCGGCGATATTTTCTACAGCAATTCCATGAAGAACGGCTTCCTACCAATCCGCCTGCCGACAGAAGTTTGTGCGGCTTTACGTAAGAGTCTGGCTGAGGGGCAAGGCGGCGAGGTCGCTGTTGATTTGGCGGCTGAAACCGTGACCGGGCCAGACGGCGTCGCCCACAGCTTCGAAATTTCGCCATTTCATAAGCATTGCCTGTTAAACGGGCTGGATGATATCGGCTTTACCATGGAACAACAGGACGCCATCAAGACGGCAGACGCCAAGCGCGACGCCGCTATGCCCTGGCTCGCCCCCGCCAGTGTCTAGCTTTGCTTCCAGCGAACCGATTGTTCACGGCGGCGACCTCGTGAGCGCCCGTCGCCGCTATGGCGCGCGTGAAGGGGCGGGCGAGGATGGCTGGATTGATCTCTCTACCGGGATCAACCCCGTGCCCTATCCCATCCCGGATATCCCGATGGATGCTTGGACGCGTTTGCCCGGGTTCCGCGAAACCCGCGCTTTCATGGCCGCTGCATCAGAGTCCTACGGCGCCAGCGAAGGCGCGATCTTGCCGATCCCTGGCGCGCAGGCGGGCATTCAGTTGTTGGGTCGGGCGTTGGCGAAACATGGCGGCCCAACAGTCTACTTGGCGCCCACATATGGCGAATATGTCCGCTGTTTCCAGAATGCGGAGCCGGTCAGCGATCTCTTCGCCATCCGCCGCGCATTGGATGCTGGCGGCGTCGCCATCATCTGCAATCCCAACAATCCTGATGGCCGCGCATTGGCGCCGGGTGAGGTGCTGGCGCTTGCGGACCGTGCTGAGCGTCGCGCCGGATGGCTGGTCGTGGACGAATCCTTTGCTGATATCGCGCCAGAGATTTCGGCCTGCAGTCGTGCTGGGCGCGGTGGCCTCGTGGTGCTGCGCTCGTTCGGGAAGTTTTATGGGCTGGCGGGCCTTAGGCTCGGCGCATTGCTTGGCCCGCCACGGCTCCTGTCCACGGTTGAGAAAGACATGGGGCCATGGCCAGTCTCTGGACCGGCGCTGCATATCGGTCGAACTGCATTGCTAGATGACGCCTGGGCGAAAGAAGCCCGCAACCGGATCCGCGCTGATGCCCGCTGGTTAAGCGATAGGCTTGAGCGCGCCGGATATCGTGTGATCGGTCGCGCTGGTCTGTTTACGTTGATTAAGTTGGATGACGTGCGCGGCTGGCATGTGCATCTGGCGAAGCTTGGCATCTGGACACGGGTATTTAAGGATCACCCTAATTGGTTGCGGATGGGCATGCCGGGCCTCTCCGAACATGATTGGCGCCGGTTGAGCGCCGCCCTGGAACTAGGGGATGTTGCATGAGCGTATTTGACGCGCTGGACTATCGTGACCACGAACAGGTGGCGTTTGTCTCCGAACCAGCAAGCGGCCTGAAAGCGATCATCGCCATTCATAATACTCGCCGAGGCCCGGCGCTTGGCGGTTGTCGCTTCTGGAAATATCCGAATGAAGACGCAGCGATCGCTGATGCGCTCCGTCTCTCTCGCGGAATGACATACAAGTCTGCCCTCGCGCGCTTGCCGCTTGGCGGCGGCAAATGCGTCGTGCTGGGCAGCGCGGCGGAAGTAAAAACCGATGCCTTGCTCCGTGCGCTTGGGCGGGCGCTTGAACGGTTGGGCGGCCACTATGTGACGGCGGAGGATATTGGCGTCAAACCATCTGATCTCCGTATTGTCCGTGAAGAGACGGCCCATGTCGCAGGCTTGCCAGAAACCAGCGGCGACCCGTCGCCTGTAACGGCGCTTGGTGTGTTCTACGGCTTGCGCGCCGCTGTTCGCCATCGGCTGGGCGAAGATTCGCTTGAAGGTTTGACTGTAGCTGTGCAGGGCTTGGGCGCTGTTGGGCGCTCGCTCGCAGATCAGGTTGCGGCGGCGGGTGGTAAGCTGATCGTTGCGGACATCCGCAAAGAGGCTGTTGAGAAAGCGGTGCAAGAACTCGGCGCAGAGGCGGTGCATGTTGATGCGATTTACGACACACAGGCCGAAATTTTTGCACCCTGTGCGCTTGGCGCCATTCTAAATGACGATACGATCCCCCGCCTGCAATGCAGCGTGATCGCGGGTTCAGCGAACAATCAGCTTGCCGAAAGCCGCCATGGCGTTGTGCTGCGCGAGCAGAAAATGCTCTACGCGCCTGACTATGCGATCAATGCTGGCGGCATCATCAATATCGCGCACGAAGATCGAACCGCCGGGACCTATGATAAAGCTGGCGCGCTCGAAGCGGTTGGCCGGATTGACGATACGCTCGCTGAAATCTTCACCCGCGCCGACGCCACCGACACGCCGACCAGCGAAATCGCCGACGCTATGGCGGAAGAGCGGCTGAACGAAGACTAAACGGGTAATTTGTCGGCGCGCAGTAGGATCGCAACCAGCAATGCTGCAAGTAGTCCTGCCCACACAATTAAGGCCAGTCGGCGGGATTGGCGGGCCGAACGCTGTTCGAGCCAAGTCTTTGGGCGTACGCCCATCCAAAGGAAGATGCCAAGCGCGGCCAGATTGAGCGCTGCGACATTGATCGCGAGCAGTGTGGCCGCGCCAATCGCCTCATCAAACCGTCCGGCGCCCATGAACAGACCGATGGCGCAGGTCGGCGGCAAGAGCGCAGCCGCCACCATTACGCCGACCAGCGTTGAGGAAGAGCCTGTGATTATTGAGAGCGCCGCCGCCGCGCCGGACGCCAGCGCTAGGATCGCGGCATCGAAGCCGACCCGCGTGCGGGCCAGCAATTGGTCATTGTCCAAGTTCAGGCTGACCAGCGCGCCGACAACGGCTGTCGCCGCCAACGCCAATGCGATCCCGGTAAGGCCAGCCGTCACAGCCCGGCGCATCAAATGCCAGTCGCCGAGCGCTGCGCCTAACGCGAACCCGATATTCGGCCCGAGAAGGGGTGCGATCACCATCGCCCCAATCACGACCGCCACATCGTCATTCGCCAAGCCGAGGCCTGCGACGACGGTCGAGAGCGCTACAAAAAGTATGTAATTGCGGTCCAGCCGGGCGCCGACTTCGACGGCTGCGTACACTTCCTCCCGGATGGCGCTCCGGTCTGCCGTGCGTTGTGCTTCCAACTCATCCGGGACGGGCAGGGTGGTCTCGACCCGGGAGACGGTAACCCGCCAGCTTTCCGATGAACCGAGCGCGGCCTGGAGCGCATCAATCGCCGCCTGAGCGCGCGCCGTATGCACCATCATGCGTGATGGACGGCGGCCCTTCTCATCGACAGCGCCCGCCCAGAAGTCGATGGCTTCAACTTTCTCGGCGATCGCGTGGATGGTGTCAGCGGCGCCAGCGTCCGCCAGGGTCTCAATGATGCGCAGGCTCATATGGCTTCCAAGCTAGGGGGTATCCGCTACGATACACCCGAATTTACAAACGTGGAGCCTTCATATGACGTCTACTTCACCGCTCAGCGGCTTTGTCGTTGTCGAACTTGGCCATAACGTCGCCGGTCCCGTTGGCGGGCAAATATTGGCGGAACTTGGGGCCAAGGTCGTCAAAGTGGAGGATCCCGGCAAAGGCGATGCCGCGCGTCATTGGCCGCCAGTTGTGGACGGTATTTCAACGGTTTACCGCGCGCTTAACCGCTCAAAAGCTGGGGTCACAGTCGATTTCAACGATGCCGGCCAATTGGCCGGCTTGAAAGCGCTGATCCTGGATGAAGCAGACGTTGTGCTACAAAATCTCCGCCCAGGCGTTGTTGAGAAGTATGGCCTGGATGCCGAGACCCTGCGTGCAGAAAAGCCCGCCCTCGTCTACGCCAATATTGGCGCTTACGGCGCTGAAGGCCCGATGGCGGGGAAGCCAGGATATGACGTTCTGATGCAAGGCTATGCCGGCCTTATGTCTGTGCAGGGGGAGCCGGGCGGCGCGCCGATGCGAGCGGGCTCATCCATCAATGACGTTGGCACGGGCATGTGGGCCGCGCTTTCCATCCAGGCGGCGCTCTTGGAGCGGATGCGGACCGGCGAGGGCGGCGTGATTGAGTTGTCGCTATATGAAACCGGCGTTTCATGGATTTCAATCCATCTTTCAACCTATCTGGCGACGGGCAGGGCGGAAGGAAAGCAAGGCTCTGGCAACGCCTACATCACCCCGTATCAGGCGTTCCAAGCGCGCGACGGGCATATGATGATCGGCGCTGCGAACGATGTGCTATTCGCTAAAACCGCCGCCGTGCTTGGGCATCCAGAATGGCCGGATAATCCGCGTTACGCGAAGAATGCGGATCGTGTGGGCGTCCGCCATGAGTTGATCGCAAAAATGGAAGCCGTGCTGCAAACTGACGATGTGATGAATTGGGTCGTGAAGTTTGATGCGGCGGGCGTGCCCGCATGCCCGATCCGTGATGTCCCCGAGGTCGCGAATTGCCCGCAGACCGAAGCGCTCGGCTTGATCCAAGAGGCGCCGGACAACCCGGATGTCCGCTCCATCGGCCTGCCCTTCAGCCTGGATGGCGACCGGCCGCCAATGCGCAAACAACCTCCGTCGCTTGGCCGGGACAACAAGGCCGTGTTTGGCAGGGATTAGACGCGCGCGACTAATGGATATGAAAGCGCTCTAACCCGCAAACCGCATAGGCGCGCTGCCTTGAATTGTCGTACGGTGCATAAGGCGGCGGGTGTTCGCTTCGTCGAACGGGCAAGCTTTGTGCATGATGGACCGGTTATCCCAAAGCACGATATCCCCTGGCCGCCACTTATGGCGATATTCGGCATCTGGCGCAGCGGCGACGGCCATTACTGCCTGCAGAATTTCCGCCGATTCTTGCTCGCCTATGCCTTCAAAACGCCTGATCCAAATATCGGACAGGAATAGCGCGGGGCGTCCAGTTTCCGGATGTTGGACGATAGCGGGATGGGCGAGCGGCGGCGTCTTTGCGCGCTGTTCGGGCGAGAGTGGGCCGCGCGTCGCCAAATGACGCTGATCGTAACCCCAAGCGTAATCATATTCGGCGTCCAGCGATTTTAATTGGTCTCGGAGGCTGGATGGCAGTGCGTCATAGGCTGCGGCCATGCTTATGAACGCGGTTTCGCCGCCTTCCTCTGGGCATTCCAAGCATCTGAAGATGGAGCCAAGGCTGGGCTGCGCCAGATACGCGAGATCAGAATGATATTCCTTCGATCCGCCATGAGCGCCGATATGCTTGCCGTTCTCTTTGATGTTCGAAACGACGAAGATTTCGGGATGGTCCGGCAAGGTGAATTGCGCCAGCACGTGGCTTTCCAGCGGACCAAAGCGGCGGGAGAAAGCGACCTGCTCTTCCGGCGTCAAATGCCCGTGATCGCGGATCAACATAACGCCCGCCTCGACAAAGGCTTGGCGCAGAGCGGCGAAGGTCGTGTCATCCATTGGCGCGGCCAGGTCCACGCCGGTTGCTTCAACGCCAAAGCTAGAGGTTAGGGGCTGTGTTTTCATCATCTTACACCATCGCCTCCCGGACTTTCGGGAACACTTCTTCCGCCATCAATTCGAACGTCTCCAGGGTATGGGACTGCGGCATGCCGGTGCCCTGGACGCTCATAATGATATGGTTGACGCCAAGCTCCGTGTTATAGCGCAGCATCTCCTCCGCCACCTCATCTGCGTCGCCGACGATAAATCTGTCCTTGGCCAGGTCCTCATAGGCCATTGTGATGTCCTGATCGCCCTTGGCCATGGCGCGGTCCTGGCCCCATTCTTTGTAGAGATCATACATGCCTTTGATATGCGGCCCGGCGATCTCAACAGCTTCCTCATGGGTGCGGGCGCAGAAGACTTCGCGGCGGATCGGCAACTCCTCCGGGAACGGCTTACCGACACGCTCCAGTTCTTCGCGGTAGATATCCATCTGGCGGCGGAGCGTTTCCAGCTTTTGGTGCGGGTTCAGATACCAGCAATCCGCCAGCCGCGCCGCGCGCTTCACGGCATTGTCTACATTTGCGCCCATCCAAATTGGCGGGCGGGGCGATTGCACCAGCGGCAGGGAGATGCGCGCCTCGTCCAACTCGAAATGTTGGCCCTGCATGGTGACGGGCTCGCCCGTCCAAAGCTGCTTGATGGCCTCCAGGTTTTCTTCAAAACGCGGAACGCCTTCGCCCTTTTTCACGCCGAAGCCCTTGTATTCCACATCCCGGTAGCCGAGCGCGCAGCCGAAGATCGTGCGGCCATTCGACATCAAATCCATCGTGGCGAAATATTCTGCGACTTCCAGCGGATTATGTAGGGAGAGCAGCACGATTCCCGCATTCAGGCGGAGGCTTGGCGCCTCCGCCATCACGCGGCAGAGATAGGGGATCTGCGTCATCTCACGATGCGGAAATGTGGAGAAATGCGAACCCTTGGTGATGCTGTCATAACCGAGCTTTTCCAGCACACGGGCCTGCTCCATCAGCTCTTCAAAGCGTGTGCGCATGTCCTCATTCCAAGGAAATACGCCGCGTTGCATCACGCCGAACTGCATTTTGGGCTGGGTCATAAAAGGCTACCGCTCCTTAGCATCTGCATTGTGAAACACATTCCGCAGAGTGAAATCTGATCTCACAATGTGCGGCTTTGCCGCTTACATCATGGCGTCAGAGTATTCCGCGCGAGCAAGCGCGACGTCAATTAGGGAGCGGTTAGAATGTCAGATCGGGTGGATGCAGGCGGGTTGAATATCGCCAAGGAGCTTTATGACTTTGTGAACAGCGAAGCGCTGCCGGGAACGGGCGTCGATCAGGCGAAGTTTTGGGATGCGCTCGGCGAGCTGATCCATACCCTTGGGCCGAAAAACAAGGCGTTGCTGGCGAAGCGCGCGGACATCCAGGCCAAGATTGATGATTGGCATAAATCCCGCCGCGGCCAGCCCCATGACCATGCGGCTTACAAGGCGTTCCTCTCTGAGATTGGCTATCTGGTCCCCGAAGGACCGGACTTCAAGATCGACACGCCCAACGTTGATGCTGAAATCGCCACAATCGCCGGACCGCAATTAGTCGTGCCGGTGATGAACGCGCGCTATGCCCTGAATGCCGCCAACGCGCGCTGGGGCAGCTTGTATGATGCGCTCTACGGCACCGACGCGATTTCTGAGGACGGCGGCGCTGAACGTGCTGGCGGCTATAACCCGGCGCGCGGCGCCAAGGTCATCGCCTGGGCGCGAGACTTCCTGGATAAATCAGCGCCGCTTGCGGGTGGCAGCCACAGCGACGCGACCGGTTATGTCGTCAAGAACGGCGCGCTGCATGTGGGCGATACCGGCTTGGCCGACCCCAGTCAGTTTGCAGGCTATCGCGGCGACGCGGATGCGCCGACGGCCATCCTGCTGAAAAACAACCGCATGCATATCGAAATCGTCATCAACCGCGATCACCCCATCGGCTCGACGGATGCAGCGGGCGTCGCTGACGTAATCCTAGAGTCCGCCGTGACGACAATTATGGATCTGGAAGATTCCATCGCCGCTGTGGATGCGGAAGATAAAGTCGCGGCTTACCGCAACTGGCTCGGCCTTCTGCGCGGCGACCTTGTGGATTCCTTCGATAAAGGCGGTAAGACCATGACCCGCCGCCTGAACCCTGACCGGGATTA
Organism: Alphaproteobacteria bacterium; assembly: GCA_038102935.1. GTDB lineage: Bacteria > Pseudomonadota > Alphaproteobacteria > Bin95 > Bin95 > VMCJ01. Next base: position 54,038 of record JAYNYG010000021.1, on the reverse strand, counting down.
CACTGCGCCGGATGGCTCCGGCCTCACACTGCCTGGCCGTTCGCTGATGCTGATCCGAAATGTCGGCCATCTCATGACCAACCCCGCCGTGCTGGATAAAGACGGCGGCGAAGCGCCCGAAGGCATGCTCGACGCGATGATTACGGGCCTGATTGCGCTGCAGGACGGCAAAGGCGCCCAGGGCCTGAAGAATAGCCGCGAAGGCTCCATGTATGTGGTGAAGCCAAAGATGCACGGGCCGGAAGAAGTCGCCTTCGCAGACGCCATCTTCTGTCATGTGGAGGATGCGCTTGGTATGGCGCGGAACCGCATCAAGATCGGCATCATGGACGAAGAACGCCGCACATCCGCCAATCTCAGGGAATGCATCCGGGCAGTGAAAAGCCGGTTGGCCTTCATCAACACCGGTTTCCTGGATCGCACTGGCGACGAAATGCACACCTCCATGGAAGCCGGCCCGATGATCCGCAAGGCGGACATGAAGGGCACGGCCTGGATCGCCGCTTATGAGGATCGCAATGTCGATATCGGCATCGTATCCGGCCTGCCGGGCCGCGCGCAGATCGGCAAAGGCATGTGGGCTATGCCGGACATGATGGAAGCGATGCTGGAGCAGAAGATCGGCCATCCAAAATCCGGCGCGAACACGGCCTGGGTGCCGTCCCCAACTGCAGCGACCTTGCACGCAACGCATTATCACCAAGTGGATGTTCCAGCCTTGCAGGATAGCCTCGCCAGCCGCCCAATGGGCAGCCTCGATGACATGCTGACGATCCCCGTCGCGGACCGCCCGAATTGGTCCGAAGCGGAGATCAAGGATGAGCTAGACAACAACGCCCAGGGCATTCTGGGTTACGTGGTGCGCTGGGTCGATGCGGGCGTCGGATGTTCTAAAGTGCCGGATATCAACGATATCGGGCTCATGGAAGATCGCGCGACCTGCCGGATTTCCAGCCAGCACATCGCCAATTGGCTCCACCACGGCGTCTGCACCGAAGATCAGGTGATGGAGACGATGAAGCGCATGGCCGAAGTCGTTGACCAGCAAAATGCTGGCGACCCGGAATACCGCAACATGGCGCCGAACTTCTCTGGCCCAGCCTTCGAAGCCGCCTGCGAGCTTGTGATCGAAGGCCGCCAGCAGCCCTCCGGCTACACTGAACCTGTGCTGCACCGCCGTCGCCAGGAGCGGAAGGCGCTCGACGCATAAGGGAGAAAGCCTTTGAAGATGATCCGCGAGAACCAGTTCTTCCACGCTGTCAACGATGTCGAGGGCTTCGAAGAGCGCGGCGATGGCAATCTTGGCATCACCATCAAGGTGCTCTCCAACGACCTGGACACCACTGCCAAGCGGGGCAGGCGCACACGCCTGCTTCGCATGGCGCCGGGCGCTGAAACGCCGTAAGCGCATGCTCATGACTATTGGGAAGAGATCTACATTCTGGAAGGTGAGATGACCGCGCATGACGGCACGGACGGCGAGAAGATCGTCCGCGCCGGAGATTACGCGGCCCGCAAACCCGGCGTCATGCATGGCCCTGTCGCTACGAAGAACGGCTGCCTCATGATTGATTTCTGCTGGTACGAAGATTGATTGGAGCGCGGCTAGAACCGTCCTGCTAGCCGCACTCTAATCAATCACATCCTATGCGGGCCGTCTGACTGCTGCGTCGGTCAGTGTCCGCTCCAACGCACCGCGCCATCCTGTAAGAAGGCGTTTGCGGTCTGCCTCCGCCATCGACGGCTCGAATCGGCGGTCCGCGCGCCAGCGACTTCCTGCGTCCTCCAGGCTTTCAAACACCCCTGCGGCCAGACCGGCCAACATGGCCGCGCCCCATGCGGTGGTCTCTGTCACCTTTGGGCGCTCAACAGGGATCGCTAGGATGTCGCTTAGGAATTGCATGGCCCAGTCATTGCGCGTCATGCCGCCATCGACGCGGAGGGCTGAAACATCGGCGCCGTCGCCACGGATCCCGTCCAAAAGGTCTGCGGTCTGATACCCGACGGCCTCAAGCGCCGCACGCGCCAGCGTTTCCGGGCCGGTATCCCGTGTCAGGCCAAAGATGGCGCCCCTGGCCTCAGCATCCCACCACGGCGCGCCAAGGCCAGCGAAGGCCGGAACCATGTAGACGCCCTGGTTGCTCGCGAGCGATCTCGCCATCGTCTCGGCCTCAACAGCTGAACGCACGGTTTTCAAGCCATCCCGCAGCCATTGGATCGCTGCGCCAGCGACGAAGATTGAACCCTCAAGCGCATAGGTCGTCTCGCCGTTGATCTGATAGGCAATTGTGCCGAGGAGCCGGTTCTGGCTTTCTTGTAACGTTTTGCCCGTGTTGACCAATGCAAAGCAGCCGGTGCCGAAAGTGCTTTTGACATCGCCAGTACTGAAGCAAGCCTGGCCGACAGTAGCGGCCTGCTGATCCCCCGCGATACCGAGAATTGGGATAGCGGCGCCAATCGCCTGTGTGTCCGTAACGCCAAAGTCGCCAGCACTGTCGCGGACCTCCGGCAACAGCGCCATCGGCACGTTGAAGAGGGTGCATAGCGCTTCTTCCCAACATCCTTGGCGAATATTATAGAGGGATGTCCGGGCGGCGTTTGTTGCGTCCGTCGCATGGACCGTCCCACCTGTTAACCGCCAGAGCACCCAGCTATCGACGGTGCCGAATGCCAAGTCTCCAGCCTCGGCGCTAGTGCGGGCGCCGGGTGTATTATCCAGCAGCCAAGCGATCTTTGTCGCGGAAAAATATGGGTCCAGCACGAGCCCAGTCTTGCGTGTTACTTCGCCCTCGTGCCCTGCTTTAACGAGCTTGCGGCATTGCTCTGCGGTGCGCCGGTCCTGCCAGACGATAGCGTTCGCGATTGGCTTGCCAGATCCACGCTCCCAGATCACGACGGTCTCGCGCTGGTTGGTCAATCCGATGGCGACTGGCTGTTCGCCGAGGCTTGCGAGGACAGAGCGAATGCAATGCTGGGTCTCCCGCCAGATTTCGTCGGCATCGTGCTCGACCCAGCCTGGTTTTGGATAAATCTGCCGAAATTCGCGCTGGCTTTCGCCAATAATCGCGCCCGTCCGGTCAAAGGCGAGGGCGCGCGTGGACGTTGTTCCGGCGTCGATGGCGAGCAATGAGGTCATGGCGGTCGTCTCCCGGCGGGAACCCTGCAACAGCGCTTGCCATTCAGCAAGATTCTTTGAGCTGAGTTTGATATACTCAGAGCATGATTTTGTTTCGGAAACTTATCCTGGCCGCGCTTGGCGCCGCGATGCTGCTTAGCATTGCACCTGCATATGCCTGCGAAAGCCCGCCGCAGCCCCGCCTGAAGACTGAGACGTTGACGTTGGAGACACTGCGCGGCGTATCAGAATTCACTGTGGAACTTGCTGTGACGCCGGAAGAAAAGGCCTGCGGGTTAATGAAGCGTCCGCGCATGGCTGCTTTCGAAGGCATGCTGTTTCGCCAAAACCCGCCAGGCCCAGCCTATTTCTGGATGAAGAATACGCCTGCGCCGTTAGACATGATCTTCATCGACGCCGAAGGCCGCGTCATTCACGTCATCGAGCATACGATCCCATATTCAACAACCGCGCGCGGCACGGATTTACCGACCACCGGTATTTTGGAGCTTAGAGCAGGCATGGCCAACCGGCTCACGATCGAACGCGGCGATATCGTGACTCACCGCTGGTTCAAGCCAAAGAATTAGCGATTGCTGTTATGGATGCTGGCAGAAAACCCTCGCATCTGGTTCAGGGCAGATTGGCGATACCCGCCGCCGCAGCCATGAATACGATGACGCTGAGGATTAGTCCCATCAGCCATGCGCTTGAAGTGCGTTTCTTAGATTTTGCTCTGCTGACCAATTTATCGCCCTCAATGAATACGGGGGATTCTTAGCAATAAGGCGGCGGTCAGGCTTCAACAAATTCTTTCATCTGCGCACAACTTATCCACGTGTTATCCACGGCAACGGCTTGATCGGCTTTAGCCGTCTCGTGGGCGGACTTTAAAATAGAACGCTAAAGGCGCCGCCAAAGCGGGCATAATTGTGAGGAGATGGAAGGCGTTTAGGTATCCAATCATTGCTGCTTCACGCCGAACTTGTTCGCCAGCAAGTTGCTGAAAGGATTGACTAGTAACCTCGCCGAACTGCGCAATCCACGGCGCCAACCGCCCGGCGTCAAAGGGTGTGACGAGGCTTGAGAGGTTCGCATATGCGCCAGCACTCGACTGCACGAAGACCACCAATGTGATTGAAATAAAGATGCTGCTGCCGAGCATGCGCAATAAGCTGAAAATTGCGTTTCCTTGCGTTAGCAACCTCGGTTCAAGGGTTGAGAAGGCCAGCACGGCCATTGGCGTATAGGCTAGCCCGAACCCGAATCCATGGATGATATTGGTCCAGATCACGTCGTTGGACGTCATGTTCATGTCCAGCTGGCCCATCCAAACGCCGGCGCCGGCTTGTATCAGTAGGCCCGCCGCCAATGTCGCCCGTGGATTGAGCCGAGTGCATTGCGCGACGACAAAGAAGCTCAGGAAATTGCCCACCCCGCGCATCGCGATCAGATATCCGACAATGGAATCTGGGAACCCGCGTAGGTCCTGCAAAAGTGCAGGGAACAGGACCATTGGCGTATATTGCAGCATGCCCATAATCAGCGCGAACATGACGCCGAGCACCAGATTACGGTCCCTGAATGTGGCGGCTTCGAACAATGGCGCGCGCGCAAAGCTGGCGTGGACCAGAAAGAAGTAGATACAAGCCGCAGCAAGGGACGCCTCAATGATGATTTCCGTCGAATCAAACCAATGCAGCCGCTGCCCTCGGTCAAACACCAGTTGCATCGAGCCGACGGCGACGGCGATCAGGATGAAGCCGATGAAATCGAACCGCCTGCCAATACCTTGCTCTTCGTTTTTCAACGATAGAATGACCGGTATACAGGCCGCCAGGCCGAGCGGCAGCATCATGAAGAACGCCCAGCGCCAATCCAAAACATCGGCGACCATACCGCCGAAAGTCGGCCCAAGAATTGGCCCCATCACGCCGCCAACGCCCCACATCATCAGCGCCATAGGGTGTTGCTCCCGGTGGAAGCGCGCCAGGATGATGGATTGGCCGAGCGGGAAGATCGGCGCGCCAAATGCGCCCTGAATGACACGGAACACCAACAGTGTCTCGAGCGTATCGGCGAAGCCGCACGCGGCGGAGGCGCAGGTGAAGCCGATAACCGACCCCAGCATCAACTTGCGCCACCCAAGCTTGGAGGCCAGCCAGCCGGTCAACGGCGTCGCAGCGGCCGTGGCGACAAGGTTCAGCGTCAGGATCCAGGCGATCTGGTCCGTCGTCGCCGAAAGCGCGCCTTTCATCTGCGGCAGAATAACGGTGACGCTGGTGACCGTCGCGCCAAACAAGATTGTGCAAAGCTGCACAGTCAGCAGCGTCAGCCATTGCTTTGGCGTAATTTTGCGGGCCATCAGGGTATGAGGAAGATGCTGCTTAAGGTTTCAACTAGAAAATCGGGAGTGCTGGATAGGCTATTGTAGCGTCTATCATTTCATTGCGCGCTTTGAAGCGGTTCATTGAGGCGTCCGCCGCTGCGACCGGTTTATTCCACCAGCGTGACGCCTCCCAAACGGACAAGTCCGCATACCGCGTTAGCAACAGAGTTTTGGATAAAGGCGGCGCCGTTTCAATGCTTTTCCAGAAGCCGCAGATATTCACGTCAAATACGTCTTCCATATTCGGCCATGCGGCGTTGGATGTATCGCAGAAATCCTGCCAATCGGCCTCTGCGACGTCGAACCAACGGAAGACGTATACGCCTTCGTAGGTGGGCGCTACATCGCTTGTCGGGCGGACAGTGGCTTGCAACAACGTGCGCTCTGAGTTTGCGACTGGCGCTGCCGCATTCGCCTGTTCGATATTGCTCCAACTGGTAACGGCGATGCCTTCGTCCCGAGCGAGGCCGAGGCCGACCACGCTCCGCCAACACCCAAAGAGTTTGCCGTCGCTCGCGTCGGTGCGCGCCTGGAATCTTTCGCGGAAGCTAGTCGGCGCAGACTGCAGCGCGCGGGGCGCTGACTTGAACCGGCAATATTCGAAGATCGTGTTCATGCCTAACCCTTCCGTTCTTTATGGACATTTGTTCAGTCTGCACGATAGGCTGTCGACAAGTCCGGTCAATAACCAGAACAACGGACAGAGCAGGGTATGCCGAAAACAGATTTATATGCCGGCCTAGGCCTAATGGCATTTGGCCTGATAACGCTGTTTGTGCTGATTCCAGCGCAGACGAGCGATGGCGGCGACGCGACGATTTCACCCGCATTGCTGCCCCAACTCTGCGCAATCGCGATAACGGGTCTGGCAGTCCTGCTGACATTGCAGGCTGCGGGCAAGATCAAGCGCGGAAAAGCAGCTGGGCAGACGGTTCCGGCGGCGGAATGGGCGTCTTCAGCGGCTGTAATCATCGCTGTAGGCGTTGGCGTATTGCTGTTCAAATACGTTAATCCTGCTGTGGCGGCAGGCCTGCTGATCCTTGGGCTGATGCTCTATATGGGCGAGCGGCGGATATACTTTCTGATTGGCATTCCAGCCGTATTGCTTATTGGCGCCTGGTTGCTGTTCTACAAATTGCTCGGCACGGCGATAGGGTGAAGCGGCATGCTTGAAGAGCTTTCATCTGTCGCTGGATCGGCATTCGCTGTCGGCAATCTCGCCTGGATTTTCTTTGGCGTGACGCTCGGCTATCTCGTTGGCGCATTACCAGGGCTTGGCAAGGGGACGGCGACGGCCGTTGCGATCCCGCTGACTTTCTATCTTGAGCCTCTCTCCGCCATTGCATTCCTGGTGGGGATATCCAAGGGGTCAACGGCTGGCAGCGCCGTATCCGCGATCCTGCTGAACACGCCGGGGGAGCCGTCCTCCACGCCAACGGCAATGGCGGGCTATCCGTTAGCGCGCGCTGGCAAGGCGCAAAAGGCCCTGAAGATGGGGCTGTTTGCGTCGGTTCTGGGCGACTTTTTCTCGACAATCGTGTTGATCTTGATTGCGCAGGAATTGGCCGAATATGCGCTTGGCATTGGGCCAGTGGAACTAACGGCGATCCTGGCGTTCTCCATGGTGTTCATCGCCGGACTTTCGGGACGATCGATGATCAAGGGCCTGATTGCAGGCCTCTTCGGTATTCTCGTTTCCTGTGTCGGACTGGAAGTGGAAACCGGGTCGCCGCGCCTTACGTTCGGTTTGATCGAGCTTTATGACGGTCTGCCGCTGATCCCCGTCGCCATCGGTATGCTGGCGCTTGCAGAGATGATGACGCAGATCGGCCAGCGACAGCGGCTTTTGGATGAGGCGGACTTACTCAAAGGCTCTTCCAAGCGCGAAGATCAGATCGTTACGCTTGATGATTGGAAGAAGTGCTTCCGCCCGATTCTGCGCGGGTCGCTCATCGGTACGGTTATCGGGATATTGCCGGGGCTGGGCGCTAGCGTCGGATCGTTCTTGTCATATGGCGCAGAACGGCGCGCATCGGGCAGGGGCGCGGATTTCGAAGAATCCGGCGCAATTGAAGGCGTCGCCGCTGCGGAAAGCGCCGATAACGCAGTTGTTCCTGCCAGCTTTGTGCCGCTATTCGCTATCGGCATCCCAGGCAGTGTGATCGCCGCCATTTTGATCAGCGCCTTTGTGATCCATGGGATCACGCCAGGGCCACTGCTGTTCCTGGAAAACAAAGAACTCATTCTGGGCGTTTATTTGTCAATGATCGCAGCGGGCGTAATTCTGCTGTTCGTTGGATATTTCGGCCAGAACATTTTCGCGCGGATCGTCCGCGTATCGCCTGCGCTGGTAATGCCGGTGGTGGTGTTCCTCTGCTGCGTCGGCGCTTATTTGCAGGGCGGCGGGACGTTTGGCATCGGCGTGATGATCATCTTTGGCATCATCGGCTTTTTTGCAAAGAAGTATGATTTCTCGTTCGTGACGTTCCTGATCGGCTTTGTCATCGGGCCGTCGTTCGAGCTGTCTTTGCGTCAATCGATCGGGCTCGTCACCAATGCCTCTGAGTTGATTGACCATCCAGTCGCAATCGTTTTTGCCGTGATGGCGGTGGTCGGCGTTTGGCGGCTAACGGTCATGCAACGCAAACAAATGGCCGAAATGGCCAAATCACAAACCAATTAAAACCAGGGAGAACTACACAATGAAACACATGTTTAAGGGCTTTGCGGCTGCTGTCGCAATGACAGCGGCGGGCGCGCTTGCCGCCGGGACTGCGATCGCGGATACGAGCTGGCCGACCAAACCAGTCACAATGATCATCGGTTACAAGGCTGGCGGTGGCACGGATACCAAAGGCCGCGTCCTCTCGAAAATTCTGTCCCGTGAATTGGGCCAGCGCGTCAATGTCATCAACCGCCCAGGCGGCGGTCAAGCTGTAGCGCTGGAGAAGCTCGCGACTGAAGAGCCTGATGGCTATCAGTTCCTGTTTGGCGCTGTTCTTGGCGTCACGCTGAACCCGCAGATCAACTCCGCCCTGAAATACACCAGCAGCGATTTCGTTTATGCGGGCGCGCTAACCGAATTCCAGCTTTCGATGGTGGCGCCAGAAGGCCGTCCGTATAACGATATGGCTGGCCTCGTTGCATACGCGAAAGAGAAGGGCGTTCTGAAATATGCGTCCCTCAGCCCTGGGGCCAAAATCATTATGCAGGCGATTGCGAAGCAGGATGGCCTGAATGTTGATTACATCCCAACCAAGGGCGGTCGCGGCATGGTACAGCTTGTGCTGTCCAACCAGGTTGATTTCGCTTTCTCTGGCGGCATCCAGTCCCGCTATCCAGGCAAGATCAAAACGATTGCTGCGATTTCATCCAAGCGCCTCGGCAACTACCCCGACACGCCGACGCTAGATGAACTTGGCTACAAGGGCGTGTCCATGGATGCGCCAACCGTCGCCGCGTTCCCGAAAGGCACCGATCCAGCGATCATCGCCAAAATGGAAGCCGCATTGAAGGCGGCGTCTACGGACCCGGAAATGATGAAAATCAGCAAGTCCATCAAAATGCCGATTGTGTATATCCCGGCAGCGGACACCAACGGACTGGTCGCGGCGTCCACCGCGTCCATCGCCAAGATGCTGGAATCCATTGACTACAAGAAGCAGTAGTCCCGCGTTAGACTGACGGGCGCGTCCTCGAAAGGGGCCGCGCCCGTTTTTCGTTTTATGACCGGAGATATAGAGCCATGGACGCGCAATTTTCCCCAGAAGACACCGCTTTCCGTGACGAAGTGCGAGCGTTTATCGCCGATAGCCTGCCGGAGCACATCCAGCGCCAATCGGAGCTGACGCCCTCATATGTCTCCAAAGATGACACGCGGACCTGGCATCAATTGCTCCATAAAAAGGGTTGGATCGCGCCGAACTGGCCTGCTGAATATGGCGGCACGGGCTGGTCTGCGATGCAAAAACATATCTTTGAGGAAGAGACGCAGGCGGCCAGCGCGCCGCGCCTCAGCCCGTTTGGCCTCATGATGGTTGGGCCTGTCATCTATACCTTTGGCACGGATGCGCAGAAGCAGGAGCATCTGCCAAAAATTCTTTCCGGTGACCGGTTCTGGTGCCAGGGCTATTCGGAGCCTGGATCGGGCTCAGATCTTGCGAGTTTGAAAACGCGGGCGGACCGCGATGGCGACGACTATGTCGTCAATGGCCAAAAAATCTGGACGAGCCATGCCCATCACGCCGATTGGATATTCTGCCTTGTCCGCACCAATCCAGATGTGAAGAAGCAGGAAGGCATCAGCTTTCTGCTGATTGATCTGAATACGCCCGGCATTGAGCGCCGCCCGATCATCTCCATGGATGGCGCGCATTATCTGAACGAGGTGTTCTTCACAGATGTCCGCGTGCCGGCCGCCAATCTCATTGGCGAGGAGAATAAGGGCTGGACTTACGCGAAGTTCCTGTTGGGCAATGAACGCTCTGGGATTGCAGGCGTCGGTAAATCGAAGAAGAAGATCGAGAAGATCATCGCCGCCGCCAAGCAGGAGCGCGGCAACGGCGATGGGCCGCTTTGGGAAGACGCAGACTTCAGAGGCAAACTCCTGGAGGTTTCCGCCAAGTTGAGCGCACTGGAGACGACGAACCTGCGGATGCTGGCGGCGGAGGCTGCAGGCAAAAAAGTTGGGCCCGAAGCATCGATTTTGAAGATCAATGGCACAGAAATCGAGCAGTCCCTGAACGAGCTTTTCATGCAGGCGCTCGGCAATTTCGCGGCACCCTATGAAGCTGAGAGCTTGCGCATCGACGCCAACCAAGACCCTGTCGAGCCAGAATATGGCCGCGGCGTCATGACAGAGCATCTGCTGCGCCGTGCGGCTACGATCTATGGCGGCACTAATGAAGTGCAACGGGATATCATCGCTAAGCATGTGCTTGGGCTTTAGGAGCAGCAGAAATGGCGAACAACCAAGCGGAAAAAACCGTAGACGTGGTCATCGTTGGGGCTGGGTTTTCAGGCCTCTATCTCATCCTGAAACTCCGGGAACTCGGCCTATCGTTCCGTGTGTTTGAGGCCGGCAGCGGCGTTGGCGGCACCTGGTATTGGAACCGATATCCGGGTGCGCGCTGTGATGTCGAAAGCATGCAGTATTCCTATTCATTCGATGAGGATTTGCAGCAGGAGTGGGAATGGTCAGAGGTGTTCGCCGGCCAGCCTGAAATCCTGAAATACGCCAACCATGTCGCAGACCGTTACAGCCTGCGGGATGACATTGAGTTCAATACGTCCGTCGTATCCGCCCATTTCAATGAGGTGACAAACCGCTGGGCCGTCACGTTGGACTCCGGCGAAATCGTCAACACCCAATACTGCATTATGGCGACCGGGTGCCTCTCATCGCCGCGCGCGCCTGATTTCAAAGGGATGGATAGCTTCAAGGGCAAAACCTATCACACCGGCGAGTGGCCGCATGAGGATGTGGACCTGACGGGTCTCCGCGTCGGCGTGATCGGCACGGGCTCGTCTGCGATCCAGGCAATCCCGGTGATTGCAGAGCAGGCAGGGCATGTGACTGTGTTCCAGCGCACGCCGAACTACTCCATCCCATCCCGGAATGGCGCGATGTCCAACGAATATGCGCAAGCCTGGAAGTCCGAATACCAGACGCGGCGGGAAATCCAACGGACGACGCCGAACGGCAATTATTACGACCGCTCCAAAATCGGGGCCATGGATGTGGGGGATGATGAACGCCGCCGTATCTACGAGGAAAGTTGGAAAGCTGGCGGCACGCAGTTCATGGCGAGCTTCAAAGATCTGTCGCTGAACCAGGCCGCCAACGATACGGCGTCTGAATTTGTGCGGGAACGCATCCGCGAGATTGTCGATGACACCGATACGGCGGAGCTTCTAGCCGCGGATGGTTATCCCATCGGCACCAAGCGCATTTGCGTCGATACCCGTTATTTCGAAACCTTCAACCGGGATAATGTGCGGCTGGTCGATATCAGCAAACACCCGATTGATGAGATTACAGAAACGGGATTGAAGGCGGTAGGTGAGGCGTTCGAGTTTGACGCAATCGTCTACGCGACTGGCTTTGACGCCATGACCGGCACGCTCCTAAAGATTGATATCCAAGGCCGCAATGGCCTCAAGCTGCAAGACAAATGGGAAGCCGGGCCGGTTTCATATTTAGGCATCATGGTCGGCGGATTTCCGAATATGTACACGATTACCGGCCCTGGCAGCCCATCTGTCCTTTGCAATATGATGGTCGCGATTGAGCAGCATGTGGAGTTCGTGGCCGATAGCCTGGCCGATATGCAGGCGCGCGGCGCAGATGTGATTGAGGCTGATTTGGATGCCGAGGCCGCATGGGTCGAACATGGCATCGAGGTCGCCTACAAGACCCTCTATCCGAAGGCCGCGAGTTGGTACATGGGCGCCAATATCGAAGGCAAGCCGCGCGTATTCATGCCGTATATCGGCGGCATGGCGAATTACGCCGCGAAATGCCGGGAAATAGTGGCGGATGGGTATCCGGGCTTTGTCATTAACAATACGCCGCCCGAAGTGAAGAGCGCATAGAGCCAATGCCAGAGAGCTTTGATTTCATCGTCGTTGGCGCTGGATCATCTGGCGCGCCATGTGCTGCGCGGCTTTCTGAAAGCGGGAAATATTCTGTTTTGCTGCTGGAAGCTGGCGGCAAGGCGCGGCATCCTTGGGTGAACATGCCGCTGGGTATTGGCCGTATGTTGACGGACCCTCGTTTCGTCTGGCCGTTCAATACCGCACCTGAACCAGAACTGCATGATCAGACAGTGTTCTGGCCGCGCGGGCGCATGCTCGGTGGATCAAGCTCTATCAACGGCATGATCTTCGCCCGCGGCGCGCCCTATCGCTATGACGAATGGCGCGATGGCAATGAGCCCGGATGGGGCTATGACGAATTGCTGCCCTACTTCCGCAAAATTGAGGACCGGCCAGAAAGCCAGTCCGAGGAGCGAGGGCAAGGCGGGCCAATCCGTGTTTCAAGCGGCAACGTTCAGGACCCGCTTTCCGCAGCCTTCCGGGAAGCCTGCATCCAAGCCGGCGCCAAGCCAAATGATGACTATAATTCCGGCGATTTCGACGGCGCAGGATGGCTGCAATATTCCACGAAACGCGGATGGCGCAACTCGACCCATGTCGGCTATCTGAAGCCCGCCAAAGGGCGCGCCAATCTGAAGATCGAAACAGGCGCGCTGACGGAGAAGATTTTGTTTGAGGGGCGCCGCGCGACTGGTGTGCGCTACCGCCTCAACGGCGTTGTCCACGAAGCCCAGGCCCGGGGCGAGGTTATCCTTTCCGCCGGCCCAATGAATTCGCCCAAACTATTGGAGCTTTCCGGAATTGGCGGCGGTGCTTTGTTGCAGTCCCACGGCATTCCGGTCCTGCAAGACCTGGCTGGCGTCGGCGAAAACCTGCAAGACCATTTGCAGACGCGGATCACCTTTGAGGCGACGCTGAAAGTCACCATCAACGACATCATCAATAATCGCTGGCGCGGGGCTGCGGCACTGGCGCGATGGCTGGCGAAAGGCGATGGCCTGCTCTCAATCTCATCCGCGACCGTTCACGCGATCATGCGCAGCACGCCGGACTTGGCGCATCCTGATCTAAAGCTGCAGATTATGCTTGTTTCCGGCAAGGATCGTTATGCCCGGAACCGGAAACTTGGTGTTGATCAATTCCCCGGATTTAATATTGGCGTATTCCCGCTTTATCCTGAATCCCGTGGATCAACGCATATTCAAAGCGCGGACCCAGCGGCGGACCCACTGATCCATGCCAACTATCTCAGCCACCCGCAAGATCGGGATAAGATGCTTGCTGGCTTGAAGCTTGTCCGCAAAGTCGCGGCGCAGCCAGCCATAAAGCCCTTGATTGTGCGAGAGGTGCGGCCTGGTTTGGAGGCTGATAGCGATGAAGCGCTTATGGACTATGCCCGCCGGAGCGGCCAGACATCCTGGCACCCGATCAGCAGTTGCCGGATGGGCCGCGGCGACATGGATGTCGTTGATTTCGATCTTAAAGTGCGAGGCATAGAAAACCTGCGCGTGATCGATAGCTCAATCATGCCCAACATGCCGACATCCAATACAAACGCGCCCTCAATCGTCATTGGCGAAAAGGGCGCGGATTTGATCCTGGCGGATACTGGGGCCTAACGCTGGCTTTCCAAGAACGCCGCTAAGATCGCGTTGAACGCCTCTGGCTGCTCTACATTTGAGAAGTGACGTTGGCCTGGCAGGCTTTCCAGTGTGGCGCCCGGAATACGATCCCGAATGGTTTCGGAATGTTCGAGCGGCGTTACAGGGTCTGCGCCAGCTGCAAGTACGAGCGTCGGCGTGCGGATTTGATCCAGGCTGTCACGATAGGCCAAATCTGCAACGGCGGATGTGCCGCCTAGATAGCCTTCAATTGGCGTCGCGTTGAAAACATCGCGGATAACGCAATAGGCTGGGCTTTCGGCGTCTACGAACGCATCAGTGAACCAAAGCCGCTTGGTCATGTCCCATACGGGCGGCATGCCGTCTTGGCGCACCACCGCTTGCCGTTCCGCCACCCATTCCCGATACCACGGCGTCGCCTGCGGCGTTGTATTGCAGAGGCTGAGCGAATGCAGGCGGTCACCATGCGCGATGCCCATGCCCTGGCCGATCATGCCGCCTGTCGAAATGCCAACCCAATGGACTTTGGGGAGGCCAAGCGCATCCATGAGGCCGACCGCATCAGCCACGAAGCCATCCAAGTTATAAGGACCTGGCGGGGCGGCTGTATCGCCATGGCCGAGCCAATCATAACGGAGCACCCGCCAGCGCTTCGTCAGCGCCGCTATTTGCCAATCCCAGATGCGGTGACTGGTTCCCATGGCATGGGCCATCATTACGACGGGCGCATCCTTCGGGCCGTCGAAGCGGTAATAGAATTCGTTGCCGTTTACGGTGATCTTCATATGCGTCGAGCCATTTTCTACGTGTGAAAGCGAACGAGCGTTTTGCCGACATTTCGGCCCGCCAGCATATCCTGCAGCGCTTGCGGCGCCGCTTCAAATCCCTCGGCCCATGTAACGAGGCTGTTGATTTTGCCGTCCGCCGCTAACCGCTCCATGCGCATGCGCGCCTCGGCCCATTCGAGCGGCCGGTCATAGCGATTGAAGCCAATGATCGTCGCGTTCTGGCCCCAGGGTACACGAACATTCGCCATATCGGACCCGGGGTCGGCGCTATTGTTCGCTGCAGTGCGGCCAACGAGGAGGATTGTCGCGAACTTGGTCGTATGCTCAAAAATCTTGTCCGCCAGCGCGCCGCCCACCGTGTCGTAGAAAAGATCAAAGCCGTTGGGCAAAGCTGCCTTCAATTGATCTTCAAGGTCTGGCGCCCGGTAGTCGATGGCGACATGGGCGCCGAGCCGGTCCTGTACGATCTGGCGTTTCTCTTCCCCGCCTGCGAGCCCGATGACCCGCATCCCCGCCATCAGCCCAAGCTGCACTACGTGACTGCCAACACCGCCCGCCGCTGAGGTGACCACCAGCGTCTCGCCCGGCATGCCGCGGTTCGCGGCGTTCAACCCGGCATAGGCTGTCAGGCCGGGGGAGGAGAGGGTGACGAGCGTCGTTTTCGCCGTTTGCCCGCCGGGCACGATCTCAACCGCGCCGGGCGTCGTCACCGCATATTCCCGCCATCCGAGCCGCCCGATGACTTTGGCGCCAATAGGCAGGTCTGGCGTGTTGGATTGCGCCACGCGGCCTAGAACATCGCCATCGATGAGCTCGCCGATTTCAAACGGCTTGGTGTAGTTGCGGAAATCCTTGAGGCGTTGGCCCTGCCAGGGGCTGAGCGCGGCGGCCTCGATGCGGATAAGCGCTTCGCCAGGGCCGGGTTCTGGGCGCCGCTCTGTCGTGATTTCAAAATGCTCCGGCCCAGGCAGTTCGACCGGGCGGCATTTCAGGCGGATAACACGGGTCTCAAGCATCATCAGCTTCCAGTCAGGACTTGCACGGCTTTGCGGATGAAAGCTTGATCATCAGGGTTCGTTGTCGGGTTGCCTGCGCGATGGCCCCATACGGACTTGATGGGCCGGAATTCCGCATTGGGCATCAGTTTCGCTTCGGCCTCGCCATCTTCTGCGGTGAAGTAGAGATCAGTCGTGGAGGGCATGACCAGCGTTTTGGCTTTGATGGCATTTAAGGCTTTGGTGATGTCGCCGCCAAAGGCGTCATTGTCTGAGATATCGGAATGCATCCAAGTCTCCAGCATTGCGAGTAGATCGTCGCCGTCGCGCCGCAGGAAATTGCCTTCCCACTGCCGCACCAGATAATCCTCCAGCGTCGGATGCTTTTCGGTGATGTGCAGGCCTTGGCGGTAGAAGGCCTGGCTCATCGCCCACCCGGCATAGACCCGGCCCATGGCGCGGAGGCCGGTTTTTGGATGCGCGCGGAAATGTGTGCCGGTCCAATTTTCGTCTGCCGTTAGCGTCGCACGCACGCTTTCAAGGAAGACCTTGTTATGGACCGAGGTTTTGGCCGAGCCGCAAAGCGCGCAGATGCGTTCAACGCGCTCCGGCATTAATGCGCCCCAATGAAACGCCTGCTGCGCGCCCATGGACCAGCCATAGACCATCGCCAGCGTATCAACGCCAAACACTTCGTCGATCAGCCGCGCCTGCGCCCGCACATTGTCCACATGGCTGACCCTGGGCCAGCGGCCTTTGGCGACGGGCGCGCCCACATTCGATGGCGAGGTCGATAGGCCATTGCCAAACTTATTCACGATAATCACGAACCAGCGCTTGGGGTCCAGAATGCCATCTGGCCCAATCAGCCAATCGATATCCGTGTGCTGCGCGCCATAAGATGTTGGATAGAGCACGACGTTGGAGCGATCCGCCCGCATCGCGCCATATGTGGCGTAGACGAGCTTTGCGTCTGGCAACACGCGGCCGGACTGTAGCGTGAAGTCGCCGAGGGCGAAGGATTCTGCTTTGGCCATGGGCGCGCGCTCCGCTAGTCTGCTGATTACAGACTAAACTGTCGCATAGGCGCCGCCGCCCGAACAATGCCAGCGGCTTATGCTTTGAGAGGGGAGACGCCTGATGGCGACACGCGAATATGGCGCTGCCGGTTGGGTCGGCATCGGCACGCCGCAAGCGAACCCAACGGTGGAGGCCGAAATGCGCCGCCTATTGCCAGCCGATATCGAACCCCTGACGACACGGCTGACATCCCGCTCCGATGATTCCGAAACCCGCTGGACCCAGTATATCGAGCGCATGGATGAGTATCTGACCGCTTTTGACGTGCTGGATTTAGACGCTTTTGGGTTCGCCTGCACCGGCTCCTCCTACATCGTCGGCGCGCGTGAGGAAGAGCGCATCATCAGCGCTGCCGCCGCCAAGTTTGGTTACCCCATCGTAACATCCGCCCATGCGGTCCTACGGACGCTCGCCAGCCTTGGCGCCAGCCGGATTGCGATCCTGGCGCCCTATCCACAGAGACTGACGGATGCGAGCGTCGCATATTGGGAGACGGCAGGGCTTACGGTAACGGATGTGAAGCGGCTAGACATAGGCTCCGCCGACACGCGGAATATCTACGGCCTAACGGGCGGTGATGTCCTGGCAGGCCTTGGCGATATGGACCTAAGTGGCGCGGACGCGTTGCTGCTAAGCGGGACCGGCATGCCAACCCTAGGCGCCATTAAACAGGGCGCCAAAACTCTTTCGATCCCAGTCCTGTCATCCAACTACTGCCTGGCCTGGGCGCTGATGGATACGATTGGACGCAGCGTTCCGGCTTGGCGGGATGGGGAGGCTGGGCTGTAGCTGGGGGAATCGGCATTCTGGCTAGACAAGCCATATGCTTGCCGTATTCGACGATAAGGGCGGAAAGCGGACATTCGTTGCATGTGCGAGCGGATTGGCTAGTGACACCGATACCAGTCATTGGCGCGACTGTTGCAGAGTCGCGGAACCGAGTAGACGCCCAACCCAGCCGCGCAGATGCACCTGCAAACCATGGCGCAGCGCGGGCTGCTCCACCAGCAGCCACGAGGCGAAGGCAACAGGCACGAGCACCAAGAGCGAGAGGAAGAAGAGCACCACGGGCCCAGGCGGGACGCCGGTCAGCGACATAACAAACATCACCGCCAGCTGCTGCACCGGCCAGCCATAGATGTAGACGCCGTAGCTGATATCATGTCGAAGACCACTCGCCGCTTGGCCTGCATAGGCGAGATAGATCGCAGTATAACTCAATGTTGCAATCAATGCGTAGATCATCGCCCAATCGGGCAGCAATGGCCGCAACCCAACGGCCATCAACCATACTGATGCTAGGACGGGCCAGCAGATAGGTATCCAGCGCGCCAGTCGGTGAGCCAGCACGCCGAGAAGAAAAGCGACAATCACATACCGTGCCTCCACAATGAGGAATGTAATCCCGCCGGCACTGGGGCCCGCTAGCGCGTGCCCGACAGCAGCGACCGCTAGCACTAGCCCGACATAGACGCTCAGCACAGTGCCGCCTCGGAAGAACATCCCAGTCGCAGTGAAAATCCCGATTACGGCATAGGCTACTGCCTCGTGGCGCAGCGACCAGACCGAGCCATTCACTGCATGTGGAAAGGGTGACTCCGGGAAAGCGCCGGGCACCTCGAATTCCACGGCGATCAGGCCTATCAGACGTAGACTGTAGCGCAGTGCCGACACGACATCACCGCCGCCCCAGGCGCCGACAGCCATCAGCAATGGCGGTGTCAGCAGAGCGCACACAATCAGTCCGGGGAAGATCCGGTCTACTCGGGCCAAGACGAACCCCAGCAAGTTGCCCTCTCTGCGGCGCGCGCTCTCGGTCACGAGGAGCCCAGAGATAAAGAAGAACAGGTAAACGGCATATTGGTGGAAGCCTTGAACGGTGAGCGTCGCAAAGGGCACATGGGCGTCAGGTCCGGCGGCCAGGTACCAGCTGTGCCCGAGTACAAAGATCAACGCCAGGCCAAGGCGGATCTGGTCGAACCGGTTGTCACGCCCCTGGATCTTCTGGTCTAGCCAATACGTGGGACATTGACTTCGCCATATAGCCACGGGGGTTGCTCGCATGATCATCTCAGACCTCCATGCGCCAGGCAGGGCGGAGGGGCGCTTGTTGACGTCGATCTCTTCTCCGCTGCCAACCACTATCAGATCACCGCTGGGGGGGGGGGCAGCAAGACGGATAGGCCGTGGCGCAAAAGGATAATCATGGATGCGAAGGCAGTTGCTGCGACGGTGATCCAGTTTTGGAGCTTTCTGGAGGCAATCCCGCGGATTACGTTGGACAAACAGCCCGATAGAGCTCCGGCCCGGGATTGCAAGGCCGATAGTGGACACGAGTGCACCCTAACGAATAACCATTCTGCCTGCATAGCATTGTCATTGGAGTCAAAGCCGCAGCTGATTCAAACGACAGCTTTTGAGCACGAAGGTGCGAACCAAGGCTAGGTGATGGGCCTCAGCTAAGGGCCGTTTCTGCTTTTAGTCATTCAGACGATATTCCACCACCAACCACGTCCTCAACCGCACCCCGCCAAGGCGCCGCCGCCGCTGCCCCAACCGCTGTCGTCGCGAGGGCGCCAGCGGCGGAGGCGAAGTGGATGGCGTGCTCCAGCGCCATGCCTTCCGCCAATGCGACGCCAAGTGCGGCGTTGAAGCAGTCGCCGGCGGCGACTGTGTCAATGGCGTCTACGTTGAATGCTGGCATAAAGCCGGAGGGGCCTTCATCCTGTGCCCAGGCGCATCCGGCCGCGCCCATGGTGACGATGGCGGTGGGGGCGCCTAGGTCTACCAAGCGCTGGGCGGCGGCTTGGCCGCTCTCGGCGTCTGTTGGGCGGAACCCGGCATAGGTTTCGGCTTCGACCTCATTCGGCGTCACGATATCAACGCCCATGAAAATGGAGCCGGGCAGGCCGTCTTGCGGGGCGGGGGCGGGGTCTAGAATGACCCAAGCGCCTGCTTCACGCGCGGCACGGGCTGCGGCAAGCGAGGCTTCAAGCGGGATTTCCAGCTGTAGCAATAGGGCTTTGGCCGTTGTGATCGCGGGGAGGGCGCGTTTCACATCTGCGGCAGTCATAGTGCGGTTGGCGCCGGGCGCTTGAATGATCGCGTTTTCTCCATCCTGGCCGATTAAGATCACGCCAAGGGCTGTTGCGGCGTCCGGGTCTTCGGCGAGGCTGGCAGGATCAAGATCAAATTCGCTGAACGCCGCCTTCACGCTTTCGCCGATCGGGTCTTGGCCGATCCGGCCAAAGAATGCTGTTTCAGCGCCAAGCCGCCGCGCCACCGCCGCCTGGTTCGCGCCTTTGCCGCCGAGGCCTTGGGCATATCCACTACCGAGCAGCGTTTCGCCCGGCTTTGGCAATCGGCTGGCGAAGGCCGCTACATCCCAGGTGACGCTGCCGAATACAACGATGCTCAAGCCGCTCGCCTCCCAATCATTTCAGTCGCTATTAAGCGGGACGCCCGCCTGGATCGCAATATCCCGGAGCGGCCCGATGACGATTAGGGACTGCGGCCCCGATTGCGCGATCTGCCGCCGCAGCATGTCGAGCGTGTGCTGGCGCTCCAGCGCTCGGTCATGGGCTGGGGCATAGGCGTTCGCGGTGTCTGGCGCATCAGGATAAGCGCCGTCCGGATGGCTGTAGAGATCGATGCCCGCGATGATCAAGCGCTCCGGCTTCAGCGCCACAGCTTGCGCCAGCATGGCCGCGCCGTTTGTCATACGCGCGCCGGAGCTGTTCAGTGTTTGAAATCCCGGCGCCAGCGCTTCAACGATGCCATAGCGGATGCGGCGCCCACGAAGCAACGCGGACCAAGCGACCCGGTGCGCCGTCGTCGCGTCTTGGGACAGGAGGATTGCCCCTGGCACATGGCGCGCCGTTTCTGGCGTACCGCTGAACACGGCGTCGGCACGGTGGATGCGGCCTTCCTTTAGCCAGCGGTGCTTGACGCGGAATATTGCATCGGCCGCATCTGCTGCGACGAGCGCATCATCATCGTTAGAGGAAGGCCCGCTGCCGAGACAAAGGATCGTTTTCGGATTGCCCAAGGCCGCCCTGAGATCACCAATCGAAACCAGCGGTGGATTAAGGCGCCGCGCTATTCTCTCAGACAAAGGATTAAGGCGTGCATTTCGAGGATTTGCGCGAAGTAAACTCGGCAATTGGCTGTGAAATATAATAAAATCCAGTTTTTGTCGCGGGGAAATGACAGTTGGTATGCGCATTGATGCGGCAGCGGCAGACAACGCCAACGTGAACTTTGAGGGCTTTGCAGGCAAAATGACTGCCCTGCATCTAAGCTGCGATAACGCCAGCTTAAGGGCGGGCTTCAAAGGAAGCGGGCGCGGCGCTCGGGTGAGGGGCGCCGCCGCATCGCCACCGCTCAAATAGCCGGTCAAATAGAATGCCAACCGCCCATGCTGGTCGCCGATTTCTGATGCTAAGCGTTCTGCAATCGCCGTATCGTCAGCCGTCTCCGCGACGAACCAGAGCGATCGTTCTGGCGCACGGTCAAGCCAACCAAGCGCATGCTTCAGCGCCATTCTCACTAACCAGCGCGGATGTCGCTCACGCGGTTCGGGTAGAAGGCGAGATAGTCCTTTAAGCCAGCGCATTCGTCATAGGGCGCTTCATAGGACCATGCGGCGTCGGTCGCATCGCCAAAGCTGTAGTAGCTGGCATGGCCTTTGAAGGGGCAATAGGTGGAGGTTTCTGTTTTTGCAGCCTTATCCATCTGAACATCAGCGCGCGGGATATAGAAGCAATCACCGTGATTGGTTTCTGTGACTTTGATCGCCGCCGTACTCTCTGCGATCACATCTGCGCCCAGCATGACCTGAACGTTCCCAGGATAGGGCGCCAGCGTCACTTCGTGATCTGGCTTCTTCTGAAATCCAGGGGCGAGATTGTTCGGCATTGCGCATTCTCCATAAATCGGCGTTGAAATAAGGATAGCGCGCCCAGCGATACTTCCAAGGCGCCATACTTTCCCGGTTAGGGGAATCGATATAGATAAATGCGGTCATTCGCGTCCCGCCTGATCGAAGGCGAACACGCCTTTCCTAACGCCCAGTGGGAGAAACTCTGCCATGCCGACAGTCGGTCAAGACACCCTGAAGACGCGCCGCAGCCTAACCGCTGGCGGCAAGTCCTACGACTATTACAGCCTCCCTGCCGCTGCGGAGTCCATTGGCGACATTGCGCGGTTGCCATACTCACTGAAAGTGCTGTTGGAAAACATGCTGCGCCATGAAGATGGCCGCAGCGTGAAGGTTGAGGACGCCAAGCAGTTCAAGACCTGGCTCGATAATCGCCGCGCGCCGCACGAAATCGCTTACCGCCCGGCCCGGGTACTGATGCAGGATTTCACCGGCGTTCCAGCCGTTGTTGATCTGGCGGCCATGCGCGACGCCATCGTGAAGCTTGGCGGCGACGCCCAGAAGATCAACCCGCTTTCCCCCGTCGATCTGGTCATCGACCACTCAGTCATGGTCGATTCTGCGGGCACGGAAGCGTCCTTCGACGAAAACGTCGATCTGGAATTTGAACGCAACCAAGAGCGCTATGAGTTCCTGCGCTGGGGCTCCACCGCATTCCGCAACTTCCGCGTCGTGCCGCCGGGCACCGGGATCTGCCACCAGGTGAACACCGAATATCTAGCGCAGGTCGTTTGGACCGATGAGATTGACGGTAAGACTGTGGCATATCCTGACACGCTCGTCGGCACCGATAGCCACACAACCATGATCAACGGCCTTGCGGTTCTGGGCTGGGGCGTTGGCGGCATTGAGGCCGAAGCCGCGATGCTCGGCCAGCCGGTTTCCATGCTGATTCCAGAAGTCGTCGGCTTTAAGCTAACCGGCAAAGTGCGCGAAGGCTCCACCGCGACAGACCTCGTGCTGCGCGTTGTGGAAATGCTCCGTGAGAAAGGCGTTGTCGGCAAATTCGTTGAATTCTACGGCGAAGGCCTGGACGCACTGCCTCTGCCAGACCGCGCGACCATCGCTAATATGGCGCCGGAATATGGGGCCACCTGCGGCTTCTTCCCGATTGACGCTGAAACGACCCGCTACCTCTCCTTCACTGGCCGCGACGATGATCGCGTTGCGCTGGTCGAAGCCTATGCGAAGGCCCAAGGCATGTGGCGCGAGAAAGGCGCTCCTGATCCGATTTTCACGGATACGCTCGAACTCGACATGAGCACAGTTCAACCGGCCCTGGCTGGCCCGAAACGCCCGCAAGATCGCGTGCTGCTGTCAGACGCCGCATCCGCCTTCATCAAGACGGAAGCTGATCTTGGCGGCGGCAAGGCGATCCAGGTTCCGGGCAAGGACTATGCGATTGAACCCGGCCACGTGACGCTGGCTGCGATCACTAGCTGCACAAACACCTCCAATCCGCCGCTGCTAATCATGGCGGGCTTGCTTGCGAAGAAAGCCAACGAACTTGGGATGAAGCCGAAGCCCTGGGTGAAGACCTCCTTCGCACCAGGCTCCCAGGTCGTGCAGGATTACCTGGAGGCCGCGGGCCTACAGGACCACTTGGACGATCTTGGCTTCAACATCGTGGCTTTCGGCTGTACGACCTGTATCGGCAATTCTGGGCCTTTCGAGGAAGGCATCGCCAATGCGATTGACGAAGGCGATATCCTCGTCGGCGCAGTCGTATCCTCGAACCGGAACTTTGAAGGCCGGGTGCATCCGCAGGTGCGCGCCAACTATCTGGCCTCGCCGCCGCTTGTGATCGCTTATGCGCTTGCAGGCTCCATGAAGGCAGATGTGCAGAATGATCCGCTTGGCCAGGATAAAGACGGTAATGATGTTTACCTGAAAGACATCTGGCCGACCCCAGCTGAAGTTGCTGAATCGCTGCAAGGCTCGCTGACGCCGCAAATGTTCAAAGACCGCTATTCCAACGTATTCCTAGGGCCAGAACAGTGGCAGGAAATCCACGTCTCCGGCGGCGAGACCTATGATTGGTCCGACGGCTCCACCTATGTCCAGAACCCGCCATATTTCGAAGGCATGACCATGGAAGTCGATGAGTTCGTGGACATCCACGGCGCGCGGTCGCTGGCGAAGCTTGGCGACAGCATCACGACAGACCACATCAGCCCGGCCAGCTCCATCAAGCGCGATAGCCCGGCTGGCGAATACCTGCTGGAACGCCAGGTGCGCCCGGTGGACTTCAACTCATATGGCGCCCGGCGCGGCAATCACCAAGTGATGATGCGCGGCACCTTCGGCAATATCCGCATCAAGAACGAGATGGCGCCGGGCACCGAAGGCGGCGTGACTAAGCATCAGCCAAGCGGCGACATCATGCCGATTTTCGATGCGGCTGAACGGTACAAAGCCGAAGGCACGTCGCTGGTGATCATCGGCGGCAAGGAATACGGCACTGGCTCCAGCCGCGATTGGGCGGCGAAGGGCACGAACCTCCTCGGCGTTTCCGCCGTGATCGTTGAGAGCTTTGAGCGTATCCATCGCTCCAACCTCGTCGGCATGGGCGTGTTGCCGCTGGAATTCAAGGACGGCCAAAGCCGCGAAACCTTGAAGCTGGATGGTACGGAAACCTTCGATATCACAGGCATTGCTGGCGGGATCACGCCACGCATGGACGTGCCTTGCACCATCCACCGCGCGGACGGTTCATCCGAACAGATCACCCTCCGCTGCCGTATCGATACCGAAGACGAAGTCGCCTACTACAAGAACGGCGGCATTCTGCCATACGTGCTGCGGAACATGATGCAGGCGGCCTAACGGCATCCTCACATCACGCGCAAGCTACGGCGGGCGCTTCCTTCGGATAAGACCAAGGAAGCGCCCGTTCTGCGTTTAGTCGACAAAAAATCCGGATTGTTCGCCTAAGAGCGTCGCGCGCAGCATATGCCGAGGTTGGGATTGATCGAAATCCGCCAGGGCCAGATGCATCGTTGTACGGTTGTCCCAGCAGACCAGATCGCCCTCTGACCATTGATGCCGGTAGACGTTGTCTGGACTGGTGGCGTGGGCGCAGAGGAAATCGATTAGCGGTTTGCTTTCCTCGACCGTCATGCCGTGGAAGTATGAAACGCGCTCGCTGACATAGAGCGCCTGCTTGCCGCTTTCTGGATGCACACGGACGGCGGGATGCGCGATAGGCGGGTTCAGGCGGCGGGTTTCTGCTGTTTGCTCGGCATTCCGCTCGCCAAAACCGGCAACGAGAGAGATGTCATAGACAGCGTCCAAGCCATCCACGATTTCCCGCATCTTCGGCGATAACGTGTCATAGGCGCGAACCATATTGGCGAACATGGTATCGCCGCCAACGGGCGGGCGAGTGTCACAGTAAAGCATGGAGGCTGCTGCTGGATGGCTCGTATAGGCGTAGTCTGAATGCCAGTTCCGCCCCGTATTGCGTGTCTCGGAGGGTTTGCCGCCAATCTCGCGATTGGTGACCTGCAGCAGCTGCGGAAAGTCCTCATGGCGGTAGAACGGCGTTGAGGCATGGTCATCCAGCGCGCCGAATGCGCTCGCGAAACCGATGATTTCATCAGGCGTTAGCGGCTCGCCGCGAAGCGCGATAACGTGATGTTCGTGCCAAATCGCTTTGACGGCATCGACTGTTTCGGCTGGCGGCGGCGTTGATGTATCGACGCCCAGAACCTCCGCACCTAGCGCGAAGCCGAGCTGCTTGGCCGTGATTTCGCTATTCCGCCTCAACGTGTTCATCGCATCGCTCCTGCTGGGTCAGACCTGCACGATAACGCTCAAAACTGCTCGATGGAAAGCCGTGTCGCTGGTTTGAGGTGAGGCGCGAGGCCCATGCCGAAGTAATCCCAGCCTGCCAGCGCAATCATGGCCCCATTATCTGTGGACCACTTAAGGGAGGGCAGAGCCAGATCAACGCCTGCAGCGGCGCAAACCTCGGCCGTGCGGTCGCGCAGCTGCGGGCTGGCTGATACACCGCCAACGACGACAAGCGACGCCGCCTCGCGGTCTTCGAGCGCCCTTGCGCATTTCGCCGCCAGAACATCCATCGCAGCGGCGACGAAGGAGGCCGCGACGGTCGGTTTATCAATGTTTGGTTCGCGCTCAACCAGCCGGGCTACGGCAGATTTGAGACCGGAGAAGGAGAATTCCAGGCCCTCCCGGATCATCGGCCTTGGGAAATCGATATCGGGCGATCCTGTCTTCGCTAGCTTGTCGACAGCGGGACCGCCTGGGTATCCAAGGCCAAGCATGCGGGCGACTTTATCGTAAGCCTCGCCGACGGAATCGTCCCGAGTGCCGCCCAAGATTTCGGCCGATTTTGCGTCCGCCATATAGGCTATTAGCGTATGCCCGCCAGAGGCCAGGAGCACGACGGCGGGGTATGTGATCTGCCCGCCGTCAAGCTCGGCGCTGCGTAGGTGGCCGCGCAAGTGATTGACGCCGATGACTGGCTTAGACCAACCGAGGCCCAACCCTTCCGCCGCATTCAGCCCGACCAGCAATGGCCCAATCAGGCCTGGCCCGCGCGTGACGGCGATGGCGCGGATATGCTCTGGGCCAGCATCAATTTGTTCAAGCGTCTGGCGGATCGTCGGGATGATTTCGGCGGCATGGGCGCGGCTGGCGAGCTCTGGATAGACACCGCCATACTGAGCGTGAATTTCGGCTTGGCTTTGTGTCAGCGCTGCGGCGACGCTGCCGTCCTCAGCCACAAGGGCGACGGCGGTGTCGTCACAGGAGGATTCGATGCCGAGGATCAGCGAATTCGGTTCATGCATGGCCAAGTCCATAGGCGGAGAGGTCTGCAACCGCGCCCCAGCGTTCAATGCGTGGCGGGTCTGAATTAAAATTTACGACGGTAGAGTTCACGCCGACGAGCCTGCCGCCATCCGCCACATAATCTGGCTCGCCGTCCAGGTCAGCCAGAATCGCGTCCACTGTCTCTCCAGGCGGCTTGCCATGGGCGTTGGCGCTGGTGGCGAATAAGGGGCCGGTCTCGCCGATGATGTCTTGCATTGCGGCGTCATCAGGGAACCGAACGCCAGCTTCATCGCGCTCGCTAAGCCAATCTGGCCGACGGTCTGGGTCTAGCGCGAAGATGAACGTAATGCCGCCCCGGATTGTCGCATTGGCAAGCAGCGCCTCAGCGGATGATGGCAAGATGGCGCCGATGCGTTCCAAATCGTCCAGGGACCGCGCAAGCACCTGCAGGCGAAGGGCATCTGGCCGTTGCTTCAACTGAAAGATCCGACGAATGGCCAGCGGTTGCTCTGGATGGGCGACGAGGCCGTAGACGGTATCTGTCGGCAGCAACGCAACGCCGCCAGCCAGCAGGGCGCTCGCGGCGGCTTTTGGGTCATGATCAACCATTGACGGCCTCCGACTGCTCAGTGATCGGCTGGATGGGGGCACGGGTGAAGGCCGGTCCAGCAGCCAGGATCGCCGCGAAGGTATCAGCGGTGATGATATCGCTGCCGCCATCTACAAGCTGACAGCCTGCGAGTTCAGCGCCGGGCCCAACCAATGCCGCTTCTGATAGGCCATCTGCGCTCATAGCGAGCATTTCCGCCAATGGCCCATAACGGAGCGTTTGAAGCATGCCGCTTTCATACCGGCCCACATAGGCAGAGCCAGCGGCGGACTTATGCACGATAAGCGCTGGCAAGCCCGTCGCCGAAGACGCCTGCATTCCGAGCGCAGCGCTGGCGTTCACAGGCGCCAAGTGGATGCCTAGGCCGAAGCTGAAGGCGTTTGCGAACGATACGCCAGCACGCACGGCGCTCAATCGGCCTGGGCCTATATCGACCAATATCTCGCTCACGTCCGCGATCGCCAAGCCTGCCTCGCTCAACATTGATCCGGCCATTTGTCCTAGCGTCGGGCCGGTCGTTGGATCACGCGTATCGTCATGAGCTTCAGCGATGGGCGCGCTGTCTTGCAAAAGATAGAGCCACGGCGACTTTGACGACGTGTGGATGCAGAGGGTCAAGCGCATGGGGTGACGCTTTTGGGGGCGATGTTCTTGGCGGCGGCGCGGAGATTGTCGGCGCGTTTAATCCACGAAGGCGCGTCGCTACTCAGGATGATCTGGCGTGCTGTATCGGCGCTGGCAACGGGCGCGATTTCGATGTGCAGGGCAGGCGGCAGCACGTCTTTGAACTTGCCGCCCCATTCAATCGCCGTCAGATGGTCATCAAAAAAGTCATGTAGCGTCATGTCGGAAAATTCATGCGGTGTTTCAATGCGGTATGCGTCAACGTGGAGAATTGGCATCACCGGGCCTGCATAGAAATGCGCGAGCGTGAATGTTGGGCTCGTCACCGTATCTTCAATCTGAAGCGCATCGCACATATATTTGATAAAATGCGTTTTTCCGGCGGCAAGCGCGCCTTCCAAAATCAACAAGTCACCCGGCGTGGCCATGCGCGCGATCGCTGCCGACAAAGCTGCTGTATCTGCCTCAGATCGGCAGGCGCAGGGGATTGAAAATGCGGGGGCGGGCATGGCTGTCCGACGGATAACAGGAATTGAGCGCCGGAAATTAGCGGTATGATCCCCAATTGCCAACAGCAGTCTGTCGGTTTAGCTGCGGCCAAGTGATCGCCCCAAAGCTTGCATTGCGCGGTTTCGGCCCTATCATCCGCGGCCCTATTGGATTTTGACCAGTAACATGAGCCGGGCAATCGCCCAGGTGAAAGGCCTTTCGCCCATGATCAGTCTGAAAGATTTCCGCGCGTTGCCGCATGCGATTTCGCTGCTTGGCATGTCCGGCGTTGGCAAGACCACGCTCTCAAAGGCGCTTCGGGACGAGGCAAACTGGTATCACTATTCCGCTGATTACCGCATCGGCACGCGCTATCTGTCAGAGCCGATCCTGGACAATATCAAATTCAAGATCATGACTATGGGCGATCAGTTTGTGGCGGATTTGCTGCGATCAGACTCGATCTTCATCGCGCATAATATCTCCGTCGATAATCTTGAGCCGGTATCCACATATCTCGGCATGTATGGCGATCCGGCATCGGGCGGGCTGAACAAGGCTGATTTCCTGGAGCGACAGGATCTCTATCGCAACGCCGAAGTCCTCTCGATGCAGGATGTGCCGCATTTCATCCAAAAGGCCTGGACGATCTATGCCTGCAGGAACTTTATCAATGACGCCAGCGGCTCGCTCTGTGAGATCGCAGAGCCGACAGACCCGAATGATCCTGTCATTCGCCCGCTCATTGATACATCCCTGCTGCTCTATATCCGGGGTGATGCGGATACCGAGGAGGCGCTGAAAGAACGCGCCCGCAGCCATCCAAAACCATTGTTCTACAATCCGTTATTCATTGGCCCTAAGCTGGCGGATCAACCGGATGACGGCGCTGGCGTTGATATGATCGACTTCGCGCGTCCATTATTTCCAGAACTGCTTGAATTCCGTAAGCCACGCTACCGGGATATGGCGGAGCGATTTGGCGTCAGCGTTGAAGCGGCTGATTTGTTTGGTCCAAACGCTAACCGCACACCCTCAGCAGATGAGTTCCTGGAAGTGCTGCATGGCGCACTCGCCCGCGAAGTACAGGACAACCCGCACGGCCCAGACGTGCTTGAGCGCTACTTAAAAGCATGCGCCAGCCGCGAAGCTCGTGCGCCCAGTCTCGCCAGCGCGCGGAGGGGCTAAGGCGATGGCTGTCATCCTGCCACAAGATCTGCCGGCCCGGGCCGCGCTCGCAGCCGAAGGCGTGCCGCTGTTGGAAGCGCATGATTCTGAAGCCGTAGACGCGCTTAATGTCGTCATCTTTAACCTGATGCCAAAGAAACTTGAAACGGAACTTCAGCTCGCTCGGATGCTTGGCCGGGCTTCGGTCCATGTTTCAATTACGCTGGCTGCGCCGGATAATTATGCCGGAAAGAATGCGCCGCCGGGCCATCTCGATCGGTTTTATCGGCGTTGGCGCGACGTTCGCCGGTCCTCCTTCGATGCGATCATTATTACCGGCGCGCCGATAGAAACCCTGCCTTTTGAGGCCGTGAACTATTGGGACGAGATCGCCGACGTGTTGGATTGGACGCGGGACGCCAATGATGGCGCTGGAATGCCGCTGCTCAGCCTGTGTTGGGGGGCGCAGGCGGCATTGTATCGTTATTACGCCGTGCCGAAGCATCAGTTGGAGGCTAAGCGCTTTGGCATCTTTGAACACAAGCTGACAGATGCAGCATCGCCCTTCCTGCAATGCTTAGATGACAGGCCGATGATGCCTGTCTCCCGTTGGACGGAAACCCGGGCTGAAGACCTGAAGATGCTGCCGCATTTGAAGCCGCTATTGGTCTCTGACGGCTCTGGCATCGGCGCGCTGGCGGATGAACGGCTTGGTCATCTGCATGTGTTGAACCATTTCGAATATGACGCTGAGACGCTCGATATCGAATACAAGCGTGATCTGGAAAAGGGCGGCGCCATTGCGCCGCCTGAGAATTACTATCCAGGGGATGATCCATTGCAACCGCCACCGCAGACTTGGCGCGCGAACGCACAGGCATTCTATGGGAACTGGGTGCGGTGGGCGGCTGAACGGAAGCGGCGCTAGACCGGGCGAGGTCGTTCGACACGAGCGATTGTAACGACATCAACCGCATCTGCGCCGCCGCGCTTTAGGACTGCGGCGCAGCGTTCAACTGTGGCGCCCGTGGTGAACACGTCATCGACCAGCAGAATGCGGCGCCCGCTGATCCGCTCCCGCCACTGTTCATTCAGTTTGAACGCGCCAGTCAAATTGCGCCGACGGCCGGACGGGCTGAGGCCAGCTTGGCTGCGTGTCGCACGGGTGCGGCGCAGCAGGTCTGGGGCGTAAGCGATGTTTTCAGACTTGGCCAAGCGCCTCGCGAGTTCTGCGGCCTGATTGTAGCGGCGGCCAAGCAAGCGCCGCCAATGCAACGGCGTTGGCGCGATGATGTCTGCATCTTGCAGCAGATCACGGCCAGCCGCTTGCAGCCATCGTGTTAAGAGCGGCGTCGCCTCAAGGCGGCTCGCGCGTTTGTAGGCGATGATGATCGGCCGGCTTGCCTCGTCATAGGCCAGCATAGCGCGAGCACGATCAAAGCGTGGCGGGCTGGAAGCGCAGGCGCCGCAGGCGTCTCCAGCCGGGCCAACGCCGGCGCCCTCCGCCAATAACCCGAAACCACAGACTTGGCAGACGGGGGCAGCCACAAACGTCAATTCGCGCCAGCAGGCCGGGCACACGCCTTGCGCCTCTGTGGCTTCCCGCCCGCAGGATAGGCAGTGCGGCGGGATCAAAAGGTCAAGCGTGCGGCGTGCCGGCGCTTGGAGCTGCTCTAAAATGCGCGGAACGATACCAAATCATCCCGCTCGACCTGTTTGATCAGATCGATTTCCCAGGTAAGATATTCCTTCATGAAGTCTTCGACGACGCCCTTTCGCTCATACGGTTTGAGCCAGACGTCATCCGCCTCATCCGCCAGATTGGTCTCGCCTTGCTCGAGTTCGAGCCCGGCGTTGGACCAGGCGCCTGTGCCGCCATCGAGCGCAGCTGTCGGCTTCCCCGTGAGGGTCGCGAGTTCCGCCACTGCATAGCGCGCGACGAGGCCGTCTTCTGATGTGGCGAGATATCCTGGCGCATCCGGTAGGTTCGCCGCCGCTGTGTCCAGCCTGGCCCGCGTCGCCCACCAGGCCCCGGGGATGTGGCCTTTGCGGTAGTCACGGCTGGTCGCGACATCGACAGCAACCCAGCCAGCATCAAGCTTCGCTTTCGCTGCATCCGCCGCCATCGCTTCAATGTCTGTCGGCACGCCAAGCGGTTTGACCGGTTGCTTGCCGCTTTCCAGGCCTTCGGTTGGCAGCCCGCCCGCCAGTACATGAACGTCCCAGTGCATTTGTGTGAGCCAATGGGCGGCCATGGTGGCGCGGACGAGATTGGGATCATCCACCAGAACCAGTCGCGCGCCGCGCACGCCGGCATAGCGATCTGTCGCCTGCACAAGTTGCCCGCCAGGGGAGGAGATTGAGCCGGGCAGGTGGCCAGATTCATATTCATGCGGGTGGCGGACATCCAAGAGGAACGTCGTGCGGCTCGCGTCATTCAGCCATGCCGTCGCCATTTCGGGATCGACTTGCTGGATATCAAATCGCTTGGCGACTTCAGCCGCGCGGGACTTGGCGGAGTCGATTGTGCTCTCAGACAAATCTTGCGGCGCTGCATGGGTGTTGCCGTGCTGCAATTGGAACCCAGAGAGGTGCCAGCCCATGGTGCCGTTCCTGAGCGCCACAACTTTGTTCTCAAGCCCTGCATTAATCAGTGACTGCGCGCCGATGATGCTCCGCGTCCGCCCGGCGCAATTAACGACGACCGTCGTATCAGGATCGGGGGCGATTTCACCAACGCGGTAGACCAGCTCGCCGCCGGGGCAGCAAACGCCGGTTGGGATGTTCATGGTGTTGTACTCATCCATCGGGCGACTATCGAGCACGACCATCTTCTCGCCGCTATCCATCATCGCCTTTAATTCTTCGGCGGAGACGGACGGTGTGTCGAAGTGATGTTCAACAAACTCGCCAAAGGCTTTGGATGGCACATTGAAGCCGCCATAAACTTCATATCCGCCAGCGCGCCAGCCCTCTGTGCCGCCATCCAATACGGCGACGTCAGTATAGCCGAGGCCTTCTAGGCGCTCAGCAGCGCGCGTGGAGGTCGCTCCATCAGCGTCTGTCAAAATGATGGGCGTCGCGAGGCGGGGAGCGAGGTCGCCGATCATAACTTCCAACCGTCCAAGGGGCACGGAGATCGCATGCATCAGATGGCCGTCAGCGAAAGCGCGCTCGCCACGGACGTCGACAATGGCGTATTCGCCAACGTTCGCTTGGATCAGGTCATGCAGGGCTTTGGCGGAAATCATTTTGGACATGGGGCAGGGGCTCGCCTCTAAAGATATGGGGTTATAGTAATCCTAAGCCCGCCCGCCCCGCCGCTCAAGGCAGACCCGATGCCCAACTCGCCAATGATTTTTGACGCTGCTCTCGCCCGCGCCCGTCGCCTCCGTGCGATGCCGCAATATGATGAGGCCAGCTTCCTCCACCGGGAAATCGCAGAGCGGATGGCGGAACGGTTGGATGACATCACCCACACATTCCCTGTGACATTAGCCACGAATGGCCGCGGCGGCGTTTCGGCTGACGTATTGAAAAGCCGCGGCGGCATTGAAACGCTGATAGAGGCAGATGGAGCGGCTGGGTTGCTCGGGCCTTCCGGCGCTCGCACGGTGCTATCGCTGGAGATGCTGCCGTTCGCGAATGGCGCGCTAGATTGCGTATTCGCCGCCAATGAATTGCACCAGATCAACGACCTGCCTGGTGCTCTCGTCCAAATTCGGCGCGCCCTTAGGCCGGATGGCCTGTTTCTTGGCGCACTCTATGGCCCGGAAACCCTAAACCCGCTGCGAGAGGCATTCCTGGAGGCGGAAGCCGAACTCGGCGCCCCCGTTTCCCCCCATATCGCGCCAACGGTAGATATCCGCGACGCCGCCGGCCTTCTCCAACGCGCGGGCTTTGCCTTGCCGGTGGCAGACGCCGAAACCATCACCGTATCCTACGCCAGCCCTTTCAAGCTGCTGCAAGACCTGCGGGCCATGGCTGAAACAAACATCCTCCAAGAGCGCAGCCGCCGCGCCCTCCGCCGCGCTGTTTTCCTGCGTGCTTTGCAGATCCTCCAGGAAAAATGCGCAGGTCCAGACGACCGCCTCCAAATCCCGTTCGAGATCATTTTCCTGACAGGCTGGGCGCCTGCAGCAACGCAACAACAACCGCTGAGGCGAGGGACGGGGGAGGTAAGCTTCACAAATGTATTTGGTAAGCCTGGAAGCGACGCCGAAAGCTAGCCCGCCCGCATCACCTGCCCATGCATCGTCACTTCCGGCAGGGCGAGGTCCACGATCATGGGCGCTATGGCTTCGGGTTGGCGTAGCGTCTTTGGGTCTTCGCCGGGGAAGGCTTCGGCGCGGAGGCCGGTGGCGATGATGCCGGGGTCGATTAGGTTTACGCGGACGTTGGTTTGGCGCACTTCTTCGGCCCAGCAGGAGACCATGGCCTCGAGCGCGGCCTTACTCGCGGCATAGGGCGCCCAATAGGCGAGGCCGCCCGCAGCTGCGCCGGATGTCGCGATGATGGCGCGGCCGGCGGCGGCGCGTTTTAGAAGCGCATCGAAATTGCGGATCAAGCGCCAGTGGGCCGTAACATTGGTGTTGAGCGTTTTCTCGAATGTTTCTGGCGGGACATGCGCGATTGGCGATAGCACGCCCAGGATTGCCGCTGTCTGCACCAGAATATCCAGGCGCTGGAACCGGTCTGCGACGCCGAGGGCCAGACGGTCTGAGGCGTCAGCGTCCGTCAGGTCCACGGGCGCTATGGTGGCTTTGCCGCCAGCATCGACGATTTTGTCGTGGAGGGCTTCCAGCGCGCCTTGAGTGCGGGCGACCATGATGACATGTGCGCCTTCCGCCGCGAGCGCTTCTGCCGCTGCAGCTCCAAGACCCCGGGAGGCGCCGGCGACGAGTGCGATACGGCCTTGCAGCCGGGGATTGTCGTTCATTCGGCGGCCTGCTCAATCGGGCGGCCAGAGGGCGTGCCGACTAGCCCGGCATCCTTATCAACCAGGCGGTTCGGATAGGCCCCGGTAAAGCAGGCGTCGCAATATTGCGGGCGATTGCTGTTGCGGCCTGTCGTTTCGCCCATGGCGCGATAGAGGCCGTCGGCGGAGACATAGGCCAAGCTGTCGGCGCCGATTTTTGCGGCGATCTCTTCTACTGAATAGTTTGCGGCGATCAGTTCTTTTTCGTCCGGCGTGTCGATGCCGTAGAAGCAGGGGTTAATCGTTGGCGGGCTAGAAATGCGCATATGCACTTCGGCAGCGCCAGCGCGGCGGACCATATCTACGATCTTGGCGGATGTTGTGCCGCGCACGATAGAATCATCCACCAGCACGACGCGCTTGCCACGCAGAACCTCTGCATTGGCGCTGTGCTTCATGCGCACGGACAAGTCACGGATCGACTGGTTCGGCTGAATGAATGTGCGCCCGACATAGTGACTGCGCACGATGCCAAGCTCAAATGATACGCCTGCTTCATTGGCATACCCCAATGCTGCCGGAACGCCTGAATCTGGCACCGGAACGACAACATCAATGCCCGTTTCCGGGTGCGACTCGCGCGCGAGTTCGCGGCCAATGCTCTTGCGGCTCTCGTAGACTGATCGCCCGCCGATGACGCTATCTGGCCGGGCGAAATAGATATGCTCGAAGATGCAGGGGCGATGATGCGCCTGTGGGAATGGATGTAGACTCTCGACGCCATTGTCATCGATGACGACCATCTCGCCGGGTTCAATCTCGCGCTCAAACTTGGCGCCGATCATATCAAAGCCGCAGCTTTCGGAGGACAGCACCCATGCGTCTTCCTTGCCGTCCGTACCAGGCAGGCGGCCAAGCGCCAAGGGCCGCACGCCCATGGGGTCACGGACGCCGATCAGTTTCTTGCGGGAGAGTGCCACCAGCGAATATGCGCCCTCAAGCTGCTGCAGCGCATCAATCACGCGCTCCGACAATGTATTGCGGACGCTACGCGCGATCAGATGGATGATGACTTCGGTATCGTTGGTGGATTGAAACAATGACCCGTCGCTGACAAGGCGGCGGCGGATCGACATCGCGTTCGTCAGATTGCCGTTATGGGCGACCGCAAACCCGCCAAACTCAAACTCTGCGAACATCGGCTGAATATTGCCGATCATATCCTCGCCAGTGGTGGCGTAGCGGTTATGGCCGATGGCGCCGCCGCCCTTCAGGCCTTCCATGCGATCTGGGTTGCCGAACACGCGTTCCACATGCCCGCGCCCGCGCCTGGAATAAAACCGGCCCTCTGAGCGGTCGTAGGAGACGATGCCGCTGGCTTCTTGGCCGCGATGCTGCAGCGCGTGTAGGCCAAGGCCTGTTAGCTTGGCGGCGCCTGTCGCGTTCCACACGCCGAAGATCGCGCATTCTTCATGCATGCGATCATCGTCATAGATCTCAGAGTGCTGATGAAGCGCATCCTGCTCTTCGGGTCTGTGCATGGCGGCTGGGCTCCGGCAGACGGCGTTCGGGGGATACTATTGCTGGTTACGGATGAGGTCGTCGAGTCTCTTCCGTTCGCGTTCTTCATAGCTGCCGCCGCCAACGGGCTGCGGCCCGCCGTTTTGCGCCGGTTGGGGGGCTGAAAGTCGGCGCGTGTTATCGGCAGTGTCGGCGATGTCTTTGGCGGATTGGGCGGCGTCTTGGCCTTTGGCGCGCCATTCAGGCGGCAACATCGATTCGATTGCGGCAGCGAATTCTTTGATCAGCGGCGTGGTTTTGGCTTCCGTCACCCATTCCGGATGGTCGCGCTCTGGCACTGTCCAGGAGAAGGCGAGATAGGCCACTGTCACGATCAACCCGCCGCGGGCCAGGCCGAACAGCAAGCCGAATGAGCGGTTGAGCGCGCTCAAACCCTCAGCACTCTCGAGCGCGCGGCCAATGACGCGGGCGATGATCGAAAGGATCAGAAAAGCGCCCACGAACAACAATGCGCCCGCGGCCAAGTCCGCGATCAGCGGGGATGGGATGTAGGAACCCGTAATTTCCCGCATATACGGGTAACCGGCGACGGCGATTGCGCCCGAACCGACCCAGGTGCCGATGGACAGAACCTCGCGCACGAACCCGTGCAGAAACGCCAGGATCGCGCTTGCGGCAATGACGCCTGCAACGATGATATCGAGGGTGTGGATGCCGCCGTCTAGCATGTGCCGTCTAACATTTTGAAATGCCCGGTTGTCATGTCCGAATTGGCGCGATCTAGCTCTAAAAGCAGGCCATTGGCGCGCACAAACTCCGGGATACGGAGGTTAGGTCTCGTCTTCCGGCCAATCTGCCGGTTTCGGCGCGCGAAGCAAGGGTTGAGCGGCCAAAAGCGTCACTAAGTCATCCACACGTTTGATCGGTTCTACACGGACGCCCTTCTGTTTGGCGTCGCCGGGCGCTGCGGCACGGCTAAAGCCCAGGCGTTCGGCCTCCTTCAAGCGCGCTTCAGCTTGCGGGGCAGGGCGGACTTCGCCGGAAAGCGCCAACTCACCATAAAACACGCAATCTTTCGGCGTTGGACGTTCCAGGAGCGCGGATGCCAGGGCTGCGGCTGCAGCTAAGTCTGCAGCGGGTTCATCGATTCGAAGACCGCCCGCGACAGACAAAAACACATCCCGCCCTGAAAAAGGCAGTCCAGCGCGCGTTTCCAACACAGCTAACGTCATCGCCAGCCTGGCCGAATCCCATCCAACAACGGCGCGGCGTGGCGAAGCTGGCCCTGGCGCGCCAACAAGCGCTTGCACCTCGACCAGCAATGGCCTGGCGCCCCTGAAGCCTGCAAACACAGCAGCGCCTGTTACAGGCTCCCGGCCTTCGCGCTCGCCAACGAAAAGTGCGGAGGGGTTAGCGACCTCTACGAGACCAAGGCCGGTCATTTCAAAAACGCCAAGCGCATCCGCCGGGCCAAAACGATTTTTGACGGCGCGGAGAATGCGGTAGTGCTGGCTTGTGTCGCCCTCGAAGTAGAGTACAGCGTCCACCATGTGTTCGAGCACGCGCGGCCCGGCGATTGCTCCGTCTTTGGTGACATGGCCGACAAGCAGCAGCGCCGCGCCCGCGCGCTTAGCCGCCGCGATGAGCAACTGCGCCGACGCCCGGACCTGCGCCACAGACCCAGGCGCCGACTCGACGCCTTCCACATACATCGTCTGGATTGAATCGATGGCGATGAGCGCCAGATTTTGCGTATTCAGAATGGTGGTGGCGGCGGCGTCTGTTGATGTGGCGGTTGCGAGGGATAGCGGCGCGTCTGCCAGGCCAAGCCGGTTCGCCCGGTCGCGGATCTGGTCGGCGCCTTCTTCGCCCGACACATAGATGACTTCGCGGCCGGACTTCGCCACCGCGCCAAGCGCTTGCAGGAGCAAAGTGGATTTGCCGATACCAGGATCGCCGCCAAGCAGCACAGCGCCGCCACGCACCAGCCCGCCGCCGAGCACTCTGTCGAATTCCGCAAGGCCTGTCGGGGTGCGCGGCGCTGGCGGCGCGCCGCCCGCGAGCGCCTCTAGCTCCAGGGCCCGGGCGCCTGGGC
Source organism: Alphaproteobacteria bacterium (assembly GCA_038102935.1). Lineage (GTDB taxonomy): Bacteria > Pseudomonadota > Alphaproteobacteria > Bin95 > Bin95 > VMCJ01. The sequence goes on along the minus strand of JAYNYG010000021.1, from coordinate 16,289 downwards.
GATTGCGGCGGGCTGCAGTCGCCTTGCCTCCAACAGGCACGGCTTCAGGCTGCGCTTCCTCGACGATTGTGTTCCATTCGTTGCAGTTTTCGCATTTGCCCATCCAGCGCCGGGTGACGCTGCCGCAGGATTGGCAAACAAACTGGGTCGTGCTTCTGGCCATTCCGCGCTAACGCCGGACCGCCATTTGAATAGGCCCATCCGCCCGGCCATGGACGAATTGATCGACCATGTCGTTGTTCGGCGCGTCTAGGTCCGCAACTCCGCCAGTCCAGATGATTTGGCCTTCGTAGATCATCGCGACCTTGTCGGCGATGGTGCGGGCGCTCCGCATATCATGGGTGATCGTTACGGCGGTGGCGCCAAGGTCCCGAACGCATTCGACGATAAGCTTGTTAATGACATCGCTCATGATCGGGTCGAGGCCAGTGGTCGGTTCGTCGAAGAAGATGATGTCCGGCTCGTCCGCGATGGCGCGGGCCAGCGCTACGCGCTTCTGCATGCCGCCGGAAAGCTCAACCGGCAGCAGCGTCGCCACATGTTCATCCAGACCAACGCGGGCGAGGGTGTCGATCGCTTTGGTGCGGGCGTCTGAGCGGTTCATGGCGCCGGATTGGATCAAACCAAAGCCGACATTTTCCCATACCGGCAGGCTGTCAAACAGCGCGCCGCCCTGGAACAGCATGCCGATTTTCGCATTGACGGCGTTCCGAAGGCGGGCAGAGGCGCCGACGACATCTTCGCCATCCACTGCGACAACGCCCTTGTCAGGCCGCGTGATACCGAGCACGGTCTTAATCAGAACGGATTTACCGGACCCTGAGCCGCCGATGATCACCACGCTTTCGCCTGGATCGACGCTCAAATCCACGCCGCGCAACACCTGCTTCGGGCCAAACGCCAGATGCACATCCTGGAAGGCGATTTTTGGCCCCGCTGTCATGTCCTGCGCGCTCATTTGCTGAAGAAGCTTTCGGTGATCACATAGTTCGCGACCAAGATCAGAATGGCGGATGAGACAACGGCGTTGGTTGTCGCCACGCCGACGCCTTGCGCGCCGCCCCGGCTGTTGTAGCCGTGGTAGCAGCCCATCAGCGTGACGATAAACCCGAACACTGCGGCTTTAACGAGGCCGGACATGACATCTAGAGTTTCGACGAAGGCCCAGGTTTGCTGCACATAGGCGGAGGGGTTGAAGTCCAGCCTGTAGACGCCGACTAGATATCCGCCCATGACGCCGATGATGTCGCCAACCAAGACCAGCACGGGCAATGTCAAAATGCCGGCGATAATGCGCGGCGCCACCAGATACTTCATCGGGTTAGTGGAGAGGGTCGCCAATGCGTCTATCTGCTCGGTCACACGCATTGTGCCGATTTCAGCCGCCATCGCAGCGCCCACGCGGCCCGCCACCATCAGGCCAGCTAGAACGGGCGCCAGTTCGCGCGTCATCGAGAGCACGACAACGCTGGCGACAGCGCCTTCAGCCGAGAAACGGGCGAAGCCGGTGTAGCTCTGCAACGCCAGCACCATGCCGCTGAACAGCGTTGTTAGCGCCACGACGGGCAGCGAGTAGTAGCCGACATCAATCAACTGCCTGAGCGTCTGGCGGAAATACATCGGCGGCGTGGCGATATGATAGAGCGCGCGTCCGGCGAAGATCGCCACACGACCGGTCGCCGTGAAGAATGCGAGGATAACGGCGCCGATGCTGGCCAACGGGTTCAAACTGCGCCCTCCGGCGATGCGGGCAGATAGCAGCGGGCGTAGCGGGCGCCAAGACTGGTCAATATTTCATAGCCGATGGTGCCGGCGGCGGCGGCAAGATCGTCTGCGCTTTGATGCGGTCCGATCACTTCGGCCCAACCCCCGGAAACAACGTCGCTTTCTAGCATATGGCTCACATCGACTGCGATCAAATCCATGGAGATACGGCCCAGGATGGGCGCAGCCTCGCCATTGATCCAAACACGGCCATCATCGCCGATACAGCGATGTAGCCCATCCGCATAGCCCGCCGCAATCACCGCGATGCGCGCACCGGCATGCGCTGTGGCGGTTGCGCCGTAGCCGACGCTCTCACCACGGCTGAGCTTTCGGGTCTGCAGGATGCGGACATGCAGGCTGAGGACGGGGCGCATCGGGTTCGGCTGGTTGGGCGTCGGGTTCAATCCATAGAGCGCCATCCCAGGGCGTGCGGCATATGCGGCAAACCCTTCGCCGAGGCATATGCCGCTGGAGTTCGCGAAGCTTCGCAACACTTCAGACGGGACGGCAGCTATAGCCTGAGTGAAACGTGCGAGTTGCTCTTGGTTCAATGGATGAGTTGGATCGTCGGCGCATGCGAGATGGCTTGAAATTTCTACGACCGTGCGCCGCTCGATCTCGGACAGGTCCGCGAACACCGCAGGAAATTCTGCATCATCGAACCCAAGCCGGGTCATGCCGCTATCAACATGGATATTTGCGGGGAGGGAGTGGTTATGCGCCGCTGCATCATCGCGCCAATGGGCCAGAGCCTCAGGGCCATTCAGTGTCGGGATCAAGTTCGATTCGCGGCAATTGGCGAACCCGTGCGGCAGGACCGGCGCCAGGACGACGATTGCGGCGTCTGGCAGGACTTGCCGCAACGCTGCGCCTTCGCCCGATTGCGCTACATAGAACCGGCGTGCGCCCGCATCCCAAAGCGCCTTGGCCACCGGTTCTAAGCCGAGGCCGTAGGCATCAGCCTTCACGACGGCGCCGACTCCAGCGCCACCGCTACGCACATTCAGAAACTGCCAATTGGCCTGAATGGCTGCGAGGTCAATCGTCAGGATGCCAGGCTCGCCTTGATCCGCCTGAGCTAGGGTATTCAGCGCTGGATCATTCATAGCCAGCATAGTCGCCGGCATGCTCCTCGCGGTCGCTGAAGCGGGTGCGCGCGCCCTCAAACGCGAGCATGACTTTATCTGTCGGGCCGTGGCGCTGCTTGGCGATGATGACCTCCGCCAGGCCATGCACGCGGTCCATCTCAGCCTGCCATTGGGCGTGTTCTTCGGTGTTCTCGGGCGGCTCTTTGCGGTCTAGGTAGTATTCGTCGCGATAGACGAACATCACCACGTCTGCATCTTGCTCAATCGATCCTGATTCACGCAAATCCGCCAATTGCGGGCGCTTGTCTTCGCGTTGTTCGACGGCGCGGGAAAGCTGTGAGAGTGCAATGACAGGAACATCAAGCTCCTTCGCAATCGCTTTCAGGCCACGGGTGATCTCAGAAATTTCCTGCACGCGGTTGTCGGATCGTGCGTTCCTGGGCGCCTGCATTAGCTGCAGATAATCCACCACGATCAAATCCAGCCGCTTCTCCGTGCGGAGGAGCCTGCGGGCGCGCGTCCGAAGCGCCGTGACGCTGATCGCTGGCGTGTCGTCGATAAACAAGCTGAGGCGGGATAGGTCTTCGGCGGCCTCGAACACTTTGTCGAAGTCATGCTGGTCAATCTGGCCGCGCCGCACCCGGTCTGACGGGACGCCGGATTGCTCGGCCAGAATACGCAGAGCCAACTGCTCAGATGACATTTCCAGCGAATAGAAGGCGACGACGTGCTTCTTCTCTGTATCGCCTTCGCCCAATACCAAGCTCTTCGCCGCATTGAACGCCATGTTGGTTGCGAGCGCCGTTTTGCCCATAGCGGGGCGGCCAGCCAGGATGATCAAGTCAGAGCGTTGCAGCCCGCCGAGCAGGTCATTGAGCCGCTTGAACCCGGTCGGCGTACCTGTGAGCTGCCCTTCGCGTTTAAAGGCTGACTCGGCCATTTCAATGGCGCTGGCGAGCGTGTTGGCAAAGGTTTGAAACCCCATCTCGCTGGCGCCGGAGACCGCCAGGTCAAACAAGCGCTGCTCGGAGGTCTCAATCAGGGCGTCAGCATCGATATCAGGATCGGCGCTATAGGCGTCGTTCACCGTATCCGTGCCGATGTCTATCAGCTCACGCCTGAGGTATAGGTCATGGATCATGCGCGCGTAATCCGCTGCGTCCACAACATTGGCCGCGCCAGCGGCAAGTTCTGCCAAATAACGGGCGCCGCCTAAGTCCCTCAGCGATTCTTCATTCTCGAACTGGCGGCGGAGCGTCGTCGCCGTCGCTTGGCGTCCTGCCTCGATCAACCGCTGGATCGCTTCATAGATCCGCTGATGCGCCAAATCCGCGAAGCAATGCGCATCTAGGATATCGGCAACTCGGTCATAGGATGAGTTATTGACGAGCAAAGCGCCGAGCAGGGCCATCTCAACCGCGACATCTGAAGGTGGTTCGCGCACTGGCGGCCCGCCGCCTCCACCATCGAATTCGTCGTCGGGGAAGGGCGCGTCGGGGAGGGCGGTGATGGCGGCTGTTTCATTCATTGCGGCAATCTACCCGCCAATAGAGTGAGATCAATCAGTCTAATCTTTGGGCATTAGGTGAAAAGCGGGGAAAAGGCTTTTAATTCGCAGCGTTTCGCGCCATATATCTCTCAATCCCACATCATTCGAATATCGAGGATGTGCGGCGGCGGAGAGGAATACTCCGCCACGCAGCAGTAGACGCGATTCGAATTTGAAATTTTTTGGAGGTTCCTGGCGATGACTGGCCCCTTAATGCCCAAAGCGACAGCCGTATGGTTGATCGACAACACTGGCTTGACGTTTGACCAAATCGGCGCGCTCTCAGAATTGCATCCCTTGGAAGTACAGGCGCTGGCGGATGGTGATATCGGCCAGGGCATCAAAGGCCGTGACCCAATCGCCAATGACGAGCTGACCCGTGAAGAAATCGCACGCTGCGAGGCTGATCCAAACGCCCGTCTCGTCATGTCTAAGCTGGCTGTGCCACGTGCGGCTGAGCGGACCAAAGGCCCGCGCTACACGCCCGTCGCCAAACGCCAGGACAAGCCGGATGGCATCGCATGGCTGGTGCGGAACCACACGGAGTTGGCGGATTCGCAGATCATCAAGCTGATTGGCACGACAAAGACCACAATCGCCGCCGTGCGCGATCGCACCCACTGGAACAGCGGCAATATTCATGCCCGCCACCCGGTCGATCTTGGGCTTTGCACCTATATGGAGCTGAGCGGCGCTATTGAGAAAGCACGCTCCAAGCTGTCGTCTGAAGACCGTGACGCGCTGGAAGCTAAAGACCAAGCGCGCCTGCAGACGGATGACGCTCCAAAGGAAGAATCCAAAAAGGCGCCGTCCATTGAGGACCTTTTCCGCCATTGAGTGCGTTACGGCTGGGATTTAGTCTCGGCTGAAAGCAAAAGAGGAGATATACGATGGGATGGATCGCGTGGATTATCGTTGGCCTGATTGCAGGCTTCTTGGCGAAACTGATTATGCCAGGCCGCGACCCAGGCGGCTTCATCGTCACGATTCTGATCGGCATCGTCGGCGGTGTGATTGGCGGCTTTATCGGTAAAGAGCTTGGGCTTGGCGCCGTTAGCGGCATCAATCTGCCGAGCATTCTGCTCGCGACCGGCGGCGCTGTAATCCTGCTCGCGGTGTATCGCGCCGTTAAGCGCTGATCGCTGCATCGCCTTTGATCTGCGTACGGTGCATCACGCGCCGCACCGCGGGATCGAAGGCGTCGCGCCGATGCAGAACGCCTAAATTGCTCCAGATTAAAACATCACCTGACCGCCATTGATGGCTCCAGGTGAATTCAGGCTTGGCTGCATGATCCCAGAGTGCGTCCAACAATGCCTCGCTTTCGGCAAGCGGCAATCCTTCAATATAAGCATGCGGGCGGCGGCCGAGGAATAGCGCGCGGCGGCCCGTATCCACATCTAGCCGCACGAGCGGGTGACGGGCGCCCATTGTTTCAGTTGGGTCTGCCGGCTCCACATGGCCCCGGCGCAAAATTCCGACCGAATTGTGCGCGCCGTCATGGACAAGCCGTTTGCCGTCGATGGCCTTGCGTAGGTCTTCTGGCAAAGCTTCATAAGCCGCGAATTGGTTGGCGAACCAAGTATCGCCCTGACCTTCAGGAACCTCTATCGCATACAAAATTGCGGCCTTTGGCGGGCGGTCGATATAAGTCATATCCGCATGCCACACAGCTTCGCCAGCGCCCAGATTGCCGATGGGCTTGCCGCCCTCTACAACGTTCGAGATAACGTTGATATCAGGATATTCCGGCAGGAATGGCGCGCCGTAGGGGTTGGGGCCAGGCGGGTCTAGCTCTCCAAAACCCTGGGAAAACGCCATCAATGCTGGGTCGGATAGAGTTTGGTCCCGCATTAACAGCACTAGATGCTCCGCCAGCGCTTCACGGAGCCGGGCAAATGCAGCGGCTGATTGCGGCTCGGCGGCGTTTAGTCCAGTGACTTCCGCCCCAAGCGGAGTATCGAATGGCGTGATCTGCATAGCGCGTTCGGCCTCATATATTTTCAATCCTGGCGAAAACCGTTGACCCAAACGGCTGCCTTGCCGATAGACTAACTGAAATCCCTGCTATTGAGCGAGAGACCCGAATGCCAAAGTCGCCAAGCCCATACGATATCGACCTGGATAAGAATCCGGCGAACTACCAGCCGCTGACGCCGCTTGGACATTTGGAGCGCGCCGCTTGGATTTATCCTGATAGAGTTTCTGTGATCCACGGCGCTAAGCGCTTTACCTGGAAAGAAACCCATTCGCGCGCCCACCAACTGGCGGATGCGCTAAGCAAACGCGGCATTGGCAAGGGCGACACCGTTGCAGTGCTGACAGCGAATACGCCTGAAATGATGGAAATGCATTTCGGGATCCCGATGACCGGCGCGATCATCAACACCATCAATACCCGCCTGGACGCAGCGATCATCGGTTTCATCCTGGACCATGGCGAGGCGGATGCGGTGTTTGTCGATCGTGAATTCGCTGGCGTTATGGCCGAAGCGCTGAAGGTCGCGAAGGTGAAGCCGTTTGTGATCGACGTTGACGATTCTGAATATGACGGCCCAGGCGACCTTATCGGCGAGATGGATTATGAGGCCTTTATTGCAGGCGGCGACGCGAGTTTCCCCTATCAGCCGCCAGCGGATGAATGGGACGCCATCGCGCTCAACTACACATCCGGCACCACCGGAAACCCGAAGGGCGTTGTCTCCACCCATCGTGGCGCATTTCTGAACTCATCATCGAATGTGCTCGCCTGGCAGATGCCGCATCATCCAGTTTATCTCTGGACGTTGCCGATGTTTCACTGCAACGGCTGGTGCTTCACTTGGACCATCGCCCTACAGGCCGGAACCCATGTGTGCCTTCGTCAAGTGCGGGCGGACGCCATTTATGCGGCCATCGCTGACCATGGTGTCGACCATATGTGCGGGGCGCCTATCGTGCTGAACCTGATCGCCAATGCGCCCAAAGAAGAAAAGCGCACTTTCGATCACAAGGTAAAAATCTTGACCGCTGCGGCGCCCCCGCCGCCTTCTACGTTACAGAAAATGGAAGACGCCGGGTTTGACGTCACCCACGCCTACGGCCTGACCGAAACCTTGGGCGCATCCGTCGTTTGCGCCGAGCATGAGGCTTGGGCAGAGCTGCCCGCTGCAGACCGCGCTGCCGTCAAAGCGCGCCAGGGCGTGCGGTATCCTATGCTGGAAGGCCTGAGCGTCATTGATCCAGACTCCATGAACCATGTCGCGCAAGATGGCGAAACGATTGCTGAGGTGATGATGCGCGGCAATGTCGTGATGAAGGGTTATCTCAAGAACCCATCTGCAACAGAGGCGGCATTCGCTGGCGGATGGTTCCACTCAGGCGATCTTGGCGTCATGCACGAAGACGGCTATGTGGCGCTAAAAGACCGCTCGAAGGACATTATTATCTCCGGCGGCGAAAACATCTCGTCTGTTGAAGTAGAGCAGACGCTCTATAGCCACGAAGCAGTGGCGGAAGCCGCCGTCGTCGCTAAGTCGGATGAAAAATGGGGCGAAACGCCCTGCGCTTTCATCGAACTAAAACCGGGCGCGGACGAGCCTAGCGAGGCCGACATTATCGAATTCTGCCGCGCCAACATGGCCCGCTTCAAATGCCCCCGTGACGTCGTTTTTGGCCCTTTGCCCAAAACATCCACCGGTAAAGTGCAGAAATTTGTACTCCGGGAGCGGGCGAAGGAGGTTTGACCCGCAATTCGCGCGTCTGGATTGCCGCTCCGGCGTTGACAATCGACGCCCAGTTTCGCTATATCCCTCCAACCGCGCGCTGGTCGTTCCGATCCGGCGCGCGTTTCCTTTGCTAATTTGCATTTTGAGGTTGGTCCGATGAAAGTCGTGCGTTCGCTGAAAACCATTAAGAACCGCCATAAGGCGTCCCAGGTCGTGCGTCGCCGCGGTCGGATTTACGTGATCAACAAAGTGGTCCGTAAATTCAAAGCGCGCCAGGGCTGATCTAGGCTGACGGCTGCGGGCGTTTTGCCCGCACTATGACAAGAGCGCTTGTATTCAGCGCTCCAGTCGGGTTCGATCATGCTCGTGCGAAACGCCTTCGCGCTAGAGGAAACGCCTGGCCATGCAGACCAACTTTACGCTCGCACAGCTGAAAGATGCTGATGTCGCCGAGTCGGAAAAGATTCTGCGCACATGTGTGCATTGCGGCTTCTGCACCGCGACCTGCCCAACATATGTTCTGCTTGGCGATGAGTTAGATAGTCCGCGCGGGCGCATCTATCAGATCAAGGATATGCTGGAGAACAGCAAGCCCGCGACCGCGACGATCGTCAAGCATTTGGATCGCTGCCTTTCCTGTCTGTCTTGCATGAGCACCTGCCCATCTGGCGTGCATTATCAGCATCTGATCGACCACGCCCGATCCCATATCGAGAGGACGTATAAGCGCTCGTTCATGGATCGTATGTTGCGCCGGGTTTTGGCCCAAATCCTGCCCTATCCGAACCGCTTCCGCGCGGCGCTTGCGGCGGCTTGGTTCGCCAGGCTGGTAGCAAAGTTTGTTCCCGGACGGATTGGCGCAATGCTCCGCTTGACGCCAGCCTCGATCCCGCCGCGCTCGCCGATGGAAGGCGAGCGGACGCACATGGCGACGGGTGAGCGGAAGAAGCGTGTGGCGTTACTCGCGGGCTGCGCACAACAGGCGTTGGACCCTGTCATCAACGAGGCGACCATCCGCTTGCTCACGCGCCATGGCGTTGAGGTCGTCGTCGCTAAGGGCGCTGGGTGTTGCGGCGCACTTGTGCATCATATGGGCCATGAAGAGGCTGGCCACGCCGCCGCCCGCCAGAACGTCGCCGCATGGTCGGCAGAGATGGCAGGCGAGGGGCTCGACGCCATTGTCATCAACGCGTCCGGTTGCGGTACCTCGGTCAAGGATTACGGGTTCATGCTGCGGAACGACCCCGAATGGGCCGAAAAAGCCGCCGCCGTATCCGCCAATACCAAAGATATCGTCGAGTTCATGATCGAGATCGGCCTGGAAAACCCCAAGCCGCCAGAGCCGTTGACTGTTGCGTATCACTCCGCTTGCTCGATGCAACATGGCCAGCAGCTGAAAGACGAGCCAAAGGCGCTCCTGGAAGACGCTGGATATAGTGTGACGACGCCACGGGAGCCGCATCTCTGCTGCGGATCCGCTGGCGTCTATAATATCATGCAGCCGAAGATCGCAGACCAGCTTAAGGCCCGCAAAGCCGGCAATTTGAACGCTTTGAAGGCGGATGTGATCGCCGCTGGTAATATCGGCTGCCTTACCCAACTCAAAAGCGCTGTTGATGCGCCGGTCGTGCATACGGCGGAATTGCTGGATTGGGCTACGGGCGGGCCGAAGCCGAAGAAGCTGGGATAGCCAATAGGCTTACTCGGCCAGTTCCGCCAAAATCTCCGCACGATGCGTATCTAAATCCGGCGTCACGCTGCGTGGGTCATCTACTGATAGCTTCGCAGCGCCCGGCACGTTGACATAGGGCAGTGGCGGCGCGCCTGGAATGCCGTTGATCCGGCGAATGCCCTCCACGGCGGCGACATGGGGATCGCGGGCGGCGGCAGGATAATCATTGACAATAGCGTGGGGCACGTCGGCCTCAGCGAAAGCGGTTGAGAGCGGTTTGACCTGCCAGCCTGAGATAGCAAGACGGACTGCGGCGATCATCTCATCTGCATTGTCTCTGCGGCCCTCAACACTCTGCAGGCGTTCGTCGGCTGCAAGCCCAGGCAGGTTCAGCACCTGGCAAAGCGCTTGGAAGAATTTCTCCCGCATGATGGAGATATTCACATAACCATCCGCAGCCTGGTAAGTCCCAGTCGGCGGCAAGGGGCTGCCTTTGGGGGGAGTTGGGTCAAGCTCTCGGGTGATCAAACCTTGTTGTTGATAAAGCAGCATCGCCTGCATCAGGCTGACATCTAACCGCCGCCCGCCGCCATGCATCGCCCGCCCAAAGAGCGCGGTGAAGAGCGTTTGGTACGCGATCAGGCCGGTCGTGTAGTCCGGCACAGGAAACTCAATTCGCTTCGGTGCGCCGTCTTTGTCCGGGTTTGATACCATCAACCCGGAAAACGCCTGCAAAACCGCGTCGGTCGCCGGGCGGTCTGCATAGGGACCGTCCTGGCCAAAACCTGTGATGGAAAGATAGATCAGATCCGGATTTTCCGCCTTAAGCGCTTCATAGCCAAGACCAAGCCTATTTGCGACGCCCGCGCGATTGCTCTCCATGAACACATCCGCGCCCGCTGCCAGCTTTCGCACCAGCGCCAAGCCGTCATCAGATTTGAGGTCCGCAACGATCGCCCGCTTGCCGCGATTGCAAGCAAAGTAGGCCGCGCTGCGTTGACCGACAGGTTTGCCGAGGCGGCGGGACCAATCGCCCTCCGGCGGTTCGACTTTCATTACGTCGGCGCCGTTTTGCGCCATCAACATCGCGCAATAGGGGCCAGCGAGGCCTTGGGTCAGGTCGATGATTTTGATGCCTGCAAAGGCGGGTTTGTCCGTCATGATCCCCAACTATGGATGTTCAATTTGCTACAGTCTTTGCCGCCTGGATTGAGCGCGCGGAAGGCTGTGTCGCCGGCTGCTTGAAGGGTCAGCGCGTCGTCCCAGAAGATGGGGCGCGTGAATGCGGCTTCCACATCAAACTGGTCGGCGGCGCCCATTTTCATCCGCTCCGCAAAGAGCAACGTGAAGCCTATCAGGCCTTGGGCGATGGGCGCGCGCATGCCGATTTCGGCTGCGGCGACGGGGTCGTGGTGGCCTTCTAAATGCGGAAACTCAAAGCTATAGCCGCTAACCATTTCCGGCGTGAGCTGCAATTTGCGTACGGTCTGGTAGGCGTCGCTTAGTGGTTCTGGCGGTTTTGAAGCTTGATTTGCGGGAATGGGGGCCGGGTCCAATATCAGGCTTTGGTGATCAATGCGGATGGGGATTGATCCATCGGCGCGGACGAAAGCGAAATCAATGTGGATATAGCGACCGCGCTTGCCAGGGCGGAGCGCCTGTACCGTGGCTTTGACCGTCAGTTTTTCACCAAGCGACACCGGCTCCGTCTGCCGGACGCGTACGCCGACATGCAGCCGTTTAGCGCCAAGCGCATCTCGTGGCCTAGCGCCATGCAAGCAATCATTCGCGAGGACCGAGGCGTCCACTTTGCCGCCATAGAGCGCGCCGTCAACGGCTGCATACCCGTGATACGAGGCCTGCCGTTCCGCATCGACGGAGGTTTCCCATTCCGGCAACGCGAAGCCGACCGTTTCATGCGCTGGGACTTCTGACACGGCGCTATCAGCCATAGTCCGGCGTCCTTTTTTCGATGAATGCGGCGACGCCCTCCTGGAATGCGTCACTGGCGCGAACCTGGTCGCCGAGCATCTGTTCCAGCGGCTCGCGGATTGCCGCTTCTTCGGCCAACATACTGCTGATCTGCTGCTTCACCGCTTGGACCGCTGGCGGGCTATTGGCGGCGATCATCTGAGCGACGTTCATCGCCTCATCCATGACATCTGCCGTCGGGACAACGCGGTTGATCAGGTTGAGGCGCGCCGCTTCATCCGCCTCAATCAATCGGCCTGTCAGGATCAGGTCCATCGCGTGGACATAGCCAATCTGGCGAACGAGTTTCACCGTGGCGCCGCCGAACGGATAGATCGAATACCGGACCTCCGGCAGGCCAAACCGCGCGCCCTCTCGAGCAATACGAATATCGGTGGACAGTAGCAATTCCACGCCGCCGCCTGCGCAAACGCCGTTCACGGCGGCAATAATCGGCTTTGATATCGGCTTGATCTTGAGGAGCGCGTCATTCACGGCCTGCGCGACTTCTGGCCCGGCGGATAAATCGCCGCCAATATCAGCGCCCGCGCAGAAAGCCTTATCACCGGCGCCGGTGATGACGATGCTCCGGCAATCCGGGTCATCATCCAGCCTGCCCCAGAGCGCCGCCAGCTCAAACAGCATCTCGCGGCTCATGGCGTTGCGTTTGGCCTGAGCGTCAATGGTGATCAGCGTGACGTGGGGTGCGGCCTCCGTGACCAAAAGCGGCATGCGTCGCCTCCCGTGCATGTGGACAAGGCCGGGCGCGGCCTCGTATCGTTTCGGCTCATTCAGGGGTGAATCTTGCGTTGATCTGAAGGCGCAGGCAACCCGACCGGATCAGAGGTTCCAGGCGCATCCATGCAAGCCCCGTTCAGCCGCACGATGTTCGAACTCCTGTTGGAGCAGGCGGGCCAGCGCCCGATGCATCCGGCGGTGATCGCGGGCAATGTCACACTCTCCTATGCCGATCTCGCCATGCGCGCCTCCAGTGTTGCGGCCCGGCTGCGCGAAGTTGGCGTTCGGCGCGGTGATCGCATCGGTTTGCTCGGCAATAATTCGCCAGAATGGCTGGAGATATTCTTTGGCGCAGCCGCGCTCGGCGCTGTCGTGGCGCCATTCAGCACATGGTCAACGGCGGCGGAGCTTGGGTTCCTGTTGCAGGACGCTCGCGTCTCAACGCTCTTCACGATGCGCAGTTTCGGCGACCATAACTTCGCCGAAAGCATTGCGGCGCTGAGGACGGGCGGGACTGTCCCGGACCTGAAACGGGTCGTTGTTTATGACGGCCAAGCGGGCGCAGGAGACGTTGATTACGCTGGATATCAAACCGGGTCCCTCGCTGGATTGCCGCCGCCGGGCGAGAGTGCGAGTGCGGCTGATACGCTGGTGATGCTCTACACATCTGGCTCCAGTAGCCGACCGAAATGCGTGCCGCTCATCCATTCAGACGCGATTGAGAACGCCTTCAATATCGGCGAACGTCAGGGCCTTAGGTCAGACGATAAGGTGCTGATATCGATCCCGCTGTTCTGGTCCTATGGCGCGGTGAATGCGCTGCCCGCCGTTATTAGCCATGGCGCGACGCTGGTGCTGCAGAAGCGTTTTCAGCCAACTGAAGCGCTCGACATCATCGAACGCCAGGGCTGCACCGCATTCTATACCTTGCCTGCAATGACGAGTGCGCTTTTGGCTGATCCAACATTCGCACCGGAACGAACCCAGACACTGCGTACCGGCGTCACCATCGGCGCGCCGCAGGATGTGCGGCGGACGGCGGAAGAGCTTGGGATATCCGAGATCTGCAACATCTATGGCAGCACCGAAGGCTACGGCAATTGCTGCGTCACCCCGCATGATTGGCCGCTCGACCAACGCGTACAATCCCAAGGCCCGCCATTGCCGGGCGTCATCGTACGCATTCGGGACCCTGAATCCGGCGCGCTACTTGGCCCCGGCGAAGTTGGCGAGATTGAGTACTCGGGCTACCTCACGCCCGGATATGCAGGCGACAGCGCGCAGCACAATGCGCAGGTTTTCACCGAGGATGGTTATTTCCGCACGGGCGATCTCGGCGCGCTGAATGCATATGGCTCTATGAGTTATGCCGGGCGTTTGTCAGAGATCATCAAAAGCAGCGGCATCAACGTCTCCCCGGTAGAGGTTGAGGAAGCGATGCAGCAGCACCCGGATGTCGCCATCGTTGGCGTGACCGGGGTTGAGGATGCGGTGAAGGGGGAGCTGATCGTGGCCTATGTCGTGCCGCGCCCGGGCGTTGCGCCTTCGCCAGATGCGCTTCGCCAACATTGCCGCAGCTTGCTTTCCGCCTACAAAACGCCCGCCCGCATCATTCTGACCGATAGCCTGCCGCTGACGGCGACGGGCAAACTCATGCGCCGTGACCTTCGGGCCATGGCCGCCGCAAACAAATAGGAACACCCCATGCGCGCCCTTCAAATTGCAGAGCTTGGCTCCATCGAGAACCTCTATGTCGGCGAAGCGCCAAGCCCCAAGCTTGGCACAGGCCAGGTGCGGGTCGGCGTGAAAACGGGCGGCATCAATTTTCCGGATATTTTGATGTCCGAAGGCAAGTATCAGGTGAAGCCGGACCTGCCGTTTATTCCAGGCTTGGAACTCGCGGGCGAGGTGTTGGAATGCGCGCCGGGCGTCACTCACGTCAAACCGGGAGATCGGGTGATGGCCTTCGCGCGGCGCGGCGGGGCGTTCGCAGAAGAATGTGTGTTGCCGGGGGAGATCGTTGGCCCGATCCCGGATGATATGGACTACGTCACCGCCGCCGCATTCCCTGTGGCGTATGGCACGGCGCATTTTGCGCTGACGCATCGGGGCAAGCTGCAGCCGGGCGAAACGCTGCTGGTGCTGGGCGCCACGGGCGGCGTCGGCATTGCGGCGATTGAGATCGGCAAGCTGCTCGGCGCCCGCGTGATTGCGGCGGCCAGCACGGCGGAGAAGCTGGAGATCGCCAAGGCCCATGGTGCGGATAATGTCGTCAACTATCGGGATGAGAGCCTGCGCGATCAGGTGAAAGCGTTGACGGGCGGGGCAGGCGCGGACGTAGTGTTTGATCCGGTCGGCGGGTCAGCCTTCGAGCAATCCGTCCGCTGTATCGGCTGGGAAGGCCGCATTCTGATCATCGGCTTTGCGTCTGGCGATATCCCCAAAGTCGCGACCAACATGATCCTCGTCAAAAACTTCTCCGTCATCGGCGCCGTCTTCGGCGAGCACAGCGAACGCTACCCCGCAGAATCCCGAGACCGCCTCCAATCCCTCCTCCCAGACGTAGCCTCCGGCCGCCTAAACCCCCGCGTCTGGAACACCTACCCGCTAGAAAACGCAGTGGAGGCGCTACGGGCGATTCAGGACAGGCAGGTCATCGGGAAGATGGTGTTGGAAGTTTAGGGGGGGCAGCTCGAAAATGTCACCGTCTTTGGGGACTTGCGTTAGGGAAGTCGTTGGTGTCGAGGATACTAAGTGGCCAAGATTATCTAACTGTCATTGGGAAGAGCTTCTAAGCGGCGCCCGTCTTTGAGGGCCGCCGCATCTTCTAAGACATGAACGCAGAAATCAGAGACGCTCTGCACTGCGCCGGATCTGCCGGAGCGGTTCAGGTTTTCCGTTTGTAAGACTGCTTGATCACCGTGTAGCCAATCGAGATTTGGTCGGCAGGTGGGCTCTCGGTTGAGCCCGAAGTGTTGTAGCTCGAGATCATGACGTCAGTCATCTTGGGGTTAAGACCGCCAGCGGCTGTATCGAGTTCGGAATCAGTCAGTTCTGTCGGAGAGGCTTCTTTGGTCATCACAGTCTCCTTTTTTGCGGTGGAGACACCGTGTCAACATATGGGCTGTACGGCTGTGACGATTGCTACAGATGTGCGAAAGAGCGCCTGAACGGGGCAAGGTCATCATTGCGCTGTCATTGCCGTTCTGATGAAAGCACGGTGACAGCAAGCGCTGCCAGCACCGCCACGAGAGCGACGCCGTAATATACGTTCTGTAACGAACCGGTGAATTCGGAGATGTAGCCGCCTGCTACATTTCCAGCGGCGGTTCCGAGGCCGAGGCAGATGTTTGCGTCGGCGAATATTGTGGTTGCTTCGTCTGCCGCTGCCGTTTTGGAGATATAGGCGGGGATTAGGCCATACACGGCGAAGAATGATAGGCCAAAGCAGATCGCTGCTACGTTCAATAGAACAGGATTTGAGTGCATCGCGACCAGGAGCGCCGAGAGGCCTAAGAGGGTGTAACTGCAGCTGAGCACGTATTTTATGCCAATACGGTCTGCCAGCATTCCAAGCGCAAAGCCGCTGAACAGGCCAAGGAAGCCGACGATAGACCAGAGTTCTCCGAGGACGTTGATCGAGTACCCGCGTTCGTCACTGAGGAAGGTCGAAAGGTAGTTCTGCCAAGGCCCGCACGCCATCCCGCAGGCTGCAACCAGACCCCAGATGGTGATGTTTCTGCTGGAGTTGCCCCTATTTCACCGGACAGTCGGGCTTGGTTATAGAGCGCGCCTGA
>JAYNYG010000069.1:0-15847 GCA_038102935.1 Alphaproteobacteria bacterium | reverse complement strand
CCGCGAAGGCGGCCGCACCGTCGGCGCCGGCGTCGTCGCCAAAGTCGTCGCGTAATTGGTCGCTTGTCGCTTAAGGCTAAGAACAAGGAACTATCGCCTAAGCGCTTCGGCGTTTTGGCTGCAGGAGCGTAGCTCAATTGGTAGAGCACCGGTCTCCAAAACCGGGGGTTACGGGTTCGATCCCTGTCGCTCCTGCCACGATCTAGAAGCGGTGCGCCGCGGCGGTTTCGACCGGCGCGGCCATCGTATTTAAGAGGGAAGCGTTCGGCTTTGAGCGTTTTCCAGAATTTTTAGAAGGGTTTGGGGCCACGGCCCCGCCCATGTAGGATGACAATGGCGAAGACAAGCCCAGGCGCATTCGTTCGGCAAGTTCGCCAGGAAGCCGCAAAGGTTACCTGGCCAAGCCGGAAGGAAACCATGGTCGCCAGCATGATGGTATTCATCATGGTGGCGATTTCGGCTGTCTTCTTCTTTGCCGTCGATCAGATCCTGGCGCTTGGCGTCCGCTACATTCTTGGCCTGGGGGGCTAAATCAATGGATGCCCGCTGGTACGTCGTGCACGCCTATTCAGGCTTCGAAAAGAAGGTCGCCCAATCGATCCGCGAACAGGCGGACCGTGAAGGCATTGGCGCCGACATTGACGAAGTGCTGGTCCCAACTGAAGAAGTCGTTGAGATCAAGCGCGGCGCGCGCGCGACCTCTGAACGAAAGTTCTTCCCGGGTTATGTGCTCGTCAAAATGAAAATGACGGACCACGCTTGGCATTTGGTGAAGAACACGCCGAAGGTCACAGGCTTCCTCGGCGCCGGGCAACGGCCCTCGCCGATGTCAGAAGCCGAAGCGCGGCGCATCGTTGATCAGGCGCAGGATAGCGTCGATAGCCCGAAGCCCTCCGTCATGTTCGAGGTTGGCGAGCAGGTTCGGGTCTCCGAAGGGCCGTTCGCAAGCTTCAATGGCGTTGTCGAAGATGTCGACGAGAAGAACGCCCGCCTCAAAGTCTCCGTTTCGATCTTCGGGCGCGCGACGCCGGTTGATCTTGAATACGGCCAAGTCGAGAAGACGTAACTTTTCTAAGCAGCCGCAATCTGGGCTGGCGGGCTGATCTTTCGATCGGCGCCCGTGAAACAGATTGAACCTGCGTGGGAGGCCTCCCTTGGCCGCACCACGCACCCGGCGCGCGAATGGCCGCATGTCCGGGCTCACATAAAGGGAAAGAGCAGTGGCAAAGAAGATTACCGGCTACATTAAGCTGCAGGTGCCGGCGGGCAAAGCAAACCCGTCTCCGCCTATCGGCCCAGCGCTTGGCCAGCGCGGCGTGAACATTATGGAATTCTGCAAGGCGTTCAACGCACAGACCCAGCAGATGGAAGCCGGGATGCCAATCCCGACGATCATCACGGTCTACGCGGATCGCAGCTTCTCCTTCATCACGAAGTCGCCGCCCGCCAGCTATTTCATCAAGCAGGCCGCCAAGATCAACAAAGGCTCTCAGACTCCTGGCAAGTCAGCGGCGCTCGTCGGCAAAGTGACGATGGACCAGCTCCGTGAAATCGCCAGCCAGAAATTGGCTGATATGAGCGCGAATGATGTTGACGCCGGCGCCAAGGCGCTGGCCGGCTCCGCCCGGTCCATGGGCGTGGAAGTGGTGGATTGATCTGATGGCAAAGCAAGGCAAACGCGTAACAGACGCGAAGAAAGCCGTAGACGCGGACAAGCTCTACGGCATCGACGAAGCGATTGGCATGGTCAAATCCAACGCCAAAGCGAAATTCGACGAAACCATGGAAATGTCGATCAACCTCGGCGTTGATCCGCGTCATGCGGATCAGCAGGTCCGCGGCATGGTCGCGCTCCCGAACGGTACGGGCAAATCTGTCCGGGTCGCTGTATTCGCGCGCGGCGAAAAGGCGGATGAAGCGACAGCGGCGGGCGCGGATGTCGTCGGCGCTGAAGAATTGGCTGAAACCGTACAGGGCGGCGAGATCGATTTTGATCTTGCCATCGCGACGCCGGATATGATGCCTGTCGTCGGTCGCTTGGGCCGGGTGCTCGGCCCGCGCGGCATGATGCCGAACCCGAAGCTCGGCACTGTCACGATGGATGTCAAAGGTGCGGTTGAAGGCGCTAAAGGCGGCCAGGTGCAGTACCGGGTTGAGAAGGCGGGGATCATCCACGCTGGGGTTGGCAAGGCGAGCTTCAGCGAAGAGCAGATCGCAGGCAATGTCCGTGCGCTGTTCGATGCGGTTGTCCGCGCGAAGCCATCTGGGTCCAAAGGCCAGTACATCAAGAAGGTGTCGCTGACATCGACGATGGGCCCGGGCGTCCGGATTGATCCGTCGTCCTTAAGCGAAAGCTAGGGCCGCAATAGAATTCCGGCGGGTTCGCCCGCTGGATGGTTTGCTTTGATGCTGGTTCGCCAGGATTAGGCAGGCCGAAACGAACGTCTGTCCGAGATTGCGGGCGCTGGCAGGGCTGCGGGGAAACCCGGATATCCGCCGGCATAATATTCGCCAGCATGAGACAGGAGACTTTGGATTGGTTGGAGGCGCTCAGCTTCCAGACTTTCCGGGACTTCTCCGGCGCAGACGGCAGATGTCTTGTATTCCCAATTGGGAGGGCAGGGCGAAACCAGGGGCGGGACGGCAAATGCCGCGACGCCTCATTCGACGGAGTAGACCCGTGCAAAGAAAACAGAAGGAAGTGGTGGTCGAAGCGCTGCACAGCACCTTCAGTGAGGCCGGCAGCGTTGTCGTCGCTCACCAGAAGGGGCTTACAGTCGCCCAGATTACGGACCTTCGCGGGCAAATGCGGGAAGCTGGGGCTGGTTTTCGGGTAACCAAAAACCGCCTGGCCAAGCGTGCGCTCGAGAGCACGCCGTTCGAAAACCTGACTGACTTGTTCAGCGGGCCGACAACGGTCGCCTATTCCGAGGACCCCGTAGCCGCGGCGAAAGTCGCGGTGAAATTCGCCAAAGACAATGACAAGTTTGAAGTCATTGGCGGCGGGTTTGCAGGCCAGGCGCTCAGCGTCGATGAAGTTCAGGCGCTCGCCGCCTTGCCGCCGCTCGATCAGCTGCGCGCGAAACTTGTCGGCATGATCTCCACGCCAGCAACCCGGATTGCTGCGGTTACAGCTGCGCCTGCCGGCCAGCTCGCCCGCGTCTTCGGCGCCTATGGGGCCAAGGAAGAAGCGTAATCGACCACCTTTTGGAGGCGCATCGCGGAAAATCCGTTAACGCGCCTTTAACCATAAACCAACTGATCTAAATCCAAGGAACGTAACAATGGCTGATCTTGCAAAGCTCGTTGATGAGCTCTCTGAACTGACGGTTCTCGAAGCCGCTGAACTCTCCAAGATGCTCGAAGAAAAATGGGGAGTCTCTGCTGCTGCTCCAGTCGCAGTTGCTGCCGCTGCCGGCGGTGGTGAAGCTGCTGCCGCTGCGGAAGAAAAGGATGAGTTTGACGTCATCCTCGCGTCCATCGGCGACAAGAAAATCAACGTGATTAAGGAAGTTCGCGCTATCACTGGTCTTGGCCTCAAAGAAGCCAAAGATCTCGTCGAAAGCGCCCCGAAAGCGGTGAAGGAAGCTGCGTCCAAGGACGAAGCCGAAGAGATGAAGAAGAAGCTGGAAGACGTCGGCGCGACCGTGGAGCTGAAATAGCTCCTTGGCGGCTAACGCCTTCTAAACTGGCTGCTTAGGAGCGCCGCGCCGTGAAACGCGCGTGCGCTCCTAACGCCGGTTTGGCTCATAGTTGTGGGCCAGTGACTATGCTACAACCGGATGATGCGCCCCGGTTCTAAAGCCGCATCACTGCCTGGCGGATCGCTCAATGTAGCGCGGCCCGTCTCCCAGCGCCGGCGGATCGCCTGGCGCAACCGAAGTGAAGGAGTGTAAATCAGATGGCGATGTCGATGACCGGGCGTAAGCGTATCCGTCGTCGTTTCGGGCACATCCGCGAAGCGGCCCCGATTCCGAATCTGATCGAGGTGCAGAAGCGCTCCTACGATAATTTTTTGAAGATTGACGCTGGCCCTGAAGAGCGTCGCGAGCAAGGTCTCGCGCAGGCGCTGTCTTCCGTGTTCCCCGTGCGGGATTTTGCCGGCAAGGCGCAGCTGGAATTCGTCGATTACGAATTCGAGCAGCCAAAATATGACGTTGAGGAATGCCGCCAGCGTGGCCTGACATTCTCCGCGCCGCTGAAAGTGACGCTCCGTCTCGTTGTGTGGGATATTGATGAGGATACGGGCGCGCGCTCTATCCGCGATATCAAAGAGCAAGACGTCTACATGGGCGACATGCCGCTCATGACGGACCATGGCACGTTTATCGTGAATGGCACGGAACGCGTGATCGTCTCCCAGATGCACCGCTCGCCTGGCGTGTTCTTTGATCACGACAAAGGCAAAACGCATTCCTCTGGCAAGCTCTTGTTCGCCTCCCGCGTTATTCCGTATCGCGGCTCATGGCTCGACTTTGAGTTCGACGCCAAAGACCTTGTTTATGTCCGCATTGATCGCCGCCGGAAGCTGCCGGTAACGACCATGCTGATGGCGCTCGACAATGATGAGACCCAGGCCAAGCGCGAGTCTGCTGAAGCGGAAGAACTGCTGCTGCCGCCGGATGAGGCCGAAGGCCTGTCCCATGAGGACATCCTGTCGACGTTCTATGACATCGAAGCCTATGAGCGGAGCGGCAAAGGCTGGACGGCGCCGTTCGATCCTGCGTCGCTGAAGCAAGGCAAGGCCGTTGGCGACATTCGCGACGCTGAAACCGGCGAAGTTGTTGTTAAAGCCGATAGCCGCATCACGCCGCGCGTGATCAAGAAGCTGCAGGATAGCGACGTAAAGCGCCGGTTGGCCGACAATGAAGAGCTGATTGGCCGCTTCATTGCGACCGATATCATCAACCTCTCCACCGGCGAAATCTATGCTGAAGCTGGAGCCGAAATCGAAGAAGAGCTGATGGAAACGTTGGCGACTGCTGGCGTAGACAACATTGATGTGCTTGGCATCGACCATGTGAATGTCGGCCCATACATCCGCAACACGCTGCAGGTTGATAAGAACAAGACCCGCTATGACGCGCTGACCGATATCTATCGCGTCATGCGCCCCGGCGAGCCGCCGACGCCCGAGTCTGCGGATCAGATGTTCAAAAGCCTGTTCTTTGATCGCGAGCGGTATGATCTCTCGGCTGTTGGTCGCGTGAAAATGAATGCGCGCCTTGAGCTTGATGTGCCTGATACGCAACGTGTGCTGCGCCGGGACGACATTCTGGCCATCGTCAAAACCCTGGTCGATCTGAAAGACGGTCGCGGCGACATTGACGATATTGATCATCTGGGCAACCGCCGCGTTCGCTCCGTCGGCGAGCTGATGGAGAACCAGTATCGCGTCGGCCTGCTCCGTATGGAGCGCGCCATTCGTGAGCGCATGAGCTCTGTCGACATTGACGCCGTGATGCCGCAGGACCTGATCAACGCCAAACCAGCTGCGGCTGCGGTGCGTGAGTTCTTTGGCTCCTCGCAGTTGTCCCAGTTTATGGATCAGACCAACCCGCTTTCGGAAATTACCCATAAGCGCCGCTTGTCCGCGCTTGGGCCGGGCGGCCTAACCCGCGAGCGCGCTGGCTTTGAAGTGCGTGACGTGCACGCGACCCATTATGGCCGCATCTGCCCGATTGAAACGCCTGAAGGCCCGAATATTGGTCTGATCAACAGCTTGGCGACTTATGCCCGGGTCAACAAATACGGCTTCATCGAAACGCCTTATCGCAAGGTGATTGATGGGTTGGTGACGGACGACGTGATCTATATGTCCGCCATGGAAGAAGGTCGACACACGGTCGCGCAGGCGAATGAACCGATTGGCGCGGATAGTCACTTGGTCAATGAATTGGTCGATTCCCGGCGTGGCGGCGAATATGCGCTCTCCCCACGTGAACAGATCGATTTCATGGACGTGTCGCCGAAGCAGCTTGTTTCGGTCGCTGCGGCATTGATCCCATTCCTGGAAAACGATGACGCGAACCGCGCGCTCATGGGCTCGAACATGCAGCGGCAGGCTGTGCCGCTGTTGCAGAGCAAGGCGCCGCTAGTCGGCACCGGCATGGAAAGCGCTGTCGCGAAAGATTCTGGCGCAACGATCACCGCCAAACGTGGCGGCATCGTCGATCAGATTGATGCGATGCGTATCGTTATTCGCGCCAACGAGGACGAAGCGCAGGGCGATACGGGCGTTGATATCTACACGCTGCAGAAGTTCGAGCGTTCCAACCAATCCACCTGTATCACGCAGCGCCCGCTGGTCCGTAAGGGCGACCGGGTCGCTGCCAATGACATCATCGCGGATGGTCCTTCGACCAATCTCGGCGATTTGGCGCTTGGCCGGAACGTGCTTGTCGCATTCATGCCTTGGAACGGCTTTAACTTCGAAGATTCCATCGTCATCTCGGAACGGATCGCCCGGGACGACGTGTTCACCTCCATCCATATCGAAGAATTCGAAGTGATGGCGCGAGACACGAAACTCGGCCAGGAAGAGATCACGCGGGATATCCCGAATGTCTCTGAAGAAGCGCTCCGGAACTTGGATGAAGCGGGCATCGTGTATGTCGGCGCTGAGATCAATCCGGGCGATATCATGGTCGGCAAGGTGACGCCTAAGGGCGAGTCGCCGATGACGTCTGAAGAAAAGCTGCTGCGCGCCATCTTTGGCGAGAAAGCGGCGGATGTTCGCGACACCTCCTTGAAGGTGCCGCCAGGGGTCACCGGCACGATCGTTGACGTGCGCGTCTTCTCCCGTCGCGGCGTAGAGAAAGACGAACGTGCGCGGGCCATCGACCAAGAGGAAATTGAACGCCTCGCGAAGGACCGTGACGACGAACGCGGCATTATCACCCGCAGCTTCAATGCGCGCCTGCGCGAACTGCTTGGCGGCCAAACGGTCGTAGCAGGGCCGAAGGGCGTTAATGAAGTCACGAAGGGTGCAGCCATCGATGCGGCTCTGCTTGACGCGCTAACGCCGAACCAGCAGCGCCAGATCACGGTCGAAGACGACGCTGTGATGAAAGAGCTCGAGACGCTTGGCCGCCAGTTTGACGACAGCATCAAGCAGCTCGTTGACCGGTTTGAGAACAAGGTCGAGAAGCTGGAGCGCGGCGATGAGCTGCCTCCTGGCGTGATGAAGATGGTCAAAGTCTTCGTGGCAGTGAAGCGTAAGCTGCAGCCGGGCGACAAGATGGCTGGCCGTCACGGCAACAAGGGCGTCGTTTCAACCATCGTCCCGATGGAAGACATGCCGCATCTGGAAGACGGCACGCCGGTCGATATCGTGCTGAACCCGCTTGGCGTTCCAAGCCGTATGAATGTCGGGCAGATCCTGGAAACCCATTTGGGCTGGGCTTGCGCTGGGCTTGGGCAGCAGATTGAAACCATGTTGGATTCCGTCCAGCAGGGCGACAAGGCGATGCTCGATCTCCGCGAGAAGCTGGCGGACATTTATGGCCCGGAAATGAACGAGAGCGACGTCAAGGATCTGACAGATGATGAGATACTCGAACTCGCGAACAATCTGACTGAAGGCCTGCCAATCGCGACGCCGGTGTTTGATGGCGCACGTGAGACAGACATCAATGCGATGTTGGAGAAGGCGAACCTGCCAACCTCCGGCCAGACGCAGTTGATTGATGGACGTTCGGGCGAGCCCTTCCATCGACCGGTCACTGTCGGCTACATCTATATGCTGAAGCTGCATCACTTGGTGGATGATAAGATCCATGCCCGTTCCATCGGCCCCTATAGCCTTGTCACCCAGCAGCCGCTGGGCGGTAAGGCGCAGTTCGGCGGCCAGCGCTTCGGCGAGATGGAGGTCTGGGCGCTGGAAGCTTACGGCGCCGCCTACACCTTGCAGGAGATGCTGACGGTGAAGTCGGATGATGTTTCAGGGCGGACCAAGGTCTACGAAGCCATTGTGCGCGGCGATGATACATTCGACGCGGGCATTCCAGAATCGTTCAACGTTCTCATCAAGGAGCTTCGCTCGCTTGGTCTGAATGTTGAGCTACAGGAGACGGAATCGACGACGCAATAGCGGCAGTCTTTTCTATCTTCGATCCCATTAGGCGCCGCTGCGGCGGCTGCCTTTCTTCTGCGGCGGGCGTATCCCCGTCCGCCGCGACCGCAAGCTAAAGGAGCGTGCCCCTATGAACGATTTGATGAAGGTCTTCGGCCAGATTCAGGGCGCCCAGAGCTTTGACAAGATCCGTATCTCCATCGCCAGCCCAGAGCGTATCCGCTCCTGGTCCTATGGTGAGATCAAGAAGCCGGAAACGATTAACTACCGCACATTCAAGCCGGAACGGGATGGCCTGTTCTGCGCGCGTATCTTTGGCCCGATCAAAGATTACGAATGCCTCTGCGGTAAATATAAGCGCATGAAGTATCGCGGCATCATCTGCGAGAAATGCGGCGTTGAAGTCACGCTGACCAAAGTCCGCCGCGAGCGCATGGGCCATATCGAACTTGCGGCGCCGGTTGCGCATATCTGGTTCTTGAAATCGCTCCCAAGCCGCATTGGCCTCATGCTCGACATGACGCTGCGCGAGCTCGAACGCGTGCTTTATTTCGAAAGCTTCCTGGTCGTTGACCCAGGGCTGACGGACCTCGGCGAGCGGCAATTGCTGTCTGAGGACGAATATTACGGGGCGCAGGACGATTACGGCGCGGATAACTTCACCGCCATGATCGGCGCGGAAGCCATCAAGGTCCTCCTGACGAACATGGATATGGCGTCCGAACGCGAGAACCTGCGTGAGGAACTGAAAGAGACCAACTCTGAAGCCAAGCGCAAGAAGATCGTGAAGCGTCTCAAGCTGATCGAGGCCTTCATGGAATCCGGCGCTCGCCCGGAATGGATGGTTTTGGACGTGGTTCCAGTTATCCCGCCAGAACTGCGCCCGCTGGTCCCGTTGGACGGTGGTCGTTTCGCGACGTCTGATCTGAATGATCTTTATCGCCGCGTCATCAACCGGAATAACCGCCTGAAGCGGCTAATCGAACTCCGCGCGCCAGACATCATCATCCGCAACGAAAAGCGGATGCTGCAGGAATCTGTGGATGCGCTGTTTGATAACGGTCGCCGTGGCCGCGTCATCACGGGCGCGAACAAGCGCCCGCTGAAGTCGCTGTCCGATATGCTCAAAGGCAAGCAGGGCCGGTTCCGCCAGAACTTGCTCGGCAAGCGCGTTGATTACTCTGGCCGTTCGGTCATCGTGGTTGGCCCAAGCCTGCTGCTGCATCAATGCGGGCTGCCCAAGAAGATGGCGCTCGAGCTATTCAAGCCGATGATCTATTCGAAGCTCGAGCTCTACGGCATGGCCAGCACGATTAAGGCCGCCAAGCGCATGGTCGAGCGGGAACGCCCGGAAGTGTGGGATATCCTGGAAGAGGTTATCCGCGAACACCCGGTAATGCTGAACCGCGCGCCAACGCTTCACCGCTTGGGTATTCAGGCATTTGAACCAAAGCTGGTTGAAGGCAAAGCGATCCAGCTGCATCCGCTGGTCTGCACCGCATTCAACGCGGATTTCGACGGCGACCAGATGGCGGTCCACGTGCCGCTTTCCCTGGAAGCGCAGCTTGAAGCCCGCGTGCTGATGATGTCCACGAACAACATTCTCAGCCCCGCAAACGGCAAGCCGATCATCGTGCCGACGCAGGATATCGTGCTCGGCCTCTATCACCTCTCCATGGACCGCGCAGGCGAGCCAGGCGAAGGCATGACCTTCCGCGGCGTCGGCGAAGCGAAGCAGGCGCTCGATCAGGGCGTCGTATCCTTCAACACCCGTGTGAAAGCGCGTTGGAGCTGGATCAACGCGGAAGGCGAAGAAACCGTCACCGTGTTCGACACAACGCCTGGCCGGATGGTCATCGGCGAGCTACTGCCGAAATCTCGCGGCATGGGCTTCGATACGGTCAACGAGGTTATGACTAAGAAGGCGATCTCGAACCTGATCGACACCGTCTACCGGACATGCGGCCAGAAGGACACCGTTATCTTCGCTGATAAGCTGATGACCTTGGGCTTTACCACGGCAACGCGTTCCGGCGTCTCCTTCGGCAAGGATGACATGGTCATCCCGGAAGAGAAGAAAGCGCTGATCGAAGAAGCGCAGACCATGGTCAAGCAATACGAGCGCCAGTATCTGGACGGCCTGATCACTCAGGGCGAAAAGTACAACAAGGTCGTCGATGCGTGGTCGAACACGTCAGACAAAGTCGCGCGGGCGATGATGGATGGCATCGAAAAATTGCAAGACGGCAAGCCGATCAACGCGGTCTACATGATGGCGCACTCCGGTGCGCGTGGTTCGGAAGCGCAGATCAAGCAGCTTGCCGGCATGCGCGGCCTGATGGCTAAGCCGTCTGGCGAGATCATCGAGACGCCGATCATCTCGAACTTTAAAGAAGGCCTCACCGTTCTCGAATACTTCAATTCCACCCACGGCGCCCGTAAGGGCCTGGCGGATACGGCGTTGAAGACGGCGAACTCCGGCTATCTCACCCGCCGCCTGGTTGATGTGGCGCAGGATTGCATCATCTTCAGCCATGATTGCGGGACCCAAGAAGGCCTCGTCATCCGCGCCGTTGTTGAAGGTGGCGATGTGATCGAAGCGCTCTCCGAACGCATCCTTGGCCGTACGGCTGCTGTCGACATCAAAGACCCGCTCTCCGGCGATGTCATCGTTCCGGCTGGCGGCATCATTGATGAGACCACATCTGTCCAGGTCGAAGACGCTGGCGTTGATGAGGTCAAAATCCGCTCTGTCCTGACCTGTGAGGCCGATGTCGGTGTTTGCGGCAAGTGCTACGGGCGTGATCTTGCGCGCGGCACGGAAGTGAACATCGGCGAGGCTGTCGGCGTTATCGCCGCGCAGTCCATCGGCGAGCCGGGCACACAGTTGACGATGCGCACCTTCCACATCGGCGGCGCCGCGCAGCGTGGGGCTGAACAGTCCAGCATTGAAGCGACGCATGACGGCACGATCAAAATCCTGAACCGCAATGTTGTGATCGACGCCAATGGCGTGCCGATCGTGATGGGCCGGAACACGGAAGTCATCCTGATTGATCCGGCAGGCCGCGAACGCGCCCGTCACCGCCTGCCATATGGCGCGCGGTTGCTGACTGACGAAGGGGCGACTGTTGAGCGGGGCCAGAAGCTCGGCGAATGGGACCCGTTCATGCTGCCGATCATCTCTGAGCGTGACGGCGTGGCCAACTATGTTGACCTGGTTGACGGCGTCTCCATCCGTGAAGTCATGGATGAAGAAACTGGCATCGCCAGCCGTGTGGTCGTTGATTGGCGTCAGGCGCAGCGTGGTAATGATCTGAAGCCATTGATCGCGCTCACCGACGAAAACGGCGAGCCGATTGAGTTAGCGGCAGGCATTCAGGCGCGCTACTTCCTAAGCCCCGACGCGGTTCTCAATATTGAGAATGGCGCCCGGATCAAAGCTGGCGAAGTGCTTGCGCGAATCCCACGCGAATCATCCAAGACCCGTGACATCACCGGTGGTTTGCCGCGAGTCGCGGAGCTGTTTGAGGCGCGCCGTCCGAAGGATCACGCCGTTCTGGCCGAATCCAATGGCCGTGTCGAATTCGGCAAGGATTACAAGACCAAACGCCGCATCATCGTTCGCGATATGGAAGATCCGGACCAGACGTCCGAATACATGGTGCCGAAAGGCCGGCATGTCGCCGTGCGTGAAGGCGATATGGTGGAAACCGGCGATCTCCTACTGGACGGAAACCCCGCCCCGCACGATATCCTTCATGTTCTCGGCGTTGAAGCGCTCGCTGAGTTCCTGGTCCACGAAATTCAGAGCGTCTATCGCCTGCAAGGGGTGAAGATTAACGATAAGCACATCGAGGTGATCGTTCGCCAGATGCTGCAAAAGGTCGAGATATCTGATCCTGGCGATACGACTTATCTGATTGGCGAGTTGATTGATCGCAGCGAATTCGATGAGGTCAACGCCCGCACAGCGGCTGAAGACGGTAAGCCTGCGGAGGCGACTCCTGTGCTCCAGGGCATCACCAAGGCCTCGCTGCAGACGCAGTCGTGGATCTCGGCGGCATCCTTCCAGGAAACGACTCGGGTGCTGACGGATGCTTCTACCGCTGGCAAGATCGATACGTTGAACGGTCTGAAAGAGAATGTGATTGTCGGGCGCTTGATCCCGGCAGGCACAGGCAGCGTGATGAACCGCGTGCGGCGCATCGCCGCCGAGCGCGACCGTCAGCTGTCCGCCGAACGGGCTGCAATGCATGCTCAGCCTCAATTGCCGAGCCCAGAAAGCTTGGAGCCGGAGGCCGCTGCAGAATAATCAAGACGGCTCATAGAGAGATCGTGCGAATTTCTGTCATTTAGGCGTCTCAGGCCTGTTGACGTGACGCGCGCGTCTCTCTATGTTCCGCGAACTCTTGCCGGGGCTGGCTGTAGGCGCCCGGGCAATTGGCGAGCCTGAGACGAATCGCTAATTGGCCAAACGCCTAGACGCAGTTTCGATAGCGCCCGTATTGCTTCACGGACGCGCCAAGAGGTCTAGCCAGCTCGGAAGCGGCCAACACTATGGTCGCTTATCGTTTTTGGCGGATCGTTTTGGGATATCGAAAACCGCTACGCCAGACGCCCAGCTTTTAGAGTGGGCGTTTTTTGTTGAGACGTGACTGAGAATGGAGATCGGCCTGATGCCGACAATTAACCAGTTAATCCGCAAGCCGCGGAAGGCCCCGCCCAACCGGAACAAGGTTCCGGCGTTGGAAGCGTGCCCGCAGAAGCGCGGCGTTTGCACCCGCGTCTATACGACGACACCGAAGAAGCCGAACTCCGCGCTGCGTAAAGTTGCGCGCGTGCGTTTGACCAACGGCTTCGAAGTCACCAGCTATATTCCGGGCGAAGGCCATAACCTCCAGGAGCACTCAGTCGTGCTGATCCGCGGCGGCCGTGTCAAAGACTTGCCGGGTGTTCGTTACCATATTCTCCGTGGCGTTTTGGATACGCAGGGCGTCGCAAACCGTCGCCAGCGTCGTTCCAAATACGGCGCCAAACGGCCGAAGTGATCGGGAGTTAGATCGAAATGTCTCGTCGCCGCGCCGCAGAAAAGCGCCCCGTTACGCCGGATCCCAAATTCGGCGATACGGTTCTCAGCAAGTTTGTCGCCTGCATGATGATGCATGGCAAACGCGCTGTTGCTGAAAAAATCGTCTATGACGCCCTGGAGAAGGCCGAAGGTCGCGCCGGTGTGGAAGCGATCAACGCCTTCCGCACAGCGTTGGAAAACATCCAGCCTGCTGTTGAGGTCCGGTCCCGCCGGGTCGGCGGCGCTACGTATCAGGTGCCGATGGAAGTCCGCGCCGAGCGGGCTCAGGCGCTTGCTATTCGGTGGCTGATTGCCGCCGCGCGCTCACGCTCCGAAAAAACCATGACCGACCGGCTCTCCAACGAGGTGCTGGACGCCATGAATGGACGCGGCGCTGCCGTTAAGAAGCGCGAAGATACGCATCGGATGGCCGAAGCCAACCGCGCCTTCTCGCATTACCGCTGGTAGTTTCCGGAAACTGACGCTTCGGCGCTAGCCGGAAAGGAGCTTAACTATGGCCCGTGACCATACATTAGACTTGTACCGAAATATCGGGATCATGGCGCATATCGACGCCGGTAAAACCACGACCACCGAACGCATCCTGTATTACACAGGCCGCAGCCACAAAATCGGCGAAGTGCATGATGGCGCTGCGACGATGGATTGGATGGAGCAGGAGCAAGAGCGCGGGATTACGATCACGTCTGCTGCAACGACCTGCTTCTGGGATGGTCACCGCATTAACATCATCGACACGCCGGGCCACGTGGATTTCACGATTGAAGTCGAGCGCTCTTTGCGTGTGCTTGATGGCGCTGTCGCCGTGTTTGATTCTGTCGCTGGCGTCGAGCCGCAGTCCGAAACTGTGTGGCGGCAAGCTGACAAATACGGCGTTCCACGAATGTGTTTCGTCAACAAGATGGACCGTACCGGAGCCGACTTCTATCGCTGCGTCGATATGATGGTTGACCGTTTGGGCGCGCGCCCGCTTGTGCTGCAGCTGCCAATTGGCTCAGAAGCTGAGTATGAGGGCGTTGTCGATCTTATCCGTATGAAAGAAATCGTCTGGAAAGACGAAAACCTCGGCGCTGAGTTCGAATATCTTGACATTCGCGACAGCCTGGCGGAGCGAGCCGCTGAGTACCGCGAGAAACTGGTCGAAACCGCTGTCGAAATGAACGACGCCGCGATGGAAGCCTATCTTGAAGGCACAGAGCCAAGCGAAGAAATCCTGAAAGAGTGCATTCGTAAGGGTACGCTCGATCCGGAAGTCGGCTTTGTTCCAGTGCTGAATGGCACAGCTTTCAAGAACAAGGGCGTTCAGCCGCTGCTCGACGCGGTCATTGACTTCATGCCGTCGCCGATTGACGTTCCCGCCATTAAGGGCGTTGGCGTCAACTCCGACGAGCAGATGACGCGTAAGTCCAGTGATGATGAGCCGTTTGCGGCTCTGGCATTTAAGATCATGACCGATCCGTTTGTTGGTTCGCTCACGTTCTGCCGCATCTATTCCGGCGTTCTGGAAAGCGGCCAGTCGGTTCTGAACTCGGTTAAAGACAACCGTGAGCGCGTTGGTCGGATGCTTCTTATGCATGCGAACAGCCGTGAAGACGTGAAAGAAGCGCGCGCCGGCGACATCGTCGCAATTGCGGGCCTGAAAAACACGACGACTGGCGACACGCTCTGCGACACGATTAAGCCAGTCATCCTGGAGCGGATGGAATTCCCGGACCCAGTTATTGAGGTCGCTGTGGAGCCAAAGTCCAAGGCCGACCAGGAAAAGATGGGCGTCGCCCTGAACCGCTTGGCGCAGGAAGATCCGTCTTTCCGTGTCACGACGGATCACGAAAGCGGCCAGACCATCATTAAGGGCATGGGCGAATTGCATCTCGACATTCTGGTCGATCGCATGAAGCGCGAGTTCAAGGTCGAGGCTGATGTTGGCGCGCCGCAGGTGGCCTATCGTGAAACCATCACACGCCGGGCCGAAATCGACTACACCCACAAGAAGCAGACGGGCGGCTCCGGCCAGTTCGCGCGCATCAAACTGGTGTTCGAGCCGCAGGAAGATAAATCCCTCGGCAACACCTTTGACTCGACCATCGTCGGCGGTTCGGTGCCGAAGGAATACATTCCGGGCGTCGAAAAAGGTCTTACGTCTGCCATGGAAAGCGGGATTATCGTCGGCTTCCCTGTTATTGACGTGAAAGCAACCTTGATCGACGGCGCATACCACGACGTTGACTCCAGCGTGATGGCGTTTGAAATCGCCGCCCGCGCCGCCTTCCGCGAAGGCATGGAGAAATCTGGTCCGGCATTGCTTGAGCCGATCATGAAGGTCGAGGTGGTGACGCCAGAAGAATATATGGGCGATGTCATCGGCGACTTGAACAGCCGTCGCGGTCAGGTTTCTGGCATGGACAGCCGCGGCAACGCGAATGTCGTCAACGCCATGGTGCCGCTCGCCAATATGTTTGGTTACGTGAACACCTTGCGCTCCATGAGCCAGGGCCGTGCGCAATACACCATGCAATTCGATCACTACGAACAGGTGCCTCAAGCGGTCGCGGACGAAGTTCGCGCCAAAATGGCCTGAGGCGGCTGACCCAACTGAATTCGGACTTAAAGGTCCTAGATAGACAACACGACGCTTAGGAGCCCACGAGATGGCTAAAGAGAAGTTTGAGCGTAATAAGCCG
>JAYNYG010000068.1:0-15932 GCA_038102935.1 Alphaproteobacteria bacterium | reverse complement strand
CCCTAAGCCTCCCTTGCTATGCCGACTGTCCGGTCGAAATGGGGGCCAGTTCACATGGGCGTTCATTTGTGGGAGCGCTGCAGCGAGCACGGCGCTAACCGCAACATCTGAATCTATTAGATGTCTGCTTCGCGCGGATGCCCGGGCGATGGCGCTGGCGAGCTTCATGGGGTCTGGTGTAAATGCGCTAGCAGTATCTGCAGCGCTGGGGACATGCCCCGTAGCGACGGCTGCGACGCGCGCGCCCGCGCGTCGATTGCTCCGGCGGGCTTCTGGTCCCCGCATGCGCTTTAGCCTCCTGCTACAATGCACACAATTAATCCCGTATCACGCCTCATTGCGCAGCCTAGCGCAAAGGATAGTCCTTGGGGAAGCGTTACTCAGCCAGCATTAAGGCGTAATCCGCCGATATCACGCAAAGATGTGTCTAGGCGCGGGCAAGCGGTTTGTATTTGATGCGATGTGGCTGATCGGCGTCTTTGCCAAGGCGGCGCTTCTTATCGGCTTCGTAATCTTCATAGTTGCCTTCGAACCATTCGACATGGCTGTCGCCTTCAAAAGCCAGAATGTGGGTGGCGATCCGGTCCAGGAACCAGCGATCATGGCTGATGACCACGGCGCAACCCGGGAATGTCAGCAATGCTTCTTCCAAAGCTCGGAGCGTATCGACATCCAAGTCATTGGTCGGCTCATCGAGCAGCAGCACATTTGCGCCGGATTTCAGCATCTTAGCCAGATGCACCCGATTTCGCTCACCGCCGGAAAGTTGGCCAACGCGCTTTTGCTGGTCTGAGCCTTTGAAGTTGAATGCGCCGACATATGCGCGGCTGGGCGCCTGGCGCTTGCCAAGTTCGATCACGTCCAGCCCGTCGGAGATCTCTTCCCATACGGTTTTCTCGGGGCTGAGCGCATCTCGGTTCTGGTCGATATAACCAAGCTTCACGGTCCCGCCGATCTTCATCGCGCCCTGATCAGGCTCGTCGAGGCCGGTGATCATGCGGAACAGGGTTGTTTTACCCGCACCGTTCGGCCCGATGACGCCAACGATGCCGCCGGGCGGCAAGCGGAAGGTCAAATCATCCACAAGCAATTTCTCGCCAAACGCCTTTGACACGCCTTCGGCTTCGATCACATTCGTGCCCAGGCGCTCGCCTGGCGGAATGACGATCTGCGCCGTATCGAGCGATTCGTTACCGGCCTCTGCGACGAGCGTGTCATAGGCCTGGATACGCGCGCGGTTCTTAGCCTGGCGTGCGCGTGGGCTTTGGCGGACCCATTCGAGCTCCTGTTGCAGTGTGCGCTGGCGCGCTTTCTCTTGGCGCTCTTCCTGCTGCAGGCGCTTCTGCTTTTGCTCAAGCCAACCGGTGTAATTGCCCTCATAGGGAATGCCGCGGCCGCGATCCAATTCCAGAATCCATCCAGCGACGTTATCCAGGAAGTACCGATCATGGGTGACGGCCACGACGGTGCCGGGGAATTCCGCCAGGAAGCGTTCGAGCCATGCGACAGACTCGGCGTCCAAATGGTTGGTCGGCTCATCCAGCAGCAGCATGTCTGGGTTAGAAAGCAGCAGGCGGCAGAGCGCCACGCGGCGCCGCTCGCCGCCAGAGAGATGCTCGACGCTTGCGTCGCCTGGCGGGCATCGCAATGCATCCATCGCGATCTCGACTTTACGCTCAATGCCCCAGCCATCCACGGCATCGATCTTTTCCTGAAGCTCGCCTTGTTCGGTGATGGCTTCGTTCATCTCGTCATCGCTTAGCTCTTCTGCGAACTTCATCGAGACTTCGTTGAAGCGTTCGATCAGCGACTGAATTTCGCCAACGCCCTCCATGACGTTGCCCATGACGTCTTTTTCGGCGTTCAGCTCGGGCTCCTGCGCCAGATACCCGACCTTTACGCCGTCCGCCGCCCAGGCCTCGCCGTTAAATTCAGTATCGATGCCGGCCATGATTTTCAGCAGCGTTGATTTACCGGCGCCGTTCGCGCCCAACACGCCAATTTTCGCGCCAGGGAAGAAGGAAAGCCAGATGTTCTCGAGCGTTTTCTTGCCGCCAGGATAGACC
The DNA here is from genome assembly GCA_038102935.1 of Alphaproteobacteria bacterium. Taxonomy (GTDB): domain Bacteria; phylum Pseudomonadota; class Alphaproteobacteria; order Bin95; family Bin95; genus VMCJ01. The sequence continues at coordinate 13,866 of JAYNYG010000068.1, read as the reverse complement.
TTCGACAGCTCTTTCATCACATAGATATATTGATAGGAGGCCATGGCCGCGCCGCCCTTTCATCTGAACAGGAAATAAGGTTTTGGCCCGGTTCTACAGCGGGCCGGGGAGCGGCGCAATCAGGCGTTACGCAGATCGCTGAATAGCGGCCCGGATAAGCTCCAGCCGGTCATTGCCGAAATACATATCTTCGAAGTCCAGGAAGAATGTGGGCGAGCCGAATACGCCGCGCGCGATGGCTTCATCTGTCGCATCAAAAAGCTTCTGTTTGTACTCGTCGTCATTGATCGCGGCGATGAAGCTATCGCGGTCGAGGCCAGCGTCCGCCGCCAAATCGCCGAGCAGATCCTGCTGGGAGATGTCTTTGTCGTGGAGCCAATAGGCTTCAAAGCAATTGCGGGCATAGGCGCTGATCTTGCCCTGGTCGATGGCGTAGAAGCAGCCGCGCATGGCGCGCACGCTGTTCACCGGGAATACGCTTGGGCTAACAAGTTCCAGCCCTTCATATTTAGCCCAATCGGCCATGTCTTTCTTGTAGTAGCTGTCCTTCGCCGGGATTGGATTGTCGCGGCGCTGATAGACGGACGGATTCACTTTGTTGAACACGCCGCCCAGCAGGAACGGACGAAACACCAGCTCCGACCCGTTTTCTTCAGCGAATGCCTCAATCCGGTGGAACGCCAGATAGGTCCACGGACTAGAGACATCGAAGAAGAATTCGAGACGGGCCATGTGCTCTGCCTAATCGAGGGATTTAAGGGATAAGGATTGTGGAGCCAGTGGTTTTGCGGCCTTCAAGATCGCGATGCGCTTGCGGCGCCTCTTTCAGCGTATAACGCTGATTGATCTCGATCTTCACGTCGCCATTGGTGACCATCTTGAACAGCGCCCGGGCGGATTTCTCCAGTTCTTGGCGCGTCGCCGTGTAGGCCATGAGCGATGGACGCGTGACATAGAGAGACCCGCGGCTCGCGAGTTCGCCCAAATTGAAGTCCGCAACGGGGCCGGATGAGTTGCCGAAGCTAACCATCGTGCCGCGCGGTTTCAAGCTGTTCAGGGATTCTGTCCAGGTATCCTTGCCGACGCTATCAAACACGACCGGGACACCTTCGCCTTTGGTCAGCTTCTTAACCCGGTCTGCGATGTTTTGCGTTTTCTTGTAGTCAATGACCTGTTCAAAGCCATGCTCTTTCGCCAGCTTGACCTTTTTGGGTCCGCCTGCGGTGCCGATGGCATGGGCGCCGATGGCGTTCAGCCATTGGCCTGCGATCAAGCCAACGCCGCCGGCCGCCGCTTGGAACAGCACCCACTCGTCTTTCTTGACCTTATAGGTGCGGTTGATGAGGTACTCGACCGTCATGCCTTTCAGCATCATCGCCGCCGCCGTTTCATCATCAACGCCTTTAGGTAATTTGATGAGCGTCGCGGCTGGCATAATCCGGGCTTCGGAATATGCGCCGAGCGGGCCGGAACCATAGGCGACGCGGTCGCCCTTCTTCACATGCGTGACGCCCTTGCCGACAGCTTCGACAACGCCCGCAGCTTCAAGGCCAATGCCGCTTGGGAAATCAATCGGGTACAGCCCAGAGCGGTGATATGTATCGATATAGTTCAGGCCGATAGCGGTATGCCGGACGAGCGCCTCGCCTGCGCCGGGATCGCCAAGCTCTTTGATCCGCCATTTCATGACGGTCGGAGGGCCAGCTTTCTCAAAAACGAACGCATGCGCTTTCATGTAGCGAATTCCCCCGAGAATTTTATCGTCGCCTGATTGTTGTGCCGATTAGGCGCAAGAGCGAACTTTTTGTAAGTGGAAGCGAAACGTTACGATACGAATCGAAGACGCGCAATAAAACGAGCCTCCCGCCAGACGCATTGGCGCTATGCTCTAAACGCATTGCAGACCTGCATTTCCCGATGAGGAGAATAGCTTTTGGCGAGAATTGAAGACATGCCGGAGGGCCTGGCCAAGCATATGCGCCATTTGCCCCTGCCGGAATTCGGGGAGACGCCCTATGTTTCCGGCCCGCCTGTATCGCAACGCCGTGTTGCGCTCGTATCAACTGCCGGCCTCGCCATGCGCGGTGAAGCGCCGTTTGGTATGGGCGCCGGTGATTACCGGATTATTCCGCGCGACGCCGGGCCTGGCGATATCGTGATGAGCCATATCTCAGTCAACTATGACCGGACGGGCTATCAGCGCGACTGGAATGTCGTACTGCCGTTGGATCGGTTGAGGGAGATGGCGGCAAACGGCGAGATCGGCAGTGTGGCCGACCATCATTACAGCTTCATGGGCGCCACCGATCCGGCGGACATGGAATCCGCCGCGAAGGATATTGCTGGCCATATGGCGGCCGAGGGCGTTGACGCCATTCTGCTGCTGCCGGTTTGACCAAACTGCACGCGCGCCGTGAGCGCGCTGGCACACTACTTTGAATCTGCTGGCGTCCCGACAACGCTGTCCGCGCTGGTGCGCGAACACGCGGTCGCGATAAAGCCGCCGCGCACGCTTGCAGTGCCGTTCGAACTTGGCCGCCCGCTTGGCGCGCCAGAGGATCCGGCATTTCAGCGGCGGGTGATCAAGGCGGCGCTGGCGTTGCTGGACCGTCCAAGCGGCCCTGTTCTGGAAGATTATCCAGAAGACGCGCCGCCGGATGCTGCGGCCGGGGATACCGATGAAGGCTGGGCCTGCCCGGTAAGGTTCGCACAGCCTAAGGCCGATGCGCCGCAGACATTCGCGGCGAGACTCGAGGCCGAAGTGGCGCAGTTGAAGCCATGGCATGAGGCCTGGAAACGTCGGCGCGGGTTCTCTGGCGTTGGTGCCGCAGGTGCGGAAGCCGAAGCGCTGGCAGGCTATATCGGCGGGTTCGCTGATGGCGCCGATGTCGCGTCGCCTGTCGCTTCAGCCTCAGCAGCAGATGGCATGAAGCTCGCCATCAACGACCTGATGACCTTCTACCAGGAAGCCGCCAACGCCCAGCCTGGCGCTGCAGGCGGCAGCCAGGAAGTCAGTGACTGGTTCTGGGGCGAAACCGTTGCAGGCGAGGCGTTGCTACAAGCCCGAAAAGTCGGCGCTGCCGGTGATGACAAACGGGTTGCGTTCGTCCTCGATCGTTTGGCCTTACCGCATATTGCGGCGGCGCATGAGCGGTAAGTAGCGGCTTACCTAACCGTCACTTCAACCCGGCGATTACGTCGTTCTGCGACGCCGTCGCCGGTGCTGACCAGCGGTAGAGCCTCGCCACGGGCGTAGACTAGGAATGCATCGTCCGGCACGTCCAATCCTGACAATACAGCGCGGACGGCCTCAGCGCGCGCCTCACTCAGCCGAAGATTGGTGCGGTCATCGCCTGCCCGGTCAGCAAAGCCTAGGATTTCGACGTCCGGCGCGGGGCGGTCCAGGGCGTCAGCGGCAGCTTCCGATAAAGTCGCCTCGGCCTCTTCGGAAAGCCTGGACGAGCCAGATTCAAAATACACGGTGAATGTCGCGGCAGGCTCCGGCAGCAGCGAAATCGCGCCTTTGGCGACTTTTTCATTCTCGCGGCGGGTGAGTTCAGCGTCACGGGAATCGCCTTTTTCGTGGACGAATCCAGCGGCGCCGGCCTTATCCAGCAGAGTTTGCTCGCCATCTTTGCCGCCAAGTTCAACGGCGCCAACATGGCCGTCCTCACCGCGCATCACGAGGCTCCAGTCCGCATCCAGTCCAGCCTCGCGCCGGGTGGCTTTCACAGCTTCGATGAACCGGTCGCGGCACCATTGCAGGTCTGCCGATTGATGACCTTCTTCGGCCTCTTCCAACCAACATTCGAACGCGCCGTGGGCGCGCGCCAAATCCTTCGGCGCGCGGAGCTTGCCGCCGTCAAGCAGCGTCATGAGCTGCGCGCGGGCGGAGGTCAGCTCATCCTCAAACTTGGGCTCAATATTGTAGGCAGAGAGCGGGTGCGGGTAGATCGTAACAGCCCGCGCCGCTTCAACAGAGCGCGCAAGGAAGCGTTTGGCGTCTAGATGATCGTTTTGTCCGCCATCAGACGGAATTCTTTCTGGAGCTGCGCGCGGTATGGCTCTGGATAAGGCGGGACCACGTCCTGGCGTTCAATCTGCTCCTGGCTGGTGCATCCCGCCAGCGCAACCGCTGCAGCTAAAGCCGCCCAACGCATTTGAAACGCCATTCCCGCCCCCAAAACAACACTGTTTGCACGCCAACGAATCAACACTATTCTCGCACGATAACCGCGAATAGCGGTGATTGGCCAGCAGCCAAAGCACAATTTGCAGGCGTGGTATTTGCCGAATTACTTATCGAGCGGAACGTCTGTCAGCGCGACAAAGGTCGTGCCGCGCACACCCAGGATCGCGCTCGGCGTACGGACTTGCATTGCGCCGGGTTTACGCTTCGTGACACGACCAGAAACAAAGGCGGCTAGGCCTTTCTTGAGGTCTGTGCGCATCTCGACCGACTCATCCGTCTTGCCGGGTTCGAACACAAATTTCGAGATCGCCAGCTTGGCGTTCGGTCCAACGGATACACGGCTGTTGTCGCGGAACGTCAATCCTGCGCCGGCGCCTGGGGCGGTGACAACGACATCGTCTTTGGATAGTCGGTCGCCAACTTTGGCGGGCTGTGCAGCGCCGTCGCGCTCGATTGAGACTTCACCAGCGAGGCGCTTAACGCGTGCCGCCCAATCAGGGTTGGCGTCAGCAAGCGCCGCTGCCGGGCTCAGAGCCAGGGCGGCGATGGCCGCGAATAATAATGTGCGCATAGGAGTGGTCTCCTTCGGTTGTCGTTTCCAGCCCCCAAGGCGCCTGAGCATCGCAAGGAATTCCAGGCGCGTGTCTCAATGGGAGAGAGTTTCGTACTCTAACGTCAACATCAAGCAAAAACAGGGCCGGGATTTCTAATCGATAATCCGCTAAGGTTGGAACTAACTGTAATTAGGCGATTGTTTCGTGATTCCGAAGTGGCAAAGGCCACAGAAAGGTGATGCGCGTCACACAGGCCGCTTGGCGGGACGCCAGGGCTGGTGTAGCGATGTTGTCCAAATGCGACACGGCGAAGAGGCCCTAGTTCCATGTCTACATTGCCGAAGCCTTCTTTCAGACTTTTGTTCGACTGCGTCCTGCAAGCCGAGGCGCCCAAGGTCATTGGGGAAACGCCGCATGGCCTCCGCCGGGTGATTGCGATCACAGGTGGGTGGTTTGACGGCCCCAATATGTCTGGCGAGGTGCTGCCGGGCGGGTCTGATTGGCAGTTGATCCGCCAGGACTGCGTTGTCAGCGTTGAATCGCGCTATATGCTGCAAACAGGCGATGACGCGTTGATCTTCGTGCATAATCGGGGCGTTCGTGTCGCCAACCCGGAAATCAGCGCCAAGCTGGACGGCGGCCAGGATGTCGATCCCTCCGAATACCGTTTCCGCACGACGCCGACATTCGAAACCGGCGCTGAAGAATATATGTGGCTGAACAACGTCGTCGCCGTTGCATCCGCTGCACGTAGGCCGCGCGGCGCTGAACTCGCCGTGTTTGAAGTCCTTTGAATTTTCCAACCTGGCTGACACTCGCCCGCATTCTGGCGACGCCTGCCGTCGCGGTGTTGATGGTGATGGATGGTCCGCGCGGCAGCATCCTGGCCGCAGCATTGTTCGCGCTTGCCGGGGCGACGGATTGGTTGGACGGCTACCTCGCCCGAAAATGGAGCCAAACCACCGCCCTCGGCGCGATGCTGGATCCGATTGCGGATAAGCTGATTGTCGGCGTAACGCTGGCGATGTTGCTGTGGCTCGGCGCCCTTGGCGGATGGCATGTGGCGCCCGCTATCGTCATCCTGGGCCGTGAGATTCTGGTTTCAGGGCTGCGGGAAGCCATGGCGGGCATGAACGCGCCGCGCATTCCTTCATCCTTCGCCGCAAAGATCAAAACCGCTGTGCAAATGCTGGCGCTGACGCTGCTAACACTCGGTCCTGCAGGCGGCATCGTCGGCGTGACCCAAGCCGGGCAAGCGCTGCTCTGGGTCGCGGCGGCGCTGACGGCTTGGACGGGCGCGGCCTATCTCCGCGCGGCGCTTGTTGCTGTTCGTCAGGCGGATGCATCGTGAAAGCGCTTGGCATTGCGGGTTGGAGCGGATCTGGCAAAACCACGTTGATCGCGGGGCTTGTCGCGGAACTGACGGGATCTGGCGTTAGCATCTCAACCATTAAACACGCCCATTGCCGCTTCGATATGGACCGCGAAGGCAAGGACAGCCATCGTCATCGGGGTGCCGGCGCTGCGCAGGTTTTGGTGATCTCGCCGGAACGCTCGGCGCTTTTGACAGAGCATCGCGGCGCGCCAGAACCGAGCTTAGAGGACGCGCTGCAGATGTTGGCGCCCGTCGATCTAGTGGTCATTGAAGGCTATCGCGGCGCTGGCGTCTCAAAGATCGAGATTTGGCGCGGCGGCCGCGGCGGCGACCCGCTTTGGCCGGATGACCCCAATATCATCGCCGTCGCGAGCGATGTTGCGGCAAGCGCATTGCCAGCCCCGCTCGGCGCGCTACCTTTGTTGGACTTAGATGATCACGCTGCCGCTGCAGCATTCGTGCAACAGCAAATGCGCTTGCCGGTCAACGTCCCGGTGGAGAGTTAAGGCACATGAAAATCCTATATTTCGCCTGGTTGCGCACCGAAATCGGCTTGGCCGAAGAATCTGCCTCACCGCCTGCATCGATCAAGACCGCGGGCGCTTTGATCGACTGGCTGGCGGCGCTGAGCCCCGGCCATGCAGCGGCATTTGAGAAGCGGGACAGCATCCGCGTCGCCATTGATCAGGAATTCGCGGAACTGGATTCATGCCTGAGCGGCGCCAGCGAAGTCGCATTCTTCCCACCGGTGACAGGGGGCTGAAGCAATGGCCGTTCGCGTGCAGTCTGAGGCCTTCGATGTCGGCGTCGAAAGCGCGCGGATGACCAAAGGCCGCCGGGATGTCGGCGCCGTCGCAAGCTTTGTCGGCATCGCGCGCGAGGATAATCCGGATGAAGGCGCCGAGCCCGTAATCGCCATGACGCTGGAGCATTATCCAGGCATGACGGAACGCCAGCTTGAGGCGATTGAGGCCGAAGCCCGCGCCCGCTGGCCGCTCCTGGACTGCTTGATCATCCACCGCTATGGCCGGTTTGAGCCTGGCGATCCCATCGTGCTCGTGCTGACGCTCTCCAGCCACCGCCAAGTCGCGTTCGATGCCTGTCAGTTCCTGATGGACTGGTTGAAAACCAAGGCCCCGTTCTGGAAGCAAGAAGAAACTGCGTCTGGCGCACGCTGGGTCGCATCCCGCAAAAGCGACGACGCCGCCGCCGAAAAATGGAGCAAACCATCATGACCATGGTCACACTCGAAGCTGCAAACAAAATCGTCGAAGCGGCCCTGGCCGAAGGCCGCCGCCACGGGTTTATGCCGCTGACTGTCGCCGTTTTGGATGCAGGCGGATGTTTAGTAGCGCTGCAGCGCGAGGACGGCTCTGGCATCCTCCGCCCGGATATCGCCATCGGCAAAGCCTGGGGCGCGCTTGGCATGGGCGCGCCGTCGCGGTTATTGCGGGACAGGCTGGCGGACCGGCCAGCGTTTCAGGCATCCCTGGCGGCGGCCTCTGGCGGGAAGTTCGTCGCTGTGCCGGGGGGGATTTTGTTGCTTGGCGCAGACGATGCGGTAATCGGCGCTGTCGGCGTTAGCGGCGACACGTCGGACAAAGATGAAGTCTGCGCAATCGCTGGAGCAAAGGCTGCGGGCATCGCCTGTATGCCGGATGCGCCGCCAGAAAACTGGGCCGGGTCTAAGCTTTAGACTTCTGAAGCCGCGTCCGGCGCTTCATCAGCGCTGTTCTCCTGCTACGCGACAGCGGCCGCGAGCGCGGGGAAGCGAGCGTCAATTTGGCCAAGCAGGCCTTCTGTTAGCGCCGAGATATCGTCTGGGCGGCCTTTTAGCGTCCGCGCGACAGCATCCGCCATTTCAGCGGTGAGCGCTGCGGCGCGCGTCGCATCGCTCTGGCCGAATTTTGCTAGATCAACAAGGGCGTTCAACCTAAGAATCACCGGCAGCAGCGTTTCGTGTGGCGAGCCTTCAACGGCTTTGCGCACAGTCGCGCCGACGGCCTTCAGCTTTGTTCTCAGCTCCGCCGCTTCGTCTTGCTTGTCATTATCTAATGCATCCTTCAACGCGAAGCCGTAGGCGCCGAATTCGGCGGCGGCGGTTTCGATGATTGACGCTGAAACATTTTGATTGGCCGCCGCCAAAGCCTTCTGCAATGCGTCTGGCCGAAGCGGTTTGCCAATCGCTGTCGCTTTCAAAGTATTCGGCGGTTCGAATTGTTTTGCCTCCGCAATGGTTGCATCCATCTTCGCCCGAACAGGGCCGACATAGCCTGCGGCAGCCACATAAGGTTTGCGGCGGTCGCATAAGAGCTTCATGCGGGATGCGACAGCAGTTGGCGCGATCGGTTTTGCGATCAGGTCATCTGCGCCGGATTGCAACGCGGCGTCGACATCCGCCTTGCCGGGCTGCCAACGCAGGACAGCGAGGCAAACAAACGGGTTCTGACCAATGCCGCCATTCCGGACATTGCGTACGAAATCAAGCGCGTCGCCGCCTGGCAGTTGCTGGTCTATCAGCACCAGGTCATAGGTTTTCTCAGCCAATGCCTGCGCCATCCCGGAAATATCTCGGCGCCAAGTGACTTCCCGGGCGCCCTGAAAGACCAGAATCGAACGGGCCGATCCGGCAAGCTCATCCTTTCCCTCACCCAAGAGAACGCGCACATCCTCCAACGGCCGGCGCCTTTTCGCGCCAGGGTCATTGCCGAACGGCAGAGACAACTTTGGTTTTAAACTCGTAGTCATGTGAGCTTTTTGCCCGAAATGTATTGCGGCCTGTTTAATTCAGGCCGCAATTCCCATCTAACCTAAAGTGCTTTAGAAGAAGCGCCGACGAAACGAGGCCATTCACAATGGGGCGCAAGCCGACCCAATACATCACAGCTGCGGTCGCTCTCGCAGTGCTCGGCGCAGCGGCCTGGGTGCTGAGTGAGAAGCTTGGCGACCTGCAATTCGACCAGATCATGGCGCGCCTGCATGCGACAGCGCTAACGGATGTTGGGCTGTCATTGCTCTTCACCGCGGGCGCTTATCTGATTCTGACGGTCTATGATTCGACCGCCTTCGCCTACATTAAGCGGCCTATGCGGTTTTTCCGCGTGATGTATGTGTCCTTCATCGCCTATGCGTTCAGCCATACGCTGGGCTTCGGCGCCGTGTCTGGCGGGTCTGTGCGCTATCGATTTTATGCGCGCTGGGGTGTGAGCACCTACGATATTGCGACGGTGCTGATCTTTGGCGGCATGGCCTATGTGCTGGGCATTATCGCCGTCGCAGGATTCATCGTGTTCATCAACGCGGATGATCTGGCCCGCGCCGTTGATGCGCCGGTCTGGGCGTCACATGTGGCGGGCGCTTTGGCTGTTATTGTCGGCAGCAGCTATCTAATTTGGAGCATCATCGGCAAGCCCTCTTTTGTGCTGAAAGGCCGCCGATTTTATCCGCCGTCGCTGAAAATCGGCCTCACACAAGTCGCTTCTGCCTGCGTGGAATGGGGTTGCGCTTCAGCGGCATTGTACTTCCTGCTGCCGGAAGATCTTGGCGTATCCTATTGGGGTTTCATCGGAATTTACGTGATCGGCTATATCGCCGGCATGGTGAGCCAGGCGCCAGGCGGCATCGGCGTGTTCGAAGCCGCGTTGTTATTGTTGCTTCCAGAAACGGCTCCGAAGGATGCTGTGCTGGCGGCGATGTTGGTCTACCGCGCGCTCTATTTCCTGCTGCCATTCATGATCGCGTTGACGATGATGGGCGCCTCCGAAGCCCGCGGCGCCGCCCGCGCCGCCCGCAAAGGCGCCATCCTCAAGCGCCGGAAGGACCGGACGGCGGACGGCGAATAGCCGTTATTTTCCGGTGATGAGCCGGGTGCTGCGGCGGAAGGTGAGATAGGCCCAGATCCATTCTACGGCGACGGCCAAACGGTTGCGCGCGCTGGTCAAGAACAGCACATGGGCGACGCTCCATAGCCACCATGCGGGCGCGCCGGAAAGCTTGATCCAGCCGAAGTCTGCGACAGCCGCCGAGCGGCCAATCGTGGCCAATGATCCGGCGTGTTTGTATTTGAATGGCCCCGGCGCCATCTTGCCTGATAGCTTAGCTGCGATGACGCTGGCGGCATATTGCCCGCCTTGCTTTGCAGCCGGCGCCAGGCCTGGCACAGGGTTCCCATTCCAGGCGTCGCTGGCGGCGGTATCGCCGACGACGAAGATGTTGTCTGCGTCTTCAATCGTTAGGTCTGGCCCAACGACGACGCGGCCTGCCCGGTCACGCTCGGCGCTCAGCCAGCGCCCGGCGGCGGATGCGATGATGCCAGCGCCCCATACAACGGTTCCAGCCTCAATCCGATTGTCGCCGATGCTGAGGCCTTCAGCGTCGATATCGGTGACGCGGGCGCCGGTCATCACCTCAACGCCGATATCTTCCAATTCCCGCTGGGTCGCGGCGGAGAGCGTTTCAGGGAAGGCAGGCAGTAACCGGTCGCCGGATTGGACCAGGATCACGCGCGCATCCTCGGGCGATATATTGCGGAATTCGCCGCCCATGCCATGTCGTGCGAGTTCCGCAATAGCGCCGGCTATTTCAACCCCGGTCGGTCCGCCGCCGACGACCGCGAAGGTCGTCAGCGCTGTCCGGCGTTCGGGGTCTTCCTCATTCTCAGCGCGCTCGAACGCCAGCAGTATCCGGCGGCGGACATCGGTTGCATCCTCGATTTTTTTGAGACCTGGGGCATAAGGCTCCCAAGCTTCGTTGCCGAAATAGCTGTGTCGGGCGCCGGTAGCGATCACGAGATGATCGAATGCGAGGGCGCGGCCATCTTCCAATACAACGCAATGGTCGTCCCGCTGAATGTCTGTCACACGGCCCATCAGCACGCGCGCGTTTGGCTGGTCGCGGAAAAGCTCGCGGATGGGGGCTGCGATATCTGCTGGCGATAGGCCCGCTGTCGCCACTTGGTACAAAAGCGGTTGGAACAGGTGGTAGTTGTGCCGGTCGATTACCGTCACGCGGCAAGGCGCGTTTTTGAGCGCCCGCGCTGCCGCAACGCCGCCAAAGCCAGCGCCGACGACGATGACATGCGGCAAAGCTTCGTTGCGCCAGATATCCCGGTCAAACAGCAGCGGCAGGCGGGCGCGCAGCCAACGCTCACCGAGAGCATCCAGCGAAAAGCGGCCCGGTCCCCATGTCAGGATAAGGCCAAGCAACAGCACCCAGTAGAGATGATCGATATGATCCAGATAGGTGAATTGGATAACGGCTGTCATCGCGATCAGCGGCAGGGTGGCGAGCCGTGTAAACAGTCCCGCGATGAGCAGCACCGGCATCGCCAGCTCAAACACGGTCGCTGATCCAGCGGCGAACCATATCGGCAGAAATGGCGTTTGATATTCATGCTCAAAGAGAAACAACGTCGATTGCCAATCCGCAATTTTGGTGAGGCCAGATGCAAAGAAGATCGCGGCGATCCAGTAGCGGATGAAGACCATCCATGTTGGCGCGGCCCAAGTTTTCAGCCAATCGAACAACCGGCTGAGTTGCGGGGCAAGCGGTAGAGCTGAATCGGCCAGGCCGCGCCGGATCAAGGCGTCCAGGCTGATCGGCCCAGCGCCATGAAGGGCGAACCAAACGCCGAGCACGGCCCAATGCAGGTTGAGGTCAAGCGGCTGGTAGGCCGTTTGTATAACCATCGCCATCGCCGCGAGCGCGAGGCCGGCGAGGCGGGTGAACAATCCAGCCGCCATGAGCAGGCCAGCGCCCAACTCGACAGCCAGACCAAGGATGGTCGCAATGGCGGGCGGCGCCCAGGAGACAGGGTATTCGTTCGCGGCCAGGAACATCGCCTGGTTCATATTGCTGAGCTTGATCAGGCCAGAGGCTAGGAAGGGCTGCGCCAAAAGCAGCCGCAGAACCAGATCGAAGCCAGGCCATGCTGTCAGGCTGGCGATCCGGCGGAAGCTCAGAAGCGTACGCGCGATGCCTGTCCAGAATTGTCCTATATGGCTTGGCGCTGAGGCTGCTTCGGTCATCTTTGATCCCCCCGGACCTTGGTGATTACAAATGATAGATAGCGGTCCGCGCGCATCTTCGCTCATCACGCCTGCGCGATGGCGGCGTGACGGTAGGCGCGCTTATACTGCAACGAAATCCCGTGTTGACCCGTTTGGAGACCAGAATGACAGCCCCAACCGCCAATCCCCGCCCGATGGACGGCATCCGCGTGCTTGATATTGCGACCTTTATCGCGGCGCCGATGGCTGCATCGATCATGGGCGAGTTCGGCGCGGACGTGATCAAGATCGAGCAGCCAGGAAAAGATGGCCAAGAGGGCGGCGATCCGTGGCGGCGCTATGGCACAGCCTCCAAGCGCGCAGATTCAAGTCTCGCCTGGCTGACAGAGGCTCGTAATAAACGCTCCATCACGCTGAATTTGCGCGCGCCAGAAGGTGCTGAACTCTTCAAGCAGCTCGTGGCGGATGCGGATGTAGTGACGGAAAACTTTAGGCCCGGCACATTGGCGCGTTGGGGCCTCGGCTATGACGTTCTCGCTGAAATCAATCCGAAGCTCGTCATGCTCAGCGTTTCCGGATATGGGCAGACTGGACCGTATAAGGACCGCCCCGGGTTCGCGCGCATTGCCCATGCTTTCGGCGGCCTGACGCATCTAGCTGGCATGCCGGGCGGCCCGCCGGTCACGCCGGGCTCAACCTCGCTTGGCGACTACATGACCGGCATGTATGGCGCGATTGGCGTGCTGATGGCGCTCCGGGAGCGGGATCAATCGGGGCTTGGACAGATGGTTGATTTGGCGCTCTATGAAAGCGTGTTCCGCGCGCTGGATGAACTGGCGCCCGCCTTCGCCGCCACTGGATATGTGCGGGGCCGGGAAGGCATCGGCACCGCCAACGCATGTCCACACGGACATTTTGAATGCGGCGACGGGCGCTGGGTCGCCATCGCTTGCACCAGCGATAAGATGTTCGAGCGGTTGTCGCAGGCAATGCAGCGCCCAGACCTCGCGGATGCCGCCCAATATGGCCGGGTCGCCAACCGCCTGGCGGAGCGGGATATCGTAGACAGCATAGTGTCAGACTGGACTGGCTCTATGGACCGGGACGGCGTGATTGCAGCTTGTGTTGCGTCAGAAGTGCCCATCGGCGCCGTTAACGCGATTGACGAGATATTTGAGGACCCGCATTTCAAGGCGCGCGGTAATTTGGTGACGGTGGATGATCCCGCGACAGGCCCTGTCACTGTACCGGGCGTTGCGCCGCGCTTGTCGCGCACGCCGGGCCGGATCGATGCTCTCGGCCCGGCGCTCGCCAGCGCCAATGACGCTGTATATGGCGAGCTGCTTGGTCTTTCGGCAGAGGAGATGGCCGCGTTGCAGGAGAAGGGCGTTATTTGATGGATGCAGCCAATGTCGGACAAATCATCCCGATGGAGACCTTTGCGCTCAGGGCGTTAGCCGCACTCGTGCTTGGCGTGCTGGTCGGGCTGGATCGTGAGATCAAGCGGAAACCGCTCGGCGCCCGCGCCTATGCGCTGATCGCACTTGGCTCGGCATCGTTCACAATGGTGACGCTGAATTTCGCGCTCGGCCCGACAGCGCTGGAGCAAGGCGTCGGCATTGATCCGAGCCGTATCGTGCAAGGCCTCGTTGGCGGCATCGGCGTTTTAGGCGCAGGCGCGATCATCGGGGGCGGCAGTGACGGGCGCTTGCGCGGCGTTGGCAGCGGAGCGGCGAT
>JAYNYG010000067.1:15836-16239 GCA_038102935.1 Alphaproteobacteria bacterium | reverse complement strand
AAATCCTCCTCTAAATCATACCCTCAGTCTGTCCCATGAGCCCTGACGCCGGACAGGCCAGTTCACGCTGTGCATTTGTGAATCCGAACATTTAGTTAGACTTCGAACACTAATAGACAGGTTGGTGTTCTGCTCTAAAGCCTCTCTTTACCAATCCCCTCTTCAAACAACTGCTCATATTCATCCTGCGTCGGCGGTTTGGGGTTGGTGGCGTGGCAGGCGTCGGTCATGCAGTGGGCCGCCAAGCTTGGGATCATGTCTGTGGTGACGCCCATTTCGCCTAGATTGGCGGGGAGGTTCAGGGTGGCGTTGAAGTCTGTGATCCAGTCTGAGAGGTCTGCCGTTGCGCTCAAGCCCATGGCCTGGCGGAGTTTTGTGTATTTGTCGCCGACATGGCCCGCAT
>JAYNYG010000067.1:0-15826 GCA_038102935.1 Alphaproteobacteria bacterium | reverse complement strand
AATCGCAACATTGGCGGCAGGATGACGGCGTTTAGGGTGCCGTGATGGGCGCGGAGGCTAGGGTCTGCGCCGATGGCGTGGCTCATGGAATGGACGGAGCCTAAGCCCTTGGCGAAGGCCATCGCGCCCTCGCTTGCGGCCATCATCATGTTCCAGCGGGCTTCTTTATCATGCCCGTCATCCACCGCACGGCGGAGGTATTTGACGACGCGTTCCAGCCCATCCAGGCCAATTGCGGCGGCGGGCGGGTTGATGACGGGGGTGAGATACGCCTCAATACAATGCGCCATGGCGTCCATACCGGTCGCGGCCGTTAGGTGGCGCGGCAGGTCGAAAGTCAATTCAGGGTCCGCAATCGCCATTTTCGGCTTGAGTTCAGGGCTAACGATAACGACCTTCTTGCCCTCATCCGTCACGATGACAGACCCGCCGCCGACCTCACTGCCCGTCCCCGCCGTCGTCGGGATCGCGATAATCGGCGGGGATGGGCCGATGCGCTGGCCGCCGCCGTTGACCGCACTCCAATTATCAATCGGCCCGTCGTGATTGACCAAAAGCGCCGTCGCCTTGCCAAGGTCTATGGAGGACCCGCCGCCAAGCGCGATAATGCCGTCGCAATCATTCTCCCGGTATGCCGCAACAGCCTCACGGACAGCGGCTTCGGTCGGGTTGCCGGGCGTGCCGTCAAAGGTTGTCGGTTGCACGTCATTTGGGATGACGCCGCGAATTTTGTCGAAAATGCCGGTCGCGACAATGCCCTTATCCGTGCAGATCAACGGGCGTTTTATGCCGTTCCGCTTCAACGCATCGCCCAGAACTTTGATCGCGCCAAAGTCAATTTCCATCAGGGTGGGATAGGTGATGGTGGCCATAAGCTTGTTCCTTCAGGCGATACGTTTAACGGGCATAGACGTTATGCCCCGAATAAAGTTGGAATAAATGCGATCCGGCGCGCCCGCTAGCTCAAACTGCATACCGCGCCCTAGGATTTCCTCCCAGAGAGTCCGCAACTGCTGTTCCGCCAGCTTATCGCCGACGCAGCGATGAATGCCCGCGCCGAACGCCAAGTGCCGACGGGCGTTCTGCCGCTGGACGGAGAAAGTTTCGGGCGCCTCAAACACCGCGTCGTCCATGTTGCCGGAAACGTACCACATCACAACCTTATCGCCTTTACGGATGCGCTGGCCGCCAAGTTCTGCGTCCTCCAGCGCCGTCCGCCGCATGTGGATGACGGGGGTTTGCCAGCGGATGCTTTCAGAGACCAGCGTTGGGATCAGGCCAGGGTCCTGGCGCGCAGCTTCGAACGCCGCTGGGAACGCTGCGGAGGCGAGCATGCCGCCGCTCATGGAATTCCGCGTCGTGTCATTGCCGCCAACGATCAATAGGAACAGCGTGCCGATGAACTCCGCCCGGTCCATGCCTTTGGTGGCCTCGCTATTGGCGAGCATGGTGATGAGGTCGAAGCCCTCCCCGCCGGCGCGCGCCTCCCAATAGGGCAGAAAAGCCTCCGCCATCTCCTGCAGCACGGCGTAGCGGGCGGCTTCATCCGGCACGAGCGGGTTGGGCGCGTTCAGGTTAGCGGTCGCAACGTCAGACCAATACATCAGCTCATGCCGGCGTTCCTGCGGAAAGTTGAACATGGTCGCCAGCATCATGGCCGTCAGGTCAATTGAGATACGTGGGACCCAATCGAAGGTCTCGCCGACACTGATTGCACTCAGCACGCTAATGGTGCGGGCGCGGATCATGTTCTCGTATTCGCGCAGGCTGGTCCGGTTGGCGATGGGGGCGACGGCGCGGCGGGGACCGGTATGCTCAGGCGGGTCCATGGAAACGAAGGCGGGGCGGTCATGCTCCGGCGAGATATCGTTCAGCTGAATGCCGCCCAATTCCGCCTTGCTGGAAAATACATCGGGCTGAAGCTCAACCTCCATGATGTGCTGATAGGTGGAAACGGACCAATACGGCCCATAAGCGCTCTCAGCACAGAAATGCACCGGCGCTTCCGCGCGCAGGCGCTGGAAATACGGCTGCCAGGTATCCTGCTGATAGAGGGCCGGATTGCTGACATCAATATCAGCCAGGGGCAGCGAAGCGGCCTGATCTTAATGTGATTGAACGTCCAAATTTAGCCCCGCCGATCCGCGCCGAAAATGCTATACCGTATCTTCGCGGAAACGGCTCCCGGCGGCAATCCAAAATCCCGCTTCTCGCTGCGGCGCCCCTCTATCGTCGCGCGGGCGACCGGCGGTTTCGCCGCTGATGCATATCAAACATCGCTTTCGCCGCCGCCAAAACCACGAGCACGCAGAGTGCGGTCTTTGATGCCGTTTCCATCGCGCCTTCGATCAGCAGCGCGTGGACGACCGTTCCAATGACAATCACTAAGGCCAGCGCCATATGCCCATTTCGCCACACGCGGGCGCGTATCTTGGGCCGCATCAGCGCCAGTAGCGCGGTCGCGAAGAGCGACCACATCGCAACCACGCCCCAAACTGAGAATGGCGTCGGCGAGCGAAACAGCAGCACGTCGACGACATCCGGCGGGCTAGTGATCCACAAGCCGCCCACATGCATGACAACTGTGCCGACCAACACTCCGCCAATCCACCGATGAAGGCGGCGGGCGCGATACGGGGAAAGGCTAGGGATGCTCCCGCTGATCAACAGTGGTTGCGCCAACATCAGCGCAAGCGCTGCGATCCTGGCAAACCCGGCAGCGATATAAACCGGCCCGCGCCATTGCAGAAGCGGGCTAGTCGCCGCCAGGATGATAGGCGTCGCCATAACCGCCGCCACAAGCCCCCAAGTAACAGCCGCGCGTGACAGGCGTACCTTCATTGCCTGGCCTATCCGTTACGCAGGCTTCAGGACGAAATGCGCCTCCAGGCTTTTGTCTCTGGAACTCGCCATGACTGGGCGCAGGAACACGGTTTCAAAGTCGCCGCTATCATAAGCCAGATGGCCATGAGCTTGGCCAAAAGCAGGAACGATCTGCGGCATTTCCAAACGGAAGACGCCATTCGCGTCCGTCAGCGTCGCGCCATGGCTTTCCCAATCGCTTTCATAGCCTTCAGTGGTATGCGCCCATATTTGGATGCGCTGCCCTTCCAACGGCTTGCCGTCGCCCGCGCGCCGCACCGTGCCTGACATCCAGAACCCGCCGCCGCCCATACGCTCAACGATTGGCGCGCCCGCACGGTAATTATTCGACCCGCCACGCATGGACCGCGTCGGCGACAAGCTTTTGGCCTGCGCATCCACCGGAATTCCAAGCGCCCCAGCGGCCAGCGCAGCCCCGCCGCCAGCCAAGAGCGTGCGCCGATCAAAAACGAAGCCAGTCATGGTGTGTTCTCCATTCGCGATGGGCCTCAAATGATTATATAGGTCGCCAGGAGCGTCAGGCAAAATGGGAATGAAGTCAGCGGGACTTGCGCTACGAAGCCAGAGACAGGTCCTGCACATTCGACCAGCCTGAGTGGAACGAGGTCCAATCGAACGTCTCGCTGCATATCCCAAAGCTTCGCCGACCCCAGCAGTGTCGACGAAATGGCGCAGCGCGGCAGCGCGGCAACAGCGCCTTACGCAGAGTTCGCCTATGTTCGCTCTGGCAGAGCCTCGCCATGTTCGGAAAGCCAGGCGATGCGGTCGGCGATAGCGAGCCAAGTCCGCACCTTGCTCGCAACTTCAATCACAAATGGCGGATTGTTGTAGACTACCCGGACGCTGCACCAATGATTGAGCTCCCAACCGATGCAATCCAACAGGCGCGCTGGGTGCAGCGCTCCGGCCGCCGATGCATCCGACGACGCATGCATAATTTCCAACATTCTGTCTTTCGAAACCCTATGCCTTTCGGCGCTTCGAAGGCGCTTTTCAAATGGTTCCGGCGTCGACGGTCGATCCCGCAGCTTTAGGCGTTTATGATACGTATCTATATACCGGGGGTCCGAGAATCTCTTTTCTATGTCCGCAGCCAGCCCCGCATGAACAATAATGTCATTAAGCGCCACGCAGACATTGGCGTGGTCATATGGCCCGGTTTCCCCGGCTGCACGTTGAATTCCTCACTATGCACCCAGCTCAAATACCGTCCTGCCCTAGAGCAATAATGTTCGCCAAGTGTCGGCGTCCCTAGATGCAGGTACGTTCTTAGAAAAGACGCCTTATCAAACGGGCTACAGAACTTCTCACGCGTCATCGGAAGGTATCGCATAGCATGTGTTCCCAGATGGTTACGTCTAAATCCTATATGCTGAAGCAATGCCCAAGCATGGATGCATTTAGTCTCGACTCAAAAGATGCGCGCGTACTCGGCGGAAGTCGCATTGGCATTTGATTGTCCTTGTATTGCTGACGCCTAGAATTTCCGCATCTTACCGGCATCGGCCCAGGCGAGCGAACTCACCTGGGCACGATATCAGATCAAGCTTCAAATCCAGATGGACTGCCGTTTCGATCCTTCGACCGCCGCTGCACGAAAGGATCTCCATCTGCAAGATTGAAGCTATTCAAGTGAAATAGCTTCCTTAACTTGGGCGTCTCTCGGACTTGCGCTCTTAAAGCTCTAGCAGCATTTGGTGCAACCCTTTTGAAATATTCAGGATTGGCCAAGTATGCGCGAAACCCTTCTGCAACAATTTCTTTCTTATGACCACTGTAGCCAGCCTTTACCGGCGTCACACGTCCATTCTTGTTCGGCGTTGCTCTCAGTCCCGCTAGATGTTGCGCATTTTCGCCCACCATCTCATGATAGACTTGGAACAGCTCATTTTTAACTCGATGATCTTTTGTGAGCTTCCCTAGTGCGTGTTGGTCAATAGCATCATCGATTGCATAAGAAACTTCATGTGCATACGTACGATGGTGCTGACGATGACTGAGTTTTGGGTTCAGCAATATCTCCTTCTGATCAACTTTATTGTTTCGGGTTACTCCCGCTTTGGGATTTTTGTGCTCCTTTGACCTAAATTCCCCAAAGTTAGCGTCTAAATCAAAATCTCGATCTTCCGGCGTAGCGAGGCGGTTCCGCGCAAGACTTCCGCCAATCACTTCTGTGTCCCGTGGACTAACAGGAACGTTCGGCGCACCAACCCGGCGATGCCCCGCAATAATCGCATTCGGGTGGATCGGATATCCATCGACATCGATCTCAAGCCGTGCGCCCATGGGTAACTTTGCGCCATCCCGGCCTACGGCGCCGTCCGGATATGATTGATCAAATGACCCCTTGCGTGGAGAAACCGTTGAAGCTCTTGGATGGTTCATAATCACGCCCATGTCAGAAGAGTCCTCTGTCCGCGTCGCGTTCGGCAATTTTGCCTTCCTATAATTATACACATCCATGCCACGTTGCACCGCGACGCCCGATGCGAAGGGGACGAAGACTGCGGCGCCGCCTGTTCCAGCTTGAATCCAACCCTCCATCGCTTTTTTCTGATCACCCGTGATTTCGTGATAGAGGCCGCGCGTCGTTCCTGCGGCAATGTCAACGACGTTCCGGGCCGTGCCATAGGGCTCTGTGAACGAGGCAGCCAAGTCTGCGGCTTCTAGCGGGTTTTCTTTTGCATATTTAATTGCATCGTCGGCCATGTTGCCGATGGCAGCTGTCGCTTTCGGCAAGCCGTTCTGTTCCGCAATCATCCTGCGGCCTTCGGCCAAGCGCTTGGCGCTACGCTCGCGCACCTGGTGCGCGTATTCCATTCGGGCTTTGCTAAATCGTCGTGAAGATGGCTTTGCGGCGGCTTCATCCGTTGCGCCGCGACTTGGCTGAAAAACCGTCGCTGAGGCATTGGATGCGACCGGAGCCGCCAAACCAGCAGCTCTGCGGGCACGGGTCTTCTTTAAAGCCTCGCTGAGGGCAGTGTTTGTTTTCACGCTCGCCATGCCGTCAACCTGGAATGCTTTATTTTTTTTTGTTCGTTTTTCTGGAACGCCAGCAAACCAGTTTCAAGCGTTGGCGTGAAGACGCCACGCGTTCCCTCGTCGCGCTTATCGACGAAGCCCAGCTCTGCCAGGCCACGCGACAGCGTCGAGATGCTCGTTGGATCACGATAGAACCCGCGTCCTGCGGGGGAGGTCAGCATATCTCCGCGTTCCGCGGGCGGGCGGATATCCACCGGAGGCTCCTCACCCGCCTCAATAAAAAGTGTGTCAAAGCTATTTGGTTGCTGTGCCGCTGCACGGCCAGGCCTACGTTGCGCCATTGATCGTCTCCTAGGTTTCGGAGATCAGTATATGTGAACATAAATCGAACATTACAAGCTCAAATATTAAAAACTTGATCATGTATGTGGACTATCTGCTCTCCTGCATCCTGTGCCAGACTATCCAGATCAAGGCTGATCGGAGGATATCAGAATGAGTGAAGACCAGGCAGTATCTACCAAAGTATCAGCCAGGGCGCGGACGGTGTCGGAGGACTGGTTGAACGCTAATCGGGAGGATGTGCTGGAGCCTGATCTGCCGATCATTGATCCGCATCATCACCTCTGGGATTTCCCGAAGTCCAGGTATCAGTTAGATGAAATGCTGGCGGATGCGGGGGATGGGCATAATGTGCGCCAGACCGTGTTCATCGAATGCACATCCCAGTGGCGCGCGGATGGGCCGGAGGAAATGCGGCCCGTTGGCGAGACTGAATACGCCAACGGCATCGCGGCCATGAGCGCCAGCGGCGATTATGGCGATTGCCGGGTGGCGGCGGGCATCGTCGGCTATGCAGACTTGCGGCTGGGCGGGGCGGTCGAGGCCGTTCTGCAAGCGCATATAAACGCTGGCGGCGGCCGGTTTCGCGGCACGCGGCACTCAATCTCGTATGACGCATCGCCTGAAATTCACAGCAGCCATGTCGGCGCGCCGCCAGACATGTATCACGACCCGAATTTCCAGGAAGGCTTCCGCACGCTTGGCCGCATGGGCCTTTCGTTTGAAGCCTGGCTCTACCATCCGCAATTGGATGAATTGGCGTTCCTGGTCGATAAATTCCCGGACAACGCGATTGTGCTGAACCATGTGGGCGGTCCCTTGGGCGTCGGTCCTTATGCCGGGCGCCAGAAGGAGCTGTTCCCGGCATGGAAAGCGGGCGTGGAGAAAGTGGCGGCGGCGGGGGAGAATGTCTGCGTCAAGCTTGGCGGGCTCGGTATGCCGGTCAACGGCTTCGGCTTCCATGAGCGCGACATCCCGCCGTCCTCAGAAGAGCTGGCGGATGTATGGCGGCCCTATATGGAAACCTGCATTGACGCCTTCGGGCCGAACCGTTGCATGTTCGAAAGCAATTTCCCAGTCGACAAGGTCAGCGGTAGCTACCGCACATACTGGAACGCATTCAAGCGCGTCGCCTCCGGCGCAAGCGACGCCGAGAAAGCCGAAATGTTCCATGATGTCGCTGCGAAATTCTATAAGATTTAGGAATTGGTCCGGGCGGCCGGACTTGAACCGGCACTCGCTTACGCGAAACAGATTTTAAGTCTGTCGTGTCTACCGATTCCACCACGCCCGGGCTACACGCGCCCGCGTGACTAGCGCGGGCGCGGGAATACTTAGTGCAGAATCTGGCTTAAGAACAACTGCGTCCGTTCATTGCGCGGATTGGAGAAGAATTCCTCCGGCGCATTTTGCTCTACAATCTCGCCGCCATCCATGAATACGACGCGATTAGCGACCTGGCGCGCAAAACCCATTTCATGGGTGACGCAGATCATCGTCATGCCGCTTTCAGCCAGATCGACCATCACATCCAGCACTTCTTTGATCATCTCAGGATCAAGCGCGGATGTGGGCTCATCGAAAAGCATAATGCGCGGATTCATGCAGAGCGCGCGGGCGATGGCCACACGCTGCTGCTGGCCGCCGGACAATTGACCAGGGAATTTCGCCGCCTGCTCAGGGATTTTCACGCGCTCCAGAAACTGCATCGCAATTTCTTCGGCCTCCGCCTTCGGCTGCTTGCGCACCCATATCGGCGCCAAAGTGCAGTTTTCCAGAATGCTCAAATGCGGAAATAAATTGAAGCTCTGAAAGACCATGCCAACTTCAGATCGCACGCTATCAATATTCTTAAGGTCGCTCGTGAGTTCAACACCGTCTACGACAATATCGCCCTCTTGGTGCTCTTCCAGGCGATTGATGCAACGCACCAAGGTCGATTTGCCGGACCCGGACGGGCCGCAAACAACAATGCGTTCGCCGCGCTCAACGGAAAGGTCAATGTCTTTCAGCACATGAAAGTCACCGAACCACTTGTTCACGTTCTTCATTTCGATAGCGATGTCGTCAGCCACGCGCCGTCACTCCTGTTAACACCGACCGCTCTCTAACGGAGCGCTCTGGTCAATTTGGCCATACGACGCCAGACGCGCGCCGAACGCAAGTGTTTATGCAGCCTCAACGGAGGAATTTGCAGGACCGGGCCAGCAAATGATGATGGCGGTCAGATCATCCGCGGGTTCAGCCTCGCCTGCGAACGCGTTTACGGGCGCCACAAGCGTATCCAGAACCGCCGCCGCGTCCGCCATTCCGGCGACATCAGCCAGAGCGGCGTCCGTGCGTTCAATGCCGAATAGATCGCCGTCTATATTCTGCGCCTCGGTGACGCCATCGGTCACGACAACCAATACATCGCCCGGCTGTAATTGCGTTTTGTCGGTTGGGAACGGGAATTCGTCGAGGAGGCAGAGCGGCGGGCCGCCCTCCCCTTCCAGGCGCACCTGCTCGCCATCGGAGTGGATCAACCAGGGTTGTTCATGCCCGGCGGAGCAGAATTCCAGCTCGCCGGTTTCTACATCAAGGATGCCCGCGAAAGCGGTGACGAACATAGTGCCTGGATTATCCCGCGCGATTTCGCTGTTGGCTTGCTCCAATACGTCGCCAATGGATTGCATGCCTCTGAGCGCCGAGGATTTACAGAGCGCCTTCGAAATCGCCATGAACAAGCTGGCTTCCGGGCCTTTGCCTGAGACATCGCCGACGAGGAAAAACAGGCGCTTATCGTCCAGCAGGAAGAAATCGTAGAGGTCGCCTCCAACGGTGCGCGCAGGCTCACTCATGGCGGCGATGGAGAAGCGCTGCTCATCCGGGAACACCTCAGCTGCTTTCGGCAGGATGCCCATCTGGATCCGCTTCGCCGCCGCCATTTCGCCATCCAGACGTTGGCGGGCGGCAGCCGCAATACGCCGGTCCCGTTCGCTCAACGCCATGGACGCTAGATAGGCCAGACCGCCAGCGACAGCGACAGCGACAGCGATTGCTGGGACAGCGCCATCGAAAACAAATTTGAACGCCACATAAGCCGCCATAGCGCCGCCCAAAGGCAGCAGGATCACACCAGCGGCGACGATAGCGCCCCAGGCCATCCGCAGGCGCGGCGCGGCGAAGGCGGTGACAAGCGCCAAGAAAACTACAATTGCAAACTCCGCTTGCTCAGCCCAAGCCGGGCGCATCAACCATGGACCGAGTGCGATGGACTCGATAGTCTGGCGATGCGCTTCAACACCAGGAACAAGCTCGCCAAGCGGAGTGATAAGCTCGTCCAACCCGCCCGCCACGGAATATCCGACGAGCACGATTTTACCCGTCAGCAGCGCCAAATCATCATCGCTTTGAAGTAAAGACAGAGCCGGAATTTCTTGCGCCTTATTGCGCTGGCTGAACCAAGGCCGGATTGCGCCATCAGGTTCAGTCGTCAATTGAACAACTGGCTCGCCATTGTTTTGATATTGAATCCTGCGTACGCCATCGGCATCCGCCATTACGAATAGGTTATTGGCGCCGGATGCAACGCGAACGACCTCCGCCACGAACCCTTGCATCAAAAAATCGCCTCCGACATCAAATACTTGGCCCGTCCGCCGCGCGACGCCGTCAAAATCATTATGCTGCGCAACGATGCCTTCGCCAGCAGCGGTCTCCCGGATCAATCCGTGTGTTCGGAGCGGTTGAAAAGGTTGCTTCCACTCACGAATCTTGGCCCTCACCCCTTTATCCCGAACGACAAGATACGATTCCATATCAGTTTCATTGGTCGGGTCGTGACCAACATCGCCGACAGCTAGAACGAACGGCGCTTTCGCCAAGGCGCGCCGGATATCATGGTCGCCGCTCTCTAGGGCGCGGAGCCAATCCCGCGCCGACGCCGGCGCCTCGGCGTGCTCCGCCAAATGTTTAGCACCAAGAGAATCTTCTTCAGCGTAGATGATATCAATACCGACAACATGCGGATTTGCAGACGCGATCCGTTCCATCAACTCCGCATTCACGGCGCGCGGCCAAGGCCAAGCCCCGACAGCCTCAACACTCGCTTCATCTATCGTTACGACAATGACCCGCTCTTCATCGTTCGATCGCGGGTGAATTCGGTTCATCATGTCGAACCAGGAATTCGAGATACCTTGCGGCGCCTGCCACACAATCAGTCCGGCAAGCCCAACGCCGAGTAAGCTTACGGCCAATCCGCGCTTCGCCAATAGCAAGTCGGTCAATGTGGCGAGGAGCCGGGTCATGGTCTGCTAGAGCTGTACTTCCAGCCCGTCGCCCGCCGCGATGACCTCCAACGGGCCGTGATCGGGGTATGCGTCGCGCCGAATTTCTTCATACCGCCGGGTGTCAGACAGGATCGAATCGATCCGGGCGTCATCATAAATCGGCTCATGGTGAAACAGCGCGAGGCGCTTCACATTAGCGCGCTGGCAAAGCTCCACGCCGACGATGTTAGAGGAATGGCCCCAGTCTTCTTTCAGCGAAACGGCATCGGCCAGCGAATACATCGCATCGAATACGACCAGATCAGCCTCACGGAAGAATTCAACGAAGCCGTCCGCCGCGTGCTCATCCTCAATTCGATGCTCGGAATCGCTGGAATACACAAAGACGGAGCCTTCTGCCTCAATCCGATAACCTTAGGAATCACCGGCATGAAGCTGCAGCTTCGGCGTGACTTTGGCGCCTTCGATTTCTGTGGTTTCGCCCGCCTTCAATTTCCGAAACTCAATCTTTGCAGCAAGGACAGAGAAATCGACCGGGAAATTCGGCGCCTGGTTCTGCCGCCGAAACGACGCCTCCGCATCATCATGGCAGCTATAGATCACAATGCGGTTGCCGGGGATGAAGGCTGGGACGAAGAAAGGGAAACCCATCAAGTGGTCCCAGTGTAAATGCGACATCAGCACGTGATAGGTCTGGCCATTGCCTGGCCCACATTTGCCGATCATGGCGCCGCCTAGACGCCGCGCGCCTGAGCCAAAATCACAAAGCAAATGCTCTTCGCCGGCAAGCTCCACCTCAAGACAGGACGTATCGCCGCCATAGGTGTTGGTTGTCCAGTAAGGCTGCGCGTCCAGAAACGCTTCTAGCGCTTCATCGTCTGCAAAAGTCTCGCCCGATGCCGCTTTCGCAATTGCGCGCGCCTTGGTCCGGATTTGGTCCGACCACATCTGAGTCGGTAGCGAGCCCCTGGTTCCCCAAAACCGAACAAGCATGACCGTAATCCTTTTAGTTAGCCAGCAAACGCGGCGGATGCGTCATCGACTGTGTCATAGGCTGGCAAAATCGTATCGAACCGGCTGATTTTAAACACCTCACCGACCGTCAGCTGCATGGCGGCGACGCAGATTTGACCCTTCTGAGCCTTGGTCTTCTTGGAGGCCATTAAAAGCACCCGAAGCCCCACGCTCGATACATAGTTCACGTCGGAGAAATCCAAGATCAACTTGTCGCCGCCGTCTTTGCAATCGCCCAAATACGGGTCCAGCGCAGCCTGGAATGCGTCGGCGGTCTGGTGGTCGATCCTGCCGGAAGCGCCAAGAACGACGACGGAGCCGTTTCTGTTTTCAGTCAAGTCCATGGCGCTGAGCGTCCTTCTGTATCCGAGTCTATATTTGAATAGCGGAGAGTCTCGCCAGAATCCGGGCAGGATGCTAGGGCTAAGGCTCTAGGACAGACTCATTTCGCTTAGCTTATTTGCAAAACCGGGCATTGCGGCGCCTCAGAGGCCGCCATACTGTCCGCGCTGGCCTCTCGCTAGGAACCGTCCACTTCGCATGCAAACCCCTTCAGCGCCCTCCGTTCGCCCAGGCGATAGGCCCGGCTTCGCCATTTTGCTGGTGCTGCTGGCCATGTTTCTTTTGGCGACGATGGACGCGATCGCCAAGCACCTGACGGAGAGCCTGGCGATCCCGCAAATCCTGGGCGTGCGGTTCGCGATATTCTTCTGTTTTGCGCTGATGATCGCCGCTCCGCGCGGCATTCGGGCGACGGCTAAGTCTGAACGGCCCAAGCTGCAGATTCTGCGCGGGTTGATCCTGATCACCGAGATGTCGGCGTTCATCTACGCCTTTAGCCTGATGCCGCTGGCGGACGTGCATGCGATCGCCGCCGTGTCGCCGCTGATCGTAATGGCGCTCGCGGCTGTGTTCCTTGGCGAGCGGATCGGCCCGCGCCGCTGGGCGGCAGTCGGCATCGGATTCGTCGGCGTTCTGATTATCATCCGCCCGGGCGCCAGTGTGTTTGATCCAATTTCACTAATTCCGCTTGTCGCCGCCTTTGGCTGGGCCGTGTATCAGGCGATGCTGCGGCTGGTGGCGGCGGGCGATACGCCGCAAACGACGACGCTCTATACTGCTGGCGTCGGCATCGTAGGGTTCAACCTGATATCGCCATTTGTTTGGCGACCGCCGGATTTAGAAACCTGGGTTGGCCTGATCGCCATCGGCATCCTTGGCTCAATCGGCCATTTCCTGCTGCCGGTCGCATATCGCTTGGCGCCCGCATCCACCCTGCAGCCCTTCGCCTATATGATGCCGCTTTGGGCCGCCGTGATGGGCTGGCTCGCGTTCAGCCATGTACCGGATCGATGGACGTTGATTGGCGGCGGCGTGATTATCGCCAGCGGCCTCTATGCGCTCTACCGCGAGCGCATAGCAGACCGCCGCGTGACGCCTATTCCTCCAGTTGCGGCAACTGGTAACGATCCTCAGGTTTGAGCCAGCCTTTGAAGTTCGGCTTCCGCTTTTCGGCGAAGGCGGCGCGGCTTTCGATCAGGTCGCTCAGGTCGCCATGGGCATGGAGGCGTTCCGCCAGATTATCGAAGGCCGGCGTAATGCTGGGGCGCATCTGGCGCATGATATGTAGTGTGTTAACGCGCGCAGCTGGCGGCAGCGTCATCAGATGCTCAGCCATCTTCATGGCCTCGTCCATCAGGTCAGCAGCCGGGACGACGCGGTTCAAGAAGCCGATTTCATGGAAGCGCTTCGCCGTGAACCGGTAGCCCATCGCCATTTCTAACGCGACCGGATACGCGACATTGGCGATATGGCCGTGGTTATACCCGCCGAGCAGCCAGCGTTTCGCTTCCGACACCTCAAAAATCGCCGTATCCGCTGCAACGCGGAGGTCCGTGCCTTCAACCAGCATGAAACCGCCGCCCATGGCGAACCCGTTGATGGCGCCGATGATCGGTTTCGTGATTTTGCCCGCGCGGAACGGGTCTTCCATCGGCAGCTTGCGACCGCCCGGCGTGTTGTCCTTGAGCGCCTCTTTCATATCTTCGCCCGCGCAGAACCCTCGGCCCGCGCCCGTAAAAATGGCGACTTCCAGGTCTTTGCTGGCTTCAAATTCCGTCCAGGCTTCCGCCATGGCGCAGCGCATTTCATAGTTCAGCGCATTCAGGCTATCCGGCCTGTTCATCCGCATCACAAAAATTTGCCCGTGGGTTTCGGTTTCTAATACAGCCATCAGGCCAGTCCTTCTTCTAAGAGGTGGAGTTCAATTGCATCATGCCAGGCTTCTGGATCAAAGCCATGGGAGCCTGCGACAGTTTTGAATTGCACACGGCCTTCAGCATCCAGCAGATACAACCGTTCCGGCAACGCATTAAAGGCGCTGTCGATCGTATCTTCCATGTCGTCAACGACCATGGGCATGTTGAGCGCCAGTTTCAGCATGCACACTTCTGCCAGCGCTTCGCGCTCGTCCATGGTGGTCGGCGCATCATAGATCACGTCATCGTCTAGGTTCGCTTCGACCTGCCAGCCGTCGGACGGATGGGCCTCTTGGATATAGACGCAGAGGAACTGCACTTTGTCTTCGAACTTCGCTGCAATTTCGTTCAGGCGCACGGCCAGTCTACGAAATGGCGGTCAGGTATAAGATCCGAACACAAGGCCGACAGGCTTGCCGCGCAGTGCTGAAAGCGTCAGCGTTTCGCCCGTTGGTTTGCCGCTGGCGGTCAACCGCTCCGCCGTGAAATCAGGGGCTTGGTCGCCGACTTCTGGCGCCGCTTCCTCCCGCGCCAGGCGGCCAAAGCGCATTTCGGTATATTGTTCAGGCGTCATCATCATTTTGACCCAGCGGTCCTTGGGGATATCCCGCCAGTCTGCCGGATAGCTAATTTCTGCCATGCCGATCCCTTTCCTGATCTTCAAATCTCCCCCTATCATGGCGGCGAACACTCATATGATCCAGGAGCCCACACCATGTCCGCTTATGTCATCGCCCGCGTGAACGTCACCAATCCCGAAAAATATAAGGGTTATCAGGCGCTGACGCCGGATGCGATCGCGAAGAACGGCGGGAAATTCCTGGCGCGCGGCGGGCCGATCACCACGATGGAGGGCGAAGAAGAAACCCGCCGCGTCGTGGTTCTGGAGTTCGATACGGTTGATGCCGCCAAAAGTTTCTATGATTCGCCTGAATATAAGGAAGCCCGCGCGGCTCGCGAAAACGCCGCCGATTTCCAGATGATCGTGATCGAGGGCGTTTGACCTATGGGCGATCTCACCATCAAAGACGTGCGCGTCACGCTTCTCAGCGTCCCCTATGTGGAGCAGCCGTCGCTTCAGGCCGGGTACAGCCGCGACCGGGATATTCTGCTTTGTGAGATTGAGACTGAGGCAGGCCATGTGGGCCTTGGCTATCAGCTGTATCTCCGCGAAGGCATGCGCACGACCAAAGCGGCCATTGAGGAGCTGCATGCGCCCCGCATCATTGGGCGGGACGCCACAGAAGTCGAAGGCATCTGGAAAGACCTCTGGACGTCTACCCTGGCGGATGGGCGCGGCGGCGCGCCCGTCCTTGGCCTTTCCGCCATTGATGTTGCGCTTTGGGATATCGTCGGCCAGGCGGCGGGGATGCCGTTGCACCGGCTCTGGGGGCA
Source organism: Alphaproteobacteria bacterium (assembly GCA_038102935.1). GTDB lineage: Bacteria > Pseudomonadota > Alphaproteobacteria > Bin95 > Bin95 > VMCJ01. Next base: position 678 of record JAYNYG010000067.1, on the reverse strand, counting down.
TTCCCAGAAGGAAGTGAAAGCCTACGGTTCTGGCGTGTGGCGTGGCATGACGCGGGACGGGATGATCGAAAAGGCTTTGCGCTTTAAGGATGAGGGCTTTGAGGCCATCAAGATGCAGATCGGCTTCATCTGGGGCGATAAGGACGACGTAGAGAATGTCCGTCTTGTTCGCGACGCAATTGGCGATGAAGTCGACATCATGGTCGACGCGAATATGGCCTATACCGCCGATCATGCGATCCTGATGGGCAAGAAAATCCAGGAATACGGAATCTATTGGCTGGAAGAACCAGTCGTGCCAGACGATTACGAAGGTTATTTCCGCGTCGCCCATGCGCTCGACACGCGGGTTGTCGGCGGCGAAAGCCATTTTACGCGCTATGACCTGAAACCGTTTTTCCAGAACCCTGTCTGTCCCATCCTGCAGCCGGACGTGATCCGCGGCGGGCTGACGGATTTGCGCAAAACCGCCGCCATTGCAGAGACCTTCGGCCTCAAGATCGCGCCGCACCTTTACCCCGAACTGATGATCCACCTGATGGCCTCGATCACGAACGGCGAGATCATCGAAGATATGGGCCTGCTTGCTGATATCTGGATCGATTGGGCGGCGCCCGTGAATGGCGTAATGACAGCGCCTGAAACGCCGGGCCACGGCTTGAAAGTGAAGCCAGAACT
>JAYNYG010000003.1:139912-154462 GCA_038102935.1 Alphaproteobacteria bacterium | reverse complement strand
TGACGGGATAAATACTATCCCTAGGGGTGGACCACTTCAGGGGGGCTGCTCCAGTATCTTGATGTGGATTCTGCCGCCCTTACCCGCCTGCGGCACAGCCTTAAATGTTTGCACTAGGCCTGAAAATGCAGCCTCCGCTGCATCCATGCCACCAGTTTTATCTACATTGAGTACATGTCGCGGGTATCATTATCCGATTTAATCGCTCCACCGTCGATAAGTTTATAGATTGCGATCTTTACGTCGTCGCGCGCGATATGGTCTCGGGCGGCGTCAAGGACGCGAAGCCGCTCAATCGCAGCGCCGCCTTCGAACTTGAGTGTCAAAGGCGGCAAGTTGCCGTCTCCATCATCAAGCATCACCTCCACGCCATCAGAAATACGACCTTCCTTGGCGGCGGCGGCGAATTTGGGCGGCTTGTCTTTGGCCACCCGAGAGATGACCAACGCAGCCGCTTCGAGGGCTTTCTTCGGCGCGCGGACTACGGAGCCTAGCAGCGGTATTGCGCCGATAGCGGCGACGCCGGTTTGTACTGAGTAAATCAGAAGATCGCGGAGTTCGTCGTTCTCATACGCTTCCAGCGCCAACGCCCCGGCGATCTCAGCGTCACGGGCGGACATTGCCTCGCCAAGGCCGGGGGCGGCTTCGGCTAGGATATTTGCAACCTGGCGGCCAAAGGGGGCCGCGTCACGGATATCAATGGGTCTGCCCGCGGCCCGGTCTTCCAGCATGCCTTCCATAAGGGCGGTTAGCGGACGCACTGCCGCTTCGGACAGGGCTTCATCCGACGGGAGCGAGACGGCTTCGGCGCCGTCCGCGTCATAGATTGGCGTTTTGCCAGACTTGGCCAAGCCCATGCGAAAGGCGCTGTCCGTGCCGTCCCGAAAGGCCATGCCCTGGGTCTGGATTTCCGTTGCTGCAGCCCGCGCGGCGGATGCGCCAGCGGCGATAGTCGGCGCGTGCGGGCTGTAATCGAACTCGGCCGCGATAGCCGCTTCATCCGCAGCACGGCGGATTTTGCGGCGGTCCATATCATCTCGCGGCAAATGACGGGCGGCGGCGGCTTCTGCAGCCGTTCGGGTTTCACGCGTCGCGGATTCCAACCCCCTGGCGATCACCGCCGGATCGACCTCATCCGCAAAGACTGGCGGATTTGCTCCAGCAGCGTTCCGCTTCGCCGCCGCCGCTTCAGCGCTGCGGACAATATCAAGGGCGCGCTTTGGTTTGGGGGCCGCGGCTAGGTCGTTCTGCTTTGTCTTTGGCCTTTGCGTTGCCTGGCCGCCAATAGCCATGTCAATCGGGAGGACCTGCGCCAAAGGCGCCGCCGGCGACGCTTTTAATGCTTGATCTTTCATCCGGCGCTGGATCACAGTCTGCGTTTTCACACTCACTTCGCCATCAACTTTAGTTTCTGTCTTCTTTTTTTGTTCCTCTTTCTGAAGTGCGCGAATTCCTTGATCCAGTGTTTCCGTAAACTCGCCCTGAACGCTTGGATCATCGAACGGCACAAACCCTAAAACTGCAAGATTCCGGCCAAGGGTGGCGACGTCATTTGGTTGATTAGCGAAATCCGCACCGACAGATGTACGGATAATGCTATCTCGCTCTGAGAACGGGCGCGGATCCTCAGGCGGCTGAAGCCCTTGGGAAATAAAGGCGTCATCGAAAAAAGAAGCCGGTTTCTGGTTTTTCGTGCGGCGCGAAGGGGTCATCATCATTCCTTTCGATAGGTGCTGAGCCCTATAGATAGGAATAAATTAGAACATTACAAGAACTTTCTCACGTCACATCCTTAGGCGCCAAAATGCACGATAGCACTGCCCGGAGCGATCACCTCTCCCGCTTCATTCTGCACGCCAACCTCGACGGTGACGGTTTGGGCGGCTTCGTCCTTCGCCGTCACTTTGCCCACCGTCGTCAACACTTCGCCGAGATACGAGGCGCGGCGGTTGGCGTAGGAGAATTTTTGCAGGGCGCCGTCATCCCCCAGCCAATCGAGGACGCATTGGCTCATCCAGTCGCCTTGCAATGGGCCGTCTATGACCACAGCGGGGTGTTTTTCGACGCCGGTTGTATAGGGTTCGTCATAGTGGATGCGGTGGGCGTTCCAGATGGCGGCATTGTATAGGAAAAGCGAGACATTGGTGGCTGTGAAGGCGCGCTCCGGCAGGGCGTCGCCAACTTGGATTTCATCGAAACGGCTGCTCATCGGACAATCCTCGTGCTGCGTTCTTCAACGACGATTTCGCCCGCTTCCGTTTTGACCACCAGGTCATAGGAGACGAAGATCAGCGGGCCGGAGCCGCCCTGTTTTTCTTGAATATCAGACAGGGTTTTCTCCGCGATCAGCTTGTCGCCGGGTCGGAGTGGGCGATGGCAGGTCATTTCCGTGCCGCCGGCCATGATGCGTTTCAGCGGGAAATCCGGCAGGAACCCGTCGCGGGCAATGCCGTCCGGCCCAAGCGCATCCATGGCGACGATGGGGCGGAGCAAGCCGAAGAGAAACATTGGCGGCGCTTCATCCCCGTCCAGATATTTCTGCTGCCGCTGTTCAGTGGCGACGGCGTACTTCTGAATATCCCGCCGCGTCACTTCCACATGCACCGGCGGCTGCGAGCGCCCAATCCAGGACCGCGCCTCATCGGAAACCATGCTGCTCATCATTCCGTCTCCCCACCTCATAAACCTAAAGCCTGCCGCGCGCTGCGCCCCCTGTCTAGCAACGCCTTCAGTTATCATTTATTAACGATGTAACAGAAGCGTGATCTGGATGCATCAGCCTGGCGGGCTTGCTTTGGACCATCTTGGACGGTTTTTTCTGGCACGGCCTGTATGGGTTGCTGGCCTGATCTGCCTGGCGATGCTGGCGCTGCCTGTCGCAATTTGGATGGACCTTAGGAACCTGTCCGACCAGAACATGCGGGCACAAGCCAATACGCTAAACCAGGTGATAACGAGCATTCGCTCCTACTACGCGGAAAATGTCGTCAGCCGAGTTAACGCGGGCGATGGCCGTACCGAGACGCTGCATACATTCCGGAACGTCAAAGGCGCGATCCCCATTCCTGCCACGCTGTCTATTGAGCTTGGCGAGGCGATCAGCGCCAAGGTCGGCGACGTCACCTACCGCTTCACGTCTGACTATCAATTCAGAAACCGCCAAACCCGGGCTTTGTCGCCATTTGAACGAAGCGCACTGGCGGAGTTCCGCACGACAAGCCAGCCGGACCAGGTGCTAGCTGAACAAGCAGGTACGCTTTGGGACCGCAAGGTGGTGTTGGCGACGCCAGTTATCCTGGGCGCGGCCTGTGTCGGTTGCCATAATTCACACCCCGAAAGCCCGAAGAAAGATTGGCGAGCAGGCGATGTGCGCGGCATCCAGACAGTGTCCCTGCATCAACCGATCGCGCTGAATATCTGGGCCTTCAAATGGCTGCTCGGATATCTAGCAATCGCCGGAGCCGTCGGGCTGATATTTGCCCTGGTGCAGTTCCGCTTGGCGCGATCCTTCCACGGCATGAATGGCGAGTTGGAGGCCAATAACGCGTTCCTGGCCGAAGTGTCGATGAAGATTTCTAAGTATCTGTCGCCGCAGATCTACCGCTCCATCTTCTCGGGTGAGCGGGACGTTGAAATTCATACTGAGCGCAAAAAGCTCACCGTATTCTTCAACGATATCAAAGACTTCACAGCGACGACGGAGCGTTTTCAGCCCGAAGAGCTCACAGCGTTGCTGAACGAGTATTTCACCGAGATGTCTGCGATCGCACACGCCCATGGCGCCACAATCGATAAATTCATCGGCGACGCCATCGTTGCCTTCTTTGGCGATCCAACAACCAAGGGCGTGGCGGAAGATGCACGCGCCTGTGTGAAGATGGCGCTCGCAATGCAGCAACGGTTGGCGGAGCTGAATGAGGAATGGCAGGGGCGCGGATACGAGCATCCGTTTCACGCGCGGATCGGCATCAATACCGGGTTCTGCAATGTGGGCAATTTCGGCTCAGCCGAGCGCATGGACTACACGATCATCGGCGCCGAAGCGAACTTGGCCGCCCGGATGGAAGGCATCGCCAAGCCCGGCGGCATTGTGATGAGCTATGAAACCTGGGCTCATGCAAAAGATATGGTCGATGCGACAGCGCTGGAGCCGACAATATTCAAGGGCATCGCCCGTCAGGTTGTTCCATATGAGGTGGCGCAGCCAAGCTTCGAAAAGGCGCCAGGGGTTCAGATCGCGATCAACATGGATGCAATCAACGAGCAATCCCGTAGCGAGGCCCGTGCAGCGCTACAGCGGGCCTTAGATAGCTTTGATCAGCAGCCAGCACAGCAAGCTTCGGACCCGGTTCAGGTTCAGGTTCAGGCGCAACAGCCACAGCCCGCTGAGCGGCAGGTGGAGCCAGCAGTTCAGGCGCAAGCGCCTATTCAAACGCAGCCAATCCAGCCGGATCCCATTCAGCCTGAAACGCCGCAGAATATTCAGCCGCCTGAGCCAGCCCAAACCCAACAATACGTAAAACGCTGGGTTTGACGATCAGCGTTCTGGACACAAGACTGACACCCCTGTTGTATCTTGGCCGGGGATAAATTGATGACGCAGGAATTGGCGGGCGGCAAAGTTCTGGTGGACCGGGATGGGCCTGTCTGCACGGTGACGATTAATCGCCATGGCGCGCGGAATGCGGTCGATAATGCGACGGCGGAAGCGCTGGCGGAGGCGTTTCGGGCGTTTGATGCGGACGACGATTTGGCCGTCGCGATTTTGACGGGCGCGGGCGGCGCGTTCTGCGCTGGCGCTGATTTGAAAGCCATCGCCTCCGGTGACCGGGCATCCCGCTACAACGAGGAAGGCGACGGGCCGATGGGGCCATCCCGGCTGGTGTTGTCGAAGCCAGTGATCGCCGCCGTTGAAGGCCATGCCGTCGCGGGCGGGCTGGAGCTGGCGATCTGGTGTGATCTTCGTGTGGCGGATGAAACCGCAATCTTCGGCGTTTATTGCCGCCGGTGGGGCGTGCCGTTGATCGATGGCGGCACAGTCCGCCTGCCGCGCCTTATCGGCCAATCCCGCGCTATGGACATGATTTTGACGGGGCGGCCTGTCAATGCGGATGAAGCGCTCGCCATGGGCCTCGCCAATCGGGTGGTTGCGAAGGGGCAAGCGCTGAAGGCCGCTCAGGCGCTGGCGCTGGAAATGTCTGCATTCCCACAACTCTGCATGCGCCGCGACAGGGAATCCGCCATGACGCAATGGGGCCTGCCCCATGCAGAGGCGATGGCGGCGGAATTCCGGGACAGCATCGCCATGGTGAAAGCAGAGGGGCAGGCGGGCGCAGCGCGGTTTGCAGATGGCGCTGGGCGCAGCGGGTCATTCGATACCTGATCGGGCGCCGTATCTGTTGCCGCTTGGGCGGATTCCGCCTAACAAAGAGGTATGAATGAAACGACCGAAACAGCGGATAGTATTCGCGCCCTCGCCCGCGACTGTCTGGGCCTGGATGGCCCGGTGATGGAAGCGCTTGTGCGCATCAATCAGCGCTTTGGCTATGTGCCGCCTGAGGCGCAGGCGATTGTTGCAGATGTGCTGAACGTCTCCCAGGCGGATGTGGCTGGCGTTACCGGGTTTTATTCTGATTTCCGCAAGGCGCCGCCGGGCCGCGTGGTCGTGCAGCTTTGCCGAGCGGAAGCCTGTCAGGCCGCAGGGGTTGAAGCGGTCGTGAAGGATGTTGAGGCGGCGCTTGGTTGCGCTTTCGGCGAGACACGCAGTGATGGCGCAGTCACGCTGGAGGACGCCTATTGCTTCGGCAACTGCGCGCTCTCGCCAGCCGCGATGATCGACGGGCGGCTAGTTGGCCGTGTTGACGCCCAGGCCATCAGCGACGCGGTGAAGCCATGACGACGGTCTTGATCGCGAAAGACAGCGGCGCCAAGTCCGTCGGCGCGGATGCTGTTGCGGCGGCGTTTGAAGCGGCGGGATTGGATGTAATCCGCACCGGCTCCCGTGGTCTCTATTGGCTGGAGCCGATGGCGGAGATCGATGGCGTGGTCTACGGCCCGTTGACGCCGGAAGACGCTTCGGGGGTTCTCGAAAGCGGCGCCAAGCGCATCGGCCCGCTCGCTGATATTCCAGAATTCGCGATGCAGAACCGGATGCTGTTTAAACGCGTCGGCGCCATGGACCCGACCGATGTTGAGGCCTATCGCGCATCTGGCGGCGAAGCTGGCTTGAACGCAGCGCTCGCGATATCGCCCGATGACGTGATCCAGGCCATCGCTGATTCAGGCCTCCGTGGCCGGGGCGGCGCCGGGTTCCCCACAGGTATTAAGTGGCGAACGGTTGCGGATACTCCGGACCAGCAGAAATACATCGTCTGCAATGCCGATGAAGGCGACAGCGGCACCTTTGCAGATCGGATGCTGATGGAAGGCGACCCGTATTTGTTGCTCGAAGGCCTGGCGATTGCAGGCTATGCGGTGGGCGCGAGTAAGGGCTTCATTTATCTCCGCAGCGAATACCCGGATGCGGCGGAAACACTGGCAAACGCCATCGCGAACGCGCCGTTCTTGGACGCTGATTTGGCGGGCGGTTTTCGTTTCTCCATTGAACTCCGCATGGGCGCGGGCGCTTATATCTGCGGCGAGGAAACCGCACTCCTGGAAAGCCTGGAAGGCAAACGCGGCCTCTCCCGCGCCAAGCCGCCGCTTCCGGCCCATGCAGGCGCGTTCGGGCAGCCGACTGTCGTCAACAACGTGCTGACGCTGGCCGCAGCTCCGATCATCCTGGCCGAGGGCGCAGAGGCCCATCAGGCCATGGGGACAGGCCGGTCGCGCGGGACGATGCCGTTTCAGCTCGCGGGCAATATCAAGCAGGGCGGGCTGGTCGAGGCCCCGTTCGGTATTACCCTCCGCCAGTTGGTTGAGGATTTTGGCGGCGGCACACGGTCTGGCAGGCCGGTGCGCGCGGTGCAAGTCGGCGGGCCGCTGGGCGCATATTTCCCGGAAAGCCTGCTCGATACGCCAATGGATTATGAAGCCTTCGCGGCGGCGGGCGGCATGCTCGGCCATGGCGGCGTTGTGGTGTTTGACGACACGGTTGATTTGGCGGCGCAAGCCCGCTTCGCCTTCGCCTTCTGCGCCCATGAAAGCTGTGGCAAGTGTACGCCCTGCCGCATCGGCGCTCAGCGCGGCGTTGAGACCGTCGATAAAATCACCAGCGGCGAGAATGTTGACGCCAACTTCACTGTCCTGGACGATCTTCTGGAAGTCATGCGGGATGGATCGCTCTGCGCGCTTGGCGGGCTGACGCCAACGCCCGTTGAATCCGCGCTGAAATGGTTCAAACAAGATTTCGATAAAGGGGCCAGCCAATGACCATCCTGAAAGAAATCGACTACGGCACGCCTGCGCCCAAGACGGAAGAAACCGTCACGCTTATGATTGACGGCCAAGAGGTTGCCGCCCCTAAAGGCGCGTCGATCATGCATGCCGCCATGCTGGCCGGGACCGAAATCCCGAAACTTTGCGCGACAGACCGCTTGGATGCCTGGGGCTCCTGCCGTCTTTGCCTCGTGGAAGTCGATGGCCGCAAAGGCACGCCGTCCTCCTGCACGACGCCGGTTGAGGCGGGCATGTCCGTCTCTACGGATACCGAGCGTCTCCGCCGCCTCCGCCGCGGCGTCATGGAGCTTTATATCTCCGACCATCCGCTGGATTGCCTAACCTGCGCCGCCAATAACGATTGCGAATTGCAGGATATGGCCGCCGCTACAGGCCTCCGTGATGTGCGCTATGGCTATGAGGGCGCGAACCATCTGGACGCAGAGAAAGACCCTTCGAACCCTTATTTCAGCTTTGATCCCGCGAAATGCATCGTTTGCAACCGCTGTGTGCGCGCCTGCGCCGAAGTGCAGGGCACTTTCGCGCTCACAACGCTGGGGCGCGGCTTTGACAGCACGATTTCCGCCGGCGGGCCGGACATGGATTTCCTGGGCTCAGAGTGCGTATCCTGCGGCGCCTGCGTCGACGCTTGCCCGACCGCAACGCTGATCGAAAAGCCGGTTGAGGCCGAAGGCCTGCCAGATCGCAGCGTCGTCACGACCTGTGCTTATTGCGGTGTCGGCTGTTCCTTCAAGGCCGAGCTCAAAGGCGACCAGGTGCTGCGGATGACGCCGCTGAAAGCTGGCGGCGCGAATGAAGGCCATTCCTGCGTCAAAGGCCGGTTTGCGTGGGGCTATATCAACCACCCGGACCGCATTACCAGCCCGATGATCCGCGACCAGATCACTGATCCCTGGCGTGAAGTCTCCTGGGATGAGGCGTTTCAGTTCACGGCGGATCGCATCAAGAGCATCCAGGCTGAGCATGGCCGGGATGCTGTCGGCTCCGTCACGTCGTCCCGCTGCACCAACGAAGAAACCTATCTGGTGCAGAAGCTGACGCGGGCTGTGTTCGGCACCAACAACGTTGATACCTGCGCCCGCGTTTGCCATGCGCCGACGGGCTATGGCCTGAAAACAGCCTTCGGCACCTCCGCCGGTACGCAAGATTTCAAATCCGTGGCGGATGCAGATGTCATTCTCGTAATCGGCGCGAACCCAACGGATGCGCACCCGGTCTTCGCGTCGCGCATGAAGCGGCGGTTGCGGGAAGGCGCGCAGTTGATCGTTGCTGATCCGCGCAAGACGGATATCGTGCGCTCGGCCCATGTGGAGGCGGCGCATCATCTGCCGCTTCGGCCCGGCTCCAATGTGGCGCTGATCAACGCGCTAGCCCATGTGATCGTCACCGAAGGACTGGTCGATGACGCGTTCGTGGCCGAACGCTGCGATATGGATTCTTTCACCCATTGGGCCGATTTCGTCGCTGAGGATGGCAATAGCCCAGAAGCCGCCGAAGCCCATACAGGCGTTTCCGCAGCAGATGTTCGCAAAGCCGCACGGCTTTATGCAACCGGCGGCAATGGCGCGATTTATTACGGGCTTGGCGTCACCGAACACAGCCAGGGCTCCACCATGGTCATGGGCATGGCGAACTTGGCGATGGCGACCGGGAATCTGGGGCGGCGCGGCGTTGGGGTGAACCCGTTGCGTGGGCAGAACAACGTGCAGGGCGCCTGCGATATGGGCTCCTTCCCCCATGAGTTCCCAGGCTATCGCCATGTCTCCGATGATGCGGCGCGCACGCTTTATGAGAACCTTTGGGGCGTCGAGCTTGGCAATGAGCCGGGCCTTCGTATCCCGAATATGCTGGACGGCGCTGTATCCGGTAAATTCAAAGCGCTCTATATCCAAGGCGAAGATATTGCGCAGTCAGACCCCAACACTTCCCATGTGGTGGCGGGTCTGAAAGCCATGGAGTGCCTGATTGTCCAAGATTTGTTCTTGAACGAAACCGCGCATTTCGCCCATGTCTTCCTGCCTGGCTCCACTTTCCTAGAGAAAGACGGCACCTTCACCAATGCCGAACGCCGCATCAACCGTGTCAGGAAAGCCGTGCCACCGGTCGGCGGGCTGGCGGATTGGGAAATCACGCAAGGGCTGGCGCAAGCGCTTGGCTATCCGATGAACTACAGCCATCCGTCTGAAATCATGGCGGAAATCTCGCAGACAACGCCGACATTCGCTGGCGTCACCTACGAGACGCTTGAGAGCGAAGGCAGCATCCAATGGCCCTGCAATGATGCGCAGCCGCAAGGCACGCCGATCATGCACGAGGATGGGTTCGTGCGGGGCAAGGGCCTGTTCATGATTACAGAATTCTTCGCGACCTCCGAACGCTCTACTCGTAAGTTTCCACTGTTGCTAACGACGGGCCGCATTCTCAGCCAATATAATGTCAGCGTGCAGACGGCGCGCACGCCCAATGTCGCCTGGCATGATGAAGACGTGCTGGAAGTCCATCCCCATGACGCGGAGCAACGCGGGCTGAAAGATGGCGATCTTGTCAGCCTTGCCAGCCGCGCTGGCGAAACGACGCTGACGGCGCGCTTGTCTGAGCGCATGCAGCCGGGCGTCGTCTACACGACGTTCCATCATGCGGCGGGCCAAGCCAATGTGGTGACCACAGATAATTCCGACTGGGCGACGAACTGCCCTGAATACAAAGTGACGGCGGTTGAAGTGCGCAAGACTAATCAGGAATCAGCCTGGCAAAGGAGTTACGCCGTGATGTCCGCCGAGAATAGGCGCATCGCCGAGCCAGCCGAATAAGGCGAATGCAGTGAAACCCGCCAGCACCCGGCAGGCGCTTCGCTATGAGGCCGGGCGATGGTCCGTAGTCGCCCGCCAAATCCCGGAAGAAACGCCGCTGGCGATTGTCTGCAATGGCAGCGCATTCGCATCCGTCCTGGCGACGCCTGCGGACTTGGAAGACCTGGCCTATGGCTTCGCGCTGACGGAAGGCATTGTCGATAATCCGGCTGATATTTCTGGGCTGACAATCCACGCCGTCGATGAAGGCCATGAAGCGCGCCTGACCATCCCAGCCGCCAAAGCGGATGCGCTGCAAGACCGCCGCCGGGCCTTCGCCGCCCGCACAAGCTGCAGCCTTTGCGGCCTGGAACATCTGGACGCATTACTGGCTGCAGCGCCCGCACTTGGATCAGATACCGTTCGGTATGCGCCCGAAATTCTACTCGCCGCCATCGCTGCATTGCCAAAGGCGCAACGGTTGAATGCGCAAACCCGAGCCGTTCACGCCGCTGGGTGGATTGACGCGAGCGGCCAGCTCGTCGCCATCCGTGAAGACATCGGCCGCCATAATGCGCTCGACAAGCTCATCGGCGCCCTGATCCGCGCAGGCCAGGATATTTCCAGCGGCGCGGTCTGCCTGACCAGCCGTTGCTCCGTCGAGATGGTGTTGAAATCCGCGAAGGCTGGCGCGCCCGTCATTGCGGCGGCGTCCTCCCCCACAGAACTCGCCGTCCGCGCCGCCGAAGCCGCAGGCCTCACCCTCGCCGCCGCCTTGCGCGGCGAAGGGTTCGACGTTTATGCTCATGCAGATCGCATCAAGGGGGCGCCCCAATGACTGATCCAGACATGAACGCGCAAGACGCAAAACTCATCCGCATGGCAGGCGAGATCCATCAATTTTTCCGCCGCCAAGGCGATGCGGCGCCGGCAGCGGCGGCGCATCATATGCAGCAATTCTGGGCGCCGACGATGCGCGCGGACTTTGTGGCGGTTGTCGCTGGATTGACAAGCGATGATGGCGGCAAAGATGGCGTTCCGCTTCACGCGATCGCGAAGGCCCTTGCAGAATAGCCGTGCTATACCCCCCGCACGCTCATAGATTTGGGAAGCTCAGCCGATGCGCCGCTTAATTGCTCTATTTTTTCTAGCGCTTGCGCTCGCAGTCATTGTCTGGGAGGCGCTTGGCTATCTTGAATATGACGAATGGAGCCTGATCATATTTGGCGAAATCGCATTCCGGCTATTCCCGGAATGGCTGAACGCGGCGCAGGCGATCATCCAGCGCTACATCTCAAGCTGGCTCTGGGACCCGGCGATACAGACGTTCCTGCTGTGGCCAGCATGGCCCATCCTCGGCGGCCTGGGCTTGCTGCTGATGCTGCCCGGCCGCCGGAGGCGGTAAATTTAGACTGCGCCGGAGGCGGTAAACTTTATGCTACGCCGGAGGCGGTAGCGCCTTACGCTTCGCCTTCCGGCGTCACCTGAGCAGCGGCCTGCATCTGCTGGAAGAGTACTGCGAAATCAATTGGGTTGATTAAAAGCGGCGGGAAACCGCCGTCGCGTACGGCATCTGAGACAACGGCGCGGGCGAACGGGAAGATCAGGCGTGGGCCTTCGATCATCACCAAAGGCTGCACATGCTCTTCCGGCACGCCTTCCGCCACGGCGCAGACACCGCCATAGCTGACCTCAACCACGAAGAATGTCTTGTCGTCCCGCTCCGCCGTCGCGCGGACATGCAGCACGGCTTCATAATATTGGCCGCCGAGCGGCTTCGCCTCGACATCGACATCGACTTTGATCGCGGGCGGCGGATTCAGATCGCCAAGGGCCTGAGGCGCATCCGGATTCTCGAACGAGAGGTCTTTTACGTACTGCGCAGTCAACGTGAGCGGCGGCGTCTGCTCGACGGCTTGGGTCGCGGCGTTTTCTTCAGCCATCGGGCTGTCTCCTAGTCGGTCAATGTCTGGAATGGGTGTTCGGCTGAATACCGCACACATCAAGTGAATGCCCGGGTAGCATAGAAGCCTTTGCGGAAACAACCGTAGCAGCCCCTGCCGATCCAGAACTAGAGTATCGTCCGTAAACTATGAGGCGTCTCGCCGCCCTGAGCGCATCTTCGGCAAGACGCGGTGCGCAGGGCGATACGGTGTATCGTTCAAGGACCGCAACGCTGTCCGAGGACGCGCTCAGGGCGGCCCGAAGGGTGAGGCATAGCCTCACGAAGCGCCTCATAGTTTACGGAGGATGCTCTAGCGCGGGCGAGCAGCCTTCACCTCTGCTATGGGCGCATGCGGATCATGCTGCACGAACATGCCATTCTCCACCCGGTAGCCGACCAGCGAACGGATCGGACCCCAGTGACAAACCACAAGCGTTTCCGCCCAATCATCACGGGCGGCGACACGCGCGCGGAACCCATGCACCCTGGCGTCCAGAACGGCCTCAGGCTCATCCAGCCCATCAGACTTGGGGTCGCGCGGATGCGCCCACCATCGGTCTTCCAATGCTGAAAAATCGAGTTCTGGCCAGCGGTCAGCCAGCGCTTGCGGCTCTGACCCGATATCGCAGGAATACCCGGCGCGCTCGCGGATATCGGGCTCAATCTCCACCGGAACGCCAAACGGCTCCGCCACGATGAGCGCTGTTTGGATCGCCCTCTGATAGGGGCTGGCGACAATCCGGCTAATTGGCGTGCCGCTCAGCCTTTTGGCGGCGTCACGCGCTTGTGTCTCCCCAAGCGGCGTCAGCGGCGGGTCAGCCACGCCAGGATCAACCCGCGTTTTGCTGAAATGCAGATTGAACACCGTCTGGCCGTGCCTAAGCAGGATCATTCGTCGCGCTCATACCGCGCACTCGGGCCAGGACGGCCAGGTGGAGGCGGATTAGCAGGCGCGCCCGGCGGCGGCGCATTTGGGTCGACCTCAACATAAACGCCATCAATAACGCCATCGTCCGGCGCGCGCTGACCCCGCTGGCTCCGATGACGCCGGGAAAGCGCCGCGATCATGCGGCCCCAGAGTAGACGGGTTGGCCCAAACAGCAGCGAAAGCCCTAAAATATCCGTGATAAATCCTGGTGTTAGCAGCAGCAGGCCGCCCGTGAAAACAGCGGCAGCGTCTAGGACCGGCAGGATTGGCGCCTCGCCGGACTGCATCGCGTTGGCAAGGCGCTGCATTGCGGCGCGGCCCTCCATCTTCGCCAGAAACGCGCCGGCGAAGGCGGTCAGGATCACAATCCCGATAGTCGGCCATGTGCCAATGACGCCGCCGACCTGGATCAGAACGGCGATTTCAGCGATTGGCATCGCTACGAAAAGAAGAAACAGTATCCAGCCCATGCTTGCTTTGCGGCGTCCCGGCGTTATGGTGGCGAAATCCAATGCCTGCGCTAATTTGTGCGGGCACGGAACATTTGGTCGCTAACCTGTCTTTACGACCTATATGTAACATAGGGGGCGCTGGCCGGAGATAAAAGGCCAGCGGCAAACTCCAGCGCCAAACATGGTCGGCTGGAGCGGGTGTGAAGGGAAGACGGTGCATGGGGAGCGATAGCGCCCTTATTGAAGTCATCATTCTAGCGGTCGTCGCCGGATTCTTGATCCTGCGGCTACGGAGTGTGCTGGGCAAACGCCACGGCGAAGAACGTCCGCGCTATGAGGACGCCGAACGCTATGTCGGCACCCGAACCAAGACGGACGATAAACCTTCCACCACGGAAGCGTCTGGCGACAACGTCACTCCGTTCCCAGGCGTGCCGCGCCCGAACGTGGATGCTGCGCCGCCCGTCGGGCCTGCCGCCAAAATTCATGCGCTTGATCCTGAGTTCAACGCAGACGAATTCCTTGGCGGCGCGCGTGAAGCCTTCCGTATGATCCTTGCGGCCTATGCTAGCGGTGATCGTGATACGCTGCGCAGCCTCGCCAATGACGATGTTTACGGCCCGCTCGAAGGCGCGATCAGCGACCGCGAGTCCCGGGATGAAAGCCTGGACGCGACAGTGATCGCCGTACAAACCGCCGGCATCGACGACGTCGAAATTGAAGGCTCCTTTGCCCGCGTCACTGTGCGCTTTAAGTCTGAGCAGACCAACGTGTTGCGCAATGCAGATGGCCAGCCGATTGATGGGGCGCCAAGCCAAGTCGAGACCATTGTCGATCTCTGGACGTTCGAGCGCGATATGCATGCGGATGACCCGAACTGGCTGTTGATCGAAACTCAGCCCGGCGAATGATCCGCCGCGCGCGTGTTTCCTAAGCCTTTGGCATAGTTCCGTGATAATTCGATGGGCTATCCGCCCACATGCATTGATCGCCGCTGCTGCAATCGCGCTAGGTGGATGCGCTGACACGTCCAAGCCG
>JAYNYG010000003.1:94926-139812 GCA_038102935.1 Alphaproteobacteria bacterium | reverse complement strand
AAGCCGGACCCTGAAACGCCACAATTACAGGCCGTGACGTTCTCCGGGCTGCCAGGCTGGTCCGCCGATCAACCCGCCATCGCGCTCGCCCAATTCAGAGGGGTCTGCAAGCGGTTTAGTCGGCGCAGCGCCAACGCGCCCGCATCAAAGACTTGGCCGGAACTTGGGCTAAATTCAGAATGGGCCGCCGCCTGCACCGCCGCTAAAGCCGCACCGGGGGCAGATCCGAAAGCCTTTGTCGAAGCCTGGTTTCAGCCCTATCAAGTGGGCGCGCCTGGATCGACAGGCCTGTTCACGGGCTATTATGAGCCGGAGGTCGCAGGATCACGTGCGCGCGGCGGCGCCTATCAGTCGCCGCTCTATCGCAAGCCGAAAGATATCGTCGCCGTTGATTTGGGGGCATTCAATTCGGACCTCAAAGGCAAGAAAATCCTTGGCCGGATGCAGAATGGCCGCCTCGTCCCCTATTATGATCGCGCCGAAATCTCCAATGGCGCCCTTCGCAACTGGGGGCTGGAACTGGTTTGGCTGGCGGACGCGGTTGACGGGTTTTTTCTGGAGATCCAAGGCTCAGGCGTCGTGAAATTGCCCGACGGCCAGCGCATGCGCATCGGCTATGCCGGGAAGAACGGCAGGCCCTACCGCGCGATTGGGCGTGATTTGATCAAGTCTGGCGCGATCAAACGTAAGGATATGTCGATGCAGGCGATCCGCTCCTGGCTCGCCTCCAATCCGCGCGACTCCCAAAGCGTGATGAACCTGAACCGCTCGGTTGTGTTCTTCCGCGAGGTCAAAGGCCGTGGGCCAATTGGCGCAGCGGGCGTGCCGCTGGCTGCCGGGCGAAGCCTCGCCATTGATCCAAAATATGCGCCGCTCGGTGGGCTTGTATACATTGACGTGCCGCACCCAGAGCCCAGAAATCCGCCAATACAGCGCCTTGTCGTCGCTGAAGATACCGGCGGCGCCATCAAAGGGCCGATCCGGGGCGACTTGTTTTGGGGCACAGGCGACGCTGCCGGTGAAAAAGCAGGTCGCATGGCGGCCCAAGGTCGTTATTATCTGCTTGCGCCCATCAGGCGCTGACTAAATTCAACATCGGAAGGGCCGCCTCATGGTCAAGGTTTACGGACGGGTCACGTCCAGCAATGTGATGAAAGTGCTTTGGACGCTGAGCGAGCTTGGTCTTGACTATGACCGGGTCGACGCCGGGATGGCTTATGGCGTTGTGGACACGCCGGAATATCGCGCCATGAACCCTAATGGCCGCGTCCCGACGATCCAGGATGGCGACCTGACGCTGTGGGAATCCAACGCCATCGTGCGCTATCTGGCGGCGAAACACGGCGACGATATGCTCTGGCCATCCGATCTCGCGCGCCGGGCTGACCTAGACCGCTGGATGGACTGGCAGCAGACCACGCTGAACCCAGCTTTCACGCCCGTGTTCTGGGGCCTTGTCCGCACTGCGCCTGAGGACCGGAACCACGATGCGATCAAGGCCGCCGTCGGGGCGAGCTGCAATGCCATGGCGATGCTGGAGCATAAGCTTTCAGGCCAAAAATGGCTTGGCGGCGACGCGCTGTCTATCGCCGATATTCCACTTGGGCCGAACGCGCATCGCTTCTTCAACCTGGATTTTGAGCGCCCGGACCTGCCGAATGTCCGCGCATGGTATGACCGGATGTGCGAGCGCCCCGCGTTCCAGCAGCACATTTCCGGCATCCCGATTGAGTAGCCCTTTCAATGGACGAAAGTCCTGACCTGCCCACAGCACATGAGGACAACCCCGGTCAAAGCGACCAGGTGTTGTACGAACGCATCTGGCTAGCGCACCGGGACGAGAAAATCAGTCTGGGGACGGACCTTAAGCGCCTGAACCACCCAAGCAGCCCCGTGTTCAAACGGAGCGATAACCTGCTGCCTTGGATCGCTGTGATCATGTTGGCGATTGCTGGCTATCGGATTGCTGGGTGGATCGGCCTTGTCGCAGTCGCCGCCAGCATGGCCATTTTGATGATGACAACCATCAGCATTGCCGTTCTCTCCAGAGTCCGAAAGCGCGCGGTGGAAATTGCGCTCTCTGGAAAAGATGGGTTTGAAACGCTTTGGCAGTATGGCGGGTTAACTGTCATGCTGCCTGGGAATCGGGAAAGCGAGGTCCAAAGCCCTGATGGCGATTGGCGCGCCTTCGCCCGCAAACACCTGCCCCCCGCCGAAAGCGAGCTCGAGGGATGAAGCGCCGGAAACCGCAACGCAGCGTTTCTGACGATGAAGCCGATGTTTGGCGCCAGGCGACAGCAGGCGCCAAGCCGCTGAATAACCGCGCCCGCACGCCCTATCTCGCACGGCCCGCACCGGACCCCGCCGCCGTCCGTCAGCACTTGGCTGAAACGACCGCGCGGCCGCCTGAAACAGATTATTTGGCCCCAAGCCTGAAGCCTGCGCCAGAAAAGCGCCTGGATCGCGCGCAGCTCAACCGCTTGAAGCGCGGACGCTTACCGATTGAAGGACGGATCGACCTCCATGGCATGACCGCCAGGGAGGCTGAGCGCAATCTCCGCAGTTTCTTGCGCGCCAGCCAGCAGATGGGCCGCCGTGCCGTGCTGGTGATCACCGGGCGCGGATTGGATACCACCGGCGCTGGCAAAGGCGTATTGAAGCGCGAGACGCCGCAATGGCTGGCGCGCATGCCGGATATCGTCGCGGGCCATGCCCAGGCAGACCAACGCCATGGCGGCGCTGGCGCGTTTTATGTCACCCTCCGCCGAAAAGATCGGGTCAACTGATGCAGCCAGGCGCTATCCTCGCCGCCGCTATCGAAGTTCTGGATGAGCAAGCCCGCAATCCGGGGCCGCTGGACCTGATCCTGCAGCGCTATGTGCGCGCGCGCCGGTATATCGGCTCCAAGGATCGTACGGCGCTCGGCGAGCATGTTTTTGGCGCTGTCCGCCGCCAGGGTCGTCTTGATTGGCGGCTCCGTGCGGCAGGCGCTGAACCTGGCCCGCGCGCCCGCATTCTAGCGGACGCGATTCTGACGGGCGGCGCGACCATGCTGGATCTGACAGCCATCACCGCCGACGCCCGCTACGGCCCGCCGCCGCTCACCGCCGCAGAGCTCGGATGGCTCGGCGCGCTCGGCCCGCCGCCGCTTGAGGGTGCGGGCATGCCGCCAGAAGTCGCAGTTGAGTGCCCGATATGGGCTTGGGATAGCTTCCAATCGGCATTCGGCGACAACGCAGCGCACGAGCTAGCAGCGCTCAGAGAGCCCGCGCCGCTCGATCTCCGCGTCAACACGCTGAAAACGACCCATGAGCGTGCTCTGGCGGACATCCGCGCAGCGGGGTTCGATGCGCGCGGCATGCCTTATGCGCCGCTCGGCATCCGCTTGAACGAGCGCGTGGCGCTTGGCCGCCTCCCCGGCCTGCTAGACGGCGCCGTCGATCCGCAGGATGAAGGATCGCAGCTCGTCGCCATGATCGTGGATGCGCAACCAGGCGAAAGCATCGTCGATTATTGCGCAGGCGCCGGCGGTAAAACACTGGCCCTCGCTGCAGACATGCAGAACAAAGGCCGCCTCTATGCGCTCGATACTGACGGGCGACGGCTAGAACGCTCGGCGCCGCGCTATGCCAAAGCTGGCGTCGATACGGTCCAACGCCGCGAGATCGCCACGGGCGCTGATCCCTGGCTGAAACGCCGCAAGCGCCGGTTTGATCGCGTATTGGTCGATGCGCCCTGCACCGGCGTCGGCGCATGGCGGCGCAATCCGGATGCACGCTGGAGCCGCAAAAGTCCGCCACTATCCGAACTTGTGCCCTTACAAGCCGAAATCTTTGAGCGCGCAGCACGGCTTGTCCGGCCAGGTGGGCGCATCGTCTACGCGACTTGCTCCATGCTGCCGGAAGAGAACGAGGCGCAAGTTGAGGCCTTTATGTCGAAGCACCCAGAATTCCAGTTGGACCCGCCAGAACGCTTTCCAGCGCCACTGACCGGCCCATACTTGAAGCTAACGCCAGCGCAACACGGCTGCGACGGGTTCTTCGCTGCAGCATTGACGCGAGCGCCAGCTGAAAAGGCGGATTGAAATTAAATCGGCACGAATCTGATCCAAGCGGAATTCGAACCCGTAAAGCAGATACACAGAGCCGCAGCCGGCTCGCCTTGAAATACCGTTTCTGATGTTCCAGCTTGGGCTGTGAGAGGAAATTTATGCGCCTGAAGTGGCACCCTAGTGACGATCTGCTCGCCGACTATGGCGCAGGCGCCCTTGCGGAAGGGTGGAGCCTGGCTGTGGCGGCGCATCTCGCTATGTGCCCGGATTGCAGGGCGGAAGCCATCGCACTGGATGCAATCGGCGGCGCCGTGCTCGACGGTTTGCCGGAAGTACCGATGTCAGACTCAGCCCTCGATCATGCTCTCGCCGCAATCCAAGATGCGCGGCAACAGCAGCCAGAGCCGCCAAAGCCAGCTAATCCAGCTCCGGTATTACCAGCGCCGCTTGCAGAATATGTCGGGGGCGATGTCGATGCGATCCGCTGGCGCTCAATCGGCGGCAAAGTGCGCCAGTGCATTCTGGATACAGGCGGCGAAGCGTCTGCAAGGCTCTTGACCATCCCTCCTGGCGCCGCAGTGCCGGAGCATAGCCATAGCGGGCGGGAGATCATTTTGGTGCTGCAGGGCAGCGTCTTTGATGGCGACGCCGTCTACGGCCCTGGTGACGTGCAACAAGCTGACACGGACGTGACCCATATGCCTGCAGCCGGCCCAGGCGAGGAATGCATTTGCTTGCTAGTGACGGACGGGCCGCTGAAGTTCACTGGCCTCCTTCCCAAACTAGCCGGTATGTTCGCAAAACTCTGATAGTTACGCGCGCCAAATCGGTTCTTTTAGACCATCCACAAATGCGGCATGGGCGGCTTTTTCCGCCTCCGTCGCAGCGTGCGGCCGCGGCTCGCGAAATTCCCGTTTCAGCGCAGCTTGCGGACGCACGGCTGACTGTTCCCCGGGTTTTGACGCGCTTGGATCATCCGCAGCGAGCGATAGGCCCGGCTGACGCCCGCCGATGAGCTCCAAATACACCGCCGCCAGAAGCTGGCAATCAATCAACGCGCCATGCTTATCGCGGACGCTCAGATCAACATCAAAGCGGCGGCAAAGCGCATCCAAGCTGTTCGCGCCGCCAGGGAAGCGGCGACGGGCGATTTCAAGGCTATCAATCAAACGCACGTCTGGGATCGGCGCGCGGTTGAGGCGCTTTAGCTCAGCGTTCAGGAATTTGGAATCAAAGCTGGCGTTATGAATAACCAGCGCCGCATCGTCGCCAATAAATTCCAGGAAATCATCAACAATATCGGCGAACAACGGCTTATCGGACAGGAATTCTTCCGAAAGCCCATGGACGTTAAACGCGCCCTCCGGCATGTCCCGCTCTGGGTTGATGAAGCAGTGATATTCCAAGCCCGTGGGCACATGGAAATTCAGCTCGACACAGCCGATTTCGACAATCCGATCGCCCGTTTCGGGATCAAACCCGGTAGTTTCCGTATCCAGCACAATTTCGCGCATATTTTGCGTTCCTTCAGATGCGCGCGTAGCGCTTGACGGCTTGCGCACGGGCTTTCCGCAATGCCTTCGCCACGGCTTCGCGCGTAACCCGCTTTCCGAGGCCGCTTGGTAGGATATGGTCCGCACGGCGGCGTTTGATTGCGTCTGGCGTCTGCTTAGCGCGGATTTGCTCCAGGCGTTCAAGCGTGACGCCGGGGCGGGATAGCACGCGATGCGTTTGAATATGCTTTGGCGCGCTCACAACCAGCACCATATCGCAACGCTTCTCACCGCCGGTTTCAAATAGGAGCGGCACATCGCGCGCGACCACTGGCTGCCGGTTCCGGGCGGCCCGCGCCATGAATGCGCGTTCACCGCTACCGAGCATCGGATGGATGATCCGTTCCAACCGCTTGAGCGCAGCATCGTCACCGAAAACCCGGGCGCCAAGTGCGGGACGGTCAACGGCGCCATCCTTCACCACGCCTGGAAATGCGGCTTCGATGGGCGCAACGGCGCGACCGCCTCTTGCCAATAATTTATGGACCTCAGCATCGGCATCGATCACCGGAATACCCGCTTGCCGCAGCATCCGCGCGGCTTCGCTTTTGCCCATGCCGATGGACCCCGTGAGGCCAATAACGAACCGGCCATTTTTCATGTGAGATCCGCCACGATGATATCCCTCAGCGCTTCATCCACAATGGGGCGGACGCCAAACCAGGCTTCAAACCCTGGAACCGCTTGGTGCAGCAACATCCCAAGCCCATCAACGCCTTGATTGCCGCGCGCCCGCGCGGCTGCAAGCAGCGGCGTTTCAAGCGGGCTATAGACAATGTCATGGACGACAGCGCTACGGGGCAGATCATCGAGCGCCAGATCAAGCGACGGCTGCCCCGCCATGCCAAGGCTCGTGGTGTTGAGGAGCAGCCCACATTCAGCGAGCGCCGACGCGCGTTCAGACCATTCAACGGACCTGACTTTGGCGCCAAATGCATCTGCTAATATATCCGCCTTTGCGCGGGTGCGATTGGCGATCCTAACTTCAGGCGCGCCCGCATCGAGCAACGCGAAAAGCGCTGCACGAGCGGCTCCGCCAGCGCCGAGCACCATCGCGGGCGCTGTCGTCGCATCCCATGTTGGCGCTGATGCCAGCAGGTGATCTATCAACCCCGCCGCATCTGTGTTCGAGCCGTGGAGTGACCCATCCGGTTGAACAACAACCGTGTTCACCGCGCCAATTGCATCCGCCGCTGCATCACGGACATCTACCGTTTCAAAGGCTGTCAACTTGTGCGGCAGAGTGACATTCGTCCCGGCAAAGCCGAGTTTTGGAAGAGCGCGAAGAGCCGCCGCGCCATTTTCTGGCTCTACGGCAAACGGGATATAAGCGCCATCAATGCCGTGCTGCGCCAGCCAATGACCATGAATCATCGGCGAGCGTGAATGGCTGATCGGCCAGCCCATGACGCCAGCGATTTTGGCTTTTCCGGTGACAGTCACGCGTCCAACGCTCCAGCATCCCGCAGCGCGGCAAGCAGTGGGGTCAGCGGCAGCCCCAATACAGTGAAGAAGTCGCCATCGACACGCTCAAACAACTGCACGCCAGCCCCTTCCATAAAGTATCCGCCAACGGACTTCATGACATCCTCGCCGACTTGATCAAGATAGGCATCCAGAAACGCGTCTGAGAAATTCCGCATATCGATATGCGCTGGTTCAACATGCCCCCAGATTTTGCCTTGCGGCCCAAGCAATACGACGGCGGAATGCAGCGTATGGCGCTTGCCGCGAAATGCTTGAAGTTGGCTTCTCGCCGCAGACATACTTACCGGTTTGTCATATCTTTCAGCGCGCAACGCCAGCATCTGGTCCGCGCCAATTATCAAACTTTCAGGATGCATCGCCTGCGCTGCTTCAGCCTTCGCTTCAGCTAAAGCCAGCGCTGTCGCTTCAACCGAAAGGCCGTTCGCGAGCGATACCTGTTTGATCTCGTCCTCATCCACATCCGTCGCCAGCGCTTCAAAGGCAACGCCGGCATTCTCCAGGAGCGCGCGCCGTGAGCGGCTGGCGGAAGCGAGGACGATGGGCTTATGCGTCTGCATCCCTCGCCTCCCGATGCCGTTCATACAATTGAATGATCGACGCCGCCGTCTCCTCAATCGAGCGGCGTGAAACATCGATGACCGGCCAGTTGCGCGACAGGAAATATCGCCTAGCTTCAATCACTTCCTGGCGGACCTGGTCTGTATCAACATAATCAGTTTCCGTATCTTCACCATGCAGATGCATCATCCTATGGCGCCGGATCTGCACCAATCGTCCAGGATCAGCGGTTAGGCCCACAACGAAGGTATCTTTGGCCTCAAGCAGTTCACGCGGCGGCGGCGATGTTGGAACAAACGGCACATTCGCCGCTTTCAAACCCCTGTTCGCAAGATAGACGCATGTCGGCGTTTTTGACGTGCGTGAGACGCCGCAGAGAATGACATCAGCCTCATTCAAAGACCACAGCGACTGGCCGTCATCATGGGCCATGGCATAGTTCATTGCAGAAATACGGTCGAAATATGCTTCGTCCATTGCATGTTGCAAGCCAGGCTGGTTGCGGGATTGCTCCCCCAGCACAGAACCCAAAGCTGAAATAGCGCCATCCAATAGAGACACAGCTGGCATGCTCATTGAGCGACAAGCGCTTAAGAGCTGGCTGCGCATATTATCGTCCAGCATCGTCATAAAAACGATGCCTGGCTTATCCGCAATACCTTCAATTACGCGGTCGATGTGCGCTGGACTGCGGACCAATGTCCAAAAATGCTCAGTCACCTCAGCCTGTTGAAACTGCGCCAGGGACGCACGCGCGACGCTGCGAACCGTGTCGCCGGTCGAATCGGATACAAGATGGAGGTGAACCTGCTTATTTGGCATCAAAGATGCCCATCAAGGCTGCAGCGACGCAGGGGATAACGGCTGGAAAACTGGAGCATGGATTGGACATAACTTTCCGATGGGCGGCGCCATGAGGATAAGCGTGCAAAACACGGCCTCTCACACAGCAAGTTTCTCACATGTTGATGATGGTTTTAAGAGGCTGGGGATGAGATTTCCGCCTCAGTGATTATCCCCATAATACACAGCGTCATCAAAGCAGAATTTCGTTGGAGTCTTCAAAGAATTGCACAGATTTCCATCGATATGGAAAACGCCGCCAGAATTGTGCATATCCAATCATGACCAGAATGAGAGATCGGTTTTCCACGGGACTCATGCCCCTAACTACAATCACTTCCAAGAATCTAATTAGAATATTTAGTTAAGGAAGGGTTTATGGCCTGCGTGGAAAAAGGCATGATCCTATCCGTTCCTGCTAACATATTTTGAAGGCTGATCCCTACCCATGTTGTTTTGTGACGTCTTGGCCGGCCAGCCTGTTTCGCGACGCCCGATTTGGTTGATGCGCCAAGCGGGTCGGTATTTGCCGGAATATCTGGAGCTCAGGAAGTCCGCCCGTGATTTCCTGAATTTCTGTTACACACCGGATATGGCGACAGAAGCGACTTTGCAGCCCATTCGCCGGTTTGGGTTCGACGCCTCCATAATCTTCTCTGATATTCTGGTCATTCCTGATGCGCTTGGCGTCGATGTGAAATTCATTCCAGGGACGGGCCCCGTTCTGGAAACAATCAAATCCCCAGCCGATATCCAGGCTTTGACGCCCAATGCTGTCGAAGCACATTTGCAGCCGGTATATGCGGCTCTCAGGCAAACACGGGCTGCATTGCCTGAAGAAACGGCGCTGATCGGCTTTGCGGGTGCGCCATGGACATTGGCGGCCTATATGGTCGAAGGTTCCGGCAGCCGGGATTATGCCACCGCTCGGAAATTCGCGGTGCATGAACCGGATGCGTTCATGACATTGATCAACCTGCTCGAAACCGTGATCGCTGATCATTTGATCCGCCAAATCGATGCGGGCGCGCAAGCCGTTCAAATTTTTGATAGTTGGGCAGGCGCCCTACCGGCTTACGGCGTCGAGCAATGGAGCCTTGGTCCAATCCAAAGGATCGCGGGCGCCGTTAAAGCTGCACGTCCTGAGGCCTATATCATTGCTTTCTCGCGTGGGGCTGATGCGTATCTGGAAGCTTATGCATCCACGAAATCCATTGATGCTGTCTCCTGCGGTCAAAGCCTGCCAGCGGAACAGATGGCGCGCGTGCGGGATGCCGGCGCTGTGCCTCAAGGCAATCTGGACCCCTCTGCGTTGGTCAAAGGCGGCGATATCTTAGACCGTGAAATACGACGGATCCTGGCAGCGACGGAAGACGGACGGCATATTTTCAACCTCGGCCATGGCATCACGCCAGATACGCCCATCGCCCATGTCGAGCGCCTGATCGAGACTGTTCGAGGCTGAAAATGCTGGATTTTCTAATCGACGCTTATCTCTGGATTAAAGCGCTCCACGTGATATCGATCATCGCTTGGATGGCGGGTTTGCTCTATCTGCCGCGGCTTTTCGTTTATCACACTGAAGTTGCAGTAGGATCGCCAGAATCCGAGCGATTTAAAGTCATGGAACGCCGTTTGCTTCGCGCGATTATGAACCCTGCCATGATCGCGACATTCCTGTTTGGCGGGCTGCTTCTAGCGACGCCAGGTGTTGTCGATTGGTCGAGTGGATGGATATGGGTCAAGCTGGCGATGGTGTTGGGTCTCAGCCATGTGCATCACTTGATGGGGCGCTGGCGGAAGGATTTTGAGGCTGACCGGAACACACGCTCAAGCCGTTATTTCCGCCTTGCAAATGAAGTTCCGACTCTGGCGCTGATCGTTATCGTCATTATGGTGATCGTGAAGCCGTTTTGATTGGTCGCTATGCGCTGCAATTTTCTTGACAATCTGCGCCAAACGCCGCAATAAGCCAGCGTTCCTACGGCGACTGCCCCTCCAGGGTCCCGCCTTACGCCGTAGAGTGATTGCTTTCGCTGCCCTGATGGCCGAAGCGCAAACCAAACAAGACACCCGAGACGACTTTCGAATTTGACGCCACATAACATGGAATTTGATCGTGCTGGATAACGCTCCCCAGACGATGAACCTGCAAGAACTCAAGCAGAAAACCCCAGCCGCTCTTTTGGAGATGGCCGAGGAGCTTGAGCTCGAAAATGCGAGTTCTCTTCGTAAGCAAGACCTGATGTTTGCGATCCTGAAGGCATGGGCCGATCAGGATGTCGTCATCACGGGCGACGGCGTTTTGGAATTATTGCCAGACGGGTTTGGTTTCCTGCGCTCCGCTGATTCCAACTATCTGCCTGGGCCGGATGATATCTATCTGGCGCCAGCGCAAATCCGGCGGTTCAGCCTGCGCACTGGCGATACGGTCGGTGGCGAAATTCGGGCGCCGAAGAATGGCGAGCGCTATTTCGCCCTCGTCAAAATCAACCATGTGAATTATGAGCTGCCGGAAAAAGTCCGTCAGCGCGTTAATTTCGACAATTTGACGCCGCTTTACCCGGAAGAACGCCTCAAGCTTGAGGTTGATGATCCGACCTCCAAAGACCTTACGACGCGGGTGATTGACCTGGTATCGCCCATCGGCAAAGGTCAACGCGCGCTTGTCGTGGCGCAACCGAGGACCGGTAAAACGGTCATGCTGCAGTCCATCGCTCATGCGATTGCAACCAACAATCCGGAAGTGAAGCTCCTGGTTCTGTTGATCGATGAGCGGCCGGAAGAAGTGACGGACATGCAGCGCTCCGTTCGGGGTGAGGTTATCTCCTCCACCTTTGATGAGCCTGCGTCACGCCATGTTCAAGTTGTTGAAATGGTTATCGAAAAGGCCAAGCGCTTGGTCGAACACAAGCATGACGTTGTGATCCTGCTGGACTCGATTACACGGCTTGCGCGCGCCTATAACACTGTCGTGCCGTCTTCCGGCAAGGTGCTGACGGGTGGTGTGGACGCGAATGCGCTGCAGCGCCCGAAACGCTTCTTCGGCGCGGCGCGGAATGTCGAAGAAGGCGGCAGCTTGTCCATTATTGCAACTGCGCTGATCGATACTGGCAGCCGTATGGATGAGGTTATCTTCGAAGAGTTCAAAGGTACGGGCAACGCGGAAATCGTGTTGGATCGCAAGCTTGCGGACAAGCGTGTGTGGCCGGCCATTGATATCGGCAAGTCCGGCACGCGTAAGGAAGAACTGCTCGTCGAGCGCCAGGATCTCAACAAGATGTGGATGCTGCGCCGTGTGCTGATGCCCATGGGCACGCAAGATGCGATGGAATTCCTGGTCGGCAAGCTGCGTGAGACCAAAAACAACGCCGATTTCTTCGATCAGATGAACCAGTAGACCGGCAAACTACTCCGCTGCTGATTGCTGCAACATCCGACGGCGGTAGGTCGGCCCCCATTCGCGGGTGGATTCATAGATCTTCGGCAGTGGACGGCCATTTGGCAGGGTTAGCCAAAGGCGCAGCATGCAACGCCGCGCGGCCAGATCATCGTGGTCGGTATAGGTGTCGCGCGCATGAAAGCACGTCGCGTTATTACCGATTTCCAAGTCGCCTGGCGCTAAAGTCAGCGCCAGGTGAAAGCGGGGATCATTCGCCGTTTTATCAAGATAATCAAGCGCTTCGATCTGTTTCGCTATCAGTCTCGGCAGCTCCGGGAAGCGCTGCGCCGTTTCGATATAACGGCGCTTATAGAGCGCTGAAAGCAGCCCGTCATGGGGCGTGAATACCGGCAGCGTTTGGATTTTCGCCTCATTCGGATTCTGCGCCCGCGTATCGAAATGAAACGGCGCGCGGAGTTCTGCCGCAAGATCGGGTCGTTCAGCCAGGATAGCGTTGTAGATCGCTACCGAAGAGACCAGTCGGGATCGCCCACCTGACTTCGCTGGGCGAAGGCACATCAGTGCAAAGATATCGGCGCCGTCCGTGTGAAAGCTAAGCTCTTCGTTCGTTTGAAACCCGCGGATATTGTCCGTTTTATCAACCTCAGCGCCCGTATCCGTCACGATATGGAGCAGCGCGCCCGCCTTATCTTGCGGCTCTGGATAGCCAAGATATTGGCCAACGCCCCAGAGCAGCACCGGAACCTCCGCATCCGTGAAATCCTCAACCGGGAGGCCTTGCAGGAGGACAAACCCACGCCCGCCTTCCAAGTCATCGCGGAACCCGGTGAGTTTGTCGCCCAGTGTCGGCAGTGGGAATTCTGTACATGCCAAGTCCGTAATAGGCTTGCCCGTCGCCAGTGCATTCCGAGCGGCGCTGCGCAATTCGTCACGCTCGGGTTCAGTCAGCCGGACACGCCAAGAGCTGTCCTTGGCTAGATCGTCAGCAGTCCACGCGACAGCGCCTTCGAACGGACCAATTGCGCTGGACATTTCTTATCCTCCTGAAGTTCTTACAAACTGGTGGGTATGTCTACGAGAGTGCAGCTCTGAATGCATCCAGCGTGCGGCCATTCGCGGCGTTTGCATTTTCCTCGTCATAAGGGATACCGCCGATGCGGGCGAAAGCGTGATCCATGCCCGGATAGCTGAAAATCCTAACAGTCGCTGCACTCGCCAAGCCCTCTTTGACTTTTGCCTGCGCTTCCTTCGGCACAAAGCCATCTTCTTCGGCGATATGCAGGATCAACGGCTTGGTTATGCTGGCGGCTTCGTCCAACAGGTCCTCAATGCCGACGCCATAATAGCCGACATTGCAATCCGCATCAGACCGCGCGGCCAGCAAATAGGCCAGCTTCCCGCCTAAGCAGAAGCCAACAGTGCCGACCTTGCCATTGGCGCCACCCATCTGTCGCGCCTGGGCGATCGTTGCTTTCAGATCATCAATGCCCTTATCAACATCGAAGCCTTGGTAGAGCTCAAACGCCTTCTTCCACTCGGCCTCAGACTGGTCAGTGATGTCGATACCGGGCTCTTGGCGCCAAAAAAGGTCTGGCGCAACAGCGATATAGCCTTGATCCGCCCAATGTTTGGCGATGTCGCGCATCGCGTGATTGACGCCGAATATTTCCTGAATGCAGATCACGACCGGCCCTTGCCCGCCAGCCGGTTTCTCTACATAGGCCTTAAACGACCCGCCATCATTCGCTTGAACGTCAATCCACTCGGCCATGCTCGTATCCTTCCTGAAGACTGCTGATTTCAGGAAGGATAACCGCGAGCTTACTTGGCGCGCAACGCCTTAAGGCGGAGGACAATCGCCTTCAGTTCTGCGTTCGCTTCTTCAACGCCGAGCGCGATTTGCTCATCTGGCAATGCCAGATCGAGCGCGGCGCGATGCGCCTGCGCTTCATGGGACAACAACGCATCGGCCTCACTTTTGGTCCGCCTGTAGCTCTGCGCGGCGAATGCAGCAGCCAGCGAATAGCGCATATACGCGCTGCGGAGGCGGGCTGGGTCAGTTTCTCCTGCCGCCTGGTCATCCTTTGCCAGCACCAACAACGCTGATGCGTCGCCGTAGGATGCCGCCTGGATGCGCCAACGCTCTGCGCGCGCCTTCTGATCGGTCGTTTCGAGCATACGGGCAAGCAGCGACATCGCTTCAGGGCGCTTTTGCTCCGCCGCGCGTGTCGCCCAGTTGATAGCGGTGGATTGGTCTTTGGCGATCACGCCGCCTGTCGCCAGCATGCTTGCCAAGGTCGATTGAGCGGGCGCGTATCCTGCTTGGGCAGCCTCGCGCAGCAGCGCTTCGCCCTTCGCCAGATCAGGGTCGCCGCCGAGGCCACGCAACAGCATATGGGCCAGCAAAGCTTTCTCTTGTGGCGTTCCGGGATTGGCTAATACGGCCCGCGCAGCAGCTGGCGCCCCAGCCTTGTAGGCGTCCATCGCCGTCTTGAAATCTGCCTGCGCTACGCCAAGCGGCAAGATCGTCGCGACCGTTAAAGCGATGAACCCTGTCCGCATCCCAATCATCTTCACAGTAGAAGCGCTCCCTCATGTTGCAGCAGCCATTGTTTGGTCTCTACGCCGCCTTTGCCGGAATATCCTACCATGCGGCCGCCAGCGCCGACGACCCTGTGACACGGAATGATGATCGGAATTGGGTTGCGTCCGCAGGCGCCGCCAACGGCCCGGGCCGGTTTGCCGACAATATCGGCAATATCACCGTAAGTCGCTGTTTCGCCATAAGGAATTTCGCACATTGCCGCCCATACTGCGCGCTGAAATGCATCGCCCGCGGGGCGGCATTTTACGGTGAAATCCCTCAGGTCTTTCGCGAAATAGGCATCCAGCTCGCTCGCCGCTTGAGATATCGGCAGTGAATTGCTTGGCGGCGTTGCATCCACTTCAATCCAGTTGAGTGCGAGTATGGCATTGGCGCTCGCCCGCAGTTCTAACCCGCCGAGTGGTGAATTGATGATGGCGGTGGTGATGTCCTCATCCATGATATGATCCATCGCAATTCTGTCGGGTTTTAAACTGCTCATAGGCATAAAGCGCCTGGGTGGGTATATAGTACGCGCGGCATTCACAAGGAACAGGTCTCTCATGAAGATCACGATCGATTTTGACGCGACGCCTGACGAAGCCCGCAGGTTCTTCGGCCTGCCAGATATCGCGCTGATGCAGGAGGTGCTCGTCGCCGAAATGTCGGAGAAGATGCAGGCAGCTTTGAAATCCATGGACCCGGAGCAAATGTGGCGCCAATGGATGCCTGTGGCCGGCACAGGCGTTGGCGGTTCAGGGCCAGACATACCGGGAGGTATGGACGCCATGCGGCAGTTCTGGGAACAGGCGATGCGCACTGCGATGACTGGCGGAAAATCCACGGAAAAATGACGGTCATCTATCGTGACTGCAGCCTACTGAAATGAGCGCCGGAGACGTTATTTTCGCCTGTGCGACTGCGTCAGGACCAGCAGGCGTGGTGGTAATCCGGTGCTCAGGCCCAGGGTCCGCCTCAGTTTTCCCAGCATTGACCGGGCATCCACCGCCTGAACCGAGGCAAGCATCGCTTCGGCGTTTGATGGATCCGAGCGATGGCGCGGTGCTCGACCAAGCCTTGACGCTTTGGTTCCCCGGACCTGCGAGCTTTACCGGCGAAGATGTGGTCGAGTTGCATATCCACGGCGGCCCTGCCGTCATTGCTGGCGTCGCTGAAGCGTTGGGGGACTTGGATGGGTTCAGGCCGGCGGAGGCTGGCGAATTTACGCGGCGTGCGTTTCGTAACGGTAAGCTGGATCTGGCGGAGGCTGAAGGGCTGGGCGACTTAATTGTCGCGGATACGGCGGTGGCGCGACGTCAAGCGCTTTGGCAGCTGGAAGGCGGCCTCAGCTCAGTCTATGCCGACTGGCGCGAGCGGCTGGCCGTCGGCCTGGCATTCGCCGAAGCCAGTTTGGACTTCGCAGACGAGCCTCTGCCGGATGACATAGAAGACGCCAACCGGATGGCTGTCCTGTCACTGCGGGCTGAGTTGGAGGCGCAGCTTCAGTCAAATAGACCAACAGAGCGGATGCGCGACGGGCTGTATGTAGCGCTGATTGGGCCGCCAAATGTTGGGAAATCCAGCTTGCTAAACGCGCTGGCGCGCCGGGACGCCGCGATTGTTACGGATGTTCCGGGCACAACAAGAGACGTCATGGAAGTTCGGCTAGATGTTGGCGGATATCCTGTCCTTATTGCCGATACAGCGGGTTTGCGGGAAAGCGAGGATCTCGTTGAGCAGGAGGGGATGCGCCGTGCCCGTTCTGCCGCAGAGAATGCAGATTTAGTCCTTTTGCTGGTCGATTGTGGGGATTGGCCAAAACAAGCTGATCCATCCACGCTTGGTTTGAGTGGAAAAGACTGGCCTTTTGTCACCTTCTGGAATAAATCAGACGCCGTGCAGCCTGACGTCCAATCGGCTATTGTTGAACAGGGCGGAATGGCCGGTTCAGCGAAGACTGGCGCAGGGCTCGACAAGCTAGAGGTAAAGCTGACAGAGATTGCGGCGCAGGCGTTTGACTCTGGGCCGCCACCGGGCATCACCAGCGCCCGTCATCGCGCGGCGCTCGAAGATTGTGTAGCGGCGCTGCAACGCTGGGAATATGCGCCGGCGCCGGAATTGGCCGCAGAGGATTTACGTCTTGCAATGCGTAATCTAGGCCGTGTTGTCGGACTGGTAGATGTTGAAGACGTACTAGATCGCATATTTAGCGCCTTCTGCATCGGAAAATAGAAAGCGATAGACCGATGTTTCACGTGAAACATGACGATAAACACTATGACGTTATCATCGTGGGCGGTGGTCACGCTGGCTGTGAGGCTGCGGCTGCATCTGCGCGCCTGGGCGCCAAGACGGCTTTAGTCACACATAAGCTCGATACCATCGGTGAAATGTCCTGTAATCCGGCGATTGGTGGACTAGGAAAAGGCCATCTCGTTCGCGAGATTGATGCGCTTGATGGTCTAATGGGTCGTGTCGCAGATGCTGCAGGCATCCAGTTCCGCCTCCTGAATCGGAGCAAAGGTCCAGCTGTTCGGGGGCCACGTACGCAAGCGGATCGCAAACTCTACCGCAATGCTATGCAAGCGGCCTTGGCGGAGCAAGAGGACCTCTATCTCATTCCCGGCGGTGTTGCTGATATCCTTATGGACGGTACGGAAGCCTGTGGCGTGTTACTTGAGGATGGCACAGAGCTTAAGTCCGGCGCAGTTGTCGTTACGACAGGTACATTCCTTCGCGGGGTCATTCATATTGGCGCCCGGCAAATCAATGCTGGGCGGATTGGCGAAGCGGCGGCCACGATATTTGGCCGACGCCTAGAACATTATGGCTTTACGATGGGGCGCCTCAAGACAGGAACGCCAGCACGATTACGGCGGGATACGATTGACTATAGCAATCTGATGCCGCAGCCAGGTGATGACCCACCTGAGCCATTTTCGGCCCTAACGGATCGAATTACTGTACCGCAGATTGATTGTCACATCACCTTTACCAATGCGGTAACGCACAAAATCATCCATGACCATCTGCATGAATCCGCTATGTATGGCGGTGGGATTACGGGCCCAGGTCCACGATATTGTCCGTCGATCGAAGATAAGGTCGTGCGTTTTCAGGATAAGGCGTCACATCAGATTTTCCTTGAACCTGAAGGTTTGGACAGTCCGTTAGTCTATCCAAATGGCATCTCTACAAGCCTCCCCGAGGCGGCGCAGCTTAAGTTCTTACGAACGATTGACGGCCTTGACCAGGTAGAGATCGCGCAACCCGGCTATGCGGTTGAGTATGATTATGTGGATCCGAGAGAGTTGACCCATAGCCTAGAGACGAAGCGCATTCCAAGGCTGTACTTCGCTGGACAGATCAATGGAACCACCGGTTATGAGGAGGCCGCAGCCCAGGGTTTGATTGCTGGCTTGAATGCCGCGCGCTTAGTGGCGGGCCAAGGTCCAATCATGTTCTCCCGTGCAGAGGCTTATATGGGCGTCCTTGTAGACGATTTAGTGGTTCGTGGTGTCGATGAACCCTATAGGATGTTTACATCCCGGGCGGAGTTCCGATTGTATCTACGCGCAGACAACGCTGATAGCCGCCTTACAGCAAAGGGCATCGATGTTGGCTGTGTCGGCTCAGAGCGGGCGCAGTTGTTTCACGTGAAACAGAAGGCGCTGAGCGGTGCCCGCACAAAGTTAGAGACATGGAACGCGACTCCAGGGGAATTGCGTCGCGTTGGCGCTCCAGCAAATGATGATGGTCGCCGCCGGACTGCGCTCGAGTTGATGGGGCGCTTCGGAGCGGACAGCGCGCATCTCCATGCATTATGGCCATCCCTCGCTACAATCCCTATCTGGGCGCGGGAGAGCCTAACAGTGGATGCGCAGTATGCATCATACCTAGAGCGCCAGCAGGCAGACGTGGACGCGTTTCAGCGGGATGAGGGGCTGCGACTCCCGGCAGATCTGGACTATGCCGATGTCGGCAGCCTCTCGACAGAAGCACGACAACGGTTAGAGCGCGTACGACCGGAAACGCTCGGCGTCGCTGCGCGAATGCCAGGCATAACCCCTGCGGCTATCAGCGCCCTGCTGCGCCATATCCAGAATCGCAGCAAGCGTAGGATGGAGGAGGCAGGATGAAGCCCCCGGCAAACGTAGTTTCTGCCTTAGAGAGTCTTGGCATTGGGCAAGGCCAAGTCGCGGGGTTGGAGGCTTACGTTCAGACATTGGACAAATGGCGGCAGAGGATCAATTTGGTTGGCCCTGGCTCGCTTGATGATATTTGGACCCGGCATGTACTCGATTCCGCACAAGCATGGCCGCTCATAGCCAATCCATCAGCGCCGGTTTTGGACTTAGGCTCTGGTGCTGGGCTGCCTGGGCTCATTCTCGCTATCCTCGGTGCGGAGGATGTGACGCTTGTTGATAGCGATCAGCGGAAAGCGGTTTTTCTGCGAGAAGCGGCCCGGGCTGCGGGTGTAAAGCCGAAGGTTATCGCTGATCGGTTTGATGCGACGCTGGTAGGACGGGAAGGCCAGTTCGGTGTTGTGACGGCCCGGGCAGTGGCGAGCGTTGAAAAATTGCTGCCGGTTATCGAAAAAGCGCTTCGGCCAGGTGGTTATGCACTGCTGCATAAGGGCGCGCAGGCGGAAAAGGAATTGACCGAGGCGCAGAAATCCTGGACACTCCAATATGCTCTAACGCCCAGCATTACGGGCGGTGGTGGCCAGATTGTCAAAATATGGGATATCGCGCAGCATGATTGATGTTCTGGATGGGCCATCTTTGCAGGTTGAGGCAACACACGCCCGGCCACGCATCATCGCCGTCGTCAACCAAAAGGGCGGCGTCGGCAAAACCACGACAGCGGTCAATCTCGCGGCCGCGCTGGCGGCCTGTGATCAGAAAACTCTGGTAATCGACCTTGATCCGCAAGGCAACGCGTCCACCGGCGTCGGCATTCCGCCAATCAAGCGCACCATTGGCGTTTATGATGTGCTGATCGGCGAGGCGGCGCTACATGAAGCTGCTATTCCAACAGAAACGCCCGGGTTCGACATCATCCCGTCGACCATGGATTTGTCGGGTGCAGAGATAGAGCTCGTCGCTATGCCACGGCGGGAGCGGCGCTTGGCGGATGCGCTGGATGCGAGCCTCGACGCATCCGAGCTGGCCTATGCCTATATTCTGATCGACTGCCCCCCATCCCTTGGCCTGTTGACCCTGAACGCCCTGACCGTTGCGGATGGCGCACTGGCGCCGCTACAGGCCGAGTTCCTGGCGCTTGAAGGGCTCAGCCACCTTAAGCGGACGATTGATCTTGTGTCAGAGCGGTTAAACCCGCGTTTGTCGCTTGAAGGCATCGTGTTGACGATGATGGACCGGCGCATGCGCCTGGCGGAAGCGGTCGCAGCCGATGTGCGGTCGCATTTCGGCGATATCGTTTACCAGGCCGAGATTCCTCGGAATGTGCGCGTGTCGGAAGCCCCTTCGCATGGGAAACCGGTGCTGCTGTATGATCTGCAATGTTCTGGCAGCCGCGCCTATTTGAAGTTGGCGCGCGAATTCTTGCGGCGTGAGAAGCTTCTGCCGCCGCGCGGACAATCGGGCATGGGGCGTGCGGCGTGAGTGAGGACGGGAAAAGCGGCGGCAAAGCCCGTCCAAAGCTAGGGCGCGGTCTTGCGGCGCTGTTGGGCGACGAGGGCGACGCCATGGACGCGGGCGTCGAAGAGGTTTCGGCCCGCTTGGCGCGCGCAATCCCGATCGCGGCGTTGCGCCCGGGGGATGGGCAGCCGCGGCGGCATTTCGATGAAGATGCGCTTGATTCCTTGGCGCAATCGATCCGCGAGCGCGGGATGCTGCAGCCGATCATTGCGCGCCGCGTTGATGGTGCGCCGGGGCAGTACGAGATTGTCGCCGGTGAACGGCGATGGCGGGCGGCCCAACGCGCGGGGCTAGCGGAAGCGCCCGTGATCCTGCGTGAAATGACGGACCGCGATGCGCTTGAAATTGCGCTTGTTGAGAATGTTCAACGTGAAGATCTGAACCCTGTCGAAGAGGCGGGCGGATATCAAAACCTGATCGATACGTTCGATTATACCCAGGATGATCTGGCCAAGGCTGTCGGCAAAAGCCGTCCGCATGTGGCGAATATGCTGCGGTTGTTGAAGTTGCCGGAGAAAACGCAAAGCCGCCTGGCGTCTGGCGAGCTTTCTGCCGGCCATGCGCGGGCGCTGTTGATGGCGAGCGATCCCGAGCGCTTGGCGGA
This sequence comes from Alphaproteobacteria bacterium, assembly GCA_038102935.1. Lineage (GTDB taxonomy): Bacteria > Pseudomonadota > Alphaproteobacteria > Bin95 > Bin95 > VMCJ01. The sequence continues at coordinate 119,065 of JAYNYG010000003.1, read as the reverse complement.
CATCGTGAAGGCGCGAGGGCTGAATGTGCGCCAGACAGAGCGCCTCGTTCAGGAAGGCGGGATGCCTGCTGCAGCCAAGGCCAAACCAGCGCCGAAGGATCCCAATGTCCGTGCGTTGGAGCGTGAGTTGACAGAGGCGCTTGGCCTCAGCGTTGCGTTGGCGTCCACGGGTAAGAAGGGCGGTAAGCTGACGTTATCCTACACGGACCTGGATCAGCTTGACCTGCTCGTGCAGCGCCTCACCGGCCGTCCGGGCCGGCCGGGCGCTGGAGTTGAGGATGACCCGCTGGCGCTGGTCGAATCCTAAGGCTCCTAGTAGCTCTTCGGCAGGTCCAGATGCCGCTCGCCAATATAGGATAGCACCAGCTCGCGGCTGATGGGCGCGATGCGGGCGATCATGATTTCGCGGAACAGCCGCTCCACATGGAATTCCTTCGCATAACCCATGCCGCCATGGGTGAGCACAGCGCGCTCACAGGCTTCAAAAGCGAACTCGGCGGCCAGATATTTCGCCGCATTCGCTTCGCCGCCACAGGGTTCGCTCTGGTCGTAAAGCCATGCGCCCTTGTAGGTGAGTAGGCGGGCGGCCTCGAGTTTCGCCCAGCTATCGGCGAGGGGGTGCTGGATGCCCTGGTTCTGGCCGATAGGGCGGTCAAACACCACGCGCTCACGGGCATACGTCGCGGCGCGGTCCAGCGCACAGCGGCCAATGCCGATGGCTTCCGCCGCGATCAGGCAGCGCTCTGGGTTCAAGCCATCCAACAAATAGTAGAAACCACGGCCCTCCTCGCCAATGCGATCTTCTTCGCGTATTTCAAGACCATCAATGAATAATGCGTTTGTATCAACGCTTTTACGGCCCATCTTCGCAATCTCACGGACTTCAACCTTATTGCGATCTAGATCTGTGTAGAATAGCGTGATGCCGTCGAATGCGCGCTTGCATTGGTCTTTCGGCGTTGTGCGCGCGAGCAGCAGCAGTTTGTCTGCACGTTGCGCTGTCGTTGTCCACATCTTCTGGCCGTGCACCAGGTAGCCATTATCCGTCCGCTCCGCTTTTGTCGTGATGGCGGAGGTGTTGAGGCCGGCGTTGGGTTCGGTCACGCCGAAACAGGCTTTTTCCTTGCCAGTGATCAATGGCGGCAGAAAGCGATCCTTCTGTTCTTTGGTGCCGTGCTTCACCACGGGATGCGGGCCGAAGATGTTGATGTGGACGGCGGATGCGCCAGAGAGGCCTGCGCCAGATTCCGCAATCGCCTCCATCATGGCGCAGCCTTCGGAAATACCGAGGTTAGAGCCGCCATATTCTTCCGGCATGGCGATGCCCAGCCAACCGCCCTCAGCCAGCGCTTGATAGAAGTCTTCCGGATACTCGCCGGTATCGTCCCGTTCCAGCCAATACTCTGGCCCGAACCCTTCGCAGAGCTTCAGAATTGCGTCGCGCACGTCGCGCTGTTGATCGGTAAATGAAAAATCCATGGCCTATGCGTCCTGTCTGGCGTTCGTTGTAGGTAATTCAGCATGGGCGCCCCAGGTCTGGCAAGTCGGGCCAGATAGCCGCTCCGGCCTATGGCTTTTGGGCGGCTTCCAGGAACTGTTGCAGGCTGCGCGCGGCTGCCGTTGGATAGCGATCCCGCATTCGGATGCGTACGGCGACAAAGCCGTAGGAATAGTGTGGGTCCACGATCTGCAGGCGGCCAGCGGCGAGGGCGTCTTCTATGCTGTGCTGTATCAGCAGGGCGGCGCCGAGGCCTGCGAGCGCCAGCTCACGTGCAACCAACTGGCTATCAACCGCAAATCGCTGGGAGGCCGGGAGCTTCAGCACGGTGTTGGATCGCTTTGGCCTAAGCGGCATAGCCCAAACCTCTCCAACGTCCTTGCGGATTCCGGGCCGCCCGACGAGGCCAGTTCGTTTAATCTTGGCGGGAAGCGTCTCCCGTAACGGCCCGCCCGCGAGCAATTCCGGCGTTGCGACGAGGGCGAGCGGCAGCATCGCCGCATTGCGGCGGCGGGAATGCGCATTGACCTCATATCCAGCGGAAATCGCCATATCGATTGGGCTTGCGCCAAGCTGGACGAATGCATCATCCGCCAGCATCTCGACCCTGACATCTGGCGCATCGGCTTCGAAACCCTTCAGGAGGCCTGGCAGCCAAATCGCCGCGAGTTCTGTCGGCGCTGTGATGCGGACAACGCCGGAGACTTTGGTCTGCGTTTCGCCAGCGAGCGCTATCGCAGCATCTGCTGCGTCAAGCGCTTTGGCTGCTCCGTTGAGGACAGCCTCGCCGAGCGGCGTCAATGCGAAGGAGCGGGTGGTTCGCCGGGCCAATGTGGCGCCCATATCGGCCTCAAGCTCGCTGAGCGCTTCGCTCACGACCGCGCTCGACAAGCGCAGCTCAGCCGCCGCGCCGCTGATCGATCCTGCCCGCGCAATATGGACGAAGTAGCTCAGCAAGCGGAGGGATTTCGGTGACGCCATACTTCGATAATTCCGAAGAAACAATTCGACATTTGGGTTCTACCGGAGAATCTGTAGCGCGACTATATGTTGGTGCGCTCGAACGGCGATCTTCAATCGTCGTGAAAGCGCGAATGGAACACCAAACCAACAACGGAGCGGTCACGATGAGAAAGATAATTGGGGCGCTGGTAGCGCTTGGACTTTTTGCGGGCGCGCCTGCAGCTGCAGACAATATGGCGCCGGTCAAAGCCTTCTATGAAGACCTATTGAGCAACCCGAAGGGCGCTGATCTTGGCGATCGTGTCCGGGCCGTCGTCGTGGAGGATTGGGTATCAACCCCACAGCCGCGTGGCGGGCCAGGCGCTGAGGGATTTGTGAAGTCGCTGCAAGGTTTCGGCAAGAAAATCCCAGACCTGAAATGGTCGGTCCAGGAAATTCTGCGGGATGGGGATCGCTATATCGTCCGCAGCATCGCGACGGGCACGCCGCAGGGCAAATTCTTCGGTGTTGAAGCCAAGGCAGGCTTCAAGATCATGACAATCGATATTCACACAGTGAAGGACGGCAAGATTGTGCAGTCCTATCATGTTGAAGACTGGGCCAGGGCGATGCGCCAGATTACAGGCGGCGCCAAAAAGCACTGACCATTATCTCCGCCAAGGCAATGTCTTGGTGGCGTTGGGATGCTTGGAGATGCTTGCCCCTAAGGCATCTCCGGGCGTTTCTGCGCGTTGGACGCCGCACTTCCCGAACCCGTTTGGCTCTGCCTATGATGGCTGAAACGAAACACAGACAATACGGGAGTGCGCGCGATGCGGTTGGGGATGTTGCTGAAATATAAGGGCGAGGCTGGCGGTCCGGATATGGATGTCGTGCTGGAGGCCGAACGGCTCGGCTTCGATAGTGTGTGGTCCGGCGAGAGCTGGGGTGTGGACACTGTCACGCCGCTGACCTGGGTTCTGGCGCAAACCACAAAAATCAAGGCGGGGGCTGGCATTATGCAGATGCCTGCCCGCACGCCCGCCTGCGCCGCGATGACCATGATGACGCTGAATGCGATGTCCGGCGGGCGTTTCCTCATGGGCGTTGGCCCGTCCGGCCCGCAGGTGATCGAAGGCTGGCATGGCGAGAAATTCGGCAAGCCGCTGATGCGGACGCGGGAATATATCGCCATCCTCCGCAAAGCGCTCGCCCGTGAAGAGGCGTTGATGCACGAAGGCGAGCATTACCAGATCCCGTATTCGGGGGAGGGGGCGACCGGTCTCGGCAAGCCGCTCAAAAGCATTCTCCATGGCGATCCTACGAACCCGATATACACGGCCTCATTTTCCCCAGCGGGCCTCCGCACGGCTGGCGAAGTCGCGGACGGCACGCTGCCGATCTACATGTCCCCGGATCAGGCCAATTTAATCACGGACCATGTGCAGGAAGGCATCGCCAAACGCACAGACGGCAAGACCATGGCGGATTTCGATGTGGCGCCCTATGTGCGGGTCGCCATGGGCGATGATCTCCAGGCGTGTCGTGATAAAATCAAGCCGGAATTGGCGCTTTACATCGGCGGTATGGGCGCGCGCGAAAAGAATTTCTACAACGATTACGCCAAGCGCCTTGGCTATGCAGACGCCGCCCGCGATATCCAGGACAATTTCCTCGGCGGTCGCCGTAAGGATGCGATGGCCGCCGTGCCGGACGCATTGGTGGATGAGCTCTGCCTCGTCGGCCCCGCAGACCGCATCAAGGATCGCGTGCAGGTCTGGAAGGACGCAGGCAAAGACGGATCCGTTGGCGCCATGCTCCTCGGTGGCGCGGACAAAGCCGCTATGCGCGTTATCGCGGAAGCGGCGTCATAGCCGGACGTTAAACCCCTCGGCCGCCAGGTAAGCCTTGGCCTCCTGGGGGGTTTGTTCGGTGAAATGGTAGATGCTGGCGGCGGCGACGGCCGCGGCCCCGCCGTCCCGCAATACTTCCGCCATATGCGCGTAATTGCCCGCCCCGCCGGATGCGACGACGGGGATGGATACAGCGGCGGATACGGCGGCGGTCAGCGCCACGTCATAGCCTTCAAACGTGCCGTCGCGATCAACGGAGGTCAGCAGGATTTCGCCCGCGCCCAAATCTTCGGCGCGTTTGGCCCATTCGATTGGGTCGAGGCCGGTCTGGCGTTTGCCGCCATGGGTCATCACTTCCAGCGATCCATCGCTGTGGCGGCGCGCGTCAATGGCGACGACGATGCATTGGCTGCCGAAGTTCTTGGCGCCGCCCGCGATAAGGCCGGAATCGGCGACTGCGTGGCTGTTGATCGAGACTTTATCGGCGCCGACGCTCAACATCTTGCCGATGTCTTCAACGCTGCGGATGCCGCCGCCGACGGTCATTGGCATGAAGCATTCGTCCGCCAGGTCGTCGATCTGCTCGTAATCCGGCGCTTCGTCATCGGGCGAGGCGGCGATGTCGAAGAACACAAGCTCATCAACGCCGCGCATATTATAGACCTTGATCGCCTGTAGGGCGCTGCCTGTCCGCCGCCAGCTATCGAAGCCAATACCTTTAACAAGGCCCATGCCCTTATGCAGCAAAGTCGGCATGACGCGGATTTTCACCATGGCCGGATCACGCTTTCAGGAAGTTTCTGAGGAGTTGAAAGCCGTTCGTCTGGCTTTTCTCCGGGTGAAATTGCGCGCCGAATACCTGGCCCTGGCCGACAATGGCCGGAACGCCGCCATAGCTCGGCGTGGTCGCCAGCACCGCGTCATCCGCCGCCGCAAAATAATAGCTATGGACGAAATAGAAATCGCTGCCGGGCGGAATATCATCGAGCAGCGCGCAGGCGCCTTTTGCTTCAACCGTGTTCCAACCCATATGGGGAATGCGTTCTTCGGGTGCGGCTTTTTCGAGCCGCCGGACATCGCCTTTGATGAGGCCAAGCCCTAGCGTCGTTTCGTTCTCGTAGCCCGTATCCGCCAGCAACTGCATGCCAAGGCAAATGCCAAGGATCGGCCGCTCTGCGCGTATTACTGCGTCCCGGATCGCATCCGTAAGTCCAAGCGCATTCAGGCGTTCCATGGCGACAGGGAACGCGCCGACGCCAGGTAGGACAAGTCGGCCTGCATTCCGCACCGTTTCCGGATCACGAGTGACAGTGACATCTGCATCACAATACTCCAGCGCACGGGCGGCGGAATCGATGTTGGAGAGACCGGAATCGATGATGGTGACGGCGCTCATGGACAAATGCCCATAGAAAGCGTCGCAACGCATTTATCTCGCCCCCCAACGGGGGGAGAGGGACAGGGTGAGGGGGGCGCCTGCCGCAGAACCAAGCTTTTGAAGGTTTGGGCAAATTGCATATTCGGAATCCAACCTGAGAGAGCCCCCCTCACCCTCGCCTGTCCCCCCGTTGGGGGGAGAGGAGACCTGGAGGCGAAAGCGGGGTCGTTAGTCTCTGGCATCACGAATGCACAAAGCGTGAGGTTGAAACTGTTGCAACCGCGCCTGCCTCAAACATTATCGTCAAATTGTTTGGTCAAATTCCGGTCGCGGTCTTTGACGAGCTTGCCGTTTTGGTCGGTTTTGAACAGTTTCTTGTTGGTCCAGCGGTCGCAGACGCGTTCGAACTCGTCCACGGTCATATCGAACTCGCCAAGGATGTCTTCCAGCGGTTTGCCGAGATAGCTCCAGGGGAAGTTGCCATCGTGGCGTTTGATCAGCGCCATGCCGTCATCGCGGCTCATGCGGCCACGGCGGATGTGGTTGCTGGCGATGTCTGTGGCGCGGCCAAAGCCGTATTTCACGTATTTAAAATAGTCGTGGATGCCCATCTGGTGGTTATCCAGGTTCTCATAATTGGCGAGCGAACCTTCGACCATGGTCGGGAAGGTTTCGAAGCCGTAGCCCTGGGCCATCATGGCGTTCTGGTAGCCGTCCCAGGGATAATAGTAGCCAAGGAAAATGCCGGTGACGCCGACGCGCGCCAAGTCTTCATCGCTTGGATAGCGGTACTGCACCAGATCGTTGGCAGTGATGTCCGCCTGGCCGATCAGGTCAGAAACGCGGAAGCCCAGCAAGCCGCCGAATTCTTCCAGCCAGCGCCGGTCCAAAATGTTCTTGGTGGTGGAAGCTGCAGGCCCGCCATATTCATGCTGCGGGTTTTCGCCCCATACGATCAGCGGCACATTGAACTGCACGGCCATACGCACTGGGATCGTGAAAATCGTAACGTGTTCCGGCCAGGAGACGTCGCCGATGGTTGTCAAAGTCAGCTTGTTGATGCGGCGGCGAACGACGGGGTTGGTCGTGACCTCAACGAAATCCACGCCGAGCTTTTTCATGTTCTCGATATTGCGCCGGCCGATGGGCGCCAAGTCATCCGTCGTCGCCGTGACGCAAAGCGGGTTCATGCCAAGCTCAAGCAGGCGAATAATCTGGTAGTGGCTATCCTTGCCGCCGCTGACCGGCACGATGCAATCATAGTTGGAGCCGTCGCTGATTTTATAGCGGCCCAGCACGTCTTTCAGCTCATCCAGGCGCGCATCCCAATCGACTTCCTTGCGGGAAGCGAAATTGTTGCAGGCGTTGCACACGCCAGCGTCATCGAACCACAAATCCGGTTTGGTTTCCGGGTAAAGGCATTTCGTGCAATAGCGCAAGTTCAGCGCTCCTTTAGCTAATGTGGCTGCTCAATGAGTGTGACGGACCCAGGCGACACTTGATACAGCTTGTCCGCAATCTCCGTCCAGGCGGGACGGTGCGTGATAGCGATAATCGTATAGCGGCCATTGAGCGCGGCGATATTCTCAACAATCGCCGCCTCGCTTTGGGGGTCCAATGCACTGGTGACTTCATCCAGCACCAGCACCTCTGGCCCGGTCACGAGCGCGCGGGCGAGCGAAATGCGCTGGCGCTGGCCGCCAGAAAGCTTACCGCCCATCTCGCCGACATCGGTATCGAGGCCTTCGGGCATATCGGAGACGAAGCCCTTCGCGCTCACTTGCTCCAGCGCCGCCCAGACCAGCTCGTCCGAAATCGCTTCGTCGCCAAGTGTGATGTTCTCACGGATATTCGCGTGCAGCAGGCTGAGTTCTTGCGGCACATATCCGATGCGGCGACGCCAGGCCTTGATGTCTACATCGTCAATCGGCGCGTCACCAATCAGGACCTGGCCTTTGTCGGCGGTATTGAGGCCGATCAGGAGGTCAACGATCGTGGTCTTGCCGGAGCCGGACGGCCCCATGAACACCGTGATGCCATTGGCCGGGATATCCAGGCTGAGGTCTGCCAGCACCTGATTGTCGCCATGGGCAAAGCTGACATTGTCCAGACGAAGGCCGTCATCCAGCGGCGGTACGCGGATGCCGGTCCATTCTTCCTGGTTGGCCTCGGCGCGCTCGATCAGGCGTTCGGCGCGGAGATAAGCGCTTTCGACTTGGGCCGATTGCTGCAGGAATTTCTGCAGCTTGTTGGCGAAGGAGACGAGCTGGAAGAAGATCACGCCGCTAACCATCAGTTCAGGCAATGGCGTTTGCCAAACCGTATGCGCTAGATACACGCCGCCGCCGATCAGCGCCGCGACCAGCACATCGCCGCCCTGCAACAGCCCTTGGCGTGAGATTTCCCGCGTCACCAGGGATTTCCGCAACCGCTTCAATGTGCGCGTCATTTGCGCGAGCATCGCCCCGTGGCGCGCCATCGCCTTCAGCGCTTTGATATTGCCCAGCATATCGACCATGTAGCTGGTGAGGTCTGATGTGCGGTCGGTTTGTTTGTACCCGGCGCGCCTGGAAATACGGATCAACCAGCTGAGCGCAAACGCGATAAATATGCCCGCCGCCAATCCCGCCAGCGCAAGCTTCCAGTCCAGCAGCAATGCGGCGATGACATAGGCCACCGCTTGCACGCCATAGGCCACCACCCGGGCGGCGAGTTGGTAGGCGTCTCCGGCGCGGCCAGCGTCATTGGCGATGGTGTTGGCAAAGCGCCCGCTATTCTGGTCCGCATAGAAGCGCCAGCGTGCATCGAAGACAGCCGCGATTAAGCGGCGGCGGAGGCTGATCGAAACGCGGGCGGCGGTCACTCCGGCATAACTCAACGCTGCAAATAGCAGCAGCGCGCGGATGGCGATGAAGGCGACGACAAGGCCGATCATCACGCCGAGCGTTGGCTCCAGGCCGGAAGATTGAATGGCGTCCCGCACGAATTGGTTCAGCGGCGAGGAATTTTCATCATCCCCGCCGACAATGGTCGTCGCGACGGGCAGCAAGGTGCTGATGCTGGCGAGCTCAGCGATGCCGCCTAGCACCAAGCATGCAAGCACGACCAGCGGTCGCGTCTCCTGCGCGCGGAAAAAGATTTGGAAAACCCTGCCCATGGCGGCGTTTTCAGGGCTTCGGGCCGCTGCTGTCAAGCTGCTGAGTGACGCGGGGCTTTAGTTTGGCCGCGATATTGATCGCCGCGAACAATACTGCCGCTGCAACAACGATGCTCGGCCCCGTCGGCGTATCGGCAAGGTATGACACCGCAAGGCCTGAAATTGCGGCGATCGCGCCGATGATCGCCGCTAGCGCCGCCATCATCTCCGGCGTGCGGGCAAGGGGGCGAGCGGCGGCTGCCGGGATGATCAGCATCGCCGTAATCAAGAGCGCGCCGACGACCTTGATGGCGACCGCGACGACAACCGCCAACGCCAGCGTCAACACCATTTCCTCACGGCGCGGCGGCAAGCCGGATGCAAAGGCGAGGTCTGCGTTAAGCGTTGCAGTCAACAATGCCCGCCAGCGCCAAGCCAGGAGCGCCAGAACCAAAGTTGCGCCGCCCCAGATAATGCCTAAGTCCGCCGTGCCAACCGCCAGAATATCGCCGATCAGAAACGCCATTAGGTCCACCTGGACGCCTACGGCCAAGGAAGCGGCGACGAGGCCGAGCGCCAGCCCGGTATGGGCGAGCACGCCAAGCAGGGTATCCGGTCCGTAACCGCGCCCCGCTAATGCGCCCATGGTCAACGCCATCAGCAATGCGATTGCCAGGACGCCAAGGAATGGCGACACGGAAAGCGCCAATGCGAGCGCCACGCCGAGGATTGAGGCATGGGCGGTTGCGTCGCCGAAATAAGCCATCCGCCGCCACACGACGAAGCACCCGAGCGGTCCCGCGGCGAGCGCTACGCCAATGCCAGCCAATGCGGCGCGCAACATGAAATCTTCAAACATCGGGCGCTGCGCCGTGATCGTGGGAATGGTCGTGAACATGCCCATCAGAGTGGTCATGCGCATGGTCATGCTCATGGCGGTAGAGCGCCAAAGCGCCCTGGCTGCCGAGGCCAAACAACGCCCGGTATTCCGGCGCCTCGGAGACGACCGTCGGCGCGCCCTGGCAGCAGATATGGCCGTTGACGCAGATCACCCGGTCAGACGCCCGCATCACCACATGCAGATCGTGGCTGACTAGCAGTACGGCGCAGCCCATATCCTGGCGGACGGTCTCGATCAGGCTGTAGAACGCCGCCTCGCCCGTCTGATCTAGGCCCTGAGTTGGTTCATCCAACACTAGCAGATCAGGTTCGCCCAAAAGCGCGCGGGCCAGTAGCACGCGCTGGAATTGGCCGCCAGACAGGGCGGTCAATTGGCGGCGCTCCAACCCTTCAATGCCAGTGCGGGCCAGCGCATCGCGGATGGCGGCGCGGCTGCGGGTTACGGGCAGGCTTAGGAAGCGCGCGACGGTCATCGGCATCGTGCTGTCGATCGCCAAGCGCTGCGGCACGTAACCGATTTTCAACCCGGATTGCCGCTGAACCTCGCCCGATGCTGGCTGCAGCGCGCCGACAAGCAGACGCAGGAACGTTGTCTTGCCGGAACCGTTCGGGCCGACAATCGTCACGATTTCGCCCGGATCAATGGCGAAGTCGATGCCATGCAGCACTGTGCGCCCGCCAAGTTGGACGGCGGCGTTCGTGGCCGAAAGTAAAGTCACGCGCGGGCATCCTCGCGGCAGCTTTGACAAAGGCCCTCGGCCTCAATCGCTGCGCCTGTGATCGCAAACCCGAGCGCGCCCGCTGCCTCGCCCAAAGCAGCATCAACGCCCGCCGCTGGATCTTCGGCTACGGCATTGCAGGTGCTGCAGATCAGGAAGACAGGCCGGTGGTCTGCGCCCGGACTGGCGCAGGCGACGAAGGCGTTCATGCGTTCCAGCTTATGAGCGAAACCATGGCTCACCAGGAACTCCAGCGCCCGATAGGCGACTGGCGGGTGGGCCGGTTGGCCTTCCTCCGCCAGCCGGTTCAAGACGTCATAGGCGCCGAGCGCCCTGTGCTCTTCAAGCAGGATTTCCAACACCCGGCGGCGAATGGGTGTGAGCCGCAAATTCTGGTTGGCGCAGGCGGCTTCGACCTCTGCCGCAGCCGTCTGCACGCAGCGCCTATGGTCATGAGTGTCGAAGGCGACAGGCTTTGGCGCGGCATCGGATTGCGACGTCATGGGGCAAGGCCATTGAATGTTATGTTATCACATTATATACCGCCGCCCCATGATGAAGCAATTCCTTAAAATATCTGCGCTCGCCGCCGCTGTTCTTTTTGCGCCGTCCGTTTCTGCAGCGCCCAAAGTCGCCACGGATTTGCCAGCAGTGTCCGCTCTGGTCTCGAAGGTTATGGCGGGCGTTGCGACGCCATCCCAATTGCTGCCGCCAGGCGCATCGCCGCACGGATACCACATGCGTCCCTCGGAGGCGGCGGCTTTGGCCGGCGCGGATGTGTTGATCTGGATCGGCCCGGCGCTCACACCGTGGCTGGAACGGTCCCGGTTAAACTTGAACCCACACGCCATAAGCCTCGCCCTATTAGAGGCGCCCGGGACTGTCCGACATCCTTCTCGAGGTGACGCTATCTTCGATAAGCATGATGTCCATCAAAAAGATGATCATGCGGATGATCATAAAGACGAGCATAAGGACGGCCACAAAGATGATCATCATGATCACGGGCCAATTGACCCTCATGCTTGGCTTGATACAGAAAATGGCGCCCGATGGCTCGGAGCCATAGCCAAGGCTTTGAGCAAAGCGGACCCAGAAAATGCTGGCCGGTATGCCGCCAACGCTGCCGCAGGCGAAGCTGAGCTCCGGGCTTTGACCGAAGGCTTGCACGGCATGTTGGCGCCGGTTCGTGACAAACCCTATGTCGTGCTGCATGACGCGTTTCAGTATTTTGAGATGCGTTTCCGTATCCCGGCGCTTGGCGCAATCCGTCTGACTGATGGCGCAGCGCCAAGCCCCCGGCGAATTGCGGCTTTAAGGCAAGGCGTCAAACAGCAGGGCGCGCGCTGCGTTTTCCGGGAGCCTCAGTTTTCAGCGGCTTTGGCGAATAGCTTGGCTGGTCCAGACATAAAAACCGGCGTTCTTGACCCCGTTGGCTGGGAGCTATCGCCTGGATGGACGCTGTACACGGGGCTGCTTCAAAAGCTTGGAACGAGCCTCCGCCAGTGTTTGGAATAGGTCTGGAACTTTATTAAGGGATTTCTAATACCATCGACATCTGCTTCACTCTTCCAAGAATGCGGTTCGAGGCGTGTTGAAGTTGGAATGGCTTCTGCAGTTCCACCCTTTCTATAACCAGGATCGCCGTATGAAATGATAAATGCGGCGCTTCTTATCTATTCACTCTTATTGTAGGAGTTGATTTCTAATGTTTGATGGTGTTATGAATGATTCTCTACATCCATTGTATATTTTGTGGCCGGGCGTATTTTTAATTAATGGATATTTATTTTGGTTCATAACGCGCTCTCGTTTTGAGCTATTTGGTATGAAACGACACTATATGTTTGCATACTGCCCTATTGTCCCTACGCACCGCATGAAACCAGAGTTTGAAATATTAAGCCGATCATCGGGGGTTGCACTTGAGAAATACACAGAATAATATCGGCTGTATAGAATGTATTAGATTTTGGCATATATAATGAATCTAACACTTATGATCACAATGATTACATTATTTTGAGATCGTTTTATTATATTATTTAATATACGACTAATAGCATAAATAAAAAGAATGTGTATTTGATATAAAATATCTTATTTTTAATTATTAGCTTCCGGTGAGCTGATCTTCTACTGCCAACAAAAAAGCGGAAAACAAAATGCTTTGAGTTTGTATACAAATATATTTGAAGTGCAGTGCGGGATAAGCCGTTCTATTACTCGCATGAATCAGCCTCGCTGCAATGGTCGCTGAAGTCTGTTACTAGGCGGACCTGTGGTGTGATGCGAAAGGTAGAATATAACTCCTGTTACCAAAGCTCCTTTAGGCGCTCAATCAATCTGGCTGACGGTTTTCGCTCTGATCAGGTCGAAATCGATGGCAGCGCCGAGGCCCGGCGCTTCAATCGCATGAACATGGCCGTGGATGATTTCAATGTCCGGGTTCAGGCCGTATTTTTGCGCGCCGGCGGGCAACAGCACCTCAAATAGCTCCGTGTTCGGGATCGCCATGGCGACATGCAGGTTGGCGACGTTGTTCAGCGAGTTGCCGCCATGGTGGATTTCGAAGTTCATTTTGAACGCTTCCGCCAGATGCGCCGCCTTCAAAATCCCCGTGATCCCGCCCTTCACGGCCACATCCCCGCGCAGATAATCCGTCGCCTGTTGGATGATCCAGGGCGCATAGGAATAGAGCCCGCCGGGGGAATATTCTGTCGCCATTAAGGGGATGGATAGCTGCTGGCGAAGCTTTGGATAATTCAGCATATCCTCCTCATCCAGCGGGTCTTCGTACCAATAAAACCCCAGGCTCTCGATGGCTTTGCCGACGCGGAGCGCTTGGGGGTAGTCGTAGCACCAGGTGGCGTCGAGCATGATTTGGTAGTCATCGCCAACGGCTTTGCGCACGGCCTCGCATACTTTGATGTCGTCTGCGGGAATTGTCGGCGGATGGATCTTGTATGCGGCCCAGCCATCATCCTGAAACTGCACGGCCTCCTCCGCATAGGCTTCTGGCGCTTGCAGCACGGCAGAGGAGGCATAGGCTGGAAGCTTATCCCGGTATTGGCCGATCAGCCGCGCAATCGGCAGGCCCGCGACTTTGCCTGCGATATCCCATAACGCGATGTCCGCGGCGCCAATCGCGCGCAGCGTCGTCATCCGCGCTTTCCGGTACATTTGCCGATAAAGCCGCTCGCGATCCAGCGGGTTCTGGCCCATCAGAATGGGTTTGAGATAGTGGATCAGGCTAAGCCCATCCATGTCCGCGCCCCGGCTTGCGGAGCCCAGAAACGCATGGCCCTCAACCCCGTCCCGCGTGCGGATCGTCAGCAAGCCCATGTTCGATACGCCGCTAAACAACCCCGTGTGATGGCCGTAGCGCGTCGCCGGAATATTGTCCCAGGCGAAAAGATCAAGCGTTACGTCAGTGATGATGTCTGCCATGGAGGATCTCCTGCGGTTAGGCTTGTTTGAACGCCGTGATGCCGCCAGCAGCGTCTGGCCCGGCGGTGAACTCTAGTCCGTCCGTGCTGGATTCGAGTTCGACCTCATTGGCGGTCATAAACGCTTTGGCGGCGGCTAAATCCGCGACGGAGACGACGGCGCCGATAACGGCAGGTCTGTCTGGACACTCGACGCCTGGAAAGCGTGCTGCGAGGGCGGTAGGCGTTGTAATCGTCAACAGTCCGCCATCTGTGTCGATGCGCCAGCCTTCCGTCGTTTCCACTGCCGGGCGATTTGTCAGGCGGACGAGGCGGTCCCGCGTCGGGCCAGGATCAGGTGCGGTGAAAATCGCTTCGACCAGCGCTTCAGCGCCGTTTGGATGCTCTAGAAGCTCCGGCTGCCAAAGCACATCCGGCGTTTGGTGCTCAATCACGATGTAGCGGCCTTCCGGCCAGTCATCATCCTGGCTGAAGATATTGCGGAAGCGCATTTCCGCCTCGCCGCCGCTTTGGTCTAGGCCGAGCGGCGCCATCCGTCGCCGCTGCACCGGCGGATCAAACCCCCCTGTGCGGTCTGCCAGAGATGGGTAGGCCGCATCCGCTTCGCCCACCCGGAAGGCGGCGATATGGGCGCCGGCTCCCCTGGCGAGATAGGTTTTCCAGGGATTGAAGCGGTCTGGATGCGTGATGCCGATCAGCTCCAGATAACCCTGCTTGAATACGGCGCAGCGGTTGGCGGAGGCCCAAGGCTCTAACGCCCCATCCGGCCCCGTAAAGCCCATCTGCGGGCTGATGCGGCTCAACCGGAAGCCAAGCCGCTCCCAGGCGCGCGCACCGATTGTAAGGTCTGGCCCGATCCAGCCGAGATGGTCCAGGGCGGGCGCGTCATTCTGAAAGCGGATATCAGTCATAGAGCAGACGCTAGCATGACCCATCTTTAGGCCCTATACCCGCCAAAATGACTGAACGCCCGCCCCTCATTTGGCTGCTGACTGATGGCCAGCCAGGCAACCGCACCCAGATCGAAGGGCTGGCGGCGCATTTGGCGTTGCGCGGAGCGGAGGTCTCGATCAAGCGCCTGCAATCGAACCGCTGGCATATGCTGGGCGCGGCGCTCTTGGGCGCTAGCGGGCGGTCGATTGCGCGGGCTGGCTCCGACGCTCTGGAAGGCCCTTGGCCAGAATTGGTTGTCGGCACGGGGCGGCGTTCTGCGCCTTGGGTTCGGCATGTGAAGCGGCTTTCTGGCGGGGAAACGCTGGCGGTGCAGCTTGGCCAGAAGGGCGCGAACCTGATGGCGGGTCTGGATCACGCCTTCGTCGCCGCGCATTGGCGCCTGCCGCCGCATCCCCGCCGCTCAACGATCTTGACGCCGCCGACGGGCGCCACGCCTGAACGGCTAGCGGCGGCGAAAGTGGCGGAGCCAGAGTTGCTCGACCCCGCGCTTGGCCCTTGGCTGCTGCTGGTGCTGGGCGGCAAGTGTTTCGACCATGACCTGCCGCCTCAGCTCGGCCGCCAGATCGCTGAGCAAGCACGGGATGCGGCGGCAAGGATGGGCGCCCGCCTCGCCATCGTCTCCAGCCGCCGCACCGGCGCGGCAATGGAGCAGGCGGTGCAAGCGGCTGCGCCCGAGGCATTATTTTTCCCCTGGGACCGCCAACCAAATCCATTTTTGGCGCTTTTGGCCGCAGCGAACGCCGCCATCGTCACCGGCGATAGTGAAAGCATGGCGGCGGAGGCGATTGCGGCGGGCCTTCCCACATATCTCGCCCCCGTGCCCCGGCGCAGCAGCCCGCGTATGGTGTTGGAACGGGCGGCGGCGTGGCTGCATGGCCTTGGCGGCCCGTGCGCTTGGGTCATCCGGCAGGTCTATGCCGCTGGCGTTATCCTGCCGCCGCGTGATCTCGGTCAATTCCTGGATGATCTGGAAGCCGCTGGATACGCGCGGCGCTTGACGGACACAACGGAAATTAATGTCGATTGGCGCCCACCGCCGCCGCCTGATGGCGCATTGGCGGACAGGCTGATCGCGCTCATTCGTAACCCGATTGAAACCCGCCCCGATTAGACTTGCCTCCAAGCCCGCCCCCTGGCATTGTCCCGCCGCATTCGCCGGGCGATTCCTATATGGTCGCCGGGCCAGACGCGCATAGATGCTGCCGTAGCTCAGGGGTAGAGCACTCCCTTGGTAAGGGAGAGGCCCGGGGTTCAATTCCCCGCGGCAGCACCAGCGCCTTTTGCAAAGCAAAAGGCGGACGCACCTCCACCTCCTCAGTAGACCGGCAGGCTTTTGCACAGCAAACGCCGAGAGGGCGTGCGGCTTTGTTTCCTTGTGGCGCTCGGATTTTTGCCACAT
The DNA here is from genome assembly GCA_038102935.1 of Alphaproteobacteria bacterium. Taxonomy (GTDB): domain Bacteria; phylum Pseudomonadota; class Alphaproteobacteria; order Bin95; family Bin95; genus VMCJ01. The sequence continues at coordinate 102,837 of JAYNYG010000003.1, read as the reverse complement.
TACGAAGATTTCATGCGCATGAATGGGCTTAGTAAGTCTGGCGTACCTATATAGAGGCCAGGAAACAGGGCCGATGGCTCGCCGGATACAGCATAGAGGATGGATATCGCCATGCAGAATTTGCCAGAGACGACTTCGGATAGCGCGGCTACGAAACGCGGACAATACATTCTGGATGCGCCGCGCAAGCACGCGGCCCGTGCGAAGCGGATCGGGATGGTGTCGTTGATGGCGCTTGGCTTGGCGGCGGGCGCATCGTTGTTGCCGCCAAGCATGGGCGCCCCAGCGCCGGGCGCCGCGCATGCCCAGGCGATTGTGCCTGCGAGCGGTCCGGCCAGCTTCTCGCCCGTGGTCAAGGCGGTGGCGCCCGCTGTCGTGCATATTGAGGTGACGCAGCGGGACCCCTCGGCCTCTGCAGAAGGCCCTAGCATCGAAAACATGCCGCCCGGCATGCGCGAATTCTTTGAGCGTTTCTTTGGCGACCGGATGCCGAATAATCGCGGCCCCTCCCGCCCGGCGACAGGCCTCGGCTCCGGCTTCTTCATCGACGCAGAGGGCCATATCGTCACCAACAATCACGTGATTGCGGGCGCCGAAAAAATCGTCATCACCATGAAGGATGGCTCGAAACTGGACGCCAAACTGGTCGGCACGGATAGCCGGACGGACCTGGCGCTGCTTAAGGTGGATCGCCGGAAAGCCTTCCCCTATGTGGCGTTCGGCGATAGCGATCGCTCCGAAGTGGGCGATTGGATCGTGGCGGTCGGTAATCCGTTCGGGCTGGATCACACGGTCACGACCGGCATTATTTCAGCGCGTGGGCGGTCTATCGGCGCGGGGCCATATGATGATTTCCTGCAGATCGATGCGCCCATTAATAAAGGCAATTCCGGCGGCCCGGCGTTTAATCTGTCCGGCGAAGTGATTGGCGTGAACACGGCCATTTTCTCACCCACGGGCGGCAGCGTCGGCATCGGCTTCGCCATTCCGTCGAACCTCGCGAAAACGGTGATTGCGCAGTTGAAAGACGGCGGCACGGTGGAGCGCGGATGGCTCGGCGTCTCAATTCAAAACGTGAGCGAAGATATCGCATCCGGCGTTGGGTTGGATAAGGCGGAGGGCGCCATCGTCGCGGGCGTGTCAGCCGACGGCCCTGCAGATAAGGCAGGCCTCAAAATCGGCGACGTCATTCTGGATGTGAATGGCGAGCGCATTGAGGAAATGCCCGAACTGCCGCGCGTGATCGCAGGTGTCCGCCCGGACAGCACGGCCAAGATCAAAGTCTGGCGGGATGGGCGCATGCGGACGGTGAATGTCAAAATCGGGCGTTTGCCGGATGAAAAGACGTTGGCCGCCGCCTCCAACAAAGCCCCGGCCCGCACATCTGGCGCGCTCGGGTTGACGTTGGCGCCGCTGGATTCAGCCTCCCGCCGCGCTGCAGGCGTGGATGCCGATACGGCTGGCGTGCTGATCACGGATATGACGCCGGATAGCCCGCTCGCGGAGAAGGGCGTCCAGCCGGGCGCTGTGCTGTTGGCTGTCGCGGGCGAGCCGGTGAAAAGCCCAAGCGCCGCCGCAGCAGCGATAGCGAAGGCGGAGAGTTCCGGCCGGAGTGCGGTGCTGTTGCTTATCCGCCAGAACGGCAATGACCGCTTCGTCGCCGCGACCCTTAAGAAGGGTTAACCGACGCTGTGCTATGCGTTCGGGCGGGGTTCGGCAATGCGTTGTAGCCCCGCCCGCGCTCAAGCTGGGGGTGATGAAATATGCGGGTTTTGGTGATTGAAGACGATGCCGAGGCTGCGGCCTACATGGTCAAAGGTTTGAGCGAGCACGGCCATGTCGCGGACCACGCGATTGATGCCGAGACGGGCCTGATTATGGCCGAAACCGCTTACGATGTGATCGTGCTAGACCGGATGTTGCCCGGCATGGATGGCCTGGCGGCGGCGGAAACGCTGCGCGGTAAAGGCGATGCAACGCCGATCCTGTTTCTCTCCGCGCTTGGCCAGGTGGATGATCGGGTGAAGGGCCTCCGCGCTGGCGGCGACGATTACCTGGTGAAGCCCTACGCCTTCGCCGAACTCCTCGCGCGCATCGAAACCCTGGCCCGGCGCCGGGGGGACGAACCGCAGACGGAAATCAAGGTCGGCGATTTGGAGATTGATCTCCTCGGCCGCCGCGTCAGCCGCTCCGGCGAGAAGATTGATTTGCAGCCGCGTGAATTCAAGCTCCTGGAATATCTCGCCCGCAATGCAGACCGTGTCGTCACCCGCACGATGCTGCTGGAGAATGTGTGGGAATATAATTTTGATCCGCAGACCAACGTGATCGATGTCCATATCAGCCGTCTGCGCGGCAAAATCGACAAAGGCTTCAGCGGCCCCCTTCTGCACACCGTCCGCGGCGCCGGCTACCGGTTGAGCGAAGCCGGGTGATTGGGAGGATAGCGCCGATGCCCGCCACGCATTCACCTCGTCCCCCAACGGCGGGAGAGGGACAGGGCGAGGAGACCTCTGAGCAGACTCCTCATTCCATATGCGAGAAGCCTTTCCGCCTCTTGAATGCAGCCCCTTTGCCTCGTCAAGTACGGTAACCGCTGGCGATGGGGGGATTTCGGAAACTTATTCGGAGTACGGCGTTCCGGCTGGCGGCGTTTTATCTGCTGATTTTCGGCGTCTCGTCCGCCGGGCTTCTGGGGCTGGTTTATTGGCGGAGCGCAGGGTTCACGGCCCAGCAGATTGACGAGACCATCGCCGCTGAACTGCAAGGCCTGAATGAACGGTATCGCCTGCTCGGCATTCCGGGTCTCCGGCAGGTGGTGGCGGAACGGTCGGCGAAGCAAAGCCAAAGTCTCTACATGTTGTCCAACGCGGGTGAACGCCCGCTTGCCGGGAATATCAACGGCTGGCCGAAGGCGGAGATTGATCCCGATGGCTGGCTGGACTTCGAATATGATCTTGCCGTCGCCGGGAAAACGGAACGCCGCCGCGCCCGCGCCCGCAAAATTGATATCGTCGGTGGGTTCAGGCTGCTAGTCGGGCGAGATGTGCAGCAGAGGGATGAGCTGGTCGGCCTCATGCAATCGGCGTTCTGGTGGGCGGGCGGCGGTATTCTGGCGCTAGGGCTGATCGGCGGATTGCTGGTGACGCGCTCCACCCTCCGCCGGATTGACGCCATGGGCGCCGCCAGCCAGCAGATCATGGCCGGGGATTTGTCCCGCCGTGTGCCAAGCAACGGCTCCGGCGACGAGCTGGACCGGCTCGCCGCCAGCCTAAACGCCATGCTGGACCGGATTGAGAACCTGATGACCGCCGTCCGCCAGGTCTCGGACAATATCGCCCATGATCTGCGCACGCCCTTGAACCGCCTCCGCGCCCGCGCCGAAGTCACGCTGATGAGCGAGGCGGAACCCGAAGCCTATCGCGAAGCCTTGGAGCGCACGCTGCAGGACGCGGATTCCCTGCTTGCCACTTTCAACGCCTTGCTGGATATCGCCCGGCTCGAGGGCGCGGCGGACGCTGGCCCAAGCGATATTGTCGATTTGGCGGATATCGTCGCCGACGTGACGGAGCTCTATGAGCCGGTTGCTGAGGATGCAGGCATTGTGCTTGAGGCGGCAGCGGAACCGGGCGCCGCTATGGTCATTGGCGACCGCAGATTCCTAGCGCAAGCGCTCGCCAACCTGATCGACAATGCCATCAAATACACGCCGGAGAGTGGGGTTGTTCATGTGAGCGCCAGCAAAGCCGGGGACCAGACGGCGTTGTCCGTATCCGACAACGGCCCCGGCGTTCCCGCGGTTGAGCGCGCGCGGATTTTTGATCGGTTCGTCCGTCTAGAAGCAGATCGCGGCAAACCGGGCGCCGGTCTCGGCCTTTCCCTGGTGCGCGCCGTCGCCCAAATGCATAACGCAGAAATTACGGCAGACGACTCCGCGCCCGGCCTCCGTGTCACGCTGAGATTACCTGCCGCATAACCGCTAAATTAGCATCCTTACGCCTGTCACGAGCAGAAAGAAGGCAAAGGAGAGCTTCAGCGCCCGCGCCGGCAGGCGATGTGCGAGCTTGACGCCAAGCGGCGCTGTCGTGCTGGCGAAGGGCGCGATCAATACAAGGCCAAGCAAGTTCACGTGACCCACGCTTGCCTCTGGCAGCGCTGCCAGTCCCCACCCTGTGATGATAAAGCCAATGGCGGCGGGCAGGGCGACGATCAGGCCAATCGCCGCCGCCGTGCCAACCGCCCGATGCACCGGGAAACCGAAGGCGTTGAAATACGGAACGCACAAGGTCCCGCCGCCAATTCCCATCATCGCCGAGAGGCCCGCGATTGAAAATGCGGAGCCTGATCCCGCTACGCCTTTTGGTAATTCATCCCTGAGGCGGAAGCCCGCAGGCGTCAACGCCATATATGCGGCGACCAACAGCGCTACGACGCCGAAAACCGCCCGAAGCGCGCCGCCGCCAACTGCGCCAGCGATGAGCGTTCCAGCGATTGATCCTGCGAAAATCCAAGGCGCCCAGCGCTTCAACAAACCCACGTCAACCGCGCCCTTTTTGTGATGTGCGCGGGCGGACATGATGGATGTTAGAACGATGCTGGCCAATGACGTGCCAACCGCGACATGCATGCGCACCGACTCATCAATCGCCAACAGGCCGAGCAGGCTGAACAGGACCGGCACCACGATAATCCCGCCGCCGACTCCCAAAAGCCCGGCCAATACGCCGGCCAGGCAGCCAGTGCCAACCAAAACAAGCGCGAGCGGCCCAAATGTCTCCAGTGTGCCTATCATTGTTGTTTCATCCTTAGCCTTATGACTTCGTGCAGTTAGGTTTACGATCAGTGGTGACAGTTTGGACTTTAGCGGCCCTTTGCGAATCAGGCACACGGATTGAAATGCTGAGTTTGAGTTGTTTCATGTCAGGCTGCTGCCGTCACTTTGAAAGCGCAACATCCACATGACTATTTTGGGCGTTACGCCGTTTGCTGATTTGCCGCTTTGGGTGCTGGCAGCCGTTGCGGCGGCGCATTTTTGTGGGTTTTTGGTTCGGGGCGCGTTTGGGTTTGGGTCCAACCTGCCGATTATCATCGCGACGACTTGGCTGCTTGGGCCGCATCACGCAATCCTATTGGTGATTATGACGGCGACGATGGCGCAGCTGCATCTGTTCCCGCAAAGTTTTGGCCAGGCGAACTGGCGGCTGACATTCGCGCTGACGCTTGGGGTTTATGTCGGCATCGGCATCGGCACCTATGTGTTCGTATCGCTGGCGCCGGATGCGTTGGCGCCGGTTCTGGGCGCGCTGATCATGACCGTCGTGCTGATGGACCGGTTTGACGCCGTCCCGCGCCTCGCCCGCATCATTGATCTGCGCGCCAGGCCGCTGGTGGCTGTGCTGTCGCTGGTCTCCGGCTTTGTGGGCACGGTTTCGGGCGGCGGCGGGATTTATTTTCTGGCGCCGTTCCTCCGCCATATGTCGCCGGAGCCAGTTGTGTTCCGCGCCACCAATATCGCGCTTTCGGGGATATTCATGTTTGGGCGCTTCGGGTTCGTTGCGCTGGCGGGGCTGGTGGACCTGACGGTGATGATCGAGGGCCTGCTATTGATGCCGGTCGTGATCCTCGGCAACATCGTTGGCGGGCGTTGGTTTAAATCGGCGGATCCGGCCCGGTTCTTCCGGGCGTTGAGTTTCATGCTGCTGGCGGGCGCCGCCATGCTGGTCGCGCGCGGCGTTCTATCATGATGGAGAGAAGCTATGGCTGAGTTTGATCGCACCGCTGAGGATATCGGCAATATCGTGACCATGGAGCATGTGAACGTTCGCGTGCCAGACCAGCAGCTTGGCGTCACGTTCTACGTGACCGCACTTGGCCTGACGCGCGATCCCTACCTGATGACCGGCGTCACCAACATGTGGATCAACGCTGGCCGCAGCCAGTTCCATTTGCCGACGGGCGGCGCTCAGGTCTTGCGCGGGGTGACGGGCCTGGTGATCCCGGGCCGGGACGCGCTGCTGCAACGCCTGCATGCGGCGGCGGATGCGCTGACGGGCACCGCCTTCAGCTTCAAGGAACGCCCGGATCATGTCGCCGTCACCTGCCCTTGGGGCAATCGCATCCGCGTGCATGAGCCTTCGGAGCGGTTCGGCGCGATGCGGCTTGGCATGCCTTATGTGGAGGTGGATGCGCCTCTGGGATCCGCCAATGGCATTGTCAAGTTCTACAATGAGATCATGAATACCGGCGCGCGGGCGGCTGAGGGCGCGGCCCATGTATCATCCGGCGATGGGCAAATGCTGATCTACCGGGAAACCGATGCGCCGCAACCGGATTATGATGGGCATCATATCGCCGTATATTTGGCGGATTTCTCAGGCCCGTATAACCGGCTCTTGGAGCGTGGGTTGATCAGCGAGGAGAGCGATCAGCACCAGTACCGGTTCTTGGATGTGGTTGACCCCGTTAGCGGCGATGCGCTGGTGCGGTTGGAGCATGAAGTCCGCAGCATGCGGCACCCGATGTATGCACGACCGCTGCTGAACCGGGACCCAGCGATCACGAACCGCTCTTATGCGCCGGGCCATCAGGAGATGGCGTGGGCCGCAAGGCCTGGCTGAATATTCTTTAAGCGGCGGCGCGCTTCCGAGCAGCGCCGAGCGCGGCGATGATCTGGCGGGCGATTTCATCTTCTTCCGCCGCGCGGATGCCGCCTGCCAACAGCGCGTTCAATGCGAGCGCATGCATTTCTACGATTTTGAGCCTGAGTTTGGTCGGCGAGTCCTCCAGATCATCAATGACTTTATAGAGCGAATCGGCGACAAGGCTGACGACATCGAAGCCGAATGATGCGCCTTCGCCGCGCAGTTCAAACGCCATATCCTGAATTTCTGTGAGTGTTGAAGCCTGTAGATTTGTGTCGCGGCGGGCGAAGGCGGAGAGCCGTGCTAGCTTGAGCGCCGTGAGGTTCACGTCCTCAGCATATTTCACGCCGAGCTGGGCGGCCGCACCCTCCGCCATCATCAAAAGCGCGTCAAAGTCCCGGTCAGCAAGGGGTTGCGCTTTTTGCTTAGCGCGGTTCGGCAGGTTCGTTATCTGAGCGGCTGCTGCGGATGGCATGCAAAATTCCTCAAATTTTCGTAAGAAGGGCGGTTCCTCGTTGGCGGTTTGGGGACGTTTCTGTCCCGTGCATCCCGCCTTTTAGCAATCCGGCCTCCCAATTGATCGCATTCAGTGTAAAAGGAGGCCTTAAAGACATCGTAAATACAGACTACTCTAGGCAGATGGGGGATGCTGCGCTGCGCTTCGGCGGCAGCGGCCATTGGCGATTGCCGGGTGCGGGGTGCACGCATGCGGGGCGGAGGAATGATTTTATGAGCTATCGATTGATTACGCGGATGCCTCTGTATCGGCGCGGTTTGCGGCCAGCTGGTTTGGCGGTCGTCGCAGGCGCTGCGGGCATTTTGGCCTTTACCAGCGCCGTTTCCGCTCAATCCCTCAACAGTCTCGATGTTTCTGGCTTCACCGTTCTGGCGCCGCCGAATGCGGATGCGCTGGCAAGCCCCGGCGAGCCGCTGCGTATTTGCGCGCCGCCTGTTGGCGGGTTGCCAGGCGGGTACAGCTATCTGCATCCGCCTGTCGCAGAGGTCGCGCGCGCGCTCCAGATTAATCTTTGCCATGCGGCTTTGGTTGATCCGGCGGATGTCGACGGTGTGATGGCTGATGCGAATGGCCTTGGCTTGGCGCTGAATGTGAGTGGCGATACGGCGCTTGCTTCTGCGCCGCCGCCCTTGCCGCCGCTTGGCGCTGGCGCCCCGCCGCCGCTGCCGCCCATCGGATCGCCTGCGCCGCCGCCGTTGACGCAGCCGGATTTTGCGGCGGCGCCTGCGCTTCCGGCTACTAATGCGCCTATGG
>JAYNYG010000003.1:0-94916 GCA_038102935.1 Alphaproteobacteria bacterium | reverse complement strand
TGAGTGGCGATACGGCGCTTGCGTCTGCGCCGCCGCCGTTGACGCAGCCGCCTCTCGCGCCGCCGCCGCTGGCGCAACCGCCAATTGCCCAGCCAGGCTTCAACCAGCCGCCGCCTCTGAATTCACCACCAATCAACGCGCCGGTCATGAACGCGCCGCCTATCGCAGCAGCGCCGCAGCCGGATTTTGCGGCGGCGCCTGCGCTTCCGGCTACTAATGCGCCTATGGCGCTGCCGAATACACTCCCAGCGGATTTGCCGCCAATTGCGGCGTCAGCGGCGTCAGATGATGCGCAAGAAATATTCAAGATCGCCTATGATGATTTGATCAATCGCGACCCCTCCGCCAGCGCGCTGCAGTTTGTACGGGGCCTTCAGATCGATCCGAGCGATGGCTTGGCGCATTACTATCTGGGCGTCGCCTATGAACGGCTTGGCCGGACAGACTATGCCGCTATTCAGTATCGCCGTGTCGCAGACGGTTGGCCTGAAACCCAGCATGGCGCCAGGGCCGCCGCTCGGATGAATGAGATGGTCGATGGCTTCGCGCCGCGCCCGACCGTGACCCGGGCTGATAAGGACTTCGTCCGCCCCGTTCGCGTTCGCCGCCCGCGGATTCGGTCCATCGAGGAAATCTTCAAAGGCAGTGAAGGCGCCGCAATCATGGCGTCCATGAAGCGCGAAGAAAAACGCAAGGCGCGTGATCGCCGTCGTGCGAAGGCAATTGCGGCGAAACCGGCGCGCAGCCCGGCGCTTGTCCGTGTTGCGCAGAGCGGCATTGTCGAGTCTGGCGGTCGTACCCGCGTTCGCACGCCTGCGTTTGGCGGCGGGTTTGGCGGCCCCGGCGCTGGCCGTGTCGGCACGTTCGCTGATCAGCCCGCGCCGCGCCTAGCGCCGCAGCCGGCAGCACCGGTTCCTGTCCAGCCGCGCGTACAGGCGGCGCCGGCTGCGGTTCCGCCTGTAGAAACCGCTCCGGGCTTTGAATCCGGTCCGCCGCCGCTCGCGCCCCCACCCTTGGCGCCCCCACCTTTAACGCAAGCGCCTTTAGCGCCCCCGCCTGCAGCTCCCGCGCTGGAAGCGCCAATCGCTAACGCGCCAGGGCTGCCGCCGCTTGGGCCTCCTCCTTTGGCGCCTCCACCCATCGCGAGTGTGGATGCAGGCGGCCCGCCGCCATTGCCGCCCCTGGATGCGCCCGCCGCACCGGCTATGGCGGCGCCGGCGCTGCCGCCTCTAACTGGCGCGCCGCCGCCGCTCCCGCCGGTTGACGCCGCGCCGCCGCCACTGGCCGCATTGCCTCCCGCAGCAGCTCCACCAGCGCCCCTTCCCCAGGGACCAGGCGGCAGCGAGATCACTTTCCAGGATGGCGCACGGTATGTCGGCGACGTTCAGAACGGTCAGCCGAACGGCCAGGGCGAAATGACCTATGCCGATGGCTCCCGCTACACCGGCCAGTTCCGTGACGGTCTCCGCGATGGTCAGGGGCAGATGTCGCTGACAGACGGCCTCGTTTACGAGGGCGCATTTGTGCGCGATTCAATTGATGGCCAGGGCCGTTTGGCTTGGCCGGATGGCGCCGTATACACAGGCGATTTTGTCGCCGGTAAGCGTACGGGCCAGGGCGTCTATCAATGGCCGTCAGGCTCCCAGTATCAGGGTCGCTTCGATGATGGCGTGATCGTTGGCCCGGGCGTGTTCACCTCTGCCGATGGCGAGCGCTATGAGGGCGACTTCCAGAACGGTCGCCGCACCGGCCAAGGCGTTCTCACGTTGCCGACCGGTGAGCGCTATCAGGGCGCTATGGCGGACGGTCAACCGAATGGCCGGGGCGTATACGAATGGCCAAATGGTCAACGCTATGAGGGCGAGTTCCGAGAAGGCCGGATCGAAGGCCAAGGCACCATGACCTATGCCGATGGCCAGACCCGCACTGGCCTTTGGGCAAATGGCCAACCGGCTGGCTAGTTCGGTTGAAACCATGACTGAGGAAAGCCTGCACCAGTCAGCCTTCGTTATGGACGGGCTGGTCTATCATTCCGATGGTGATGCTGCGGCGCTACAAGCTGGCGGCATCGACGCCATCAACTTGACCGTCGCTCATTTCGAGGCGGATTTTACCACGGCCTGTAAGCAAATGGCGGGCTGGCGCGCGCGCGTCACCCAGCCTGGTTCGCCTTGGATGATCATCGAACGTGCTGCGGATTTCGATACGGCGAAGGCGGCGGGTAAGGTCGGCATCGTTATGGGGTGGCAAAATGGCCGCCCGCTCGATGAGGACGTTGATCGGTTGGTGTTCTTCCATCAAGCCGGTCTCCGCATCATGCAATTGACCTATAACTACCGGAACATGCTGGGCGATGGTTGCATGGAGCTAGAAGATGGCGGCCTGTCCGCCATTGGCGGCGAGGCTGTAGACGCGCTCAACCAGCGCCGCATCGCAATTGATTTGTCCCATGTCGGCGAGCGCACCGGCATGATGGCGGTCGAGCGTTCCGAACTGCCATGCTTGCTGACCCATGCCAACGCCCATGCGGTCACGCCGCTCGCACGCAATAAATCAGATGAGCTGATCAAGGCCGTCGCCGCGAAAGGCGGGATGATCGGCGCCAGCACCTACGGGCCGATGTGCTGGACGGGCGACCCGGAGTCCAAGCCCGTGTTGGAGGATTTCCTGCGCCATTTGGATTATCTGGTCGATCTTGTCGGCATCCAACATGTTGGATTCGGCACCGACTTGGCGGCAGGCGCCGATAACGCCCGCATGGCCTATGACCGCGAAACGCCCAGGCGCTGGGACGTGATCGAAAACTACATGGCGATCTTCGGCCGGGATATTCCGGCGCGCTACATTGATGGCTTCGGCAGCCACGCCGAGATGCCGCGCATTACGGATGCGCTCGTCGCACGGGGGTGGACCGATGATGATGTGCGGGCCTATTTAGGCGGCAACTTCAAGCGTGTGCTCGGAGAAATCTGGGGCGGATAGAGGCGCTTACAGGCCCGGCACATGTCCAAGATAAGCACCATCTTGCACGAGCTGGCGCTGTAGATCACGGATCGGCACGTCTTTCGCGTCTGTACCGGTTTTCAAACCAAGCGCTGAGGCTGTTCCCGCCGCCTGCCCCATCACAAAGCACGGCCCGCTCACCCTGAGCGATGCTTGCCCGTCTTGTGTCGTCGAAGCGCAGCGGCCCGCTACGAGTAGGTTCTCGACGCCCTTGGGGATCGTTGTTGAGAACGGAATTTGGCAGTAGCCGCGCCCCGGAATATAGCGCCAGGCGACATCGCCAAACTCATGGGTTTCTAGCGGCCAGCCATTGACGCCGACAGCGTCATCGAAATCACGGCAGGTTAGAACGTCGTCCCCAGACAGCTGGACATCCCCCAGAATGCGACGTGTTTCGCGGATGCCGATCTGCGGCGCCGTTTCAAGCAGATAGGCTTTCTCAAATCCCGGCGCCATTTCCTTCAGGAAGTTGAAATACTCGCGGACCTGCTTGCGACCCTCTTGCTCGGCGTAGGAGAGATCGTCGGCGTCAGCGCCGTTGAGCGGCTGCCCGTCGCGGCTGATCTGCGTTAGGTTCGCCCGCCATTCGCCAGCATGGGCTTGGGTGCGCATGATCCCGGCTTTGCGCGGCAGTGTGAAGCGCCCACTCTCGTTCGCCTCTGCGATAAGCGCGCGGAGATTGGGGCGGGCCTCGTTCATGGCGCGAGCGTCGTCAACGCCGGCGATGCGGAACATCAGGGTCGGATAGGCGATGAAGCCGTCGTCGCTGCCGGTCGCTGTGGGCGCGCCTGCCCATTGCGCCAAATCGGCATCGCCGGAGCAATCGATGAATGTCTCGCCCCGGATTGCGCCGCGCCCAGATTTGGTTTCGATCAGTACGGCCTGAATGCGGCCCGCTTCCATGATCGCGCCGCATGCGAATGTGTGAAAGCGGATACTGGCGCCAGCCCCGGTCACAACTGCGTCGGCGACCTCCTTGAAGGCCGCCGTATCATAAGCCTGTGCGCCCGTGACGAGGCCATCCGGCCCCTGGACGACATGAGGCTCCGCAAGACCGTCGATCGCGCGCAATCGGTCCAGGATATCGTCTGCCACACCATGCACGACCTGGCTAACTTCACCGTTTGATCCGGCATGCAGTCCGCAGAAATTGGTGACCATGGCGGCGGTGCCCATGCCGCCGAGGAAGCCGTAGCGTTCCAATAGGAGGGTGGATGCGCCCGTCTGCGCGGCCGCAGTCGCCGCAGCAATGCCAGCAGGCCCGCCGCCAAGAACGACAACCTCAGCCTCCGCAACGACGGGGATTGTGCGGGCAGGTTCCTGAAGTGTCGCTGGATGGGTCATCAACCGGCGATCATCGCCCCGAATGAGGCTTCTGCTGCGAGCGCATCGCCGACATAGGCCTTGCCGTCAAACTTCCAGACCTTGGAGCGCGCGCGGGTTTTCTGCACATGAATGCGCAACTGATCCCCCGGCCCAACCTGGCGGCGGAAGCGGGCGTTGTCGATGGTCATGAAATAGACGAGCTTGCCTTCGGCTTCAGGTCCAAGCGTCGCCACAACCAGCGCCGCCGCCGTCTGCGCCATCGCCTCGACGATCAGCACGCCTGGCATCACGGGCGCGCCGGGGAAATGGCCTTGGAAATGCGGCTCGTTGAAGGTGACGTTCTTGATCCCGACAGCGCTTTCGCCAAGCTCAACCTCTTCCAGCCGGTCAACCAGCAGCAGGGGATAGCGGTGCGGGATCATCGCCATGATCCGCTGGATATCGAAGGTCGTATCGTCGCTCATCAGGTTTAGAACCGTGTGCCGAAGGTGAAGGAGATGATTTCACGATCATCGAATTCTTCGTCGATGATCGCATAACCGAAGTCAATCCGGAGCGGACCGAAGGGCGAGGCCCAAGTGACGCCGGCGCCGACGGAGACGCGCGGATCTTTACTGTCTTGAATGCCAGCGCCTTTGTCATCGACATCGAAGAGCGCGCCAGCCTCCGCAAAAATGCGGCCCTTAAGGCCGACTTCTTCCGGCAAGCCCAGCGGGAAGGTCAGTTCCGTTGTGCCAAGATAGAAGTAATTTCCGCCAAGCGCATCGCCTGTCGCCGCGTCACGGGCGCCGATGCCGGATTGTGCGAAGCCACGGAAGCTTGTGCCGCCAAGGAAGAAGCGGTCGTTCAAGCGAACATCGTCATCCAGGCCATAAATACCGCCCGCCCGGCCAGATACCTCAAAAATAACGTCTTCGACGACGGAATAATATGAGGCGGCTTTGACCTCGGTTGAAACATAGCTGACGTCGCCGCCTAGCCCAGCGAGGGCGTTATCCATGGTGAGCCGGATGCCCTCAGAAGGCTGGAACCGGTTGTTGGTTATGTCATAGGAAAGCCGGTGCGACAGACGCGACGTCACCGACAAGCCATCTTGCGCTAGAATGAAGCGTGAGGCGTTGGCGTCCGCTTGGATATCATCCTGGCGGAGCTGATAGCCCCAAGTTTGGGTCCAATTCCGCGACAGCTTGTAGCCGATGCGCAGCCCGGCGCCGATTGATTCCTGGCTGAAGTTGCTTTCATCGTCACGGTTCTGTTCGGCGGCAAACAGATCGATACCGGCGGAGAGCGGCCTGTTCAGGAAGTAAGGTTCTGTGAAGGACAGATCCAGTTGCTGATCATCAAATGACAAACCGAACGAGAGCAGCAGGTCTTGGCCGCGGCCCAGCAAATTGCGCTCACGGATTGATAAGTTCGCCAACAGGCCGGAATCCGATGAAACGCCAGCGCCGACTGAAAGCTCGCCAGTGGATTGTTCAACGACCTCAACGGTGATTCGCGTCCGGTCTGGCGCGTCTGTCGGGCTGTTGCCGATTTTAACGGATTCAAAGAAACCCAGGTTGCGGATACGGCGCTCGCTCTCGCGGATTTTGGCGGAACTGAAGGCGTCGCCTTCGGCCAGCCGCATTTCGCGGCGGATCACTTCATCGAGCGTTCGTACATTGCCGACGATGTCGATGCGATCAACATAGACGCGCGGTCCCTCGCCGACTTGGAACACGATATCGACCAGCTTCTCTTCGCGTCGCCGCTCTACCTTCGGGCGGACGTCGACGAAAGCGTAGCCATAGCGGCCAACCTCGTCGGCGATTTCCTTGGCGACGTCGTCTACGTCTTCAATGTTGTAGTAGTCGCCCTCATCGATCTCCAGCAAGGGTTGGAGTACTTCAGCAGGCAAATCTTCCAACGCGCTCTCGACGGTGACGGAGCCGACGGAATAGCGCGCGCCTTCTTCTACTGTGAAGGTGATGAGGAAGCCGGATTTATCCTGTTGCAGCTCGGCGACAGCGGATAGCACCTGGAAATCCACATAGCCGTTTCTCAGGTAATATTTCCGCAATAATTCCTGATCGAAGGCGAGCCGGTCGGGATCATAAACATCATCGGAGGATAGGAATCTGTACCAACGGGTTTCTGCCGTATTGATGACAGAGCGCAGCTGCCCGTCGGAAAATTCCTTGTTGCCGATGAATACGATCCGGTCGATGGTCGTTGGCTCCCCCTCGGTGATTTCGAACACAAGATCGACGCGGTTCTGCTCAAGCTCAATCAGCTTTGGCTCAACAGTGGCGGAAAACCGACCGCTGCGGCGGTAAACGTCAACGATGCGTTGGGCGTCTGCCTGGGCGCGGCTCAGGGTATAAACAAGGCGGGGCTTCAGCTGCACTTCGGCGGCGAGCACATTGTCTTCAATGCGCTGATTGCCCTCAAAGGCGATGCGGTAGATGACGGGGTTTTCTTTGACCTCGACCAGCAAAACGCTGCCTTCTTGGCGCAGCTTCACGTCCTGGAAATAGCCGGTGCCGTAGAGCGATTTCAGCGAATCATCCAGCCGCTGACGATCAAACCGGTCACCGGTCTTGATCTTCATGTAGGACAGCACAGTGCCCGGATCGACGCGCTGGCTGCCGATCACTTTTACATCGCTGACAAATCCCTGGGCGCTGGTGCGCACCACGCCTGGGCGCTGGCTTGGCGACTGTGTTGCGAAGGGTGACGGCGTTGGCGAGGGCGATAAGAAAGGCGTTTGCGCGAGTTGCCGAACCGGTGCTTCAGGCGCTGGCTGAAGCTCAGCCAACTGTTCAGTCTCAACGGCGCGACGGGGCGGTAATGGGGCGGCAATCGGCGCATGGACGATTGGCGTATGGGCAATCTGCGGCGCGGCGGGGCGTGAAAACACTGGCGGCGCCAGTGTCGGGCGCCGCGAAAGGCCGGCGCCTGGCTCGGCAGACGGCCGTGCAGCTTCCGCCAACAAAGCGCGAGGCGCTCGGGTTTCAGCAGACGCCTGCCCCGGCGCAAACGCGCTTCCGGCGAAGAGCGCCATCAGCGCTGCCGCGCTCCAATTCATTGCTCGCCTGGGAGCCAACATACGGAATTCTACTCCAAATCAGCCGAGCCAGGTTTGCAGACGGTCGAAAACCTGAAAATGCGCCAAATCATTCCATGTCGCAAATAGCATCAGGCCTATGACCATGGCAAACCCAACCCGGTAGCTATTTTCCTCCGCCCGCTCGCTCAACCGCTTGCCGCGCGCCCATTCTATCGCCAGGAACACCAAATGGCCCCCATCTAGCATCGGCACGGGGAACAAGTTTATCAGGCCGAGATTGATGGAGAGCAACACGCCAAATGTCACCAGCGCCAATAAGCTGATACGCGCCGTATCGCCCGCGATCTGCGCGATGCGAAGCACGCCGCCGATCTCATTCACGGGGCGCAGGCCGATCACGATTTGCCACATATAATCCAGAATGCGCCCGGACATATCCCAAACGTAGACGACGCCTGCGCCGGACGCCGTCAGCGGATCAAGCTGCACTCGTTCGCGCGCCGCGGCGTTGACGCCGATGCGGCCAATGGTCTGCTCCTGCCCGTCAACCGTCGCAGTCGCTGTTGCGGGCCGGAGGTCTAGGGTCATCCGCTGGCCGTCGCGCTCAATCTCTGCGGCGATCACGACCTCAGGGCGCGCGCGCACAAATATGGCGAATTCGCGGAATGTCGTCATCGGCGCGCCGTCCAGGCTGATGATGCGGTCGCCTGGCTGAAGGCCTGCGGCCTCAGCAGCGCTGTCTGGAAGCACGCGGCCGATATTGGCAGGCGCCGCCGCATACAGACCAAGCCTGCCGCGTTCGTAGCTATTGCCGAAGCGATCTTCGAATTTGGCGATCTCTGGCGTCGCCGTCAGCGCCAGGGTCTCGCCATTGCGCTCAACTTCGACCGTTAGAGGTATGCCAGCGGCGGTGAATTCGATGTCCGCCACGTCTTCAAACTGACGCACGCGGTCGCCATTGATGCTCAAAATACGGTCGCCAGCCTGGAAGCCGACGGCTTCTGCCGGGCTGTTCTGCGCGATGCCGCCAATGATGGGCGGGGTGATTTGCTGCCCAGCGGTCATGAAAATAATGGCCGAGACGACGGCTGCCAGAATGAAGTTCGCGGCAGGGCCGGCGACAAAAATCAACGCCCGACCGCCGACAGAGGCAGACAGGAGTCCCCCCGGTTGTTCCGCCGTCTCATCATGGCCAGCGCTGGCGGCGTCGGCGTCCCCCTGCATTTTGACATAGCCGCCAAGCGGGATCAGCGCGAAGCGCCAGCGGCAGCCGCGCTTATCGGTCCAGCCGAAGAGTTCCGGCCCGAAGCCAATGGAGAAGGCGCTTGCATGCACGCCGACAGCCCTGGCCGCCAGATAGTGGCCAAGCTCGTGCACGAACACCAAAACCGTCAAAAGCCCTAGAAACCACGGGCCATAATCAATAATTACAGACATATGCGCTCCGTATGCGCGCCCGGTCTAACAACCGGTGCGGAGAACAGGTAGCCGCTATATAGGCGGTTCTGCAGCATTATGCAGCCTCTAACCGCCGAATTGCTGCAGTTGCGGCTGCGCGACCGCTAGAATCTGCGGCTTCCACACGCTCAAGCGTATCGGCAGGCGCCGTGGCGAGGGCGTTCAACGTCTCCTCAACGATCCGGGCGATATCTAGAAAACCGATGCGGCGGTCAAGGAAGGCTGCGACGGCGATCTCGTTCGCTGCGTTCAGCACGGCGGGCCGGTCGCCGCCGGCGTCCAGCGCCTCCCGCGTCAGACGCAGCGCCGGGAAGCGTTCAGGATCCGGCGCTTCGAATGTCAGTTGGCCGAGTGCGGCGAGATCAAGCCGGTCCGTCGGCGTTTCCATGCGGTCCGGCCAGGCGAGCGCGACGGCGATGGGCGTTTGCATATCCGGCGCGCCGAGCTGCGCTAAGACCGAGCCATCCCGGTAGGAGACCATGCTGTGGATGATGGATTGGGGGTGAACCAGCACGTCAATCTGGTCGCCAGGCACAGGGAATAAGCGCGCGGCTTCGATCAGCTCCAGGCCTTTGTTCATCATCGTGGCGGAATCGATGGTGATCTTGGCGCCCATCTCCCAATTTGGGTGTTTCAGCGCGTCTTCTAGCTTGACCCGCGCCATCTCGGCCAAGGTGAAAGTGCGGAATGGCCCACCGGATGCGGTGAGCGTAATCCGCTCCACGGCATGGGCGCGGGCGGTCTCGAAGCATTGGAAGATGGCGGAATGCTCGGAATCTACCGGCATCAACGTCGCCCCAGCAGACCGGGCGCGTGCAAGGGCGACTTCGCCAGCGCAGACGAGCGATTCTTTGTTGGCGAGAGCGACGACAGTTCCTTGATCTAATGCGGCCAGCGTCGGCGCCAATCCAGCAGCGCCGACAACGGCGGACACAATCACGTCCGCCGAGCGCCGGGCCGCCTCGACGACGGCGTCGGCGCCAGCGGCGACTTCAATCCCTGTGCTGGCAAGATGTTGTTTTAATGCTGCATACTGATCAGTATCAGCAATAGCGGCGAAGCGCGCCTTAACCTGTTTAGCTGTATTCGCTAGGCTCTCTGCATCCCGTCCACCGGCCACGGCGACGGCCTCAAAGCGTTCCGGCGCGTTAGCGACAAGGGTCGCGGCAGCGGCCCCGACAGAGCCGGTAGCTCCAAGGATGGACACGCGACGGATCGTCATATCGGCGCTTTCCCAGCCCAAATGAGTACGGCATAGAGCGGTAATGCGGCCAAGAGGCTATCCAACCGGTCAAACACGCCGCCATGGCCTGGCAGTAACGACCCGCTGTCCTTAACCCCAGACGCGCGTTTGAACGCGGACTGCGCCAGATCGCCAATCATGCCGATCACGGCGAGTAATGCAGCGATCCATGCCGTCTGCAACACATCCTGTGCGCCGAAGGCCGCGCCCGCCGCCGCCCCTGCCGCAGTCGCGATAAGAAGTCCGCCAATTGCGCCGCTCCAGGTTTTCCCGGGGCTGATCGCGGGCGCGAGCTTCGGCCCGCCGATGATGCGGCCAACAGCATAGGCCCCGATATCGACCGCCCAGATGACAATGAACAGCCAGATGACCAGATTGGCCCCCTGGCTATGCCTGAGCCAAAGGATCGCGATGATGGCGGGCGCAAACCACGTCGCCCATTTGTAGAAGTTCAGGAGATCGCCTATGGAGGCATGAACCGGTTCAGCGCCCGGCGTAATCGTGCGCGGCCAGCGCATTCGGAAGCTGGCGCCCCATGCGATAGCAACGCCGACGCCGAAGACCCAGAGCGGCGCATTCGGCAAATCACCCATTCCGAAAAGGTTCGGCAGCATGAAGAGCAACCCCGCCGCCAGTAGGGCCGTCATGCCAACTGTGCCGGCAATTTTGTCGATCACATCCGGGAATGGCAGCGTCATCTCCGCCCATTCCCAGAGCAACAGCGCCAGGGCGGCGAAAACGAGGGCGGTGAAGATTGCGCCGCCTATCCAAACAGCAGCGAGCGCCAGAGCCAACAACACGAGAGCCGTTAGCGAGCGCTGCGCCAGATCCCGGAATCCTTTGCGCGGCAAGGCAGCCGTCGGCGTTGGCGGACCGGCTGATCCCGCAGGAAGCGGCTCCACTGGTGGGGGTGGATTATCCTGCTCTGAGGCCGCCATAGCGTCGCTCGCGGCCTTGGAAGGACTGGATCGCGGCGCCGAGTTCGTCAGCGCCAAAGTCCGGCCACATCACGTCTGAAAACAAGAATTCTGAATATGCGCATTCCCACAGCAGGAAGTTGGAGATGCGCATTTCGCCGCCGGTACGGATCATTAAATCCGGCGGCGGCGTTCCGGCGGTGGACAAGCGGCTCGCGATTGCGGATTCGTCGATGTCTTCTGGCGCTATGCCATCGCGCGCGACTTGCTGCACGGCTTGCACCAGGTCATCCCGCCCACCATAGCTGAGCGCCATGGTGACGGTGATGCGACGGTTGGCGTCTGTCATCGCCTCGGCATCGTCAATCAGCTTGGCGATATCGCGCGGAAGCCGGTCCCGGTCGCCGATGACGCGGAGCCTGACACCCTGCTTATGCATGTCCGCCACTTCGGACCGGAGCCGCCAGCGCAGCAAGCCCATCAGGTCATCGACCTCAGTCTTTGGGCGGGACCAGTTCTCCGAGGAGAAGCTGTAGAGCGTTAGGTATTTCACGCCAAATTTCGCCGCCGCTTCCACGGTGCGGCGGGCGGCGTCAGCGCCGCGTCGGTGGCCCTCAGCGCGCGGGAGTCCCCGGGCTGAGGCCCAGCGGCCATTGCCGTCCATGGTGATTGCGATGTGCTGGGGCGGTGTTGGGTTGGCGTTATTCTCTGTCAAACCTGAAGGATCTCCGCTTCTTTCTGCTTCGCGGCTTCGTCGACCTGACCGACATATTTGTCCGTCAGTTCCTGGACTTCATCCGCATACAGTTTCTGATCGTCTTCGGAGATATCGCCGTCCTTCTCGGCTTTTTTAAGGCTATCCATGCCATCTTTGCGCACATTTCGAACGGCGACTTTGGCGCCCTCTGCATAGCGCGCGGCGACTTTGGTCAGTTCCTGGCGGCGCTCGCCGGAAAGCTCTGGGATCGGGATTCGGATGAGCTGACCATCGCGCATCGGGTTCAGGCCAAGATCAGACTCACGGATCGATTTCTCGACCGCCGCCGTCATACTTTTATCCCAGACATTGACGGTCAGCATGCGCGGCTCGGGCGCGCCGATTGTCCCGACCTGGTTGATGGGCATCATCGCGCCATAGGCGTCAACCACCAGCGGTTCGAGCAATGCTGTCGAGGCGCGGCCTGTGCGGAGGCCTTGGAACTCACGCTTCAGCGCTTCAATGGCGCCGGACATGCGGCGTTCGATATCGTCTAGGTCAATGTCTTCAGCCATGGCGCTTATCCGTATCCGTTAAAATTCCAGCGGGCGCGGGGGCTTTATGCCATCAAGCAGGCGCGTCCGTCACGATAGTATAAGCGCCTTTGCCGGAAACGACATCCGAGAATCCGCCCGCCTCATGGATTGAGAAGACGATGATCGGAATATTGTTTTCCCGTGCGAGGGATACCGCCGACGCATCCATGACATTGAGATCACGCGCCAGCACATCCAGGTAGTTCAGGTGACTATAGCGCTCAGCGTTCGGGTCTTTGTTGGGGTCGGCGGAATAAACGCCGTCCACCTGCGTGCCCTTCAGCAGCGCGTCGCAGTTCATTTCTGAAGCGCGGAGGGCGGCTGCGGTATCCGTCGTGAAAAATGGATTGCCGGTGCCTGCAGCGAAGATCACGACCCGACCGCGTTCCAAATGCCGTTCCGCCCGGCGGCGCACATAGGGCTCGCAGACGGCGGACATTGGGATGGCGGAGAGCACGCGGGTTGGTTCTTCCAGGCGCTCAAGGGCGGCCTGCATGGCGAGCGCGTTCATGACGGTCGCCAGCATGCCCATATAGTCCGCAGTGGCGCGCTCAATGCCATCGGCAGCGCCGGAGACGCCACGGAAGATATTGCCGCCGCCGACCACGAGCGCCACCTCGACGCCAAGCTTGCGCACGGCGACGACATCTTCAGCAATGCGGTCAATAACGGCGGGGTCAATGCCGTAAGGCTGCTCCCCCATGAGGGCTTCGCCTGATACCTTTAACAGCACCCGGCGATAGAGCGGCTTTACGGCCATTTTCCATTCGCTCCTGTATGCGCAGCGTGAGCCTTATCAGCCCTTCGCAGCGGCGGCGACTTCTGCGGCGAAGTCGCTTTCTTCTTTTTCAACGCCTTCGCCAATAGCCATGCGCACAAAGCCTTTGACCGTAATCGGCGAGCCGATTTCTTTGGCGACGTCTTCGACAGCCGCGCCGACCGTTTTATCGGGGTCGATTACGAACGCCTGTTCCGTCAACACAGATTCTTCGTAGAACTTGCGCAACCGGCCTTCGACCATCTTTTCGATGATGTTGTCGGGGCGGCCAGATTCTTTCGCCTGGGCGGTCAGCACTTCGCGTTCGCGCTGGATATCCGCCGGATCGACATCATCCCGCGTCGTCGCTTTTGGCGCAGAGGCGGCGACATGCATCGCGACCTGCTTACCGATCTCCGCGAGCTTCGCGGCGTCGCCTTCAGACTCGAGCGCGACCAGAACGCCAATGCGCCCCATGCCCGGCTTCACGGCGCCATGCACATAGCTTGCGATCACGCCGTTAGAGACGCTGGACGTCTCATAGCGGCGCAGGTTCATGTTCTCGCCGATGGTGGCGATGGCGTTGTTGACGGCTTCTTCGACAGACTTGCCGCCAGCGGTTTGCGCCGCTTTCAGCGTGTCCAGGTCGCCTTCA
Source organism: Alphaproteobacteria bacterium (assembly GCA_038102935.1). Classification (GTDB taxonomy): domain Bacteria; phylum Pseudomonadota; class Alphaproteobacteria; order Bin95; family Bin95; genus VMCJ01. Next base: position 81,215 of record JAYNYG010000003.1, on the reverse strand, counting down.
GCTTTCAGGCCGAGATCAGCGGCTTCCGCCACCAGCGCCTGGAAGTCTTCATTGCGCGCGACGAAATCCGTCTCGGAGTTGATTTCGACGACAGCGCCCTGGGCGCCATCGACAGAAACCGCCACCAAGCCTTCAGCCGCGATACGGCCAGACTTTTTCTCAACGGCGGACAGGCCCTTGGCGCGCAGCCAATCAACGGCGGCTTCAACATCGCCCTCGGTTTCGGTCAGGGCCTTTTTGCAGTCCATCATGCCCGCGCCAGTTTTCTCGCGCAGTTCTTTAACGAGGCTTGCTGTAATCGCCGCCATCGTAGGTCTCCTTCAAAGGCGCAGGTGCGCCCGTCTGTTTTAGATCGCCTTAAGAGGCGGGTTTTTCCTCGGTCGCTGCAGCAGGCGCTTCTGCCGCCGCTTCGGCTGGGGCTGCTTCAACGTCTGGCGCGGGCGCGTCGAGATCTGGCGCTGCGCCAATTTCTTCGGCCGCCGGCATGTCTTCAGCTGCGCCGATATCGACGCCTGCTTCAACCATTTCAGCCTGTAGACCGTCCAGAACGGCGTTGCCGACCAGCTCGCAATACAGGTTCACCGCGCGAATGGCGTCGTCATTGCCCGGGATCGGGTAGGCGATGTCTTCCGGGTTGGAGTTGCTGTCCACGATGGCGACGACGGGAATGCCGAGCGTTTTAGCTTCTGCGATAGCCAGATGCTCTTTCACGGTATCAACGACGAAGATCATGTTGGGCAGGCCCGCCATGTCTTTGATGCCGCCGAGCGTGCGCTCCAGCTTGTCGCGGCTACGGGTGCGTTCCAGCAGTTCGCGCTTGGTGCGGGCTGTTTGCGCCGCGCCGTCGTCCAGCTCAGCCGTCAGGTCTTTCAGGCGTTTGATGGACTTGGAGATCGTGGTCCAGTTCGTCAGCATGCCGCCGAGCCAACGGTCATTGACGTAATACTGGCCGCAGCGCTCAGCGTGTTGGGCCACGAGATCGCGGGCCTGGCGCTTGGTGCCGACAAACAGGATGCGCCCGCCGCTCGCAGCGGTGTCGCGCATGGCCTGCAGCGCACGATGCAGCATTGGCACAGACTGTTGCAGATCAATGATGTGAGTGTTGTTGCGAACGCCGAAGATGAAAGGCTTCATCTTGGGGTCCCAACGCCGGGTGTGATGCCCGAAGTGAACGCCAGCTTCTAGAAGCTGACGCATAGTGAACGTCGGCATAGCCATTGGATCGTTACTCCCGATTCCGGTTAGACCTCCGCGGGCCGGACGTCCAGCAAATGCCAGACACCGGATTGAAGGCAGCCTTTAACGCCGCCCTCGGGCATGGCCCGCGTGTGTGATGGAGCGGGGAATACGACTCTTACAGCGGAATAGCAAGCGAAATAGGCATACGTATCGCCCTGAACTGCTGATCAATTGTCGCGCCTATCGAAACACAAAAGTTAACGCGCCGAGGGTGGGGTCGTGGAAATCTAGTCCTGTGGATAAAATTGCGGATAACAATGCTCAAATTCAATGTTTTCAACGAGTCTTTGCAAAATCCTCATCCTAGGAGGCTGAAGTGTAATAGGGTGTAAGCAATTCATATTAAATGTAAATATGATTACGGAAGTGTAAATTTGGTAAACTTGCGCCGCTTGACAAGCATATCTCCGAGCCTCGCTGGCGCGTGTGTATAGTGCGGTCTCCAAGCCCTTCAATTATATTAAAGAATTATGAATTTCCCCAAGCTTGGCCGGGCGTCCAATTTGGCGGCGCCAGCTCGAATCCGGTGAATTCGAATCCGGGCGCCACGATGCAGGCGGCCAAGGACCATGCGCCAAGCGGTCGCGCGGCTTGGGGCTGGCCTAGTGGCACAACGGCTTGTGGCTGATCCCCGGCGGCAATGTCGCTACCGAGCCTGATCGCGTCCACTTTGCCGTCGGTCGATACGATTTCCAGAAGCAGTGGCGCGCCCGCTTGGTGCGCCCAAATCTCATCCGCATCGACCCTATGCCAATGCGAGTTTTCACCCGCTGGCAGCAAGAACAGGATCGCCGTGGAGGCTGGCCGCGCGCCCTGAATGGCAGGCGCGCGCCAAGTCTCCCGATACCAACCGCCTTCAGGATGCGGCGCTAGGTCAAGCGTCTGGATGAGCGCCCGCGCCGTTGCATCAAGCGGCAAAGGGCGGCTTGGCGACATCAGCCCGGCTGCGTCGCCTGCATGGACGGGCGCTGCTGCATCCGCTCATTCAGGGCGGCCAAGTTTGGGCGGCTGTCGCGCCAGCCGAGGTCTGGGTAGCGGAAATCCGCGTATCCGCAGGCTGAGGCGAGCGCGATTGTGCCGATATTGACGGCGTCGCCTGCGTCTGCGGCTTGAGCGTCCATCACATCCATGCAGCGCATCATGCGCGCCATCAGCTTATCGACGGCCGCTTGGCTGCGTTCGCCTGCAGGCCGGTCATCTTCGCCGCGACGGTTGACGGCGGCGTCCATGAAGCCGTCTGCAATGGCTTCGGCCGCCAAAGCATTCCAGCGCTCTGCGCCGTTGGCCGGGATCATTTTCTGGCCGGAATGGCGCTCGTCCAGATACATGCAGATCATGTCGGATTCAGCGAGCTTAACGCCCTCGTCCGTCACCAGCGCCGGGATTTTTGAGATTGGGTTTACGGCAACAAGTTCCGGCGCCAAATCGCGTGGGCTGGCGAACACCTGGTCCAGATCATTGATCTGGCCGGTTTCATGGGCCAGGACCAATACTTTGCGGACAAAGGGCGAGCCGCCAGAGGAGAAAAATTGCATAGCCATGGGATCAGTCTTTCCTAGTTCGACAAAGGAGATTGGGAAATTTAGAAGTTGTCTTTGCGCTTGCGGATTTCCGCGAAGGCCGCGATGGGATCGCTCGGTTGGCCGACATGGGCGGCGAGCGTGGGATCATCGGCGCGCAGGAATGGGTTGGCCTTCCGGTCATCGCCAAGGCGCGCTGGAACGGTTGGCAGGCCTTGGCTGCGTTTGCGGTCAATCTCTGTGGCTTGCGCTTTAAGCTCTGCATTGTCGGGATCAACGGAGAGCGCGAACTTGGCGTTGGATTGCGTGTATTCGTGGCCGCAATAGATCATCGTGTCGTCGGGCAGCGCGCGCAGTTTCTCAAGCGATGTCCAAAACTCTTGCGGCGTGCCTTCAAACATCCGCCCGCAGCCCAGCACGAACAACGTGTCGCCTGCGAACAGCGCGTTGCCGCCGGGAAAATGCACAGAGATATGGCCTTTGGTGTGGCCTGGCGTTTCAAATACCGCACCCTTCTCGTTGCCGATGGTGATCTCGTCGCCCTCGCTGACGGTTTCGTCCATGCCTGGAATGCGGGCCTTCTCGGACGCGGGACCGACAAGCTTACAGCCGTATTTGGCGATCAGCTCGGCATTGCCATCAATGTGGTCGCCGTGGTGATGGGTGTTGATGATCAGGCTTGGCGTCCAGCCTTTGGCCATCAGCGCGGCGTCTACGGGTGCTGCTTCCGCTGGGTCAACGACAGCGACTGCGCCGCTTTCCGTCTCGCGGATCAGGTAGACATAATTGTCGCTAAGGGCGGCCACGAGCTCAATTTCGAGCGGCATCGGCAAATCTCCATCTTCGGATTCTTTTGAACCCGCACGCTAGCACCGGCGGGGCGGCTGAGATAGATGATGGGCATGCGTACAGAAGTCGATGCATTAAAGGCGTTCTACGCCTCGCCTTTGGGCGACGTCGCGACCCGGCAGATCAGCCGCCGCGTGGCGGAGCTATGGCCTGACCTGAAGGACCAGACCGTTCTCGGCATCGGCTACCCCACCCCCGTGCTAGAAGCGATTGCGGCAGAGGCAGGCGCGGAGCGCGTGGGCGCGTTCATGCCCGGCCCGCAAGGCGCCTGGCGCTGGCCACAAGACAAAGACAGCCTGACCGCATTGGTCGCGGAGGATGCGTTGCCGCTGGCGGATCGCTCCGTTGATCGTGTGCTGCTGCTGCATGCGCTGGAAGATGCCGAGGCGCTCCGCCCGTTCCTGCGCGAAATCTGGCGCGTGCTGACGGATTCAGGCCGCGTCCTCGCCATCGCTTCAAGCCGCCGCGGCCTTTGGTGCCGGACGGATGCGACGCCCTTTGGCCATGGTCGCCCCTACACCATGCGGCAGCTCAGGCGCACCTTGCAGCAGGCGATGTTTGCGCCGGAAGCTGAGGCGCGGGCGCTCTATGCGCCGCCGTCACAGCGCGCCTTGTCGCTTTGGTCATCGGATGCGGCGGAGCGGTTCGGCCAACGCTGGACGCCCCGCTTCGGCGGTGTGGTGATGATTGACGCCGCAAAGAGCCTCTACGGCGCAGCGCCAGCTGGCGGCGCTAAGGTCCGGTCCGGCGCAGTTGTGACTGAGTCCGGCGGCCTCAACCGGTCCGATGCGCCGCCATTGCCGCGCGAAACCGGGGACGCTGCAGACAAGGACTGATCCTGTTTTGCATTTTCGCCCGTCCCGTCTAAAACTGTCGTGCATACTTCGTCACCGCCCACCTTTCGTTTGAGTATCGAGCCATGCCTGAGGCGACGCCGCCGACCCTTGATGCGCTCCGCGCCGAAATCGACAAGATCGATGGGAAACTGCACGCGTTAATCCGGGCGCGGGCGGAAGTCGTGAGCCATGTGGCGGGTGCGAAAGCTGCGGCGTCTGGCGGCGCGCCGAGCCCGGCATTCCGGCCTGGGCGGGAGGCGTCGATGCTGCGGCGCTTGGTCGGCAACCACAAAGGCCCCTTCCCAGAGCAGTCCTTGGTGCGCATTTGGCGTGAAATCATTTCCGGCATGACCAAAATGCAGGAACAGATCGTCGTCGCTGCATACCGGCCAGAAAAAGGCGACGCCAGCGGGTGGGATGCGGCGCGTGATCATTTCGGCACGGCGGCGCAATTTCTGCCGATGCGCCGGGCCAGGGATGTCATTGTCGCTGTCCGGGATGGACAGGCGCATATCGGGGTCGCGCCGGCGCCCGGCCAGGAAGACGGCGAGGAGCCTTGGTGGCCGGCGGTCGCAGCAAATGATCCGTCTCTCCCCCGCATTGTCCTGAAACTGCCTTTCGCCCGCGCATCTTCTGTTGAGGTTGAGCGTGAGTTCGTCGCCGTCGCCCTGCCAGGGCCGGAGCCTGAGGTTGCGGATGCGATTTATCTAGCGGTCGAAGCGGCGTCCGGGGTTTCGCGGGAGCGTGTGGCGGAGGCATTGAAGGGCGCTGGAGTCACAACAAAACCGCTGCTGACGGCGACGGCGACGCCGGGGCTTTATCTGGCCGAGGTCGAAAGCGGATGGGCGGGCGCCATTGAAGACACCGGCATTCGCCATGTGACCCCCATCGGCGGATATCCAGCGCCGCTGGCTTGCGATTAGGCGCCAGCACTTCAACTCCTGCGTCGCGCCGCACAGAATTGACTTTGGCCGCCATTCAGCCTTTCTACCCCTCCAATCACCTTTCCGACTGATCGTACCCCAGAAAAACCGTCTGGATCGCATAAGGGAACCCGAGCGATGGCTGATACGCCCCGCATACTCACCGCCCAGCCTTTGACTCCACGACCTGGAATCATGGATATCGCAGCCTACGTGCCTGGCGAAGCGAAGCTGGACGGGCATGCGGAGCCGATGCAGTTGGCCGCGAACGAAAACGCGCTCGGGCCCGCCGCGTCTGCGATCAGCGCCTATCAGGATGCTGGCGCCAGCTTGCATCGCTACCCGGACGGCGCGTCCACGACGCTTCGCAACGCCATTGCAAAAGCGCATGGGCTGGATGCGGACCGGATCATCTGCGGCGCTGGGTCAGACGAAATCCTTTCATTCCTTGGCCGCTCTTATGCGGGGCCGGGTGATGAGGTGCTGTATTCTGCCCACGGCTTCCTGATGTACCCGATCATCACGCGGACGGTTGGCGCGACGCCCGTCGCGGCGCCGGAAACGGACCTGACCGCGAGCGTCGATGCGCTCCTCGCCGCCGTCACGCCGAAGACGCGTATCCTCTTCTTGGCGAACCCAAACAACCCGACCGGCACGATCCTGCCCGCAAGCGAACTCCGTCGTCTGCGCGCGGGCTTGCGGGATGATATCTTACTGGTGATCGACGCGGCCTATGCCGAATATGTCGACCACCCGGATTACGATGCGGGCGTTGAACTGGTGGATGCGGGCGAGAATACCGTGATGACGCGGACATTCTCCAAGATCCATGGGCTTGCAGCCCTCCGCCTCGGCTGGTGCTATTGCCCAGAAAGCATCGCTGGCGTGCTGAACCGGTTGCGCGGGCCATTCAATGTGGGCGCGCCCAGCATTGCGGCGGGGGTCGCAGCGATTGGCGATCAGGGGCATATCGACCGCTCTCGTGCGCATAATGTGGCCGAGCGCAAACGCCTGCAGGACCGGCTGCGCCAGCTTGGCTATGCGACGCCAGAAAGCCATGGCAATTTCATCCTGATCAGGTTTGCGGACGGCGATAAGGCCGAAGCAGCACTCCAGGCGATGAATGCGGGCGGCGTCATTCCGCGCCGGGTTGCAGGCTATGGCCTGCCAGAAAGCCTGCGCGTGACAGTCGGTACAGCGGCGGAGAATGACGCCGTTGTGCAGGCGCTAACTGATTTCGCAGGCGAGGCCTGACGCAATGGCTGAATTTGAACCCTTCGATGAGATCGCCATTATTGGCATCGGTCTCCAGGGCGCATCCATCGCGATTAACGCCCGGGACAGGGGCCTCGCCAAGCGCATTGTCATCGGCGATATCTCGGCTGAAAACTGCGCCCGTGCGCTTGAGCTGAATCTTGGCCAGCATGCGACGACGAATTTGGGCGAGGCCGTCGCGAACGCCGATTGCGTTTTTGTCGCCGTGCCTTTGGGCGCGTTCGCGGCTGTGGGCGCAGAGATTGGCCCGGCGCTGAAAACTGGCGCGATCGTCACTGACACCGGCTCCACTAAAAAATCCGTGATCCGTGATTTGGGGCCAAGCATTCCGTCCGGCGTGCATTTTGTCCCGGCGCATCCAATTGCAGGCACAGAGCATTCCGGCCCGGACGCTGGGCTTAAAGACCTGTTCGATGGCCGCTGGTGCATCCTCACCCCGCCGCCTGGCGTGAATGAAGCGGCGATTGAGCGGGTTGCGGGCTTCTGGCGTGAGACCGGATCGATGATTGAGATCATGGAGCCGGCGCATCATGACCAGGTGCTCGCCGTCACCTCCCATCTGCCGCATCTGATCGCCTTCGCCATTGTCGGCACAGCGACGGATATGGAGGATCAGTTGACCCAGGAGGTCATCAAATTCTCAGCCTCTGGCTTTAGGGATTTCACCCGGATCGCCGCCTCAGACCCCGTGATGTGGCGGGATGTGTTCTTAAACAACCGCGAGGCGCTTCTAGATTGCGCCGCCCGGCTGTCAGAGGATTTGGCCAGACTCCAACGCGCGATCCGCTGGGGGGAGGGCGAGGAAATCGAAGCCCTCATCCTCCGCGCCCGTGGTATCCGCCGCGCCTTGATTGAGGCCAATCAGGCCTAAAGCGTCGGGCGCCTCAATCCGTGCGCCGACGCTCTAATTCACCTGGCCGGTTTCAATCAGGTATTTCGCCATGCCGCGCACATTAAGCTCGCGCCAATTTTTGTAGGCCGCCCAGGTTTGGTACTCGCCCATGAGTACAATCGTCGCCAGTTCGTCGACCGTTTTCCCGGCGCGCAGGCCGCGCAGCACCCGGTCGCGCAGCAGCACCATGTAAACCCGCGCATCCGTCGCATCCAGCTTCACGCCGACATTGCCGTGGGCGGGGGTCATGATGTCAAAATCCAGGCTTTCGATGGTCTCAATCTGGCTGATCCAGCCGTCGATGTCTGAGCGCGGGAAGTCCCGGTAAGGCAGGCGTTTGGGCGCTGCTGCGTCCGTGATGAAAGCCACGTTTTCTGGGCGGACGACGACCGCGATCAAATCTTCACCATGGCCTTCGCCGAGCCAAGTGAGTTCGAAGGCTTTATCGCCGACTTTGATATCCATTTCCTCACTGAAGCGGATATCTGGCGCGACACCGTCGATGGCGTCCGGCGCGTTGTCTTGTGCGATCACCGTTGCGCCAGCCTGCTGGTACACCGACCCGCCGGATGCATGGTCGCGATGGCTGTGGCTGTAGATCAGATGGGTGATCGGCTTGTTGGTGATCTGGCTGAGATTGTTTTTCAGCCAGGTCGCGGCCTCCGGGTGGATCGGGTCCACAACGACGACGCCAGCGCTGGTTACCGTCACCAGCGAATAATGAAAATTATTCTGGAAGCGATAGACATCGCCCGCGACCTTGGTGATCGAGCGTTTGATATCCTGCGCGGTCGCGGCGCCTAGGCTGACGGCGATGGCTGCGGCGGCGATGACGCTTTTCATGAGAATCTTCATTGGCTTCGTCTCCTTCGGATTGATGGCCGATTAGAAGCGTATCTGCACCCGCGCGCGCCGAACAATCACAGCCCCGTTACCCATCGCCGCCGCATTCTGTGCTCCAGATCGCCGCATTCATCTGTGCTATAGGGGATCTGCGGCCTATATGATGGCCTTGAACCGCCGCTGGGATAGGGGAGATGCATTATGGCCCGCAAGGCGACGCCAAAACGCACGAACGAAGACAAGCTGATTGATGCAGCCCTGACGCTCGCCGCAGAGCAACCGTGGAACCGTGTCGGCATGGACGCCATCGCTGCGTCCGCCGGGGTCACGCTGAAGGATGCCTATGCCGCCTTTCCTGAGCGCGCCTGCCTGGTCGCGGGTGTGATCGCGCGGAATGATACGGCGATGCTGGCGGGCGATGATCCATCATTGGCGGAAGAATCCCGCCGTGACCGATTGTTCGATGTGATCATGCGCCGCTTTGAGGCCATGCGCCCGCACAAAGCCGCACTCAAATCCATGGCTTGCGGCAGCGCGCAAGATCCATTGACGTTGCTGGCGACAGCGCCGCGCATTCTCTCATCCTGCAAATGGATGCTGCGCGCCGCCGGTATCCCTGCCGAGGGCCTGGCCGGCATCGCCCGCACCCATGCGCTCAGCTTGATCTATGGCGCCGCCCTCCGCGCCTGGCTCAAGGACGAGTCGCCAGACCTGGCGGATACGATGGCGGCATTGGATAAGGCGCTGAAGCGTGCGGGGGCGTTAACGGCGTAGAGGTGCGGCGGAGGGTGGTTTTCCAACCTGCAGGCCTCCCCCTGTGGGGGAAGCCTAAGCTGCACAACCCGCCTTCAATCCCCCAACGCAAAGCCTTCTCGCCGAGGATCGGCAGCGCCCTCAAGCTTGCCATCACCATGAATCCGAATGGCGGCAAGGCCGCTGTTGAGGGACCGGATCCGTGTTTTGTGGCCCATCGCTGTCAATTCAGCAGCCATCGCTTCTGCAGCTGTGCCTGCCTCTAGATCAGTCGGGCCATTGCGGTTGCTGACATGGCCAGTGGCGAGCGCCTCTGCTACGGGCATGCCGAAATCGATCACGTTGATGATCGCCCCCGCCACATACCCGATAATCCGGGAGCCGCCGGGCGAGCCGACCAGCAATGCGGGCGCGCCGTCCTTCATCACAATCACCGGCGACATGGTCGAACGCGGGCGTTTACCGCCTTCAACTCGGTTCGCCACTACGAGGCCTTTGCGAACGGGCGCCCGCGAAAAATCCGTCAATTCGTTGTTGAGCAGGAATCCGCCCGCCATCAAGCGGCTGCCGAACCCGGTTTCAATCGTCGTCGTCATGGAAAGCGCGCCGCCCCATTTATCGCGAACGACGATGTGACTAGTGCCTTTCTCTGGCGGTTGCTTGGGGGCCGCCATGGGCGCGGGCGCGCCCGGCGGTTCGCCCGCTTTCGCTTTGCCGCCCGCTTTGGCAGGATCAATTTCGGCGGCGCGTTGCTTAAGATATCCAGCGTCGATCAGGCCCTTCGTTGGCACATCGACGAAATCCGGATCGGCCAGATAGCGCGCGCGGTCGGCATAGACGCGTTTCATCGCTTCGGCGAAGAGATGGGCGGATGAGGCGCCGGGGCCAATGGCTGCAAGGTCATGGTGGCCAAGCATGGTCAGCGCCTGCAGCACGCCGACGCCGCCTGATGTCGGCGGCGGAAATCCGCAGACGTCATAGCCCCGGTAAGGCGCGCAGATCGCTTGCCGCTCCTGCACGCGGTATGCGCTGAGATCACTGGCAGAGAGCAGACCTGGGTTGCTGGCGGCCTGCACTTTGGCAATGATCTCTTGGCCGATTGGGCCAGTGTAAAATGCGCTGGCGCCGTCTTTTGCAATGGCGCGTAGGGTCTTGGCGAATGCGGGATTCTTTAGCCGCGTGCCTGCAGGTTTCGGCTGACCATTGGCTTCGAAGAAATAAGCTTTCGTCGCAGGGAAGGTATCGAGGCCTTTTTTCTGCGCGGCGGCGATGGCGCCTGCGAGGCGTGGTGAGATCGCGAAACCCGTTTCCGCCAGCCTGATCGCGGGCAGAAGTAAATCCGCCCAAGGCAATTTGCCGCAGCGCTGGTGCGCCTCGGCCATAAGCGCGAGCGTGCCCGGCGTCCCAACAGCCCGCCCGCCGACGACGGCTTCCCAGAACTTCATAGGCTTGCCGTCGGCTTTCAGGAAATAGTCTGGTCCGGCCGCTGCGGGCGCTGTCTCGCGACCATCCAATGCTGCCATCTGCTTGGTCTCGGGGTCCCAGTACAGCAGGAACGCGCCGCCGCCGATGCCGGAAGATTGCGGCTCAACTAGGTTCAGTACGAACTGTGCGGCGATGGCCGCGTCCACCGCTGATCCGCCCGCCCGGAGCGCTTTATACGCAGCCTCCGTCGCGTGGCCATTGGCGGCGACGGCCATCTGTTTCGTCCCAAGCGCCGGGCGCGGCTGGCCTATCCGGCCGGATGCGCCTTCTGGCTCTGGCTCAGCCGCTGCCGGGAGCGCAGCTTGCTTCTCCCGCATCGCTTCAACCCGGATGTCGACCTTGACCGCGTCCTTAATGATGCTGGTGTCTTTCCACTGCCCCTGGCCAAGGCCAAGTGCGATGCGGGACAGGCTGACGGACCCTGTCATCACGGCGTTTTCGCCGTTGATCTCCAGTATGAACGGTAGGGTAACGGGCGCTTCAAGGTCTTTGATTTTGAGAATGCCGTCCGCTTCATATTTGCCGCCGCCTAAGTCGCGAAAGGTTGCGGCTGTATATGTGGCGAGCGGAAAGTCGCCGCTCTTGAAGCCGTCTGAGCCGCGCAAGCCTTCGTCCCTATCCTTATAGGCCGTATCCAGGCTGGCGGTTTCGATCTCGATGGCGACCTTGCTCGCGGCAAGATCAGCCGGGTCGAAGCGGATATCGCCGCGCCAGGTCTTGAATACGCCTTTGATCGGCGCATTCTGCCATGTCGAAATAAAATGCAGATGGCTTTTGGCATGGTCGATGGCCCAGCGCGGCGGATCGGCGGCGGCGGGCATTGCGATATGCGCGATGGTCAGGATGGCGAGGCAGGCGATAAAGCGCAGCATAAGAGCTCCCTCTTTACGGTTCGGGCCGTTCACAGGCAGCATAGGCTGACCAGGCGACAGGCGAAACGGCGGATCATCACAAATGAGCGAGCTTCTGATTGAGCGGGACGGCCCCGTTCTCACTATGACCATCAACCGCGAGGAACGGCGTAACTCCATCAACGACGCCGTGATCGACGGCATGATGGCCGGGATCAACCAAGCCATGGCGGCGATGCCGGATGTGCGGGTGATCGTGCTGACAGGCATTGGCGACAAGGCCTTCTGCGCGGGCGCAGACTTAAAACGCACAGGGGACGATCGGCCCTTCCAGATCGACCACACCGACCCAGCGCAGCAGATGGGCGATCTGTTCCGCCTGGTTGACCGCTGCCCAATCCCCATGGTCGCGCGGGTCAACGGCCATGCGGTCGCCGGCGGACTTGGCCTCGTCGCCATGTGCGATATGGCGGTGACGACGGACGCCGCGAAATTCGGCGCGCCAGAAACCCGGATCGGCGTATGGCCTATGATGATTATGACGCAGCTGATGCGCCTGATGCCAAAGCGCAAACTGCTTGAACTCATGGTGACCGGCGAACCGATGACCGCCCAAGAGGCCATGGATGCGGGTTTGGTGAACCACGTCGTGCCAGGCGCGGAGCTGGACGCCAAGACGGATTGGCTGGTCGACCGGATCCTGAAAAGCAGCCCCGCCGCCGTCCGCCGGGGGTTGTACGTCTATAAAGCCATGCAGGACATGTCGATGCATCAGGCCCTGGTTCTGGCCGAAAGCAACGGCGGCCTCATGGGCACATCAGAAGACGCAACAGAAGGCATCGCCGCCTTCAACGAAAAACGAAAGCCCGATTGGCCGGGCGTCTAAAAAATTACAACGGAGAGAATGATGACCGAAAAACTGCAATTTGAAGTGCGCGACGACAAAGTGGCGCTGATTACGTTTAACAATCCTGAGAAGCTGAACGCCTTCTCCAATGACATGCTGGACGCCTATCTGGCCCGCCTGCAGGAATGCGGCGAGCGGGATGATGTGCGGGCTGTCGTGGTGACGGGCGCGGGCAAAGGCTTCTGTTCTGGCGGCGATACGGGCGGCATGGGCGCGGGCGCCGTGCCGCGCACCAAGGATGTGAAATCCGGCCTCTGGGACCGCATCCAGAAAATCCCACAAGCCGTCCAGATGCTGGATAAGCCCGTGATCGCGGCAGTGAATGGCGTCGCCGTGGGCGCAGGCATGGATATGGCCTTGCATGCAGACCTCCGCTATGCCGCCAAATCCGCCCGCTTCGCGGAGACCTATGTGCGCATGGGGCTGGTGCCGGGCAATGGGGCCTGCTGGTTCTTGCCGCGGATCGTCGGCGTGCAAAAGGCGCTGGAGTTGCTTTGGACTTCCAAATTCCTGAATGCCGATGAAGCCAAGGATATTGGCCTCGTCTGCGATGTGTTCGATGACGACAAGATGTTGGACGAGGTTCTGGCCATCGCCGCCATGATCGCGGCGGGCGCGCCGATTTCTGTTCGCCTGATCAAGCGCTTGGTGCAACAGAACCAGATGATGGACCTCCGCTCCAGCCTCGACATGGTCTCGTCCCACATGACGTTGGCGCGCCTGTCGGATGATCATGTGGAGGCGATTTCCGCCTGGCGCGAAAAACGCACGGGCGATTTTAACGGCTCTTAACGGTATGGCCGACGACCTGATCATCCGCCCCGCCAGCCGCGCCGAATACCAAACCGCCGTTGATTGGGCGGCGGCGGAAGGCTGGAACCCAGGGCTGGATGATCTGGCGGCCTTTTTTGCGGCGGACCCTGAAGGCTTCCTGATGGGCTGGCGGAACGGCGCGCCGGTCGCGTCAATTTCCGTCGTCCGCTACGGGCCGGACTATGGCTTTCTGGGTTTCTATATCGTGCGACCAGACCAGCGCGGGACGGGCGCGGGCATCGCCATCTGGAATGCCGGGATGGCGCATCTGGGAAATCGAATCATTGGCCTAGACGGCGTTCCAGACCAGCAGGAAAACTACAAGAAATCCGGCTTTGTGCTGGCGGATGAAACCGTCCGCTATTCCGGCATCCCGCGCCTATCCGAAGCGAGTGGGGACGACATCCGCGACTTAGGGCCTGACATGCTGAATGCGCTCACTGGCTATGACGCGCGCTTCTACCCAGGCCCGCGCGCTGCGTTCATCCACGCCTGGACGCTGCCCTCAGCCGAAACGCGACGGCATACGAAGGTGGCTCTCAACAGCGGAGAAATCGTTGGATACGGCGCCATCCGTCAATGCCGGGAAGGCTATAAGATCGGCCCGCTCTTCGCTGAAACAGAAGCCACAGCAGACGCCCTCGTAAAAGCGCTCTGCAATGACATTCCGCCAGCCGCCCCCATCGCCATCGACGCTCCAGCACGGAACCAGGCTGCGACAGCCCTGGTCGCCCGCCTCGGTCTCAAACCAAGCTTCGGCGCGCCGCGAATGTATAAAGGCCCTGAGCCTGCATTGCCGACCCAGGAAACCTTCGGCATTACGACGATGGAACTGGGGTAGGCGGCGCGCATTCGGCACACCGCCCCAACTTCTCCCCAGCCGCGCCGCTTGAGGGGCGCCGTTGGGTTCGATAGAAACAATCTGTTGCATTTGGGCGGCTGCCATTTGGCGTGTGCTGGCAGCAGGTGGAGACGAAATATGGGCGTGTTGCCGGATACATGGATCCGCGAGATGGCGGAGACCAAAGGGATGATCGAGCCGTATCATGACGGCTTGAAACGGGATGGCGTCATCTCCTATGGCTGCTCATCCTATGGCTATGACGCGCGGGTCGCGCCGGAATTCCGGGTGTTCACCAACGTGGATTCCGTCACGGTGGATCCGAAAGCCTTTTCTGATCAAAGTTTTGTCGAGCGGGATACGGATGTTTGCATCATCCCGCCGAATTCTTTCGCACTCGCCCGCACGGTCGAATATTTCCGCATTCCGCGCGATGTGCTGGTGATCTGCTTGGGCAAATCCACCTATGCCCGCTGCGGCATCATCGTGAATGTCACGCCGCTGGAGCCGGAATGGGAAGGCCATGTGACGCTGGAATTCTCCAATACGACGCCGCTGCCCGCCAAAGTCTACGCGAATGAAGGCGCTTGCCAGTTCCTGTTTTTGCGCGCTGAAAGCGAATGCGAAACGTCATATGCAGACCGCGCCGGCAAATATATGGGCCAGCGCGGCGTAACGCTGCCGAAGCTTTGAGGGCCCGCTGATGGACCGTCTGCGCATTCGGGGCGGCGCGCCGCTCCATGGCGAAATTAAGATCAGCGGCGCCAAAAACGCCGCCTTGCCGCTCATGGCCGCGGGGCTTCTGTCCGCCGATGGCTTGACGCTGGAAAACTTGCCGGACCTGGCGGATATCGCTTCAATGTCCGAACTGCTGGAGGGCTTGGGCGCAGATGTCGCCCGCACGCCGGGCGCGGCCAAAATTCAAGCGAAGACGCTGACCAGCACCGAAGCGCCCTATGATGTCGTGCGAAAAATGCGGGCGTCTGTGTTGGTGCTGGGACCGCTTGTGGCGCGGGCCGGCGAGGCGACGGTGTCTCTGCCCGGCGGCTGCGCCATTGGTAACCGACCGGTCGATCTGCATTTGATGGCGCTGGAAGAAATGGGCGCCGAAATCATTCTAGAATCCGGCTACATCCAGGCGAAAGCGCCGAACGGCTTGCAGGGCGGCCGCGTCGCTTTTCCCATGGTGTCCGTCGGCGCCACCGAAAACGCGATGATGGCGGCGAGCTTGGCCGACGGCGAAAGTATTCTGATCAACGCAGCCCGCGAACCCGAAATCACTGATCTCGCCCATTGCCTGATCGCCATGGGCGCAAAGATTGAAGGCGTTGGCACGGATACATTGCGCATCACCGGCGTTCCCAGCCTGCATCACGCAACCCATTCCGTTGTCCCGGACCGGATTGAAACCGGCACCTTCGCCATGGCGGCGGCGTTGACCGGCGGCGATGTGGAATTGATCGGCGGCCAGATGGACTTGATCGCCGCCGCAGTCTCCGTGATGGAGGATGCCGGCGTGGCGTTCACCGAGACGGAGAACGGCTTCCGCGTCGCCCGCGCCAACGGCCCGCTCGAAGGCGTCGACATGATGACGGAGCCGTTCCCTGGCTTCCCGACGGATTTGCAAGCGCAGTTCATGGCCGCCATGGCGACGGCCAAGGGTGCGTCTATGGTGACGGAAACCATCTTCGAGAACCGTTTTATGCATGTGCCGGAATTGACGCGGATGGGGGCGAATATCAACGTGCATGGATCGTCCGCCATGATCCGGGGCGTCGAACGGCTGAAGGGCGCGCCCGTTATGGCGACGGATTTGCGGGCCTCTGTCAGCCTCGTGCTGGCGGGCTTGGCGGCGGAAGGCGAAACGCTCGTCAACCGCATCTATCACTTGGATCGCGGCTATGAGCGGGTGGAGGCTAAGCTGAACGCCTGCGGGGCCGAGATTGTGCGGGAGCGCGGGTGATGGCCAAAGGCGGACCCACAATCGAGCCCGTGCCGTTGAAGCTCCTGGCGAAGGATGCGGAGGACCTCACTGTTATGAGCGCGTGCTTGCAGGATGCGCTGGCGCCCGTTGGTGATATCGCCTGGCTCAAGGATGAGCAGCGGCTGCTAATCGCCTTCAACCGGTTTATGTGGGAGCAGGGCGGCGAGGATTCTGGCGGCGACCTTGTTTATTACCGCATCCATTCCGTCCTTTCGCTTGATGGCGTGGGGCGTGTGCGCTCGCGGGGGTACGACCTTAAAGACCGGGACCGCATGCTCTCTTTCATGAGCCTCCGCCCTGTGGATGGCGGGCTCGATCTGGTGTTCGCGGAGGATGCGCAAATCCGCGTAGAGGCGGAAAGCGTTGCGGCTGCGCTCGCGGACCAGGGCGATCCCTGGCCAACCCGCTGGAAGCCTAGCCATGATCTGGGTAGCATTGACGCCGACACATCCGAATAAGCCAGCGAATAAGCGAGACATCACATGATTGATTTGACCGGCCAGAAGGCCTTCGTCACCGGCGCCGCATCCGGCATTGGCCGCGCGACCGCGAATACCTTGAGCGAGGCCGGGGCCTATGTCATCGCCTGCGATATCGCTGCCGACAAAGCAGACGAGGTCACGGCGGAGCTTGGCGGCCAGAAAGGCGGCGGTGAATTTGTGGCGCTCGACGTGACCGATCCCGCAGCCATCCTCGCCTGTTGCGATGACGTGACGGGCCGCCACGGCGCCATGAATATCCTGGTGAATGTCGCTGGGTGGGATCGAACGGAACCGTTCGTCGAGAACTCGCCAGAGTTCATTGAGAAGATTGTGCAGCTCAATTATTTGGGCCAGGTCCGCGTTTGCCAAGCCTTTGTGAAGCCGATGATGGAATCGGGCGCCGGCGCCAAAATCGTCAACGTTTCCAGCGATGCCGGCCGCGTCGGCTCCATGGGCGAAACGGTTTATGCGGGCGCCAAGGGCGGCGTCATGGCGTTTTCAAAGTCCCTGGCGCGCGAAATGGCGCGTCATAATATTTGCGTCAACGTCGTCTGCCCCGGCCCGACCGACACGCCTTTGTTTGAAGGCCAGAGCGAACGCATCAAAGAAGCCCTCCTCCGCGCCATCCCCTTCCGCCGCCTCGCAACTCCCCAAGACGTCGCCGACGGAATTCTGTATTTCGCCAGCCCCCGCGCCAACTACGTCACCGGCCAGGTGCTGAGCGTCTCCGGCGGCCTGACGATGAGTGGGTAAGCGCTAATCCGGCTTCGGGTCGTTCTTGCGGCTGCGGACTTCGACGCCCGCCTGTTCTTCGACGTAGCGCATGATGTGGGAGAAGTCTTCTTGGACGCCGCCACGGGAGA
Source organism: Alphaproteobacteria bacterium (assembly GCA_038102935.1). GTDB lineage: Bacteria > Pseudomonadota > Alphaproteobacteria > Bin95 > Bin95 > VMCJ01. The sequence goes on along the minus strand of JAYNYG010000003.1, from coordinate 63,859 downwards.
GGGCGAGGGACCACCACTGTTTTACGGGCTGGCCGACCCACATGGGGGAACCCAGCGCCTCGGCTTCTTCGAGGCATAGGCGGACGTCTTTGTACATGAGCTCGGTTCGGAAGCCGTAGTCGAAGGTCCGCGTCAGGATGGATTTGGGGAATTTGTCGCGGACGGCGGTATTGGCGCCGGAGCCAGCGTTGATCACCTGCACCATAATGTCCGGGTCCAGGCCTGCTTTGGCGCCGAGGGCGAAGGCCTCAGCGCTGGCGACCATGGCGGTGGCGCTCAGCATATTGTTGATGAGCTTCATCATTTGACCCTGGCCCTGACCCTCGCCGACAAAGAAAGCGTTATGGCCGATGGCTTCCAGTGCGGGCTTCCAGCGCTCCCATTGCGCTTCCGGCCCGGAGACCATAACCGCCAGCGTGCCTTTCTCAGCCCCGCCAACGCCGCCAGAAACCGGTGAATCCAGCATCTCCACGCCATTTTTATTCAGCATGGCGCCCACGTCTTGGGCAACGCGCGGGCCTGTCGTGGAGAGATCGATGAAGAGCTTGGTTTTGCCCCCGTCTGCCACTTCGGCAGCGACAGACTGCACCACGGCGGGCGTCGGCAGGCTGACGAAAATCGTCTCGACTTGGCTTGCGAGCGCGGCTGCGCTGGCTGCGGCCTCTGCGCCGGAGTTGACGATGGCTTCAAGGGCCGCCGAGTTCGCGTCACACGCGATGACAGTGTAGCCGGCGCCAATCAACCGGCGCGCCATAGGAGCGCCCATTGCGCCCAGCCCAATAAATCCGACGGTTTCGCCCATTTTTTAAGCTCCTGGTGTTCGAAAATTTCATTGGTGATGGTTGCTTATCCGCAAAATTCACGGCATGCTCGATAGGTTAACACGTATCCACAGCATACGAGACAGCGATGACGCCTGCCAACACCGGCGCTGAACGTTCTGATCAAGTGCAGCCACTCATGCGCGATGGGACGGATGATCCGCGCATATCGCCCCTAGCGGCCCGGCGTTTGATCCGTGCGGGCGTGCATACAGGACACACTGCGGGCATGGCCCTCGGTCGGCTTCAAGGAAATCTAGCGATCCTGCCGAAGGATTTAGCGCTCGAGTTCGCGATCTTCTGTCACCGCAATCCAAAGCCATGCCCCGTCGTCGCGATGACAGCGCCGGGCGATCCGATGCTGCCGGATATCGGGGCGGATGTAGATATCCGCACGGATGCGCCGCAATATAATGTCTACCGTCATGGCGAACTGGACGCCCAAGTCTCGGACTTGAGCGATCTATGGCAGGATGACTATGTCGGCTTCGTACTCGGCTGTTCCTACAGCTTCGAAGATGCGTTGTTGAAAGCGGGCGTGCCGCTCCGCCATCACGAAGAAAATGCCTGTGTGCCAATGTACGCGACGAACATCGCCTGCCGTCCGGTTGGGCCGTTCCAAGGAAACACCGTCGTCTCCATGCGGCCTATGACGCCGAAAAACGCATTGCGCGCGGTTGAGATCACGTCCCGGTTCCCAGCGGCCCATGGCGCGCCGCTGCACTTTGGCGACCCGGCCGAGATCGGCATCAAAGACATTATGAAGCCGGATTGGGATGATCCGGTGGAAATCAGGCCCGGGGAAATTCCGGTGTTCTGGGCGTGTGGGGTCACGCCGCAACTGGTTTTGCAAACGGCGAAACCGCCGATTTGCATAACGCATACGCCTGGCGCCATGCTTATTGGCGATCAGGCTAGCGATGCGGTCAGCATGCGCTGGTCCGCGTGAGGGCGCCTCTCGAGAAGCGCTAATCAATGCGCTCCCAGATGGATGGGGCGTCACTTTGAACAGGAGGTAAGTTACTATGAAATCACTTAAATTTGCCCTCGCTGGCGCGATTGCCGCCGGCTTGGCATTCGGGGCTGGCGCCGCCAGCGCTGACATCAAACCGAAGAAGTTCACGGTTGTAGGCACCTGGGGCTTCCTGGATCACTGGAAAGAACGTGAAGGCCCGTTCTGGAACGAGACCCTGCCGAAAGTCACCAACGGCGCGTATACCGCAAATGCAAAATCGCAGACCGAAGTCGGCCTGTCTGGCTTCGAAATCATGAAGCTGCTGAAACTCGGCACCTATGATGCGGTTCACGGCGTGACCACATATGTGGCGCAAGACAGCCCTGCCATTGAAGGCGCTGACTTGGCCGGCGTCATCCAGGATATCAACGTCTATCGTAAGGCGCTTGAATCCTATGAGCCGATCATCAAGCGCGAGTTCGCACAGAAGTACAACGCGAAGCTCCTTATGCTTTATGCATGGCCGAGCCAGCAGATGTGGTGCAACTTGGGCGACCGTTCCAACACGAACGTTTCCCTCGCCGACCTCGCCGGCAAGAAAATCCGCACCTATTCCACGACCTTGGGTGATTTCATCGAAGGCATCAACGCCTCCGCTGTGACCATTGCGTTCGCGGAAGTCGTGCCTGCTCTGCAAAAGGGCGTCGCGGATTGTGGCATCACCGGCACCATGCCTGCGTATAATGCTAAATGGTGGCAGGTTGTGACGCATAACGTTCGTGTGCGTCTCGGTTATGCATCCTCGTTCCTGGCCATGAACAACAAGACCTGGAATAGCCTCGACAGCGAAGGCCAGGCCGCGATCATGGGTCAAATGCAGCCGCTCACAGAAGCTATGTGGGTTGCGACCCGCGCCAACGACGCACGCGGCATGAACTGCAACGCGCAGGGTCCTTGCGACATTGGTGAGCCGGGCAACATGACCCCGATCGAGCCAAATGCTGCGGACAAAGAGACGCTTAAAGACGTTGCTGAGAACGTTGTCGTGAAGCGCTGGGCTAAGCGCTGCGGCACGCAGACCTGCATCGATGAGTGGAATGCAACAGTCGGCAAGCTTTCCGGCCTGAAAGCTTCCCTCTAAGGCCGTCTTGACGACCTGACTTGGACCCGGGCGCCGCAAATATCGCGGCGCCCGGTTTCCATCTGACACAACATTTTTTGCGGCAATTCTTGGATTTCAGCTATGGAAACCTTCGCTAAAATTCATCACGCGCTTAAAGAGCTTTCGCGATGGCTGGTTTGGCTTGGCGGCGGCGCCCTTTTGATCTCCGCCATTATCGTCACAGTAGACGTGATAAGCCGTAAGTTCATCGGCATTACGATGAGCGGGTCTGACGAACTTTCAGGCTATGTGTTTTCGGCCTCAACCACGATGGCCTATTCCTATTGTCTCTTGCATCGATCAAATGTGCGGATTGACGCCTTCTACAACATGATGCCGCAGGCCTTGCGGGCCACGCTGGATGTCATCGGGCTCGCACTGCTTATGTACTATATGTGGTTTATGACTGAAGCTGGCGTCCTTGCCTTCCTGGAAAGTTGGGAACTGAATTCGGTGTCAATCACCACGCTTGAGACGCCGCAATGGATACCGCAATTCTTCTGGATGGCCGGACTGGTGCTGTTCTTTGCGATGCTGATCTTCGTGACCCTTTATTCCTTGGTGGCGCTTCTGCAGCGCAACTGGGACCTGGTCGGGCGGATCGCCGGCATTCCATCGATTGCTGACGTCATTGAAGAAGAAACCCATGGCGTAGACGTCATGGAAGAAGCCGCCGCTGGGCGGGAGGTCTGATCCCATGGCTGTATGGATTCTCCTAGGACTGCTGATCCTTGTGACCGCGGCCGTGCCGGTCGCCGCTGTTCTCGGTATTTTGAGCTTCGTGCTCGATGAAATCGCCATGGATGGCCGCCTCACCTTCGGCATCGGCGAAATCGTCTGGGACAAAAGCAAGGAGTTTATCCTTGTGGCTGTGCCGATGTTCATTCTCTTGGGCGAGATCATGCTGCGTGCGGGTATCGCGCGGCGCATGTATGGCGCTGTGATCCAGTGGCTGTCCTGGCTGCCAGGCGGATTGATGCATGCCAATATTGGCTCCTGCACGATTTTCGCAGCCTCCTCCGGCTCCAGCGTTGCGACGGCGGCGACAGTCGGTACAGTGGCCTATCCGGAGATCGAAAAGCGGAAATATAACGAAAGCCTGTTCTTGGGCTCCCTGGCCGCAGGCGGCACGCTTGGCATCCTGGTGCCGCCGTCAATCAACCTTATTCTCTATGGCTTGTTGACCGATACCTCGGTGCCGGAGCTGTATCTGGCCGGTATTTTCCCTGGCCTGATGCTGGCTTTCTTATTCATGGCCGTCATCATCTTCGCCTGCCTTTATCGCAAGAGCTGGGGCGGCGACCCGGTGCGCACCACCTGGGGCGAGCGCATTCGCACATTGCCGGATTTGCTGCCGCCGGTGCTGCTATTCGCCGTCGTCGTCGGCTCGATTTACGCGGGCGTCGCTACGCCAACGGAAGCAGCGGCGGTTGGCGTTGTCTTCGCCATTGGCTTGGCCGCGTGGCATAACTTCCAGGCGCCGATTGAAAAACCGATTGATCTGCTGCCCATTGGCGTCGGCTTTGGCGCCGCCATTGGCTGCATGTTCATGGGGCTGAATGTCGCCTATGCGGCACTTGGCATTCTGGCCTTCCTGGCGGTATTCACCGGCGTTCGCAAAGCTCGGAGCTTCCCGTTTTGGCTGACGATCGCGCTGTTCGTCTTCCCGCTGACGGCCTTCATGATTTATGCACCCGCGTCAGATGTCACGCGGATTATGTTTGGCGTATTGGTCGTGCTGTGCGCGATCGGGTTTGGCATGAAAAAAGGCGTTCTGGCGCCGAAGATGTTTGTCGAGTCCTTCGAAGGCACCCTGCGCACGACGGCGATGATCATGCTGATCGTGTTCGCCGCCATCTTCCTGAACTTCGTGCTGGGCTTCATGGGCATCACCCAGGCGATGCTGAACTTCATCGCGGAACTTGGGTTGACGCCGGTTGAAACGATCCTGCTGATCGTCGTGTTCTATCTGATCCTGGGCATGTTCATGGAAACGCTGTCCATGATGCTCACCACGGTCCCTGTCGTGTTCCCCATCGTGATGAGCCTGAATGTCGCGGAGTTCTCCGATGTCTGGTTTGGCATTCTGATCACGCTGTTGATGGAAGCGGCGCTGATAACGCCGCCAATTGGCGTTAACCTCTATGTGGTGCAAGGCATTCGGGCGCGTGGGGGCAAATTTAACGACGTCGCAATCGGAGCTGTTCCGTTTGTCATCGCCATGCTGGTGATGATCGGCATCCTGATCGCCTTCCCAGGCGTCGCCACATATCTGCCGAACCAGTTCTTCTAGGCCGGGTATTAGCCTGCGATGACGAGCGACCAGTTTTCCGCCTGGCGCGTCTTCAAAGAGGCGCTGGGCGGCAATACCGGCTGGAAGCCCTGGCGGCGCAATCCTGAACCAAAGAAGCGCTATGACGTCATCGTCGTCGGCGGCGGCGGGCATGGGCTGGCGACGGCGTATTACCTCGCCAAGCTGCACGGGATTACGAATGTCGCCGTAGTCGAAAAAGGCTGGATTGGCGGCGGCAACGCTGGGCGCAACACGACAATCGTCCGCTCTAATTATCTCTGGGACGAAAGTGCGGCGATCTATGAGCATGGCTTGAAGCTTTGGGAAGGGCTCAGCGAAGACCTCAACGTCAACGTCATGTTCAGCCAGCGCGGCGTTCTGAACTTGGCGCATACGCTGCATGACGTGCGGGAGAGCATCCGCCGCGTAAACGCCAACCAGTTGAACGGCGTCGATGCGGAATGGCTGGACCCTGAAGGCGTGCAAGATTTCTGCCCGCTGATTGACATTTCCGCCAAGAAGCGCTGGCCGGTTCTCGGCGCCACCCTACAACGCCGTGCCGGGACAGCGCGCCATGATGCAGTTGTATGGGGTTATGCCCGGGCGGCGGACAGGCTCGGCGTTGATATCATTGAAAACGCGGAAGTAACCAGCATCCTGCGCGGCGCTGATGGCGCGTTCGAAGGCGTTGAAACAACGCGTGGGATCATTAAGGCGGACAAAGGAGCATTTGTCGCCGCCGGACATTCCAGCGTGCTCGCGGATATGGCCGGGTTCCGCTTGCCCATCGAAAGTCATCCGCTGCAGGCGCTGGTGTCCGAGCCGCTGAAGCCGCTACTAGACTGCGTGGTCATGTCCAACCAGGTGCATGTCTATGTCAGTCAATCAGACAAGGGCGAGCTGGTGATGGGCGCCGGGATCGACGCGCATACAAGCTATACCCAGCGCGGCGCCTTTCATGTGATCGAAGACCAAATGGCCTGCGCGATCGAGCTTTTCCCGATGTTCAGCCGCCTCCGCGTCATGCGCACTTGGGCCGGGATCGTCGATGTCTGCCCGGATGCGTCGCCTATTATTGGCGCAACGCCAGTGCCGGGTCTCTATATCAATTGCGGTTGGGGAACGGGCGGTTTCAAGGCGACGCCGTCATCCGGCTGGACGCTCGCCCACACCATCGCCCATGACGCGCCGCATGCCCTGAACGCGCCTTTCGCCTTAGACAGATTCACCACCGGCGCGCTGGTGGATGAACATGGCGCAGCGGCTGTCGCGCATTAAGGCGCCGGTTAGCCAGCGCGGGCGGCCTTCACGGCGTCATGCATGGCGGATTTGGAGACAGCGCCCGGAATGATTTCTTCGCCGATGACAAACGCCGGCGTGCCGCGAATGCCAAGCGCTTCCGCCGTTTCATAGGTGTGGCGGATATGGGCGCTGACCTCGTTGGATTTCATTTTCTCTGCGACGATCAAGGGATCATATCCAGCTGCGGCGGCGAGGCCGAGCAGCGTGGTTTCGTCGAACGAGCCGCGATGGCGCATCAGCGCTTCATGCAGCGGGAAGTGCAGCTTCGGGTCAATCGCATTCGCCGCCAGTGAAACGCGGGACGCCGTTACGGATTCTGGCCCAAGGATCGGGAATTCTTTCAATACGACGCGGACTTTCTTATCCTCATCCGCCAGCGCTATCACGCTATCGAGGGCGCGTTTGCAATAGCCGCAGCGGTAATCAAAGAACTCGACGACGGTGATGTCAGCGCTGGCGGTATCCGCGCCGAACACTGGGTCAGCCGCTTGTTCTGTCAACGCGCTGCTGAGATTGCGGACAGCGTCTTTGAGTTTCTGTGCTTCTTTGGCCTGTTCTTGCGCTTGATAGGCCTCAAGCGCGGCCACCACAGCTTCCGGCTGGTCCGTTAGGAACTGTGCGACGCCACCGGAGATCTTGCCGTCGATATCCGCTGCAGTCTCGACGCCAAGCGCCGCCATCCGCTCATTCACTGCCTGCTTCACGGCTTTGTCGACAGCCGCCGCCACCAAGGGCGCCGGGTCATCGCGCTGGCTCACCGTGTGGCTGGCGGCGAACCCAATCGCGCCGCCGACAACCGCGCTGACAATCACATGAAGCATCCGCATACCGAAAAGCCCTGTTCTAAGGAAAACAATCGCGCGCAGTTTTGCCCGTCTGCGCGCTGCGGCGCAAGGCAATCCGGCATTTGAAGGTCACGTATGTGTGACGACAGGGCTTCTGATGCTTATGATCCTCCTACAACCGGATGAACGGAACGGAAGCTGTGACAGATATGGACAGGAACGTAGCGCTGATTACAGGCGGCAGTCGGGGCATTGGCGCCGCTGCAGCGAAACTGCTGGCAGCGGAAGGCTGGGCGGTGGCGATCAACTACCGGGCCGATAAAGCGGCGGCGGAAGCGACGGCCAAAGCCGTTGAGGCCGCGGGCGGCGCGGCCATGATCATCCAGGCCGATACCGGCGTTGAAGCCGATGTGATCCGAATGTTTGAAGCGGTGGACGCTGAATGGGGCAAGCTCGATGCGCTGGTGAACAACGCGGGCGTCGTTGGCCCGCGCGGTCCGTTTGGGGCGGTGACGGCGGCGGATATCCAGCATGTGATGACGGTCAATGTCACGGGCTACATGCTTTGCGCCCAGCAGGCAGTGCAACGGATGTCGACCAAGCATGGCGGCAAGGGCGGCGGTATTATCAACGTTTCGTCCGGCAGCGCGCTGCAAGGCGGGGCGAATGAAAACATTCTCTATGCCGCGTCCAAGGGTGCGGTGAACTCTTTGACGATTGGCCTCTCGCAGGAGTTCGGCCCGGCGGGTATTCGCGTGAACACGGTTTCCCCCGGCCTCACGGCAACTGATATGCCGCCGCAAGACAAGCTTGAGCGCGCCGGTCCCTCCATCCCGCTTGGCCGGGTCGGCGAGGCGGAGGAAGTGGCCGAAGGCATTGTGTGGTTGCTCTCCGCCAAGGCGTCATACGTTGCGGGGGCCTATTTGAGGATTTCGGGTGGGCGGCCTTAATCTCTCTCCGCCATAATATCGTGCAGCTGACGGGAATTCCGTTCAGCCTGTGTTATAACCCCGTCTGCACCTGACGAAACGGACCGTTTATGCCTGCCTCTCCGTCGACGCCGATTGTCGCCATCTCCGCTTGCGTCAAACAAATCATGGCGCATCAGTTTCACGCGACGAACCAGCGGAACCTGGATGCGGTCGCGGCGCATTCCGGCTGCTTTCCCATCATCATGCCGTCAATAGGCCAACGGGCTGATCCAAGTCCGCTCCTGGACCATATCTCCGGCTTGATGCTGACCGGCAGCCCCTCAAACGTTGATCCCGGATATTATGGCGACGAGCTTGCAGCACCCGAAATCACGTTGGATGCGCAGCGCGACGCCACGACCCTGCCCATGATCCGGGCCGCAGTAGAACGCGGTATCCCGGTATTCGCCATATGCCGGGGCATGCAGGAATTAAACGTGGCGCTTGGCGGCACGTTGCATCAGTTCGTTCATTTGCTTCCGGGCAAGGATGATCACCGGGCCGATCGTGCAAAACCGCCGGAGCAGCGGGGCGATATCGTGCATTCCGTAAGGGTCGCGGGCAATGGGAAGCTCCGCCAAATATTCGGGACCGATAGCGTCATGGTGAACTCGCTCCATGCCCAAGCGGTCGCCAAACCGGCCCCCGGTATGATTGTTGAGGCGACGGCGGAGGATGGCTGCATCGAAGGCCTTTCCGCGCCCGATGCGCCGGGCTGGGTGCTTGGCGTGCAATGGCATCCGGAGGCGGTCTTCAAGAAGGATGAGCCGTCCCGGCAATTGTTCGAAGCTTTTGGCGAGGCCGTCCGGAATTACGCATCCCGTCAGGGCCATATGGCTGTAGCGGCGGAGTAGGGTTGATCGTGGTTGAGAGTAAACGCGCGCCCTCCGTGCCAAGCGATATTGCGGAAGATTGGGTGGTTGAGGGCCAGGGCGGCGTCGGCATTCGCTGTTATGGCTGGCGGAGCAACACGGGCGGCCGGCCAAGCTTGGTCTGGGGCCATGCCAATGGGTTTTCGGCAGGCGCTTACACGCCAATCTTGAACGAACTCGCCGAAGACCTGGATGTCTACGCCTATGACATGCGCTGCCACGGTGGATCAGAAGACCCGGTCAGCGACCCTGACGGCGACTATGACGCCATCATGACGACCGATTGCCTGGCGCTTGATTTCCTCGCTGTCATAGACGCCATCCGTCGCCGAAGTTTCCGCTGGCCGTTGCACTTTGCTGGCCACTCGGCGTCCTGTTTGGCGACGCTCCGGCTCGCGGGCGCGCTTGGCCATGCGCCGTTTCAGACGATGACAATGTTTGAGCCGCCGATGGCGCCGACGCCGGACCATGCGCTCCATGCCGCCGCTGGCGTCTTGGGCGAGGTGCTGTCCCGTCGAGCGACCAAGCGCAAACGCCACTTGCCTGCGCCCGAAGCTTTCGCGGCCAGCCTGGCGGACCGGGACGCCTTCGCGCGCTGGCGACCGGATATGTTGGAAGCGTTTACGGAAGCCACGCTGCGCCCAGACAATGATCCGGCGAATACCCAAGGCTGGACCCTCCGCTGTGAGCCAGCGGCGGAAGCCGCCGTGTACCGCACCACCATGGACTGCTCTACCTTCAAGGCGCTCAGCGCCTGCACACGGCCGATATTGTTTGTGGAAAGCGATCCGACCATCCAGGGCGTCGCGCCAAGCTGGGCGACCCGGGTGCAGGCCTTGTCTGCCGCACAGGCCCCCAAAGGCAGCCTCGCGCGGATTGATCAGACCAGCCATATGATGCCGTTTGAACGGCCCGAGGCCGTGCTGGAGATGATCACAAACGCAGTCGCGTGTTCGTGATCGCAGAATCATTGAAACCTTTTCGGCCCGAACCCATTTACAATGCAAGGTCGATGGCGCGGAAGCGTCACGGCGGCTCCGCATCCCCCCTCGCTGAGCCGCAGGACCGCATAAGCGGCGCCCGGTCATCCCCCCATGGCCGGGCGCCGTCGCGTTTCCGGCAATTATATTTGGAAACGAAATGCGCTTGATCACCTGGAACATTAATTCCGTCCGCATCCGCCTTCACCACGTCCAATCACTGGTCGCGGCGACTGCGCCGGATGTGCTTTGCCTGCAGGAAATCAAAGCCGAAGAAAATAAATTCCCGTTTGAAGCACTGCGGGAAATGGGCTTCGAGCATATCGAGGTGCAGGGTTTCAAAGGCTATAACGGCGTCGCAACGCTTTCGCGCCAACCCTTGGAACGCCTGGAGCCGATTGAATGGTGCGGCAAGCAGGATGGCCGCTATGTCGGCGTGAAATTGGAAGACGGCACGGCTGTTCATAATTTCTACGTGCCCGCAGGCGGCGACGAGCCAGACCCGGATGTGAATGATAAATTCCGCCACAAAATGGATTTCCTTTCAGAAATGGAATCCTGGGGTGCGGCGCAGGACCATTCCGCCCCTGCGATCCTGGTCGGTGATTTGAATATTGCGCCGCTGCCGACGGACGTCTGGTCCCATAAGCAATTGCTGAAAGTCGTCAGTCATACACCGATTGAGGTGGACGCGCTCGACCGCGTGCAGCAAGCAGGCGCATGGCGGGACGTGGTGCGCGAAGCCATCGACCCCGACGTGCCGCTGTATTCCTGGTGGAGCTACCGCAGCCGCGATTGGGCCGCCGCCGATAAAGGCCGCCGCCTCGATCATATCTGGGCCACATCCCCCGCCGCAGATCGCATGCAAGCGACAAGCGTGGTCAAGGAGGCGCGCGGATGGGAGAAACCTTCAGACCACGCGCCGGTGCTGGCGGTGTTTACCTAAATACGGTTTGATTGACGGCAGACGCTTGATGGAGTCTGCCGCCATGCCCTTAGAAATCACCAATAGTGACGTTTGTATTGGCGCTGAAGCGACCGGGATCGACCTTGCGGCGCCGATGAACGCGGCGACGTTTGATGCGCTTGAGACGGCGTTTAATGCGCGGTCCGTATTGTGCATCCGCGATCAAGCGTTGACGACGGAGCAGTATCTGGCCTTCGCGCGGCGCCTGGGCGCGGTCGACCGGATTTTCTTGAAGCATTACGCCCACCCGGATGAACCGGACATCCTGCTTGTCTCAAACATCAAGGAAGATGGCCGGGATATTGGCCATGCGGATGCCGGGCGCGTATGGCATACCGATATGTCCTACACGGCGACGCCGCCACGCGCGACGCTGCTCTATGCGCTGGAAACGCCAGGCGGCGGCCTCGGCGCTACGGGGTTCGCGAGTGCAGAGGCCGCCTATGCCGGGCTGGATGACGGGGCGAAGGCGCTCATCCAGGACCGTACTTCAGTCCATCGGGTATCAGGCAGGCGCAAGAAAACTGGCACGGGCGCTGGCGATAACGCGCTTCGCGATCAACAGCCGGATGTCGTCCATCCCGTTGCCCGCAGGCATCCGATAACGGGAAAGACAGCGATCTATGTCAGCGAGGGCGAATGCGTCTCGGTCTCTGGTATGGCGGACGCCGAGGCGGAGGCGCTCGTCGCCCGCCTTGCCGCTGAAATCCAGAAACCGGAATACCGGTATCTCCATGATTGGCAAAAAGGTGATGTGTTGATCTGGGACAACGCCGCCGTCCAGCATAAGGCGACATTTGACTATCAATGGCCGGAGCACCGCCGCTTGATGTGGCGCATTACTGTCGGCGGAACAGGCTGATCTCATGCAAACCTTCGACTACATCATCATTGGCGCTGGGTCTGCCGGGTGCGTGCTAGCGAACCGACTTTCAGCAGACCCGAAGACTCAAGTGCTGTTGTTGGAGGCTGGCGGGAAGGATAGCCATCCGCTAATCCATATCCCGGCGGGCTTCATCAAAACCCTGAATAATCCTGAATTTAATTGGGGCTTTGAGACCGAACCGGAGCCGAACACGAACAACCGCATCATCCCGATCGCGCGCGGCAAGGCGCTTGGCGGCTCGTCTTCGATTAACGGCATGGTCTATGTGCGCGGGCAGGCGCGCGACTATGACGACTGGGCGCAGATGGGCAATCGCGGCTGGTCCTGGGATGATGTGCTGCCGCATTTTGTGCGCTCCGAAAATCGCGAGGGTGCGACGGACGCAACGCCCTGGCGTGGGCGCGGCGGCGAGCTGAATGTGGCGGATGTCCCTCAGACATACCCGATGCTGGATAAGGTGATCGAGGCGGCAGAGGAATGCGGCTACCCGCGCAATCCTGATTACAATAGCGGCGACCAGGAAGGTTGGTCTTACTATCAGGTGACCCAGAAAAACGGCCGCCGCTGGTCTACAGCGAAAGCGTTCTTGGAGCCAACCAAGGCCCGCCCGAACCTGCATATCGAAACCCATGCCTATGTGACGGAACTGACGCTGGAGGGCAGCCAGGTCACTGGCGTGTCATTCGAACAAAATGGCGAGATGCGGGAAGCCAAGGCGGGCCGGGAGGTGCTGCTGTCCGCTGGCGCTGTCCAATCCCCGCAAATCCTGGAGCTTTCCGGCATTGGCCGGGAGGATGTGTTGGGCGACCAAGGCATTCCGGTGAAACACCGGTTGATGGGCGTTGGCGAAAACTACCGGGACCATCTGCTGGTCCGCATGGTGTGGCGTGTCCAGGGCATGCGCACGCTGAACGAGGAAACGCGTGGGCTTTCGCTGGCGGGCCAGGTGCTGAAATATGCGTTGACCCGCAAGGGCGCTCTGGCGCTTCCGGCGGGGTTGTTGAACGGCTTCGTGCGGACGCGGCCCGAACTAGAAGTCCCTGATTTGCAGCTCCGCGCTACCCATGCGTCCTTCAAGGACGTCAAGAAACGCATCCTGGACGATTTTCCAGGCATCACCTTCGCGCCGAACCAAAGCCGCCCGGAAAGCCGAGGCTCGATCCATATCAAGTCTGCGGACCGGCGCGCGCCGCCCGCCATCCGCCCGAACTTCCTATCGGATGAGATTGACCGGCAATGCCTGATCGCAGGCATGCGGATCACGCGGGACATCGTAGCGGCGCCTGCCCTCGTGCCATTCATTGGCCAAGAATTAGCGCCCGCCGCCGGCGCCGAAACAGATGACGAGTTGCTGAGCGTCGCCCGCGCCTTTGGCTCAACGGTATTTCATCCTGTCGGCACGGCGCGGATGGGGCCGGACGGGGACAAGATGGCGGTCGTGGATCCGAGGCTCCGGGTGCGGGGGCTCTTGGGCCTCCGTGTCGTGGATGCCTCCATCATGCCGACGCTCACATCCGGCAACACCAACGCGCCCGTCATCATGATTGCGGAGAAGGCGGCGGCGATGATCTTGGAGGATCAGCGTTAGCGGCCGCTATTCCGGGAACGGCAGGGGCTCGCCGTCTGGCAGCGGCACATCGGCGACATTTAGCGTTAGACCGACAAGCGTGTAGTAGCCGACAGCCGCAACAATCTCGACAACGCCTTCCTCGCCAAATGCATCGACCGCCCGTGCGTATGTTGCGTCAGACAGGCGTTTGGTGCGGGTGATTTCTTCCGCCGCTTCATAGGCCATCATTTGGTCTGCAGGTAGCGTGGTTGGCTTGGCGCCGGTGCGAATCGCTTCCATCGCGGCAGCGTCCACCCCTGCTTCCAGCGCGATGCGGCAGTGGGCGAACCATTCATATTGCGCTTTCAGGCTCTGCGCCGTTTGGCAGATCACAATTTCACGCACGGGGTCAGAGAGGCAGGAACGGTAGCGTACATGTGCGCCCAGTTCCTGCGCCAATACCGCCATTTCCGGGCTTCTGATCCATGCGCCGAAGGGGCCGCGCACGCCGCCGCGCGGGCCATTTTTCACAAGCTCAATCACCTCCTGTTGGCGGGGCGAGAGGTCGGCGTCATCCGGGAGGGGCAGGCGGGTCATATCAGCGCGATCCTTTGTGTTCAGCCAGGCCTCGCCTCTGCAAAGCCCGGAATTAGGTCAAATACCGCCTTAGTTTCAGGCGAATCTTTCAGCTGACCGCGAAGGGCGCGTTCAGCGATGTTGGCGATGATAGCGGTCGATAAAGGCGGTTGACCAGAACCCGCCTTAATAGCGCTAGGAGCAGCGGTCGATGACATCAACATCACAGGCATTGGACGAAGAAATCTGCGTCGTTATCGACCGGCGGGCGGATGACCGTGAGATCATTCTGAGCGCGTTCTTTGTGAACGGCCTTTGCTGGTTTGGGCTTTTATATGGGTTCGGCGCTTTTTAGGCGCATCCGCACATCATTCGCTTGGCCTTCTGTCCCGTTTGCCGTTATCGTTATCGCCTCGACGATTTCAACAACCGGAGGCAGGCCCTATGAGGCGATCCCTACAATTTGGCGCGGCGATGGGCGCAGCGCTTTTGCTCGCAGCGGGCGCCGCTCGTGCGGACGAAGTGAAGATCGGCATCTATTCAGAGCCGTCCGCGATGGACCCGCATTATCATAACCTCGGGCCGAATAACTCCTTCTCGTCCAACATTTATGATGCGCTGATCATTCAGGATGAGAACCAGAACCTGACGCCGGGCCTCGCGGTTTCCTGGGAGCCAATTAGCGATCTTGTGTGGCAGTTTAATCTGCGCAAAGGCGTGAAATTCCATGACGGTTCGGATTTCAATGCCGATGACGTGATGTTCACGGCGGAGCGTGCGCCGAATGTGCCGAACAGCCCCTCCTCCTTCGGCACGTATTTGAAGGGCAAGACTTTCGCCAAAGTCGATGACTACACAATTACAGTCACGACGGAGCGCCCCTATCCGTTGATGCCGGTTGACCTCTCCACGGTCTCCATTATCTCCAACGAAGTTGGCGCGGACGTGAAAACGGCTGAGTTCAACGCTGGCCCCGCCATGGTCGGCACGGGCCCGTACAAGTTCGTTGAATGGCTGCCGAGCGACCGTATCGTGCTCGTCAAGAACCATGAGTATTGGGGCGCCAAGGCGGCTTTCGACAAAGTCACCATGAAGCCGATCAAGTCCAACCCGACGCGCGTCGCCGCACTGCTTTCCGGCGATGTCGATATGATCGACAATGTGCCGACGGCGGATATCGAAACGCTGAAAAAGACCGACGGCATTACGCTGGCGCAAGGCATTTCCAACCGCGTTATTTACCTCCATATGGACCGGTTCCGGGATAACTCCCCCTACATCACAGGTACGGATGGCAAAAACCCGCTGAAGGATCTTCGCGTCCGTCAGGCGATCTCCATGGCCATCAACCGGGACGCCATTGTTTCCCGCGTGATGGAGGGTGTTGCAATCCCTGCGGGTCAGCTGCTGCCGCCTGGCTTCTTCGGCACGTCCGAAAACCTGAAGCCGCAGGCCTATAACGCCAAACGCGCTAAGGAACTGCTGGCGGAAGCCGGCTATCCGAATGGCTTCGGCATGACGATCCACGGTCCGAATGACCGCTACATCAACGACGCCAAAATCGCTCAGGCGATTGGGCAAATGTTGACCCGTATCGGCATCAAGACCCAGGTCGAAACCATGCCGAAGAGCGTCTATTTCCGCTCTGCGTCCCGTGGCGGTCCGAATGGCGAACCGAAATACAGCTTCATTCTGGTTGGCTGGGGTTCTGGCACCGGCGAAGCGTCCTCGCCGCTGAAATCCCTGGTGCATACGCACGACAAGTCTCAGGGCTTCGGCGCATCAAACCGTGGTCGTTTCTCCAACGCCAAAGCGGATAAGCTGATCGAAGACGCGCTGGCTACCGTGGATGACAAGAAGCGCGCTGCGCTGCTTGCTGAAGCAACCGAAATCGCGATCAACGAGCTGGCCGTGATTCCGCTGCATTATCAGGTCAACACGTGGGCGACCACAAAAGGCCTGAAATACCTGCCGCGCACGGACGAACGCACCTCGCTTCGTTCGCTGAAGAAGCAGTAAGCGCTGACGGCGGACTGACCACCTTTTTCTTGAACCCTCGCCCCCCCCACAGGGGGGAGAGGGCAGGGAGAGGGGGGAAGTCTGCCAGAGGGAGAAAGCAGGGGGATACACGCAGGATCGATTTCTTCTATCCTGCAAGCCTCCCCCTCTCCCTATCCCATTCCCCCCTGTGGGGGGCGAGGGGACCCTCGGCGGGGCTGCCCCGCGATGCGTTAGAATGAACGGAACCGCAGGAACAATCCGATGTGGTCCTATTTGCTTAGACGCCTAGTTCAAGCTGCTCTGGTCGTCGCCGTTATGGCGGCGATTGTGTTTTTTGGCGTCAATGTGATCGGCAACCCGGTTGATATTTTGATCAACCCGGAATTCGATCAGGAAGAAATGGCGCGGGCCATTAAGGCGCTTGGCCTTGATAAGCCGTTGCATGAGCAATTTTTCTACTTTGTGAAGAACGCCTTACAGGGCGATCTCGGCATATCTTTTGTATTTGGCGAACCGGCGCTGAAGCTGATTATCCAGCGCATGCCCGCGACGCTTGAACTGGCCTTCGCCTCACTCTTTCTCTCTATGGTGCTCGGCGTACCGCTCGGCATGTATGCGGGCCTCAAGCCTGAATCCAAAGCTTCGAAAACCCTGATGGCGGGCTCGATCCTGGGCTTCAGCTTGCCGACTTTCTGGGTCGGCATCATGATGATCATGCTGTTTGCGGTGATGCTCGGCTGGCTGCCCGCTACCGGACGCGGCGATACGACAGATCTGTTTGGCGTGCAGGTAAGTTTCCTCACCTGGGACGGCCTGACCCATCTGGCGTTGCCAGCGATCAATCTGGCGCTGACCAATATCTCACTGGTGATGCGGCTCGCCCGTGCGGGCTGTAAAGAAGCCGCGCTGCAGGATTATGTAAAATTCGCCCGCGCCAAGGGCATGTCAGAGCAGCGCATCGTCCTGAAGCATATCCTGAAAAACATCATGATCCCGGTCGTCACCGTGCTGGGGCTGGAGTTCGGCTCCTTGATCGCCTTCTCGGTCGTGACGGAAACCGTGTTCTCCTGGCCAGGCATGGGCAAGCTCATCATTGAGTCAATCCAGGTTCTCGACCGTCCGATCATCGTCGCCTATTTGATGATGACGGTGCTGATGTTCGTCACGATCAACCTGTTGGTTGACCTCACATATTCCCTGCTGGACCCTCGCGTCCGGCTGGGCGGAGCCGGCAAATGAGCGTGGACAGCAAAATTGAGGCTCTTCCGATCGAAGCGGCGCCGCCGGAAAGGGCGGAGCATCCATTCCGGCGTTTCGCTGGCCAGTTTTGTCATAGCCCGGTTGCTGTCGTTGGACTGATCGTCCTGGCGGCGATCATTTTGGTGGCGCTCTTTGCGCCGTGGATCTCGCCACAGAACCCGTATGATCTTGGCCAGATTGATGTGCTCGACGCGCGCCTCGCCCCCGGCGATACCGATTTCACGGGTGAGAAAGTCTATCTCCTCGGCACGGACGATCAGGGCCGGGATATGTTGAGCGCCATATTCTACGGGCTCCGCATCAGTCTTACCGTTGGCGTCATCAGCGGCTTGATCGCGCTGAGCATCGGGGCCGCTATTGGCCTGCTCGCTGCGTTCTACGGCGGCCGTGTCGACGCTTTCATCATGCGCATTGTCGATCTGCAACTCAGCTTCCCGGCCATCTTGATCGCGCTCATGCTGTTGGCCGCACTTGGCCGGGGCGTCGATAAAACGATGATTGCACTGGTTGCGGTGCAATGGGCCTATTACGCCCGTACCGTCCGCGGCACAGCGCTGGTGGAGCGGCAGAAAGAGTATATTTCCGCCGCGACCTGCCTTGGCCTTGGGCGCGCGCGCATCATCTTCCGCCATATGCTCCCCAATGTCGTGGCGCCGCTGATCGTCGTCGGCGCCGTGCAGACCGCCAGCGCCATCAGCCTGGAAGCGACCCTGTCCTTCCTCGGCATTGGCCTGCCAGTGACGGAGCCATCGCTTGGCCTGCTGATCGCCAATGGCTTTGAATATATGCTGACTGGGAAATATTGGATCAGCGTCTTCCCCGGCCTGGCGCTCCTCGTCACTATCGTCAGCATCAATCTGGTCGGCGACCAGTTGCGCGACGTGCTGAATCCACGATTGAGTAGATAGGGACGGGTCAGCCCGTCCCCGCTCCTCGCCGCTACATCATCCCGCCTTCAGACGGCTTATCTTCACCCGCTTGGGCCGAATAGATGGACGTGTAGCCGCCTGACCAATCCGGCGGAAGCTGGCATGGGCGCGGGTCATGGGCGGCCCAGCGGGCCTGCTCGCCACGCACGATTTTGTAGGTGTTCCGCGTCGGTTGGGGATGCGCCGTATAGGGCTTCGCGTCTGCCGATGTGTAGCAGTTCAGCAGCAATGGCCGCGGGACGGGGGACTTGGACGAGGGCGAATAATGCAGCGTTCGCGCGTTATGGATCGTGATCGACCCTGCCGGACCGGTCAGATATTCGATGCGGCTTTTATCCAATCCGGCGGCGTCTTCGTCTGAGAGCATGCCAGTCCATTTGCCGTCGCTGTCATATTGGTCGAACAGCGGGTCATTATGGGAGTCTTTCAGCACCGCCAGTGGACCGTTGGCCATGTCGGTATCAGCCAGATAGCAGCCGATTGTCAGCACATTGTAGTTGGTGTGCGGGAAGAATTGGATGTCTTGATGCCATTTGACTGTGTCTGAAGCGTCGAACCATTTGAAGTTCAGTTTGGAGTGATGGAACGTCACGTTCGGCCCGACCAGATCCGCCGCAACATCCGCCATCAGCCCTGTCGAGAAGCGCCAATACGCGTCGGATTGTTCGTCCGGGCTTTTTAGGCGGCGGAGGACCGGGTTTTCCGGGGAATGGACGGGGCCGATGTCATAGACGTCGCCCGATTGCGTTTCCTGGCGGCTTTTATCCATGAAATCCGCGGTTACAGCTTGCAGTTCGGCCAGCACATCCGCCGGAACGATGCTTTCAACGCCGACATAGCCATGCTCGAAATAGCATTCGCGCTGGGCCTGGCTCAGCACACGGGCGGGGTGGGAGAGGATCTCTTCCGGCGTCATCATCAGCCTCGATTGTTGGGGTAAGGGCTTTCCTGCTTCAGCAATTCGAACATTGCATCGGCGCTGTCGGCAAAATCGTATGCCGGTTTCCAGCCCCAGTCATCGCTGGCGGGCTGATCGTCCATTGTGTCCGGCCACCCGTCCAGCAGCGCCTCAACATCCGGCATAGGCTGGTAGTCGAACTGAAAGGCCGGATAGCGCTTCTGGATGGTTTCCACCACAGTTTCGGCAGAGGCGAAATAGCCGTGCAGGTTATAGGCATGGCGCGTCAGGGCGGATTTCTCCGCGAAGGAATACTCCTCGATGGAGCGGATCACATCATCCAGATACAGCGTCGACATGCCGGTGCCGGGCGAAACGGGGAAGGTGAACGGCTGGCCTTCATAGGCGGCGCGAAGCGCGTGGGAGGGATAGGCCGTAACGGCGCTTGGCGGCGCAAAAGGGGAGATCACCAGCGGGAAGCGGAGGCAACGGAAATCCAGCCCGTGCTTCTGTTTGAAATACACGCCGAGCCGCTCAACGGCGACCTTCGTCGCCCCATAGAAATTCTCCGGCCATTGCGGCGCATCCAGCGGCAGCGGATCGCCAAGGTCAGGGCCATGGGTCGCGACGGTGCTGGCGAAGAAGAACCGCTCAACGCCATGCTGCATCGCTGATTGCAGCAGGTTGAAGGACGCCGTTGCGTTGATCGCCCAAGAGGCCGCCAAGTCTGCTTCTGAACTGCCGGAAAGCAGCGAGGCCAGGTGATAAATCACATCCGGCTTTTGTTCGGCGACGATCCGATCCAGCGCTTCGCCATCGCGAATATCGCCCAGGATGACGGTATCCTGCTCTTCCGGCTTCTCCGTCCCCGGCAGATCAAACTTGATGACCGCGACGCCGCGCGCCCGTAGCCGGTTCGCCACCAAGCGTCCCAAATTCCCGTTGCCGCCCGTCAATAACGCCGTCGTCAATGCCCAAATCCCTACAAAATTCACTTGGCAGAGAATGCGGCATCTGAAAGCATTTGCGCAACTCTCTTTCCAGGAGCAACGCCGATGCCACCGCTTTCTCCCCGTGCTGACCTGCCGACCCATAGCGTTGAGAACATGCCCGGCCATATGGGGGATCAGCAGCTATGGTCGGATGATCGGGCGCTCCAGGATGCTGTCCAGGCCCATGGCGGCGGATGGGCGGCGGATCGGCTGAACGCATTCGGCCAAACAATGGGCAAAGCGGAGATGCTGGAGGCCGCAGACCAAGCCAACCGTTTCCCGCCAGAACTCAAATCCTTTGATCGGTACGGCATGCGGGTCGATCAGGCAGTCTTTCATCCCGGATATCACACGCTGATGGACGTCGCGATTTCTAACGAAGTCCATAGTTTCGAGTGGAACCATACCGGTCCCGGCGCCCATGTGGCCCATGGCGCGCTCACATATATGCATCAACAGGTTGAAGGCGGGGTGATGTGCCCGATGGCGATGGCTTATTCCGCCTTTCCGTCACTCACAACCACGCCCGCCATTGCGGATGAATGGCTGCCCCGCCTGCTCTCCACCGAATATGACGCGCGCGATATCCCTGTGGAGTAGAAGCGCGGCGCTACCATGGGCATGTTCATGACCGAGAAACAGGGCGGGTCTGATGTGCGCCAGAATTCCACCCGTGCGGAGCCGGCGGGCGCAGCGACCAGAATAGGCCAAGCGTACAGCCTTACCGGCCACAAGTATTTCTGCTCAGCGCCGATGTGTGATGCGTTTCTAACGCTGGCCTATAGCGATGGCGGCCTTTCCTGCTTTCTGGTTCCCCGTTGGCGGCCAGACGGGACGCGGAACGGCATGTATCTGCAGCGGCTCAAAGACAAGCTCGGCAACCGCTCCAACGCCTCATCCGAAATTGAAATGCAGGACGCTTATGGCGTGATGGTCGGCCATGAGGGTCGGGGCATCCGCACGATTATCGATATGGTGCAGCACAATCGCTACTACTGCGCCGCCAGCAGCGCCGGGATGATGCGCCAGGGCTTGGTCCAGGCGCTCCATCACACGGGCGGACGTAGCGCCTTTCAGCGGCGATTGATCGATCAGCCGCTGATGAAGAATGTGTTGGCGGACTTAGCCGTGGAAACAGAAGCAGCGCTCGCTCTAGCGCTTCGCATCGGCCGCGCCATTGATGAAGGCCTTGGCGGCAGCGAGGAAGCGGCGGCGCTCGCCAGGATTGGCACGGCCATTGGGAAATATTGGAACTGCAAACGCGCGCCCGCCCATGTCGGCGAAGCGTTGGAATGCCTCGGCGGTGCTGGCTACATCGAAGAATCCGGTATGCCGCGCCTCTATCGGGAAGCGCCGCTGAACAGTATCTGGGAAGGCTCCGGCAACGTGATCTGCCTGGATGTATTGCGAGCCTTGGATCGAGAATCTGGCGCGCCTGCAGCGCTCAAGGCGGAATTTGACGCTGCCAAAGGCGCTTATCCGGCATTGGATAAGGCCGCCGCAGACTTAATCGACGCATTGGCGGACCCAGCCGATATTGAACTCCGCACCCGCACGCTGACGGAGCAATTGGCGGTCGTGCTGCAAGCCAGCCTGCTCGCCCGTCATGCGCCAGCGGCGGTCGCAGACGCCTTTTTCGCCTCGCGCCTTGGAGACCGTTGGTCCGGCGCCTATGGCGGCCTGCCGCGCGGCGTCGATTTCAGCGAAATCATTGGCCGGGCGCTGCCCGCATGACGGACGCGCTCTATGAAGAACACGGTTCTGTCGCCATCATCACGCTGAACCGGCCAGAGCGGATGAACACGCTGACGGAAGCCATGGTGCAGGGCGTGGCGGATGGCATTGACCGCGCGACAGCCTCCCGCCCTGTGCGCGCAATTGTGTTGAAAGGCGCCGGGTCTGCGCTAACCGGCGGCTATGAGCTAAACGAAGACGGCGCCGATATGGAGACAGGTTGGGCCAATCCGTTCGATGCGCCCAGGCCAGAGCGAAGACCCGAGCCGCGTGACGAAGCCCAAGGCCATGCCTGGGACCCAGTCCGCGATCAGCAGATCATGGGCAACAACGTTCGCCGGTTCATGAAAATTTGGGAATGCCCGAAGCCGGTGATCGGCCAGATTCACGGCTGGGCCATCGGCGGCGCGACGGATTTGGTGCTATGCTGTGACCTGCTCTACATGGCGGATGACGCCTATATCGGCTACGCGCCCAGCCGGATTTACGGTACGCCGACGACGATGATGTGGGTCTACCGCCTGGGCCTGGAACACGCCAAGCAATTCCTGCTATCCGGCGATGCGATTGACGCCGCGACGGCCCATCGCATTGGCCTCGTGTCTACAGTCCTGCCTCTGGCGGAATTGGACGCAGCCGTTATGGCGCGGGCAGAGCGGTTCCAGCACATCCCGGCGAACCAGCTGGCGCTCAACAAAATGCTGATCAATCAGGCGTTCGAGAATATGGGCCTCCGCACCACCCAGCTGCTCGGCACATTCTTCGACGGGATGACGCGCCATACCGAAGAAGCCCAGCAATGGGTGGAGAGCATCCAAGAGAAAGGCTTCCGCCAAACCATTCGCGAGCGCGATGACCCGCACCAGGATTATGGCTCCCGTCCCCGCTCCCCCAACAAACAAGATTGACGATGACTGATTTGACAGAAGCCTTTTGGCCCGCCGATACCTCGATGGATATATGGGAAACCAGTGTCGGCGCGTTGCTGCGCAAAACCGCCTCTGAAAATCCGGACGCGTCGGCATTGGTCGAAATCACTGTTAGCGGCAAAACCGGGCGCCGGTGGACCTATGCCGAACTTCTGGCGGATGCGGAGGCCATGGCCCATGCCTTCGCCACGCGCTTCGAGCCCGGCGAAAAAATCGTCGTCTGGTCTCATAATCTGCCGGAATGGGTATTGATCGAATATGCGGCGGGGCTGGCGGGCCTCGTCGTCGTGACGGCGAACCCGGCGTTTCAGGAATCCGAACTCCGCTACGTGCTGGAGCAATCGGGCGCGTCCGGGTTGTTTCGGCCTGTCGAATTCCGGGGCAATCCGATGGCGGAGATTGCGGCGGCGGCGGTCCGGGGCCTGGATCAAGTGCGCGAAGTTATCGACATGGAAAACCATGCCGCATTGCTCCAGCGGGGCGAAAGACCGGATGCGTTGCCGGATGTGCAGCCAGGCGATGCGGCGCAGATCCAATACACATCCGGCACCACCGGGTTTCCGAAGGGTGCGGTGCTGGCGCATCGGGGCCTCATCAATAATGCGCGCTATCATGCGGCGCGGTGGGAAGCGAAGCCCGGCTCCATTTGGCTGAACACCATGCCGATGTTCCACACCAGCGGCTGCGGCATGGCGACCCTTGGCAGCTTGCAATGCGCGGGCTGCATGGTGCTGGTGGCGCAGTTTGACCCGGCGCTCGTCAACGCTGTGATCGAGCAGGAACGCATCAACTTCATGACTGGCGTGCCGACCATGATCCTCGCCATGGTCGAGGCCTATGAGCAAGAACCACGCGATTTCTCCTCCATTGAAGCGCTCTGCTCCGGCGGGTCCATGGTGCCGCCGGAACTGGTGCGCCGCGCCCGCGCCGCCTTTGATTGCGAGTTGGTGGTGGTCTACGGGCAGACAGAATTCTCGCCGCTAGTGACGCAGCAGCACCGCTCCGACGCCTTCGAGGATATCTGCGAAACCATTGGCCGGCCTGTGGCGCAGACCGATGTCTCGATCCGCCGTGTCGCCGACAATACGGTCGCTGACATTGGCGAAACCGGGGAAATCTGCGCGCGCGGCTGCTCCACGATGATCGGTTACAACGACAACCCGGAGGCCACCGCCGCCACGATCGACGCAGATGGCTGGCTGCACACGGGCGATCTTGGAACCATGGATGCGCGCGGATATCTCCGCATTACGGGCCGCGTCAAAGAAATGATTATTCGCGGCGGTGAAAACTTCTTCCCCGCCGAAATTGAAAACGCGATGCTGGAACACCCGGATATCGCGGAAATTGCTGTCGTTGGATTGCCGGATGAGAAATGGGGCGAGATCATCGCCGCTTTCTATCGCAGCGAAAGCGGGGCGGACCTTCCGGAACCAGACCTCCGCCGCCACTGCCGCGAACGCCTCGCCCCCCAGAAAACCTCAGCCGTATGGCGCCACGTCCGCGAATTCCCGCTGACGGGCTCCGGCAAAATCCAGAAATTCGCGCTCCGGGAGAATTTTCTGGCGGGCGCTTATGGCCCAACCAAATGATGCCGCACGATCTAGGGTCAGATCACTATGTTGACCGTGGCTTCTGGGCCGGTCGCGCCATCGGTAAACGTCATTGAAACGGCTTCGACCTGACTGGCAGACAGTTGGTTGAACAGCCAGTCATTGGCATTCCCGGGGTCGTCCTTGGTGTAGAATTGGGTGGTTAGAAGTTCGCGCGCGCCATCAAGCACCTTGACGTGAATATGAGGTGCGCGTCCTGGATAGACAGCGGGCTTGATCGTGCGAAACACATATGCGCCAGCGTCGTCTGTGATGTTATGGCCGAAGCCCTGGAAGGCTGGGTCAAAGTCAGCGCTGCCGCTGTCACGCGGGTGCATGTAGTTGCCCGCCTGGTCGCATTGCCAGATTTCAACGCGATGGCCCGCGCGGGGCCTGCCGTCCCCATGCATCACGCGCCCGCGTGGAATCAAAATTTCGCCGTCGGCTTCCGTGACCCGGCCTTTGATTTTGACCAGATCATTGTCAATGTCTGGCCTTCGCATTCCGGGCTGCGGATAATACGGCCCTTCGGCGGCCCGAGGGGTCGATACAGCGGCGGCGGCCGGGCCTGCCAGCATACTACTGCCCGCCAGATAGCCGAGGCCAGCGAGCAGAGATCGGCGGGAAGTCTGTCGTGCAGTCGCCATGGGCGTCTCGCCAAATACAGGGTTCGGTGCATTCAATATGGCTTCATCCAAGAATGCGGCAAGTTTTATTGCGCGGCTTGACGGAAACGTCCGCGCGGCCTAGCTTTCAGCCGCTATCCATAGGGGGGCCTCGCTGAAGAGGCTGAGATGTCGGTAGGCGCTACGCGCGCCAGTGCGACGACCCTTTGAACCTGAACCGGCTAACACCGGCGTAGGAAATGGGATTTGCTCGTTTCAGCAAAGTCACCCTCCGCGCCGGGAAACCGCGTGCGTGAAGGACGATGTGATGAACCAAGACGTGATTGTCTCTGGGCTGCTGGATTTTATTTCGGCTGACGGCGCTGATGACGCGGCTTTCAATGACATGGCGCTCACGCTCTTCGCCTATCAGTTCGAAAACAATGCGCCGTTCCAGAAATTCGCCCGCGCCCGTGGGAAAACGCCGCGGACGGTGAAATCCTGGACCGATATCCCCGCCGTCCCGATCAACGCCTTCAAAACCATGGACCTGACCTGCACGCCCATCGCAGAGGCCGAAGCAGTGTTCATGACCAGCGGCACGACTTTGGGCAGCGTGCGCGGCAAGAGCTATCACCCCGTGCTCGACGTCTATGACGCATCCATGCGCCGGAACTTCCGGGACCGGTTTATGGGTGGGCGCGACCGGATGCGGATGGATATTCTGTTTCCGTCGCCGGCGCTCATGCCAAACTCTTCGCTGGCCCATTATCTGAATTTGGCGGCCAAGGATTTCGGCCTGCATGGCAGCGGCCATTTGGTCTGCGCGCGCGGCATTGAGTTCAGCCGGCTTTATGAGAACCTGGCGGAGGCCGAACGCACGGGCGCGCCCTATGCGCTGCTCGGCGCGAGCTTCAGCCTCGTGCATGTGCTGGATGAGATGGCGCGGATCGGCCACCGCGTGCAACTGCCGCCCGGCAGCCGCATTCTGGATACCGGCGGGTTCAAAGGCCAGTCACGGGAATTGGAGCCGGATGAATTCTATGATGGCTTGGCCGAAGCGTTCGGCGTACCGCGCAGCCATTGCATCAATATGTATGGCATGACGGAGCTGTCCTCGCAGTTTTACGATCATGGCAATGCGGCATGCCCTTCGGTGAAGTCGGGGCCGCATTGGCTCCGCGCCCGGGTCGTGAACCCGCTGACGGGCGCAAGCGTGCCGGATGGGGAAACCGGTGTCCTCGCACATACGGATCTGGCGCATTTCAATATCTGCACGACGATCCTGACGGAGGATGCCGGCATCGCTGTTGATGGCGGGTTTCAACTGCTTGGACGCGCGGCGGGAAATGCGGCGCAAGGCTGCTCCATGGCCATTGACGAATTCCTCAAAGCCGCAGGCGCCGCCTGATTGCTATGGCTGAGCGCGCCTGCCATCTGCCGGGGCTTAATCCCGATGCGCTCCAATGGGAGACGCTCAGGTTTGATCAGGCCGGGCGGGACATATCCGTGCAGGTTCCTGTCCTGACGACAGCGGATATGGGCGCGATGGCGGCGCATGTGCGCGCGCATACCGGACAGTATCTGGCGCAATATCCAGTCGCCCGCGTCATCGATATCATCGACCGCGCCATCGCGCGTCTGCTCGACCGCACTGATCCCTACCGCCGCCGGATGGAAGACCTGCTGCCCGCGATCACGGGCTACGACCGGGAAATGCTGCGGCTTGGGCTGACGGAATACCTAAAATCCTTCCGAAAGCCGGAACTCAAACGCTTTCTGGCGGAAGATTTTCCCAATCCGGCTATTCTGGACGATTTCCAGCCGCTGCCAAAGGGCGGCTATGGCCGTGCTTTCGGGCCCGAAGTCTTGGCGCATATCTGGGCCGGCAATGTCCCTGGCTTGCCGCTTTGGAGCCTTGTCTCTGGCCTCCTGGTGAAATCCGGGACCATCGGTAAAGTCCCGAGCGCCGAACCGATGTTTGCGACGTGGTTCGCTGAGTTGCTGGCGGAAATCGAGCCGGAATTGGCGGACTGCATCGCCATCGCCTGGTGGAAGGGCGGCACAGAAGAAGCGGAAACGGCGCTATTGTCGGAGGCGGATGTCGCCTTCGCCTTCGGCGGCAACGAGGCGCTCGCTGAAATTCAGTCCCGCGCGCCTATCACAACGCGCTTCCTGGCCTATGGTCATAAGGTCAGCTTTAGCTTGATTGGGCGGGAGGCGTTGGACGCGGCGAAGGCGTCTGCGACTGCCAAATTGGCCGCCTATGATGTCGCGCGCTACGACCAGCAAGGCTGCTACAGCCCACATGTGATTTTTGTTGAAGCAGGCGGGGGCGCCGCTCCCAGGCAATTCGCCCAATACTTAGCCCATGAATTGGCGGCGCTTGAACGGAAGTTCCCCCGCCGCCCGCTCAGCATATCGGAAGCCGCAAGCATCGCCGCTTGGCGGAATGCTGAGGAAATATCGGCCGGCGCGGATGTCGTTGGCGATGCGGATGGCGCTTGGTCAGTGTCATTTCTTGAAAGCGCGGATGGCTTTGGCCCAAGCGGCCTTAACCGCACGGTCCGCGTTGTCGCGGTGGATGATTTGGCGAGTGTCCCGGCCCGCGCCGCACCTTATAAACGGCTCCTGCAAACCGTCGGCATTGCAGCCGCGCCCGAACGCCTGTTCCTACTTTCAGAAGCGCTTGGCGCTGCTGGCGTCACCCGTATTGCGGCACTCGGCGATATGACAGCGCCAGAGGCAGGATGGCATCATGACGGGCGCTATAACTTGAGCGACTTGGTGCGCATTGTTGAGATTGACGGTAGGGCGCAGGCCGCTGCGGATAGGTTGGCGCCCTATGCCGACTGACCAGAATTTTCTCACCATATCGAACGCCAGCTTCGCCTATCCCGATGGCGTTGAGGCGGTTTCCACGGTTGCTTGGTCAATCCCCGCAGGCGCCGTGCATTGCCTTGTTGGTCGTAGCGGATGCGGGAAGACGACGTTGCTCAAGCTCGCGGCAGGCTTGCTACAGCCAACGGGTGGCGCCGTTCGGATGCTCGGCGCGCAAGTTCAAGGCCCATCTCGCAAGGTCGGGTTTGTTTTCCAGTCCCCGTCATTGCTTGAATGGCGGACGGTTCTGGACAATGTGTTGCTGCCAATTTCTCTGCATCGGCCTGTCACCACGGCGGATCAGGATGTGGCGGCGGAACTTCTGGAACTTGTTGGCATTCAAGAACATACCAATCGGTATCCACGTCAACTCTCTGGCGGTCAACAGAGCCGCGCGGCCTTGGCGCGGGCGCTGATCACAGAGCCTGCAGGCCTCCTGATGGATGAGCCTTTTGCAGCGCTAGACGCCATCACGCGGGAAGAATTGCAGGACGATCTGCTGCAGCTTGCCGCCCTCCGCCAAACCACCGTTCTGTTTGTCACTCATGATATCGGCGAGGCTGTATATCTCGCGGATAAAGTGGCGGTGATGGATGCAGGCCGGATTGCGTTTCAGGCAGATGTGGCGCTTCCCCGCCCGCGCAATCAAACACAACGCTATTCGACGGCGTTCAACGCTGCCTGCCTCGACCTCCGCCATGCGATGGCGCCGAGCCGGAGGGACGTCGCATGACCCGCACAAGCCTTCTGTCCTTGGCGCTCTTCATCGCACTTCTCCTGCTTTGGGAGGCGTTCGTACGCGTGACGGGAATATCTGCGCTCGTCATTCCGGCGCCTTCAGCCGTGCTGAGCGTGCTTTGGGATGGGCTGACGGTCGGCTTCCTCTGGCCGCATATCTGGGTCACTGCGGTTGAGACGCTGCTGGGCTTTGGGCTTGGCTGCGTGATCGGCTTCGCGGCGGGCGTCATGTTGGGCGAAATCGAATTCCTGCGCCGCTTGCTCTGGCCCTACGTGCTGGCGAGCCAAGTGGTGCCGAAGCTTGCGCTGGGGCCGATTTTCATCGTGTGGTTTGGCTTTGGCATGACCTCGACCATCGTCATCACGGCGCTGATCTGTTTCTTCCCGCTCCTGGAAAACACATTGACGGGGCTCCAATCCGTCCCGCCGGATAAGCGCGATCTCTTCCGCATGCTTGGCGCATCGCGCTGGCAAACGCTGCTGCGATTGAAGATACCCTCCGGCCTGCCAGTCATCATGGCTGGCGTCAGAGTGGCGATTGTGCTGGCGCTGGTTGGCGCGGTCGTTGGCGAGTTCATCGGCGGCGACGCGGGGCTTGGGGCCAGCATCATTGCAGCGCAGGGCATGATGGATTCTGCGCTGATGTTTGCGCTGTTCATCGTGATCACTGCGCTCGGCATGCTGTTTTACCAACTCACAATTCTACTGGAACGCCGCGTTTTGAGCGGCTGGACTAAAGGACAAAACCAATGATTTTCCGAACCCTTGCCGCCGCGGCGGCGCTCGTGCTCAGCGTTGGAAGCGCCTCTGCGCAATCCATGGATACGGTGCGTATCGCCGGGTGGAGCAAGCCCATCAGCGAGATCACCAACATTTTGGCAGAGCCAGATAAAGGCTTCTTCAAAGCGCATAATATCGAGATGAAATATGTGCCGGGCGCGGGCGGCGGATCGGCCATCCGCAATATGCTGGCGGGCGCTGCGGATGTGGCGTTTACCGATCCCGCATCCTTCTATCAGGCGCTGGACAAAGGCGAAAAGCTGGTCGCGATCTATAACATTTACCCGCAAAATGTCTTCAACGTCGTCTCGCCGGTAGAGCGCGGGATTGCGAAGCCCGAAGACCTCAAAGGCAAGTCCATCGGCGTCTATAGCCTCTCCAGCGGCACCCGCCAGAACCTTCAAGTGCTGCTGCATCAAGTTGGGCTGACGGAAGATGATGTGACAATTAAAGTCACTGGCCTCCTAAACTTCGCGCCAGTTATTCAAGGCCAGGT
The DNA here is from genome assembly GCA_038102935.1 of Alphaproteobacteria bacterium. Classification (GTDB taxonomy): domain Bacteria; phylum Pseudomonadota; class Alphaproteobacteria; order Bin95; family Bin95; genus VMCJ01. The sequence continues at coordinate 33,906 of JAYNYG010000003.1, read as the reverse complement.
GGACGCGACTGCGGCGACGGATACTGGTCTTTATGTTGGCAAGCTGAAGGGCTTGGGCGCGGTCAACGTCATCAATGTCGCCGATAGCCTGAACGTGCCGAGCGATATGTTTGTCGTGACCGAGGACTATTACGCCGCCAACAAGCCAATGCTGAAGCGCTTCTTGGCGGCCTATCGCGACAGTGCGGCATGGATGATCGCGGAGCCGGCAGAGGCTGCAAAAATCGCTATCAAACGCACGATCAATGGCCGCAACGAGGCGGTCAACGCGGAGATCATCCGGATCCGCAACATCTCCGCCCAGTCGGATACGACACGCGCCAAGGGCCTCGGCCACTTTGATATCGACCTCCTGCAGCAGGGCGCCGAGACCTTCAAAGGCCTAGGGTTGATCAAAGCTGATTTGGATATGAATGCGGTCATCAAGACCGACCTCATTCCGGAATAAGCGAAGATGGACTTCAGCGGAAAATCGATCTTGGTGACGGGCGCCAGTCGTGGCATTGGCGCTGCGATTGCGCGCGCTTTCGCTGCCGAAGGCGCGTCCGTCACCGTCAACTACTTGCAGGACGCGGAAGCGGCGAACGCGAGCGTCCAGGCCTGTGAGGCGGCAGGTGGGGACGCTATCGCCATCCAGGCTGACGTGACGGACAGGGACCAGGCGTTCAGCCTCGTTGAGCAGGCCGTCGATGCGTTTGGCAAAGTCGATGTGCTGGTGAATAACGCCTTTCGTCCCTACCGCTTCGATCCTGAGCAGCGAAAGCTGCATTGGGAATTGGATTGGGCTGATTATCAGGCGCAGTTTGAGGGCGCGGTGAAGTCCGCCCATGGCTTGGCGCAGGCGGTCTTGCCATCCATGCTGAGCCGAGCGGAGGGGTCAATCGTCAATATCGCGACAGATTTGGTCGCGCGTCCTGTCGTGCCCTATCACGATTACACGACCGCGAAAGCGGCGCTGATCGGCTTCAGCCGCAACTTGGCGGCGGAGCTTGGGCCTTTGGGTGTTCGGGTGAATACAGTGGCGCCGGGGTTGGTCTATCCAACGGCGGCGAGTGCGGCGACCAAAGAGGCGGTTAAAGACGCCATCATCGCCCAAACCCCGCTCCGCCGTATCGCCGGGCCGGAGGATATCACGGGGCCTGTGCTGTTCCTGGCGTCAGATTGGGCGCGGTTTATGACCGGGCAGACGCTTTATGTGGATGGCGGTTTGGTGATGGCTTAAAGCGTCATCTCGTTTTTGGCGCTGAACGGGTTGTGGAAGGCCATTTGGGCGCCGCGGATCGTCTCTAGCAGCTCGTCGCCTTGCTCTTCGCAGAGCTGGTGAAAGCCTGGGTCCGGGGAGAAGCAGATGGCGGCGTAATTGTCATCCGTCATGCGGGCGACCCAGCCGGTGATCGGGCCATAGCCAGGTAAGTCCAATGTTGCGCGATCGCCGACATCGATGCCGAACATCGGGCCGACAAGCGCGCCGCCGGCGGAAATGTTGATCAGTCGGGTCGTGCGGGCGCGCTGGTTGGAGTTCACAATCGCCAGCGAATCCACCGGCAAACGGCGGGCGACGCGGCGGTTATCGTCTGTGCTTTGGCTCTCCGCGATATCGGGAAGCGTGGCGAGATCAGTCGTATCCATAGGTCGCAACTCCAAGCCCTGGCCCTTGTTCAGGGCGAGAGTGCCGCCGAATTGCTTTCGGAATTGCTAACGGAGATAGGCTGCAGCCAAAATTTCTGGTTGCGCGATTTGCAGCGCTGACCCTTCAGCGACGATCTCTCCGCCAACCAACACCGCCGCCCGACTGGCCAGGCGGCTGGCGGCGGCGGCATTCTGCTCTGCGATTAAGATAGCGACGCCGGATTGGCGGACGGCCTCGAGCGCTTCGAACAACCCGGCGGCCGTATTTGGCGCAAGGCCGAGCGAGGGCTCGTCCAGCAGCAGTAATTTAGGCCGTCGCATCAACGCCCTTGCAAGCGCCAGCATTTGTTGCTCGCCGCCGGATAGTCGCCATGCTTCAGATTTGAGGCGGTTTTTGAGCGGCGGAAACAGCGCTAGCATTTCCTCTAGCCGCGCCTGCCGGGCGCTGCGTGCATCATCGGATGCGGCGAGCATATTCTCCCGTGTTGTGAGGCCAGGAAAAACGCGGCGGCCTTCCGGCACATAGCCCGCGCCCGCCCGCGCCATCCACGCAGGATCGCCGGGTTTGACGGGCGCGCCTCTAAACTGGATGGCGCCGCTGTCCAAGGCCTCCAAACCCATGATCGCGCGCAGCAGGGTCGATTTCCAAGCGCCATTGGGGCCGAATATGGCGAACGCTTCGCCTGCTGTGAGGGAAAGGTCGATGGGGCCAAGTCGGGCGGTTTCAGCCGTGCCGATGCGCCCATTTTCGATGGTGAGCAAGGTCTCGGTCATAGTGCCGGAGCCTGTTCCAGCGGTGCGCCGAGATATGCTGCGACGACGGCAGGGTCTTCCGTGACCGCGCCTGGCGGGCCGCTGGCGATGACGGCGCCTTCGCTCATGCACACCATTGTGTCGGCGAGGTTCGCCAAAAACGGCACGTCATGCTCGACAACGAGGATAGCCGCACCCGCCTTTGCGGCGGCGCGCAGGATGTCTGCCAATCGTAGACGTTCCTCGACTGTCAGCCCGGCGGCGGGTTCGTCCAGCAACAGAACGCCTGGACGGGCAGCCAGCGCCCGGGCGATCTCCAGGAAACGGCGGTCTCCCTGTCCTGCCCGGCGGGCGGGCGTCGCGGCGATCTTCGTTGATCCAACAGCCTGCAACGCCGCCCAGGCGTCTTGGTTTGATGCCGCCGTGGCGCGCACATTCTCGAAGGCTGAAAGATCGGGCGCTAAGGCCGGAGTTTGGAACGTCCGCCCAATTTTACCAACAAGGCGGATCGCGCCAGTGGAGGGTTGATCAATCCCTGTCAGCAGGTTCAGCAGGGTCGATTTACCTGCGCCATTCGGGCCAATCAGCCCAGTGATTTCTCCAGGTTGCAGAGCCAAATCTACGCTGGAAACAGCGGTAACGCCGCCAAATCGTCGGGACACCCCTTCGGCGGTCAGTCCGCCCTCGGCGGCGGGGTGTAGGGGGGAAGGCGCTGGCGGATCGGGGGTTATCTTGGGCCGAAGCGCTTGAAAACCCCGGCCAATCCACGCCGCCAGGCCCTCCGGCGCCAGCCAGATCGCCAGCAGCAGGAGCGCGCCATAGGCGATCAGGTAGGTTTGCTCCAGGAAGCGCAGCCATTCGGGCGTCCAGGTGACTAGGAGGGCCAACAGCATCGCCATGGGCGGACTTCGGCGGCCGCCGATGATCACGACAGCCAGGATCGCGGCCATGGTTTTGAACGCCAATACATCTGGCGATACCAGCCCCACAGCGAACGCGTGCGCTGCGCCGCCTAGGCCCCCCGCCAGAGCGCCCGCCGCCATGGCGACGACGCGGATGGGGCCTGGTTGAATGCCGAATGCGCGTGCGGCCAAGGGCTCAGTTCGCAGTAATGTCAGCCGCTCGCGCCCATAGAATTTTTGGAAGCCGTAGAATATAGCAGCGGCCGTCAAGGCAGCGGCCCAGGCGAAGGCGGCGCGGGCTTCTGCGCCGGAAAGCCAGGCGGGCGGAGCAGCGGCAAGCAAGCCATTTGCGCCGCCGGAGACGCTTTCCCAGTTCGTCGCGATGATGACGGCGATTTCAGCCAGCGCCAGGGTCGCCAGCGCAAAGTAATGGCTCTCGAGTTTGCGGATAATGCCGGTCAGGCTGGCGAAAGCCAGCGCAGGGCCAATCGCCGCCGCCGCCAGCGCCAATCCGAACGGCCAGCCGGACAGCGGCAAGATCGTAAGCGCATATGCCCCCAGCCCCATCGCCATCCCCGCTGCAAGCGAGAGCGCGCCTGCGAGGCCGAAGACGATCTGCCAGCCAATCGCGCCAGCGGCTAACGCGCCCGCCAGCGCCAGGAGATGCAGGCTATATCCGCTCACGCCCGTTTGCCTTGCGCTTCGCCGCCAAGGCCCTGCGGCCGGAAAGCCAGCAAGGCGACGAAACCGGCATAGAGCAGCGCTTCGGCGACGGCGTGGCTGACGAGTGCGGCGCCGATGGTTTCAAACAGGGCGATAGCGACAGCACAGGCGGCGGTTGGAAGAATGCGGCCCCATCCGGCAGCGGTGGCGGCGATATAGGCTTTCAGGATGTAGTCCGCGCCCGCGTTCGGGGTCGCATAGTGTTGCGCCGCGAGCAGTACGCCGGCAAGGCCCGCCAGCGCCCCGGCTGCAGCGAACGCCAGGATCGCCAGCTTCAGCACTGGAATGCCATGGGCCGCCGCGATTTCTGGGTCTTCTGCAGCCGCGCGCATCCGGCGGCCAATCTGGCTATGGGCCAAAACGCCCCACACGGTGATAAACGCCGCCGCCGCGACGCCAAGCCCAATCAGCGCCTGCCACGTCATGAAGACGCCCGCAGCGTTGAAGCCGCCGCCTGCAACTTGGGCTGGGGCTTGTGGCGCGCCGCCGAAACTAGCGGTCAGCGCGTTCTGCAGCACGATGCCGATCGCGATGGCGGCGATAAACGTCGCTTCAATCGGTCGTTTGCGGAGCGGCGCCCAGCTCAGGCCCGCAACGCTGAGACCAAGCAACGCTCCGGCAGCAAGCGCCAGCCCTGCCGCCGCTGGGCCGCCCAATCCTAGTGCGCCGCCCGCAACTGCAACATACGCCGCCGCGACCGCGACATCGCCATGGGCAAAATTGATCGCGCCTGCAGACCGGAGCGCCAGAGCGAAGCCCAACGCCAACAGCCCATAGCCAGCGCCAAGCGCCAGGCCATTGAACAGGAGTTGCAGGGATAGTGCTTCCAATGGCCGTCCTGCCCGTGAGTGGGCGTTACTTTACGCCATCAAGCGCCTGATAGCGTTTGGCGATCCGCGCGCGGTGGCTGGCGCCGTCATAGCAGACGATGACCGCATCATGCGCCATGTCGCCCCGTCCGTTGGTGCGGTAAGTCATAGCGACGCCTGGATAGCGCATCGCTGCGATAGCTTTACGAACATCCGCCGGGCCTTTTGCGCCGCCAGCCAAAGCCGTCGCCAGCATGCCCATCGCGTCATATTCGGCCAGCGCAAAGGCGTCTGGCTCCTGGCCGAAACGTTCGCGATAGGCGTCGGCGAAATCCTTGCCGGCGCCGCTGGTTTCCGCTGCGGGAGCGGAGCCGGATTCGGCGCACACACCCTTCAGCATCGCGGGATCGAGCAGAGCCGCCGTGGTTGGTTGGTGCATGGCGGACCCAGCGACGATGGGTAGGTTCATGTCAAGCTCAAACGCCTGCCGCACGGCAAGCGCGGTCGGGCCGCCATGGAGGTGCAGCAGCAAGCCATCAGCGCCAGCGGCGCGGGCTTTGGCAAGTGCTGACGCCATGTCTTTAGCGCTTGGCGGGAGGCCTTCTTCATAAACGGGCGTCACGCCGAGTTTCTTCAAATTGGCGACCAGTTCCGCCCGGCCGCTTTGGCCGTAAGCAGTTGTTTGGTAGATGATCGCAGGCGCTTTCATGCCAATGTCTTCAACGGCGTAGCGGGCATGCGCCGCCTTCACGACGACATCGCCCGGGAAAAAGCGGAAAATGTTCGGGCTGCCCATTTCGGTCAGCTTTGCGGTGCCGGAGATCGTCAGGATCGGCACGCCCTCTGCATCCGCTAGCGGCAGCAAGGCCAGCATTTGCGACCCCAGGATCGGCCCCAGAACCGCAGGCGGTTTCCCGTCCCGAAGCGCCCGGCGAAAGGCGCTGACGGCCACGGCAGGCGCCGTTGTTGTGTCCTGAACATCGGCTTCAATTTTGCCGTCGCCCGCGTGATCAGCCGCGAGTTCAGCGCCGTTCCGCTGCGCGCCGCCTTCAAGCGCCAGAAACCCGGTGATCGGCGCCAATACAGGCACGGTCACAGGGTCCGCCACTGCAGCGGAACCAGTAAACAATCCTGCGCTCAAAACACAGGCGGAAAGTATAGGCAGCTTTCTCATAAAGCCGTTCTCCCTACGCTGGCATAATCCAGATCAGGTTCGGTGAGTGCTTCTCAGTCCCGAATCCGCAGAATGCGAACCGCGACGCCCCAGCCGGCAAGGCTGCACCGTGCAGCGCTCCGCCGGTTTCGTCAACTGGCGCATAAAAAATGCTCTTGAAACCGGATTTTCGGCTTCTTATCTCAGCATCGTCAGCCGGAACAGCCCAAAAGGGGGTTCTGGCGGCGCGTCCGGCTCATGCGAGCGGGCGAAGATTGACCCTAAACATCGCTTCCAAGGAGGATGTACTTATGCGTACCCTAGATTTTGCCCCCCTGTACCGCGGCGCCGTCGGTTTTGACCGCATTGTCAACATGTTCGAGAACATGGAACGCCCGGAAGACGGCGGCTACCCGCCCTATAACATTGAAAAAGCTGGCGATGACGCCTACCGCATCACGCTTGCCGTGGCTGGCTTCGGCGATAGCGACCTCTCGATTGAGGTCAAGGAAGACCAGTTGACGGTCGCTGGCGCCCTTGCTGAGCAGAAAGAAGGCGCGCGCGCGTTCCTGCATCGTGGCATCGCATCCCGCGCCTTCCGTAAGGCTTGGCGCTTAGCGGATCATGTCGAAGTTGTCGGCGCAAAGCTCGAGCATGGCCTGCTTCATATTGATTTGGAGCGTCGTGTGCCGGAAGCCAAAAAGGCCCGCCGCATCGAAATCGCTGGCGGCGTCTCCAAAGCGCCCGCGATTGAAGGCGAAACGGTCAACTAAACGCCGATGCGTCTAAAGGCTTAAGGCCGATGCATCGCGCCTGATTCATTGCTTGGAATGATCCAATTACGGCAATGTCTCGCTCATGGAGATACGGGTGGTCAGGCAGATCCCGGCATCTCCGGAGCGACAGGTAGATGCGTCGGCCAGGTAGGCCACGGGCGGTTCGAATGAGCCGCCCGCCGCAGCTCTCAACTACACGCCAATATGGCGACCGTGCTGAAAACGCACGGGTAGACGGCCCGGCAAGGTTCAGATTGCCGGGCCGTTTTTCTATCTGGCTGAAGCAATAGAAAAAGCCCCGGGACTGGTAATGTCCCGGGGCCTTGTTCCGAAAGCGTAGTTGGAAGTCAGTGCGCCTTCAGCTCGCCTTCAGCTTCGCCATCACGGTCGATGCCGTTTTCACGCGCCCAAAGTGCGGCCTGGGTGCGGTTGGTGGCGCCTTGTATCGCTCTATGCGGTTTGCCTTGGCGCATCGCTTTTGGTCGCCGCGCCGTTATTCTTCCTGATCGCCGACCTACCGCCAAGCGCATCAGTCGCTGCAGTTGTGAATTTCGGTCTGGTGGCCGCCGTATGGGCGGGCGCCACCTTCATCACGGCGCTGAAGGACTATTGGACGATCACCATCGCTTTCGCGATCGGCATGATCATGGCCTTCGTTATGGCGATTTGGCTTGGCGGCCTATTCCAAACGGCGGGTTTGCTTTGGGGCTTCAATATCGGCCTTGGCGCTATCGCTTTTGCATTGCTCGGGCGCATTCTGGCGGAATACCCGTCTGACGTGCGCAATGTGCAGAACCTGGCGAAGCGTTTGCGTCCGCTCTGGCCATATCTGGTAGTCGGCGCGCTGCACAATCTGGCTGGATGGTCCGACAAGTGGATTATGTGGTTCGCTGCGCCAGAAGCGCAAAGCGCGATCAACCTGCCATTCTATTCCCATTATGACGGCGCGATGTTTGCGGCATATCTCACGATGATCCCAGCGCTTGCGGCCTTCACGCTTCATGTGGAGACCGGTTTCTTTGAACGCTATCGCCGTTTCTATGACGATATCGCCGACCACGCGACGCTGCCCGAGGTTAATCGCGCCCATAAGAACCTGATGGAAACGCTGTTTGGCGGTCTCAGAAACTTAGTCGTATTGCAGGCCGCCGTCGCCGTGACCGCGCTTCTCGCCGCGCCGACATTGGTTGAGATGCTGGATATGGATTTCCGCCAGGTCGGCATGCTGCGCTTTGGCATTCTGGGCGCCGCATTCCATATGCTGATCGTCGTTGCGACGATCCTGCTCTGCTACTTTGACCTTCGCTACGACAACATGCGGCTGCAGGCCGTGTTCCTCGGAACGAATGTCGTGGGCGCCATTGGCTCGATTGCTGCAGGCTTCCCGTTCATGGCTACGGCTATTTCCTGGCTGCGGTCGTGACGGCGCTCTATGGGCTGTGGCTGGTGTATAGGCGCGTCGGCAAGCTGCCGTATATTACATTCGTCACAAACAACCCGTCGCTCCGTTCAAATTCGGATGCTCTGATTTAGGGGGCCTTGATCTAGAAGCGCATTCAGCCCCATATCCTCTATCGAAACCTGGATTGATGGAGCGGCGCGCCATGGTGCGATTGACGAAGATTTACACCCGTGGCGGCGACGCTGGGCTGACATCGCTGGCCAACGGCGAGCGTCGCCCAAAGCATGACATGCGGGTTGCAGCCTATGGCGCCGTTGATGAAGCAATGAGTGCTATTGGCCTCGCCCGGCTCCATACATCGGGCGAATTGGACGCGATGCTCGCCCGTATTCAGAATGATATGTTTGATCTGGGCGCTGATCTCGCCACGCCACCGAAAGAAGGCGAGGATGGCGGCGGCGGTCTTCGGGTTTCTCAGTTGCAAGTAGATCGGCTTGAGCAGGAAATTGATGGGCTGAACGCCAATCTGGCGCCGCTTTCCTCATTCGTGCTGCCCGGCGGCACGCCTGCCGGCGCTCACTTGCATATGGCCCGAGCGTTGACCCGACGGGCGGAGCGGGAAGCGACCCGCCTTGCGGTGGAAGAAGCTGTCAGCCCCCCGGCGATCAAATATCTCAACCGCCTATCTGACCTGCTCTTCCAGATGTCCCGCCATGCCAACGATGATGGCGCGCTGGATGTTCTATGGGTTCCAGGCGCCAATCGTTAACGCTTAAGCTTAGTCGGGCATGTCCGATGGGCGCCAAAGCATCATGGCGGTCAGCGTGACGATCACCGCGATGACGGCTGCAAGGCCGGTCAGGCTGGGCATGCTATTCGCGAATAACGGAACGTTTGTGACGATCATCAGGGACGCCATCAGGCTAAAAAAGGCGACGGGAAGCAGCATCGCTCAAGACCTTTCGAATTATGATTAGGCCGACAGGATGTCCGCCTTTCGAATGGTCAATGATGTATCGCGAATTAGGCCTAACGCCTTGTGGGCGAAGGTATTAGACCGATGGGCCGCATGCTTTCAGCACAACGCCGCAAATGGCGGCAGGCCGGATGCAAAAGGCTGAATACTGCTAATCCAAACAGCGGGCTGTTAATCCAAATAGCGGGCCGTGATATGCGCCTTGAACGCATCGCTGCTAAGCGGCGCGCCCGTTGCGGCCTGCAGCAGGTCGTTGCTGGACGGATAGAAGCGGCCTTTCTCATACACATTCTGGCGCATCCACGCGGTCAACGGCGCGTAGTCGCCTGTGCTGAGTGCGCCATGCAGATCATCCGCGCCGATGTGATCGGATGCCGCCTGGAAGAGCTGCGCCGCCGCCATCGCCCCCAGGGTGTAGGTTGGAAAATACCCAAAAGCGCCGTCATACCAGTGGATATCTTGCAGGCAGCCGTTGCGATCATCAGGCGGTTCAAGCGCCAGGCTTTCGACAACCCGTTGGTTCCATGCGGCGGGCAGGTCTGCAGGCGCCAGATCACCGGCGATTAATGCCTGCTCTAGCTCAAACCTGAGAATCACATGCAGCGGGTATGTGGCCTCGTCCGCGTCAACGCGGATATAGCCAGGCGTCACCTTCAGCAGCGCTTTGGTTACAGCGTCCCCGGTGATGTCAGTTCCTGCAGCGTTGGCGAGAAGCTTGGCGAGGAAGCCCGCCATCGCCGGTGTGCGCCCCGCCTGCATTTCGTAGCTGAGGGATTGGCTTTCATGCACGGTCATCCCGGCGTCGCCGCCGAGCGGTTGCCCACGCCAGTCTACGGGTTGCCCGCGCGTGTAGGCGGCATGGCCAGATTCGTGCAGTACGGCCATCAGTCCCGTTAGCGCATCGTCGGGGTTCCAGCGGGCCGTGATGCGCGCGTCATCTGGCGTGCCAGTTGAGAATGGATGCAGGCTATCGTCCAACCGCCCATGGTCGAAATCAAACCCAATCGCCTTGAGCAATCCCTGAGCTGCTTCTCGCTGCGCCGCGACCGGCGCCGCAATCGCCCGCCCGCTGCCCCAACCTTGCTGCCGTTCAACGATCTGAGGAATCGTATCACTGAGAAACGCACGCAGGTCCGCAAACACCGGCTCAATATCCGCAACCCGGCGGCCCGGGTCGTATTGTTCTAGGAGGGCGTTATAGGGTGAAAGGCCAAGCGTTTCTCCAAGCGCGGCTGCTTCCTCCCGGACCAATTTCACGAGTTCCGCGAAGGCTGGGAGGGCGAGCTTGAAATCGCTGGCGGGCCGCGCGACGCGCCATGCGGTCTCAGAAAGGTTCTTCGCCCTGGAGCGCGCGCCGACAAGGTCCGCCGGGATCGCCGTCGCCATCAGATAATGCCGCTGCATTTCCCGGAAGTTCGCAGCGCGCCATGGGTCTTCACCTGCACTAGCGCCTTCTGCTTCGGCCTTGGCGAGAAGCTCGCCGGTTGCGTCGGCGGCGATCATCTCGTGGGACATTTCGGCGAGTGCCGCAAGCTGCTCGCCGCGCGCGCTGGCCCCGCCGGGGGGCATAGTGACGCTCTGGTCCCAGTGCAGCCAACAGGATGCTTCATCAACACGATTGGCGCGGGCGAAGCGGGCCGCAAGGGCGTCATAGGCATTGCTCATAGAAGCTAATCTTCTCCTGGACCGGCTCCTCCGCCGCCACGGCGGCGGGACGGCGGCGTGATGCGGATTTGTGCGATTTGGTTGCGGACGCGCCGCAATATGCGGAACCGGTAGCCATAGAACTCAAAGGTTTGCCCGGCTTCTGGCAGCAGGCGCGCTTCATGCATAATCAATCCGGCGATGGTGGTTGCGTCATCATCCGGCAGGGTCCAGTCGAGTTCCCGATTAAGATCGCGAATGGCGGTGACGCCGGGGGCGACGAAGCTGCCGTCTGGCTGCATGCGCACGCCCGCCAGCGGCAAGTCATGCTCGTCTGCGATATCGCCGACGATTTCCTCCAGAATATCTTCCAGCGATACAACGCCCATGAACGCGCCATATTCATCGACCACGAGCGCAAAATGCTCCCGCCGTCGCCGGAACGCCTGCAACTGATCCAGGAGCGTGGTTGATTCCGGCACGAACCACGCGGGCGAGGCGACGTCTTCCAGGTCCAGCGAGCTAGCGTCGCCGCCGGCGGCATGAACGGCGCGCAGCAACGCCTTCGCATGGAGAACGCCGACAATATTCTCCTGGGTATCTCGCATGATTGGGATGCGGGTATAGGGGCTCGCTAGAACCTCGGCGACGATTTCTTCCGATGGCCTGTCGCCATCCACCATCACCACATTGCGGCGGTGGGTCATCACCTCCTCAACCTCAAGGTCAGCGAGCTCCAGGATGCTTTTCAACATCTTGCGCTCGGACTCGGTCTCTGCGTCAGTACCGTGATGGAGTTCAATGGCGCCACGCAGCGCTTCCTCACGCTCCTCGTCCATCGCCTCCCGGCGAAGCGCCGTATTCGGCTTGTCGCCAAGCAGATAGAGTACAGCGCGCACGACCTTCTGCACCGCCTTCGCCATTGGCGAAAACACGGCGACGACAACCCGCACAATGGGCGCAACGGCGAGCGCTGATCTGTCCGGGTGGTTGATTGCAAAGGTTTTCGGTAGCACTTCTGCGAACACCAACACCAGCAACGTCATGACGGCGGTCGCGTAGACTACGCCAGTCTCGCCAAAGAGCTTGATCGCCAAGCTGGTCGCTAATGAGGCCGCCAGGATATTGACCAGATTGTTGCCAAGCAGCAGCGCGCCGAGAAGGTCTTCCTTACGGTCGCTTAGATTGCGCACCACGCCCGCCCGTGTGTCTCCTTTGCGCGCCAGGTGGTGCATGCGTGGGCGGGAGACAGCGGTCAGCGCTGTCTCGGAGCCAGAGAAAAATGCGGAAAGCATGATGAGCGCTATGACAGCGCCGATTGTCAGCCAGATTTCGATGTCGACGTCCAGAAAGAACTCTTCCATCAGGGGATCAAAGCTTCCTCTAGGGTTTCACGAACAAGTGCTGCGTCAGCGTCTGCCACGACGAAACTTTGCCCGATGCCGCGCGCAAGAATGAGCGTCAGTTTGCCATCGAGCACTTTCTTATCCTTTTGCATGCGGCCAAGCAGATCGTCCACCGTTGGGATCGGCCGGTTGCCGGATAGGTCTGGCCGGGTCGGCAGGCCAGATGCGGCGAGGCTTTCTTCGACGACGCGTGCAGTTTCCGCATCACAGAGGCCAAGCTTCACGGAATGGCGGAAGGCCATGGCCATGCCGATGGACACACCCTCGCCATGGAGCAGCCCGCCATCGTATCCAGCTTCGGCTTCGAAGGCGTGGCCGAAGGTGTGCCCGAGGTTCAGCAGCGCGCGGCGCCCAGCCTCACGTTCATCCGCCGCCACGACTTCCGCTTTGGCGCGACAGCATTCAGCGACGGCATAGGCCATCAGCGCTTTATCGCCTGCGAGGGCGGCCAGGCCATTTGCGTTCAACCAATCGAAGAAGTCCGGGCGGTCTATCAGGCCATATTTGACCACCTCAGCATAGCCCGCCAGCAATTCCCGGCGGGGCAGGCTGTCCAGCACGTCCAAATCCGCCAGCACGAGTTTTGGCTGATGGAAGGCGCCGATGAGGTTTTTGCCAGCGGCGGCGTTGATCGCCGTTTTACCGCCGACAGAGCTATCGACTTGGGCCAGCAGCGTCGTTGGTATCTGGATGAAATCCAGGCCGCGCAACAACACCGCCGCAACAAACCCAGCCAAATCGCCGATGACGCCGCCGCCAAGGGCTACGACTGTCGTCCGCCGGTCAATGCCAAGCGCTAGGGCCTTCTCCAGAACGCCAGAGAATGTTGGGAAGCCTTTGCTGGCCTCGCCTGCCGGCACTTCAATCACATCAATGCGGAACCCGGCGGCGTCCAGGCTTTCGCGCAACGCATCGCCGTGGATGCGGGCGACGGCGGCGTCGGCGATGACGATCAGCCGATCATGCGGGTTCACGGCGCGGATGCGCGCGCCGGCTTCCGCCAACAAGCCCTGGCCGATGGCGATGTCATAGCTGCGATCGCCGAGCGCTACGGGAACGATCAGGGGTTCAGGTTGGGTCAAGAGTGGCGCTCCGCTTGGAAATCATATTCGTCATCATTGGCCTGATGTGCCGCGCCATGGGCGATCAGCGCATCTTCGACCTGCTCTGCCGTTAGATCGGGCGACCACTCGCCGCTTTCAATGATGATATCGGCTTCGCTGTAGGATGGCGTGCGGGCTTCCAGCAAACGCTCAAGCTCTGCGCGCGGATCATCGACGAACAGCATGGGCCGGTTGGCGCGGCGCAGCACGCGGCGATGCAGCGTATCGAGGTCCGTCTTTAGCCAGATAGACGCCGCCGTGGCCTTCGTCGCAGCCCGCGTTTCAGCATTCACGAAAGCGCCGCCGCCCATGGCCAGCACATGCGGATCATCTTCTAGGAGGCGCGCGATCACTTTGCGCTCGCCGCCCCTGAATTCCGCCTCGCCATATGTCGCGAAGATTTCGGGGATCGTGCGGCCAGCGGCGCGTTCGATTTCTTCGTCAGCATCCACGAAGCGGGCGCCCACGCGCGCCGCCAGTTTGCGGCCAATCGTGCTTTTGCCGGCGCCCATCATGCCCACAAGCGCTACGGTACGGGTTAAACGGTTCAAGCTCTCATCCAAATTCGGGCGATACGGTGATGTTTGCCTCGACATACGGTCATCGAATCGCCATGGTTTGGCCGCGTTATAGCAGAGGTTCCGCCGATGCGGTTAAGAGAAGCGTAATGGGAAGCAAGAGACGCCTATGAGGAGAGCGGTTACGTGATCGGTCGGTTTTTCGGATTTTTGGCGGCGGCGCTGGTGGTCGTCTCCGTTGGCGGCGCCATATTCCTGGCTTACTGGGATATTCCCGCGCCCACATCGACTGTTGAAAAGGTGCTGCCGAATGCGCGCTTCCCTGACTAAACTTCTTCTCGCGGCGACATTGGCGGCAGGCGTTAGCGCCAGCGCTTTCGCACAATCTGGCATCGTGCGGACGATCCCGCTGGATAGCGGCTTTGATCCAGCGGCTGCAGGCGCGATCGATCCTTCGAGCGCGGAGCTTTCGGCCGATCTCTGGCGCGGCTCTGATCGTGCGGACATGGCGCGGTTGATCGCAGGCCTGCCCGCTCGCATCCAATCAGCGACCTTGGCGGATCTTGCGCGCCGCACCCTCGCCGTCGCCGCGACACCGCCGGAAGGCGCCAAGACTGCGCCGGGGTTTGCTGAAACACGCGCTGAAGCGCTGCTGGCGATTGGGCAGGCGGATCTGGCGGCCCGGTTGCTCGGCGGTATTCCGAAATCTAGCCGGAACGAGGCGGCGGACGTGCTGCTGCTGAACGCTAGCCTTCTCGCCCGCGATAATTCCGGCGCCTGTGCTGTCGCCCGTGGCCGCGCGGTCACAAGCAGCGTCTTGCTTTTCTCGAAGATGCTCACTGTCTGCGAAGCGCTTGCGGGCGATCAATTGCGGGCGAATTTAGGCGCGCAACTGCTGTTGGAGCGGGAGCCGAACGACCCGGCTTTCTTCGAACTCCTGGATATGATGACCGGCGCTGTCGACAAACCAGGCCGCGCAGTTGCGGCGCTGAAGGCGCCAACGCCACTGCATTTGGCGATGATGCGGGCGGTGAATGTGCCGCCGCCTGCGCTCTCGGCTGTCGATCCCGCTGACCGCGGACAAGTCGCGCAGGAAGCCATGATTGCAGCGGACCCGAACGCCCCGCCGCCGCTTCGGATGGCGGCTGCATGGCGTGCGCTCCGCGTCGGCGCTGGCGAATACGAGCCGACCCGACAGCTTTTCTTTGCGCTCGGCGGCCAAGCGCCTGGCGGCAGCGTCGCCCGGCATTATGCGGCAGCTGCGGCGGCAAGCGACGGACCTGACAAAACCATCGCTCTCGCGCGCTTGCTGCTGGCCGGAAAGGCCGCGGCTGGTTACAGCGCGACGGCGGAGCTGGTCCATCCAATGTTGCGGGATTTGCTAGCGCTCGCGAGCGGCCCGGATATCGCGCTAAGGATTGGGCGCGGTCTTGTTACTGTCGGAGAACCCAAACCCGCGATGAATTGGCTCCGCTCCCTGGATGGCGCCGGGAAAGTGCCGGGCGCGCCAGACGCCGCCGCCCGCCTCGCAGCCCTCATCAGCTTGGCCGAAGGTCAGGATGTCCGCCCGTTTGATGGGCCGCGCGCCGTACTTTGGAATGCAGCGATCAATGGTAAAGACGCCGCTGCTGCTCCCGGTAAAGCTCTGCTGATGGCGAAACTCCGGCGCGCCGTTGGCTTGCCTGTGCCGCCATCGCTCGCGGGCGCGGCGCAAGCCTATGCGGGCGGCGGCGCGCCCTCTCCGCTTACATTACTGCCGCTTCAGAATGCGGCGGCGGAAAAGCGTGTCGGCGAGGCGGTGCTTCGGGCGCTGCATCTGGTTGAGGTGAATGGCGAGGGCGCTCGCGCTCATCGCCTAGCGGAAGCCGCCCAAGCGCTCTCCACTGTGGGTCTGTTTGAGGATGCGCGCTTCCTGGCGCTGGAGGCGGCGGTCGAGGCTGATCTTTGAGCGCCCCACATCTCGACGCGTTTCTAGAGATGCTCGCCGCCGAACGGGGTGCGGCCCAAAACACGCTCGCAGCCTATCGCCGGGATCTCCGGGACGCTGCCGCTGGTTTGAAACCAACACCGCTGGATGCCGCCCGGCCAGACGATCTGAACCGTTATCTGGCGACCCTAGCCGCCAGCGGCCTCAGCCGCGCGACATCCGCCAGGCGGCTTTCGGCGCTCCGTCAATATTTCCAGTTTCTGCTGAATGAGGGCCTGCGCGGGGATGACCCGACGGCTGCAATTGACGGCCCGAAACCAGGCCGCGCGCTTCCAAAGCATCTAACGGAAGCCGAGGTCGAAGCGCTGCTGGAGGCGGCCAATCAGGTCGATGATCGCCATGGCCGTCGCCTGCTGGCCATCGTCGAGATGCTCTATGCGACGGGCCTGCGCGTTTCAGAGCTGGCGGCGCTGCCGGCGACGGCGTTAAAGGCGGAAGGCGCGTTGATCGTCACCGGCAAGGGCGGCAAAGATAGACTCGTGCCGCTTGGGTCTGCCGCCGTCAGAGCGCTCAACGCCTATGCGCCAGACCGGTTGAGTTTCGCGCCCGGCGGTAAGGAAAGCCTTTGGCTGTTTCCGTCATCTGGCAAAGAAGGCCGGTTATCCCGCCGCCGCGTCGGGCAATTGCTGGATGACCTGGCGATCAAAGCCGGGATTGATCCAGCGCGCGTGTCGCCCCACGTCCTCCGGCACGCGTTCGCAACGCATTTGCTGGCGAACGGCGCGGACATCCGCACAGTGCAAGAACTCCTCGGCCATGCTGATTTATCAACGACGGAGATCTATACCCACGTACTGGATAAACGCCTGAAAGCGCTCGTTCTGGAAAAGCATCCGCTAGCTTAGAATGAGAAGTCTTAGGCGCTGATAATATCCTCGCCAAATTGCTGCATCCGCTCGATAGCTTCTGAGAGCGTCTCGGCCCGGAAATCAAACACCAGTTCATCGACGCCGAGCGCTTCAAATTCTGCGATGTCAGAGAGCGCCGCATCCTTGCCGCCCGTGAATAAGCGCCGTTCTTCGCCTTCAGGCGGGACGCCGCCATCGTAGATCGGCGCTTTGTAGCTGACCTCTAATTTGGAGAAATCGCGCCCATTGGCGTCCATCATGCCTTTGATCTTGTCCAGCTTCTCCCGCATTTCAGCGGGTGGCAGCGGCGACGCGGCTGTTGCGCCGACGGGGTGCCAGCCATCGCCAAGCTTCGCGACACGGCGGAGGGCCGGGTTTGAATGCCCGCCAATCCAGATGGGCGGTCCGCCTTCTTGCACCGGAACCGGCTCGCAGATCACTTCGTCGAAGCTGTAATATTCCCCCTCGTAGGACACTGGCTTGCCAGTCCAGAGCTTGCGGAAAATATCGACATATTCATCCGTCACCGCACCCCTCGCCTTGAAGGGCGCAGTATCCAGCGCCTTGAATTCCTCTTCCATCCAGCCGACGCCGATACCCACCGTCACGCGGCCTTCGGACAGCACATCGATGGTCGCCAGCGACTTGGCGTTGAATACAGGATTGCGGTGGGGGACGATCATGACGCTGGAGACAATCCGCATCGTTTCCGTGCGCGCCGCTACAAAAGACATCAGCGCCAATTGTTCAAAGCATTCGCCTTGGCTGAGAAAATTGCCTTTCACCGTGTAAGGATAGGGCGAGTCTATTTTGGTTGGCAGGATTACATGGTCCGCCACCATCGTGGAGGCGAATCCAAGGCTTTCCGCAGTTTCCAGGATCGCCGTAAGGTCGCTTCGGTTCGCGAGCGGGCCACGGGTCGGCAGGTAAAAGCCATAGCGCATTTATCGTCTCCCAAAGGAATGCTTGGGAAAGCCTAGACCATTCCCTGGCTTGCCCGCCATGGCGCGCCGGTTGATGATGCAAAGGAGAGATTAAACAGAAGGTCAGGCTCCATGCAGACAGGCGCGATTACATTCTCCCGGTTGGCGAAAGTGACTTACGGCGAAGCCGCAGCGACTGCGTTGCCCGCGGCAGCGGCCCGGGCGGGCGCAAGCCGCGTGTTCATTATGGCAAGCCAAAGTTTGGTGGATCGCGGGCCGGAGATCTCCGCGATCCGGGGTGGATTGGGCAGGGCCTTCGCCGGCATCTATTCCGGCATGCCGTCGCACACGCCGAGGGATGCAGTATTGGAAGCGACCCATGGCGCCCGCGAAGCCGGGGCCGATATGATCGCGACGGTCGGCGGCGGGTCTATCACCGATGCTGCAAAGGCCGTCACGCTGGCGCTGGAGCACGGCCTCAAAGACATTCCAGACTTTGACCCCTACATCATGCGGACGGCGGCGGATGGCTCGACCAACTCGCCAGAGTACCGCAGCCCCAACATGCCGCTTGTGTGTTGCCCAACAACGCTGTCTGCGGGCGAATACAATCCGCTCGCAGGCGTCAGCGATCCGCGGATTGGCGTGAAACAAGCGATTCGCTCGCTCGGCTGTGCGCCATCTGAAGTCATCCTGGACCCCGCATTGACGCTGGCGACGCCGGAATGGCTCTGGCTTTCAACCGGCGTGCGCGCGGTTGATCATTGTGTCGAGGCGATCTGCTCGAAGCAGGCCAATGCTTACTCAGATGCACAATCGCTGCACGGCCTGGCGCTGCTGGCGAACGCGTTGCCCCGCGTTAAAACAGATGTGGGCGACCTTGGCGCGCGGATGGATTGCCAGATGGGCGCTTGGCTCTCTATGGCCAGCACGCAGGCGGGTGTTCCGAAGGGCGCCAGCCATGCGATCGGCCATATTCTCGGTGGGTCATTTGGTGTGGCGCATGGACATACATCCTGCGTCACACTGCCAGCAGTCATGCGCTGGAATAAGGCGGGCGACCCGGAAAACCGTCAGAACCTGATCTCCATCGCCATGGGCGCGCCTGGCCGAGACGCAGGCGACGTACTGCACGACTTTATCGAAAGTCTCGGCATGCCGCGAAGCCTCAGCGCTGTTGGCGTGACGCCGGATCAGTTTGAGCGGGCGGCAGAACTCACGATGCATGATCGCTGGACCCATACCAATCCGCGCCCGATCACCCGCCCGGAGCAGGTGATCGAGATTTTGCAGCTGGCGGCGTAACGAAGCCTAGAGCGCCGTGCGCCGTTTTCGGCGCAGCCCGGCGCTCTATCACATTGATTGCGGGCAATTTTATCCGATCAATCTGATTCAGATTGATCGGATATTGCCCTAGTTTTCCAAGCCCCGGCGCAGCAGGCGGACGTCTTCCGCCAGCGTTTGATCGGCGGCTGACAATTCGTCGATCTTGCGGATTGCATGCATGACGGTCGTGTGGTCGCGCCCACCAAATTTCCGGCCAATTTCGGGGAGCGAGCGCGATGTCAGGTGCTTGGAGAGATACATCGCCACCTGGCGGGGACGGGCGACGGCGCGCGCGCGGCGCGGCGAGCTCATATCCGCCAGTTTGATGTTGAAATGCTCGGCGACAGTTTTCTGGATGTCCTCAATCGTCACGCGGCGTTCATTGGCGCGTAGCAGGTCATGGAGCGCTTCATTGGCCGAATCGACGGTGATCTCGCGCCCCACCAATTGGGCGTGAGCAGCCAGGCGGGTCAACGCGCCTTCAAGCTCACGGACATTCGAAGTGATCCGCTGCGCCACGAATTCCAGCACTTTCTGGTTCACGTCAAAGCCAATGGCTTCGGCTTTGGCCTGCAGAATTGACAGGCGCAGCTCGTAATTGGTGGGGTTCATTTCCACCACGAGGCCCCAGCCGAGGCGGGATTTCACGCGCTCTTCCAACCCATCCAGATCATTCGGCGATTTATCCGCTGAAATGATCACCTGGGCGCCTTGATCGACTAGCGCATTGAAGGTGTGGAAGAACTCTTCCTGTGTTGCATCGCGGCCACATAGGAACTGCACATCGTCGACCATCAGCACATCGACCGAGCGGAACAGCTCTTTGAACGCGACAGTCTCACGGGCGCGGAGGGCGCGGATGAACTGGTAGAGAAATTTCTCTGCCGTCAAAAATAGAATGCGCTTTTCCGGGAAGCGGCGGCGCATTTCAAGCGCTGTCGCATGCATCAGATGGGTCTTGCCAAGCCCGACTCCGCCATAGAGGAAGAGCGGATTGAACGCCGGCTTTTCCGTTTCCGCCGCGCGTTTGCAGGCGGCGAAGGCGAACTCATTGGGTTTGCCGACGACAAATGCGTCAAAGGACAGGCGCGGATCCAGCGGCGAGGCGACGCCGTCCGACCAGCTGTCGTCCAGCAAGCCGTCCTCGGATTCTTCTACCTCTTCCGGTTCTGGCGGCGGTGCGGCGACGAGGCTGGGTTTGCGGCCAGCCGTTTCGGGCGCCACATCAATGCTGATGCCTGAAATGGCGTCATCTTCGCTGCGCCATAGCTCGCGCAAGCGGTCGCCGTAAAGGGTGTTTACGCGATCGCGCACAAAGCGCGTCGGCACGCACATGGTGACCGACTCGTCTTCCACGGCGGTTAATGTCAGTGGGCGGAGCCAGCTGCGGAATACGCCATCGCCAAATTCAGCGCGAAGACGGCCGCGGATGCGGGCCCATTCGGCGTTCCTGCGTTCTTCGAGACTCGCCATCGCCATTACCCCTGCCGCCAAGGCAGGCCAGCGGCCTTCCAGCCGCCTACTTTGCCACGTTGCTGATCAGCGTTCGGATCGCCTTCGAAGCCTTCAGAAATATTATAGGCGCGCGCATATCCAGCAGCTGTCGCGGCGCTTGCGGCGGCACGGGAGCGCACGCCCGACCGGCAGAGGAACAAGACTGGCGCGGCCGGATCAGGCGCAGCATCAGCCAATGCGTTCATAAACTCTGGGTTGATTTGCATTTCAGGATAAACTTGCCACGCGATTAAAGCTGCGTCGCGTCCATGTGCGCTGGCGTCTGGCAGTCCAACGAACTGCCATTCTGGTTGAGTGCGCACGTCAACGAGAACTGCTTGGCCATCCTGGCCCAACAATTCCCATGCCTGCGCTGGCGTAAGGTCGCCAGCATAAGTTTCAGTCATAGTAAAATCGCCCCCGAATTTACCGCCATCATTGGCATTTCGCGTCCATTTCTGATGTGATCGACGCATTATGTTTGGTAGGAACTTCGGGAAACAATATTATTACTTAAATCCACGCAAAAAATGCTTCATGCATTTATCGCCCAGGCCGGTAACATTGTTGTTTTAGCCCATCTGTCCTGATCGTTTCTTAACTTTTTTGCTTCAGCATCATCTGAAGAATGATCAGACTAGCTAGGATGACGGGCTGCCGCAACGCTAAGAATCGCGAATCTGGCAAATTCTACGCTTGACTCTGACCGTCAAGTTCCGACTGCGGCCAAGTCCTTTAATCTGTGGAAAAACTCTGCCGTATGGGCCTGAACGCGAAAACGCCGGGGCAAGCCCCGGCGTTCAAAAGTCGCAAACCAGTAAGGGTGGTTAGGCCATAGCCTTCACGCGCTTCGCCAAGCGGGAAAGCTTACGATTCACGGTGTTACGGTGGACAATGCCTTTATTGACCGCGCCATGCATGATTGGCTGCGCAGCTTTCAAAGCTTCCTGTGCGCCAGACTTATCGCCCGACTCGACCGCCGACTCGACTTTCTTGACGAAAGTCCGGTACCGGCTCACCCGCATGCGGTTGACCGCCGTTTGCCGGTTGGTTTGGCGAATGCGTTTTTCAGCTTGTCTGCTGTTGGCCATTTAACGTCTCACGGTGATTGTCTGTGGAACTCAGAAGCGGTGGTGTATACGGCTCAAAGCCATGTACGTCAAGGGTTTCAGCCCCAGATTCTGCCATCTTCAGTGGGTTATGCGTCAATCTGCGGCTTCTGTTTCTGCTGCAGGTTTACGGCGGCGGCGTGGTTTAGGCTCCGCCTTTAAAAATGCGGCGTCGATGCCGTTATCGGCAGGACCATCCGAATCTGCGCTTTTAGCCTCGGCAGCCTCGACAGGTTCTGCGGAAGCTGCGGGCTTCGCGCGCGGCGCGCGGCGACGGCGTGGCGGTGGAGGCGGCGCTTCCGCCTGCTCCTCGGTTGGCGCAGCCGCTGCTTCTGCTTGAGGCTCAGGCTCGGTCGGCGCCGCCTGCGCTTCAGTCGGAGCGGTTTGGTCTTCGGCGTTTTCAGTCTGGGCAGCCTCTTGGTTCTGCGGCGCACGATTTGAATTATCGCGGGTGTCGCGACCTTGCTCACGACTCTGGTCACGGCCTTGGTCGCGTGCTCCATCCCGGCCAGCTTCACGCTCGCCTGGCCCATTTTCGTCGCTGGCTTGGTTCCGCCCGCCTCGCCGTTCTTCGTACTGCGCGCGCTCACGCTGCTGCTGTTCGGCCTGGGCGTTATTGGCGCTCAGCACGCGGTAATAGTGCTCAGCGTGCTGAAAGAGGTTTTCCGCGAGCACGCCGTCGCCCGCCGTTTGCGCATCCCGCGCTTGGGCGAGGTAGCGTTCCAGCACTTGGGTCGCAGAGCCGCGCACCCGGCCTTCTGGGCCATTGCTATCAAAAGACTGATTGCGCTGATTGGGCCGACCGCCGCGATTGCCGCCGGCATTGTTATTATTGTTGTTGTTCCGACCGCGGGAACGTCGCTGATTCATATTGATTGTCCGCAATGGGTGGCGGGGGATAGCCGCAAACGCGCATTGTCATCGCCTAAGCCGCGCCAAGCCAAAAGCCTGAACCGGCGGAGACCAAATTCTATGCAACGGATCGACCGCGCCGGAAGCACATATGCTTCAACCAGCGCTTCTGTAAGTAAGCCTAAAACCAAGCAGTTGCCAAGGCCTTTATTTCTGAGCCCCTGCGCGAAAAATCACCGCACGGGGAATGTCTGCGAGGTCGGGCCTTACTTCAAGCCACTCAAGCCCCGCCTGCTCGCCGATGCCGCGCACCTGATCGGCTTGCCCGATACCGATCTCAAGCACCGCAATCCCGCATGGCGCCAGCAGTCTTGGGATGTCAGGCAGCAGTGCGCGGTAAGCATTCAGGCCGTCCGGCCCGGCGTAGAGCGCGAGGTCTGGGTCATGCCCCGCAGTCGCTTTGTCTGGGCGTGGACCTACATCCGTCGCCACATAAGGCGGGTTGGACACGATGAGATCAGCAGAAGCTTGCGGCAGCGCCTGGCCCCAATCGCTCACCAGGAATTCAGCGCGGCTCTGTAATCCAAGCGCCTCAGCATTCGCCCGCGCTGTCGTAATTGCGCCGATGCTCCGATCTGCGCCAATTCCAGTCGCATCCGGCATCTCATGCAACAGTGAGAGCAAGATGCAACCGGTTCCGGTTCCCAGATCAAGGATCCGCGGGCTTTCAGATGGCGCCAAATCTAATGCGGCCTGAACAATGGTTTCTGTGTCCGGGCGCGGCTCCAAGGTATCCGCGGAGAGCCGAAACGCCAGGCTCCAGAATTCACGGACGCCTAAAATACGGCCAAGCGGTTTGCCTGCAACCCGCGCGGAAAGCACGGCGTCTGCCTCAGCCCGCTCCCTTTCCGTTAGCACGCGTTCTGGGTGAGCGAACAGGAATGAGGCCGTCTCAGCAGTCGCCTGCGCCAACAACGCCCGAGCTTCCGCCATGGCGCGCGGGATTTCGGCCTGATGCAGCGCCTGGGCTGCGGTTTTGAGCCAAATGCCGGCCTGCATCAGTCCATATCGGCGAGCCGGGCGGCTTGGTCCTCAGCCACGAGCGCATCGATCACTTCCGTCAGGCCAGGGCCTGCGATGATCTGCTCAATTTTGTAGAGCGTGAGATTGATCCGGTGGTCAGTCACGCGCCCCTGCGGGAAATTATATGTGCGCACCCGCTCAGACCGGTCGCCGGAACCGACCTGGCTGCGCCTGTCCTCTGCGCGCTCATTGGCTTGGCGCTCACGTTCCGCCTCATACAGCCGGGAGCGCAAGATCGTCATGGCCTTGGCGCGGTTCTTATGCTGTGACTTCTCATCTTGCTGGCTGACGACGGTGCCAGTCGGCAAATGGGTGATGCGCACCGCCGAGTCGGTCGTGTTGACGTGCTGGCCGCCAGCGCCCTGCGCACGGAAAGTATCCACGCGGAGATCCTGCGGCTCGATCTGAATATCGACCTCCTGGGCTTCAGGCAGCACGGCGACGGTCGCGGCGGATGTATGGATGCGCCCGCCTGTCTCTGTCACCGGCACGCGCTGAACCCGGTGCCCGCCCGATTCAAACTTCAGCTTGGCGAACACGCCGCGCCCGCCAATCTCTGCGATGCCTTCTTTCAGGCCGCCAAGCTCCGTTTCGCCGAATGACAGCGTCTCGAACTTCCAGCCCTCGCTCTCGGCATAGCGCTGGTACATGCGGAACAGCTCACTGGCGAAGAGCGCAGCTTCATCGCCGCCGGTGCCGGGGCGGACTTCGAGGATGGCGTTGCGCTCATCATCAACATCCTTTGGCAGCAGCGCGATGCGGACGTCCTGCTCTGCCGCCGTGACTTGCTCGGCGAGTTCAGATTGCTCGAGGGCCGCAAGATCCCGCATCTCTTTGTCCGAATCGGGATCGTTTAGGATTTCGTCTAGCCCGGCCAATTCTTCTTTGCGGGCGATCAGCGCGCGTACGGCCTCCGCCACAGGCTCCAGCTCGCTGTATTCGCGGCTGAGATTGGCGAAATCGTCCGCGTCAAAGTTCTCGCTCGCCATGCGGGCGGAGAGTTCGTCGACGCGGTCCAAGACCTGCTGCAGCTTCTCATCGAAACTCATATGCGCGCCGCCAATTCTGCGGTGAGCGCGTCCAGCGCAATCTCTTGTTGCTCGCCGGATTCCATGTCGCGCACGGTTGCAACGCCTTTCTCAAGTTCATCATCGCCCAGGATGACGGAGGTGTGGGCGTTGACCTTGGCCGCCCGCGCCATGCGGCGCTTCAAATTGCCGGAATAGCCGACATCGACGGCGAGGCCCGCCGCGCGGAGTTCGAAAGCCAGTTGCCGGAGCCGCCGGTCGGCCGCTTCCCCGATAGGCGCTAGCGCGATCGGCCGTGGCGCTTCCAAGGCTGGCATTGTTTGGTCCGCCAACATGGCAAGCCGCTCTATGCCGCCAGCCCAGCCGACGCCTGGTGTGGGCGCGCCGCCCATGATCTCGACCAATCCATCGTAGCGTCCGCCGCCGATCACCGTGCCCTGGGCGCCCAATGCTTCCGTCACGAACTCGAAGGCGGTGTGGCAGTAATAGTCGAGGCCGCGCACGAGGCGTGGATCGCGGGTATAGGGCACGCCCAAATCATCCAGCCCCTGGCGGACTTCGGCAAAAAAGTCGGTGGCCTCCGTCGTCAGGTAGTCATCGAACACGGGCGCTGCCTCAACAACGGCGCGGTCGCCTTTGTTTTTCGAATCCAGAATACGGAGCGGGTTTTTGCCGAGGCGGCTGAGGCTATCCTCAGAAAGCTCATCTTTTCGGCTCGAGAAATACTCAACCAGCGCTGCCCTATAGGCGTCGCGACTCGGTGTATCACCAAGGGTATTCAAGTGCAGGACGGTCTTATCCAGCATGCCGAGCGCGTCGAGCACCTGGGCGCCGAGCGCGATTACCTCAACGTCTGCGGCGGGGCCAGGAACGCCAAACAATTCCACGCCGATTTGGTGGAACTGGCGCTGCCGGCCCTTTTGTGGGCGCTCGTAGCGGAACATCGGGCCGGAATAGAAGTATTTGAGCGGCAGCGCATTCTGCAGCTTGGCGGAAATATAGGCGCGCGCGACCCCGGCCGTGTTTTCTGGACGCAACGTAATGCGCTCACCGCCGCGGTCCTCGAAGGTATACATCTCCTTCGTCACGATGTCTGAGACATCGCCGAGCGTGCGTGCAAACACATCTGTGAATTCAAAGATTGGCGTGTTGATTTCACCGAAACCGTACCGCTCCGCCAGCTCGCGCGCGGTTTCGGAAACGCGGCGGTGGCGGCGCGAATCTTCCGGAAACAAGTCAACAGTTCCACGGACTGGGCGGACGGACATATCAAACATACCTTTCAGTATGGTATTTTAATTCAGTAAGTTAACTTACTCTGCAGCAGCGACTTCAGCGCGCTCGGCGTCAATCTCACGGGCTTTCTCTTCGATCTGCTCGACCAGATGGTCCACCAAATTAACATCGGTGATGCGATGGTCTGGCAAGCCGCCGACATAGACCATATGTGTGCCTTTGCCGCCGCCGGTGACGCCCAGATCCGTCTCCCGCGCTTCGCCAGGGCCGTTGACGACACAGCCGATCACCGAAACGGTCATCGGCGTCGCGATATGGGCCAGGCGCTCTTCCAGCACCGACACGGTGTTGATGACGTCGAATTGTTGGCGTGCGCAGGACGGGCAGGAAATCACGTTAACGCCGCGATGGCGGAGGCCGAGCGCCTTCAGCATCTCAAACCCGGCTTTGACTTCTTCAACCGGGTTTGCGGAGAGCGACACGCGGATGGTGTCGCCAATACCGGCCCATAACATGGAGCCGATGCCGATAGCGCTTTTCACGGTGCCAGTGCGCAGGCCGCCAGCTTCGGTGATGCCCAGATGCAGCGGGTAGTCACACGCATCCGCCAAGCCTTGATAGGCTGCAACCGCCAGGAAGATATCTGACGCTTTCACGCTGATCTTGAATTCATGAAAATCGTGGTCTTCTAAGATTTTGGCGTGGGTGAGCGCGCTTTCTACCAGCGCTTCAGGGCAGGGCTCGCCATAACGCTCCAGGAGTTCCCGTTCCAAGCTTCCGGCGTTTACGCCAATGCGGATCGAGCAGCCATGGTCCTTGGCGGCCTGCACCACTTCACGAACCCGCTCTGAGGAGCCGATATTGCCTGGATTGATGCGGAGGCAAGCGGCGCCAGCCTCTGCGGCTTCAATGGCGCGGCGGTAGTGGAAGTGGATATCCGCGACGATGGGGACAGTGGCGGCGTCCACAATTTCTTTGAGCGCAGCTGTGGAATCTTGGTCTGGGCAGGAAACACGCACAATATCAACGCCCGCATCCTCTGCCTCACGGATTTGCGCGATGGTGGCTTTGGGGTCAGACGTCAGCGTGTTGGTCATCGTCTGCACGGTGATCGGCGCGTCGCCGCCGACGGGCACGTTCCCCACCATAATCTGGCGGGATTTCCTGCGGTGAATATCTCGGTATGGCCGAACGCTCATGGCGATGCTGGCTCCCTTGAGTGCGGAAAGTCGGCAGAGTGTTATAGGGATATATAACGATGGTGAGACAAAGGCCAAACCGGGGCAGTGACGCATCTGCGTCAGGCATCGTTTGGGGGCATAGGGCGCCGCTTACACGTGGCGCGCGCGGTGCATGGGATCGCTAATGTCGATCCGTCAGAAGCGCATGGCCTTCAAGCCGCACATCCCGCACGACCTTGCCATGGCCGCCGAGTGAGGGGGCCGCCCGGCCATCAACCAGAATCTCGAGCCCGCCGGCATTGCCTGTCGTCATGATCAGGCCGCGACGGTCCGGCGCTTGGTAGCGCTCGCCTTGGCGGAGGACGCGGGAGAACATGACCCGGCCGGTCTTCTCAGATTTGATCTCGATCCAGGTATCGTCCACTGCATGCAGAACGACAAGACCAGCTGCATGCGGCGGCGTCGCGGCATAGGCTGCGCCGGGATTGCCATTGTAACGAGGCGCTGCGCTGACATCCGTTGAAGCCATCGCTGGCCCAGGGGCTGGAATTGACCAGCGCGGCTGCGCTTGGGGCGCTGCGAGGCGTGGTTCAGGCAATCCGGCGGCGAGCAGGCCAGAATCGGGTAACGGCGCAGTCGCGACGTTGGCGGGCTGTGCGACGGCGGGGCGTTGCGCTGGCGTTGCGTAGCGGACAGCGCCAGGGTTGCTGCGGCTTGGCGGCAAGGGCGCGCCGCCTGCCTGACGCGTCGCTGCGGGCGCTTCGGCCTGCGCTACTGTCGTGCGGCCAGAAGGCGGCACAGCGTCTGGGAATGGGCGATAGGGGCCGGTTGCGATCGTGCTGCTAGGCTCTGCGCCTTCGACAAAGTCTGGCGCATCGACGCGGGCGAGGGTTTCTGCCGCATTCTCGAAGCGGGATTTAGTGTTCTCGAAATACCAGTAAACATATCCGGCAAGCGCCAGACAGATCACAGCGGCGGCGAGCGGCGCGGCGCGGGATGCACGTTCGGTTTCAGGCTTACGGGCGCGCAGCGCCGGTTCCGGCATGCGGCCAATGTCTTCCAACGCCACGCGGGCCGTCGATTCGACGTCAGCGCCAAGGAATTCCGCATAAGCGCGCACAAAGCCCTGCGCATAGGCGCGGCCTGGCAGCGACTCGAAGCGATCATCCTCGATGGCTTGAACATAGGCTTCGCGGATGCGGACTTGCGCTGCGGCTTCCTGGACTGTCAGGCCAGCGCGCTCACGCAACAACCTTAGGTATAATCCGACAGATTCACCTGGCCGCACAGAAGGCTTGGGCCCCGCGAAACTCGCGTCCCCTGCGACAACCCAAAGTTTGAGGTTGCTTTTGCCCGCCACGTTAAAACCTACTAATTGCTATCCCGATAGAACACGGCCCCCGCGCTGCTGCAGTCCTGATCCGCTGCCTACAGCAATCGCGCCTATCGAATGTTGAGGTCATTTTTACCGCGCTCTGCGGCGCGCGGCAACGGGTTAATACTGTTCATCTATGGGGATATCCGCGGATTCTGCAAATTCCCGCACCTGATCCCGCACACTATGCTCTTCGGAGCCAATCAACTCCTCAACCAGTGCTGCGGCGTCGGCGGCATCAATACTGGCCGCAACCGCCCGGATTGGCTTGACTGCGGCGGGCGCCACGGACAAGCGTCGGACGCCTAAACCAATCAAAGCGATGGCCGCCAATGGATCGCTCGCCATCTCGCCGCAAACTGACAGCGGCGTATTGGCGCGCTTGGCCGATTGCACCACATGGCGCAGCATCGCCAGGGCTGGCGGAGAAAGCGCGTCGTAGCGCTCTGTCATGCGCACGCCGTCCCGGTCGGCGGCGAAAGCGAATTGCAGCAGGTCATTCGTGCCGATGGTGGCGAAATCAACGCGGCGCAGCGCTGTTTCCCCCTGCCAAACCAGCGACGGCGTTTCTATAGCGACGCCGACGCGGACTTTTGCGGGCGCCGCGCCATCCGCCTCGGCCTGCTCCAACGCGCCCCGCAGAATGGCGCGCGCAGCTGAAATTTCCGCCGCTTCCGCCGCCATCGGAAACATCACATCAAGCTGGCTGTCTGACGCTGCGACCGCCAGAGCGTAAAGCTGGCTACGCAAAGTCTCTGGCATGTCGAGCGCGATCCGAAGCGCCCGCCATCCAAGCGCCGGATTATTCTCGCGGGCGCCGGCAAGCGAGGCTGGCGTTTTGTCGCCGCCATGATCGAACGTGCGAAACGCGATGGCTTTGTCGCCTGCGATGCTGCGCACTTCGCGGTAGAGCGCGATCTGCTCTTCTGCCGTCGGCAGCCCGGCGCGGCCAAGAAATGAAAGCTCGGTGCGGAACAGCCCAATTTCTTCCGCGCCCTCGGCGACGGCGGACTCGACATCCAGCAGCAGCCCAGCATTAGCTAGAACAGCAATGCTCTCACCGTCGCGTGTGCGGCTCGGCGCATCGCCAATTTCAGCATAGCTGGCCTTGCGTGCAGCTTTGGCGATGACTGCAGACTCAAAGCTCGCCATGACCGGCGCGGCTGGGCGTAGCAGCACTTGGCCGCGATCTGCATCCAGCACTATCGGATCGCCGGGCTGCACTGTCGCCAGCGCATTCCCCGCCCCGCCAATCACCGGAATGCCAAGGGCGCGGGCGACAACGGCGACGTGGGAAGATGCGGAGCCTTCCTCCAGCACCAGGCCGGATAGCGCCTCGCGGTCGAGCTCTAATACCTCCGCCGGGCCAAGCGCATGGGCGAAGAGGATGGCGTTGGGCGGTAGCGCATGCATGCCGTCATCGCCGGATTGCAGAGCGATGGCGCGGACGAGCCGACCGGCCAGATCATCTAGATCCGCCAACCGGTCGCGGAGATAGGCTGATTGGGCGCGGCGCATGCGGATACGCGCTTCCGTCTGCACCCGGCGGGCCGCGACTTCGGCCGTCATGCCGTTCTCGATACCGGCGCGTATGCGCCGGATCCAGCCGTCGTCGCTGGCGGCGAGTCGGAAGGCGTCAAGGATGTCGCGATGCTCGCCGGCATGGTCCAGGCTGGGGTCGTCGAGCAGCGTATCTAGCTCGTCCCGCATCCGGGCGACGCCTAGAGCAAGGCGGGCGAGCTCTTCGGCTTCATCCTCGGCCACCATGCGCTGGATCGGCAGCGGCGGATCCCGCAGCGCCGCGACGCCGATCGCGAGGCCCGGCGATAGCCGAGCGCCGGTCAGCCGGGCGGCTGGGGCGGCTGCGCCGGCGGCGACAATCGCTGCGAAGTCTGGGTCTGCTGCGACTTCCGCCATAAGTGCTGCGACGATGGCGACGGCTTCAATGTCGTCGGCGGAATATGTGCGGTCTTCGGCATGCTGGATCACGAGCACGCCAACGGCTGCGCCGCCGCGCAACAAGGGCGCGCCGAGGAAGGTGCTGTATGGATCCTCACCGGTTTCAGGGCGATAAGCGAAAGCTTCGTGTGTTTGAACGTTCCTGATCGGGACCGGGCGGTGCGATGCTGCAGCCACGCCGACGAGGCCTTCGCCGCTGGTAAGGCGTGTGCGGAATACGGCGTCCGGGCGGAGGCCGTGCGTCGCGGCCAGGATCATCGCCCCATCGCGTTGTTTTAGATAGAGAGAGCAAACGTCTGCCGCCAGCGCTTCCGCGATCACCGCAACGGCGCGGTTCAGTCGCTCCACCGCTGCTGCGTCCATAGCGACGGCGTCGCGGACGGCGCGGAGCATATGACGCCAGCCTGGTGTTGGTTCTCCCTCGGCCACCGCGCGCCTAACCGGCGCTTCCGGACCGTTCGATCAGCGCATCCGCCGCCTGGTCCAGAAGTGTTTGGATGATCTCTGCCGTCGGCTGTTCTTCGGCGACCATGCCGACGCTTTGTCCGGCCATCAGCGAGCCGTTCTCAACGTCGCCATCAATGACGGCGCGGCGCAGCGCGCCCGCCCAGAAATGCTCGATCTCAAGCTGCGCGGCTTTCTGGTCCAAGTCGCCTGCGCGCCATTTGGCGATAACTTCGTGCTGCGTTTCCGTGAATGCGCGGGTCGCATTGTTGGCGAGCGCCCGCACCGGGATGACCGGGAAACGCGGGTCTACCTGTACGCTTGGCGTCGCATCCCGGGCGGCGCCCTTGAAGAACGCTTTCTTGAAATCTGGGTGTGCTATGCTTTCTGTCGCGCACACAAACCGCGTGCCAAGCTGGCAGCCTGCAGCGCCCATTTCCAGGTAGGACAACATCGCCTCGCCACGGCCGATGCCGCCAGCGACGAATACCGGCACGTCTTTGACATTCGGCAGAATTTCCTGCGCCAAGACGGAGGTTGAGACTGGGCCAATATGCCCGCCTGCTTCCGCGCCCTCAATGACGAGCGCATCGGCGCCATCGCGGATTAGTTTCTTGGCGATGCCAAGGGCGGGCGGCAATGCGATCAGCGTGGCCCCAAGTTCTTTGACGCGGCGCATGGACTTGCGCGGCGGGATGCCGCCAGCCAACACAATGCAGCCAACGCCTTCTTCACCGCAGACTTCGATCAGCGCATCCAAATCTGGGTGCATGACGATGAGATTCACGCCGAAGGGCTTCGATGTCAGCGCCTGCGTTGCCTGGATTTCGGATCGCAACAGGTCCGTTGTCATGGAGCCGCAGGCGATCACGCCAAACCCGCCCGCATTCGAAATCGCCGCGACCAGCTTGCGTTCAGACACCCATGTCATCGCGCCGCCGAGGATCGCATGCTCGACGCCGAGCAAAGCGCGGCCCCGTTCAGAAAGCGCCTGGATGCGGGCGTGGGCGTCAGCGCGGGTCATGGCGGTCATCAGGATTCCAGTGTTTCGGTTGCGTCCAGGCCGTAAGCGGTATGCAGCGCCCGAAGCGCAAGCTCAAGATAATCCTCAGAAATCAGCACGCTGACTTTGATCTCAGACGTCGAGATCACCTGTATATTAACGCTCCGCTCCGCCAATGCACTGAACATGCGTTGCGCGACGCCTGCATGGCTGCGCATGCCAATGCCGACGACGGAAAGCTTAACCACATTCCGGTCCGCCAGCATCTGCTCGTAGCGGAGATCATCCTTGCTGGCCTCCAGCATCGCGACCGCGCGGTCAAAATCCATCTCCGTAACCGTAAAGGTCATATTCGTCGTTTTACCATCAGGCGAAACGTTCTGGACAATCATATCGACGTTGATTTCGGCCTTTGACAGCGGGCCGAAGATCGAGGCAGCGATGCCCGGTTGGTCTGCGACATTGACCAGGGTGATCTTGGCTTCGTTCTTATCGTAGGCGATGCCGGTGACGACCTCGTTTTCCATATCCGCATTCTCCCGCATGTCTTCATGCGCTACCAGGGTGCCGGGTTTATCTTCGAAGCTAGAAAGAACCATAACAGGCACATTGTGGTTCATCGCCATTTCTACAGAGCGCGTTTGCAATACCTTGGCGCCTAGCGACGCAAGTTCCAGCATCTCTTCATAAGTGATGCGGTCAATCTTGCGGGCTTTCGGCACGATGCGCGGGTCTGTGGTGTAAACGCCGTCAACGTCCGTGTAGATATCGCAGCGATCCGCTTTGATAGCGGCGGCGAGCGCCACGGCGGTTGTGTCGGACCCGCCGCGGCCAAGCGTGGTGATTCGGTTGTCTGGGCTGATGCCTTGGAAGCCCGCGATCACAGCGACCTGGCCTTGCTCCAAGCGCTCAATCAGCAGGGCGCCTTCTACATCCAGAATACGGGCGCGGCCATGCAGGCCATCCGTGTGCAGCGGAATCTGCCAGCCAAGGAACGATCGCGCGGGCACGCCCATTTCCTGCAGCACAATCGCCATCAGCCCTGCCGTCACCTGTTCGCCGGATGCGACGACGGAATCGTATTCCCGGGCGTCATGCAGAGGGGATGCGGCGTGAACCAGATCGACCAGCCGGTTTGTCTCGCCAGACATGGCGGAGACGACGACCGCCACCTGGTCGCCTGCGTCAACGGCGCGTTTGACCCGCGTCGCCGCATTGCGGATACGATCAAGATCGGCCACCGAGGTGCCGCCGAATTTCTGCACGATGCGCGCCACTGAAGAATACCTTTGGCCCCGGCCCGCGAAGCACAGCGAACCGACCGGCCTTTTCACACGTTGCCGTCAGGATTGCGCGCAACATATTTTGGAGTTCCAGCGCCCGCAAGCGCTGATGCCAGAAGAAAGGCCAGAAATCACGATGTCTGATAGAGCAAACGCAGATTTGGGCGCCGGAGTGACCGGGACCAAAGGCAAAGTGGACCCCCGCGAGGCGGCGCAGTTCGCTGCTCTGGCTGAGTCCTGGTGGGATCCGGATGGTCCGTTCCGGCCTCTGCATCGGCTCAACCCGGCCCGGATGCGGTTCGTGATGAATGCAGCGCAGGCGAATTTCGGGCTGGAAGAAGGCCCGCGTGCGCTGGCGGGCCTCAACGCCGTCGATATTGGCTGCGGCGGTGGGTTGATATCGGAACCTTTGGCGCGTCTCGGCGCCGCGGTGACGGGGTTAGACGTAACTGAGGAGAATCTCGGTGTCGCGCGCGCTCATGCGGCGGCTGGCGGGCTGGAGATTGATTACCGCCTGGAAACCGCCGAGGCGTTGGCGGCGAGCGGCGCCAAATTCGATATCGTGACGGCGCTTGAAGTGGTCGAGCATGTGCCTGACCCAGACGTGTTCATGGCGGCGGCGGCAGACATGGTCGCGCCTGGTGGATTATTGGTCGCCGCCACAATCAATCGCACGGTTAAATCCCTGGCGTTGGCGAAATTTGGCGCTGAGTATGTGCTGCGCTGGCTGCCAAAGGGGACGCATGACTGGCGGAAATTCCTGAAACCATCCGAGCTCGCGCGGCCGCTTCGGGGCGGCGGGCTGCAGGTGGTCAAGACAGAAGGCGCTGTCTATGAGCCGCTCACGGGCGATTGGCGGCTCAGCCCGGATGTGTCTATGAACTACATGATCGCGGCCATTCGGGGGCGGTAACCGCGGGCAGGTAGGTGGTGTCAGACCAATGACAAAGGGTCTCTGATCGACGCATCCGCGCAGCCTTT
>JAYNYG010000020.1:6090-64919 GCA_038102935.1 Alphaproteobacteria bacterium | reverse complement strand
ACGTCTCCCCTCTCAATACATATTCTCAATGTCCAAAAACAATGTGCGGGCGAAAAGCGCCGCCCGCGACAGACCTATAAACATATCGGCATATAATTTTTCTGCAAGTCTTTTTTGCAGTGCAGCGCAATTTTTTTGCAGTTACGTCATCCAACGCCGCCGCCCCAGCCTGCCAGAGGGCGACTGGAACGGCGAAAACGTTTGTATATTAAGCAATTACATAGCGGTTACGCCGCCGTCGATGGTGATGTTCTTGCCTGTAATATAGGTAGAGCCAGGCGCCATCAGGAAGCAGCAAGTGGGCGCGACTTCTTCTGCATCAGCATATCGCCCAAGCGGGATTCGCGCCTTTGTTTGCGCTGCAAACTTCGGCCCCCGGATGACTTCGGTCATCGGCGTGGCGACCGTGCCAAACGCGACTGAGTTCACGGATACGCCATACCGCGCCCATTCCTTCGCCGCACTCATGGTGATGCCGAGCACGCCGGCTTTTGCAGCGCCGTAATTGATCTGGCCAATGGTGCCCGCAGTCCCTGCAATAGATGACACGTTGACGATCTGGCCATTACAGACGCCAGCTTCTGGAGATTCGGCCCGCGCCTTCATGTGGCGGCCAACGGCCTGCAGCGTCAGATATACGCCTGTCAGATTGACCTCGATCACCTGATCCCAGGTCTCACGCTCCATTTTGTGGATCATGGCGGCGCGGACAATGCCTGCATTGTTAAACAGACCGTCACATCCACCCCAATTGTCGGTCATGGCTTCAAGCACGGCTTCAGTTTGGCCCTGGTCGGTGACGGAGCCTGCGAATGTCATCACATTATCGCCAAGCTCATCGCCGAGCGATTTCAGACCATCGCCGTTCAAATCAATGGCGGCGACCTTACCGCCCATCTGCACCGCCAACTGCGCCACAGCGCGGCCAATGCCTTGCGCAGCGCCGGTTACGATGATCCGGCGGTCTTCCATGCTGAATGGATTTTGCATTTGTTTCTTCCTCACTCGCGTTTCTTAGGGATTACTGCAGAGCATAGTGGCGCCACGTCTTGTCGAGCGCCAGAGGCGGGCGGTAGCATAGACGCCCCTTCCGCAAGCGAGGCCTGCGCTATGCCATTAGACCGTCCGATCTTCGAATCCGAGCATGACATGTTCCGCGAAACCTGCCGCCGCTTCATGGAAAAGGAAGTGACGCCGTTTCATGATCAATGGGAGAAGGATGGCCAGGTCCCACGCGCGGTATGGACCAAAGCGGCCGAGGCCGGCTTGCTGCTGCCCACGACATCAGATGCCTATGGCGGGGCTGGCGGCGACTTCCGCTTTGGCGCGGTGCTGACGGAAGAAGTTGGCTACGCCAGCGCATCCGGCCTCGGAATCCCGCTTCATAACGACATCATCGCACCCTATATCGAAAATTATGGTTCCGAGGATTTGAAGCAGAAGTGGCTGCCAAGGATGGCGCGCGGCGAGGCCATTGGCGCCATCTGCATGACAGAGCCCGGCACCGGGTCCGACTTGCAGGGCGTGATGACCAGCGCGAAGAAGGACGGGAATGAATACGTCATCAATGGCCAGAAGACGTTCATCACCAATGGTCAGAACGCGGATATCCTCATTGTTATCGCCAAAACGGACCCGTCCAAAGGCGCCAAGGGCACCTCGCTGATCCTGGTTGAGGCGGACCGGGAAGGCTTTAAGCGCGGTCGGAATTTGGACAAGATCGGCCTGAAAGCCCAAGACACCTCCGAGCTATTCTTCGAAGACGTGCGCGTGCCGCAAACCAACATTTTGGGTGAAGAAAACCAAGGCTTTCGATATTTGATGGAACAGCTGCCGCGCGAGCGCCTGCTCTCCGCATTGCGCGCCATTGCGACAGTCGAGGCGGCGCTCGACTGGACCGTCGAATACACGAAGGAGCGGAAAGCCTTTGGCCAGGCGATCTTCGATTTCCAAAACACCAAGTTCAAACTGGCGGAGGTACGCGCCAACGCTGTAGTCGGGCGGGCCTTCATTGATCGCTGCATTCATATGCAGGTCGACGGTGTGCTGGACTTGGAGACGGCTGCTATCGCAAAGCTCTGGGCATCCGAAGTGCAGAGCAAAGCGGTGGATGAATGCCTGCAGCTTTTCGGCGGATACGGATATATGTGGGAATACCCGATCGCCAGGCTCTACGCAGACGCGCGGATCAACCGCATTTACGCCGGGTCGTCAGAAGTGATGAAGCTGATTATATCAAGGCATCTCTAAGCGCGCCTGCGCATTCCCGCTTCAGAAAGCTCTATGTCCATGTCGCCGTTGACGGCTGCGATTATCGCGATGCTGATCCAGCAATCGCTGATGACCATGTCGACATCCGCGATCCCGAATTTGTGGGAATACATCGGCAAAGATTTTGGAATGGAAGGCAGCATGATCGGCGTTTATTCGCTGATGGTGTACGGGATTGGTTTTTTCGCATCCAGCGCCGCAGGTAGCGTGATTATCAAAGTCGGGCCGCTGCGCTCAAGCCAGGTTTGCCTGATCGGCGCGGCTTGGGGCGCGTTGATCTTCAGTTTCGGCTTGGTTTGGCTGATTGTCCCGGCAGCGCTGCTTTTGGGCGTCGGCATGGGACCATCAACGCCTGCAAGTTCACAAATACTGGCGCGCTTTTCCACGCCCGAACGTGCGCCTCTCGTATTCTCAATCAAACAGACAGGCGTGCCGATTGGCGGGGCCTTGGCCGGGTTCGTCCTTGTGCCGATAGCAGAGTATGTGTCCTGGCAGGCGGCCTTATTGCTTTGCGGCATCACCGCCTGGGCAGCGGCGATCTGGATGCAGCGGTTTCGCGACCGGTTTGATGATGAACGCGACCATAATCGGCGCATCTCTGTTACCGACATCGGCACAGCCTTTCGCGCCGCCACAGCAACGCCAGCGCTTAGGAACCTTGCATTCGCAGGCATGGCGTATTCCGGGCTGCAGGTCGCGTTCATGTATTACTTCATTACCTATTCCGTTTCAGAAATGGGCATGACGGAGATTTTGGCCGGCCAGATATATGGGATCGCTATGGGCCTTGCCATCGCCGGGCGGATCTTCTGGGGCTGGTTGGCAGGCGGCGTGTTTTCATCCCGTGCGCTCCTGGTTTTTCTGTCGTTCTCCATGTTTGCAGCTATCGGCGCTATTGGATTGGCGGCGCCGGCATGGGGCGTATGGGGCCTCGGCGCAGCAGCGTTCGCGTTCGGCCTGACAGGCGTTTCCTGGAATGGGGTGCATTTGGCGGAGGTCGCGCGGCATGCGCCTGCAGGACAAGTCGCCATCGTCATGGGCGGTGTGATTTCCTGCTGCTTCCTTGGGCTGATCTTGCTGCCTGCTTTGCTTGGCTTTGTGTTTGTGGCGATGGATATGTTCGGGCTCGGCTTCATCGTGATCGGCTTGCCGTCATTTGTATGCGGGTTCTTGTTCATGCTGCCTGAGCGGGAACGACCTGAACCACGGCCAGCCTCATGACCGCCGCGCTCTACGTCGTCATCGTCGCCATGCTGTTTCAGCAGGCTATGAGCTATATGGCGGCGCAGGTGTTGCCGAGCGCCGCGCCGCAGGTTGGCGAGGCGCTGGGATTGGCGGCGGAGCTGGTGCTGTATCACACGGCGTTGTTTTATGCCGTTTCAGGTATTTTTCAGGCGAGCGTTGGCGGATTGATCATCCGCTGGGGCGCGATCCGCGCGAGCCAGCTTTCGTTGATCACCTTGGGCGCCGGATTGTTTCTCAGCATGACCGGGGAGCTTTGGGCTTTTACCCTGGCGGCGATCATAATGGGCGCAGGCAATTCCTTCTCGACGCCTGCAAGCTCACATTTGCTTGCACGGCATAGCCCAAAGAAATATGCGCCGCTGATATTCTCGATCAAGCAGACCGGCGTTCCTGTCGGCGGGCTGATCGCCGTCGTGATGGTGCAGGTGCTGGTCGATGACGACAACGTCGCAACTTGGCCGGATGCATTCCTGGCGACTGGCCTGATCTGCATCGCGCTTATGGTCGTGCTCCAGCCGATGCGCCGCCAGTTCGACGCCGACCGCACGCCCGGATATCCCGTTCGCTTCAGCGACGGCATTCACAACATTCGCACCGCTTGGCGCAATCCGAACCTTCGCAATCTCTGTTGGGGCATGTTCGCGTTTGTCGGGCTGCAGGGATTGTTCAACTCCATCTTCGCCACATACGCCCAGCTTGATCTAGGCATGGATAAGCGGACGGCGCTGGATATCCTGGTGGTCGTGAATATTACGGCGGCATTGGCGCGAATTTTATGGGGCTGGATCGGGTCTTCACTAGCGCCATCGCGCATCGTGCTCTCGGCATTGGCGTTCATCATGGCGGCCGCGACGATAGCGCTGGGCGCTGCCACGTCAGAGATACCGGTCTGGCTGATCGCGACGGCGGCGTTGGCGTTCGGCGCATCAGCGCTTTCGTGGCATGGCTTGCTGCTTTCAGAGGTCGCGCGGATGGCGCCGGCTGGACAAGTTGGGCCCGTGACAGGCGGCGTGTTGTTCTTCGGCGCGCTCGGCATGCTCACATATCCGTTTGTCGCCAAGCAGCTTTTGGATTTTGGCGTCGGCTACAATGTGATCTTTTTCCTGGCGTCCGTCCCGGCATTGTTGATGGGCTTCAAGCTACTGCTATCGAAAGCGGCGCCCGCTGATGCGCCAGCCGCCCCCAAGCCCGCATCGCAAACTGAACCTGCGCCCGCCCTGCACGGACAACTCACAACTACTGTTGCTATGCGCAGGCCGAGACATACATATCGTTTCAGAGACGCCGTCGTGGCTGAGCTGCAATGGGCGAAGCCGACGCTCAAGTCATCCGATATCCATTGGACGAAGCTGCTCGGTAGACGGCGGCGATCATTCTAACGGGCAAACACGCCCCAAGGAGAACATCCGAATGAAGTTCCGTATCGAATATTGCGGCGTTTGAAACTACGAACCGAGAGCCCGCCGTGCGCGGGAGGTTCTGCAAAGCGTAGCGCCAGATACTGAAGTTGAGATCATCCGCCGCGGCGGTGGTCTGTTCGAGATCGAACGCGATGGCGATCTCGTGTTTTCCAAGAAGGCGCTCGGGCGGTTTCCTGAGGAAAGCGAAATCAAGGCGCTGATTGGCTAGATCGATGGCCAAATTTCTGGCGCTTGCGAACGCTCGCTAGAACCGTCCATAGTTCTTCCCGCAATTGTTTCGACAAAAGGGAGAAAACCATGGGCGATAAGATCACCATGCCGGTGGAAGCGACGCATATCATGATGTTTGCGCGTTCCGTCAATGACGACAATCAGGTTTATTACGACGCGGACCATGCGGCCAAGACCGAGGTCGGCCACATCCTGCCGCCGCCGACATTCTACCGCTCGGTCGCGCAGTTTGACCCGAAATACTTCCTCCGCCCCAAGGTCGGCGAGAAGTGGTTCGGCTCAGCCAAAGGCCCGTCCGGGATTGATGAGAAGCCCGCGTCCTCTGGCGGTCTCCACGCGGAACAGCACTTTGAGTATCACGTGCCGGTCAAGCCGGGCGATGTTTTGACTGTCACCACGCGTGATGGCGAGAAATGGGAGAAAGTCAGCAAGCGCGCGGGCAAGCTCATGTTCTCTGAGACCATCCAGGATTACCACAATCAAGACGGCGTTCTGTGCGTCACATCCCGTTCGGTCGGTGTTAAGACCGAACGTCCGGTTGACCAGGGTTAAGGGAAGAAAAGCAATGGCGTTATCCGCATCCAACCTCAAAGTCGGCGACACCCACGAAGAAGTCGTCGCCGAAAATCTCTCCCGCGGGCTGCTGGTTATGTATGCCGGCACATCTGGCGACTACAATCCGCTGCACACGGATGAAGTTTACACCAAAGAAGTCGCTGGTTACCCAAGCGTCTTCGCCCACGGCATGCTGACCATGGGTCTGACCGGCAAAATGCTGACGAACTATGTCGGCGATGGCAGGCTAACGAAATACGGCGTCCGCTTCACCAACCAAGTCTGGCCCGGCGACACCCTGACATCGACCGCCACAGTCGTCGAAATCCGCGATGGCGAGGCTGACATCGAAGTCGCGACCGTCAACCAGGATGGCAAGACCGTCGTCATGGGCAACGCGACAGCGCGGATCGATTGATCCGGAAAGCCTAAGCGCGGCCTAGGCGAGGGTCCTCTCGCCCTCCACAGGAGGGAGAGGGATCGTCCCGTTTAGATACAAGGCCCTCGCCTCCAGGTCTCCTCGCCCCCCCACAGGGGGGAGGGAGAGGGGGAGGTCTCGGGCTGGTACAGATAGATGCCTCCGAACAGGGTTTCGCCGAATTTCTGCACTCATACCGCAACTGAGGCGCGCCCCTCACCCTGATCCCTCTCCCTCCTACGGGGGCGAGGGGACCCTGGGGCGACGCCACGTTTCAATCGCGAAAGCTTCCCCCACACAAACCTCGTCCCGCAATGAATGAAAGCCCGCCCATGTCTCAAATCCGCTTAGGCGACATCACTATTGACCGTGTGGTGGAGGGTGAAGGCAAAGCGTTCTTTCCGGGCTACATCTTCCCGGATGCTGACGATCTTGGCGTCGCCGCTGAAAAGCACTGGATGGAGCCGAACTTCCTAGACACAGAGTCCGGCCGCCTGCTTCAGGGCAACGCCACCTTCGTCGTTCGCCGCCCTGGCATGGTGCTGCTGGTCGATACCTGCGTCGGCAACGATAAAGACCGCCCGTCCTCCAAGACCTGGCACAAGCTGAACACGGATTGGATGGAGCAACTTGCGGCGCTCGGTGTGCAGCCGGATGACGTAACGCATGTTTTCAACACACATCTACATGTGGATCATTGCGGCTGGAATACGCGGCTGGATGGCGATCGGTGGGTCCCGACATTCCCAAACGCAGAGTATCTGTTCCCACGCGATGAGTTTGATTTCTGGGCGGACCCCGCCAACGACACAGTCACCGGCACTGGCGCGAATGACGGCTGCTACGCTGATAGCGTGCTGCCAGTCTATGATGCAGGCCTCGCAACGTTGATAGAGGTAGGCGAGCGTGGCGGTGATGGCGCGTTTTGGTTTGAATCAGCCGCTGGTCACGCGCCGGGCCAACTCACACTGCATATGGATGCTGGAACGGAGCAGCTCGTGTTCACGGGCGACCTGTTCCACAGCCCGCTGCAAATCGCCAGGCCGGAATGGTCCAGCAAGTTTGATGTTGATCGCAGCGGCGCAGCCGACGCCCGCCGCCATTTCATCGCCAAACATGGCGACGCCGACAGCATGATCCTCTCTGCCCATGTCTGCACGCCAAATGCGGGCCGCATCGTGACAGAGAACGGCAAATCCATTTTCCGCCTGTTGAAAGACCTTTGATGGAACTGTTCTGGACGCCTGCATCTCCCTTCACGCGTAAAGTCTCCGTCGCAGCGCGGGAGCTGGGGCTTTGGGACGGAATCAAAATCCATAAAACCACTTGGCCGCATGATTGGGGCTACGCGACAGTGCCGTTTACGCCGGGACTGGCTGAAACAAACCCTGTCGCGCGCATCCCGACGCTGGTCACAGATGACGGTCACCCGCTCGGTTGCTCCACCCTCGCCTGCCAACATTTAGACAACCTCTCCGGCGGAAAGCTGACAGCACCAGATGCCTGGCCCATGTGGTCGCTCTACGCCATCGCGGATGGTTTGATTGAGGCGCAAATCCTGATGCGGGCCGAGATGTTACGGCCAGCGGACTATCAAATGGAAAGCTTCCTCCAAAAGCAGCGCGACCGGATTGACCGCTGCTTTGACGCCATTGAGGCGCGCGCCGACGAACTACAATGTGACGCTGAAGGCGGGCTACCGAACCTAGCTGAGATCACCGTCGGCATCGCCTGCGGTTACCAAGACTGGCGGGATTGGTTGCACGAATACCGAGCGGGCAGGCCAAACCTTACGGCTTGGTACGACGCGTTTGCAAAACGGCCATCGATGGCAGCCACTGAACCAGCAGAAACGCCTGAACGTTAAAGGTCGCGCGCCCAATATTCGCCGATCAAATCATGGCCATAGCTATGATGCGGCTCTTCCTTAATCAGCTCGAACCCGTTGGTCTCATAAATCCGCCGGGCCGCAATCAGCACTGAATTTGTCCAAAGCGTCATCCGCCGGTAACCCTTCTCGCGGGCATAGGCCATGGCCTCATCGACGAGCGCACGGCCGAGCCCCGCACCGCGCATTTCCGGCTCAACATAAACCATGCGAAGCTTCGCCGTATCCGCATCCTCGCGAACGACCGTCGCTGAACCGACAATGGCGCCGCTGGACACTGCGATCCAGCAGCGCTCGCAAGATGGATCCTGGGTTTTAATGAAATCCGCCGCAATCTCAGCGACCATCGCTTCAAACGTCGCGTCCCAGCCGTATTCCGCCGCATAGAGCACGCCGTGGCGATGCGCGATCCAGGCCATGTCGCCGACTTCAGGCTCCCGGAACGTGAATGAAGCAGGTTTCATAGGGCGTCTCTATTTCAGCAATTCCAGAAAATGGCCGATCTCTTCCAAATCGGCCCGGCGGCGGGTCATGAGCGCGCGGGCTTCCTCATCCTCGCCCCATTCCTCAAGCTGCCAGGCATCGTCAATCTGGGCGGCGTCAGCGGCGGCAGTCGCCGTGATCTCACCCTCAACCAACGCCAACGCAATTACAGCGGACCCAGCCGCCTGGGAGGCGACATGCACCGCTGTCAGATGGAATGGATCAAGCGCAGCGAAAGCGGCACGTACGGCAGCGACGGCGGATTCGGGCTGCGCAACCGGCATCACGCCTTCCGCCAGGATCAACCGCGCGCCATGGCGTTCCTGCAGCCACGCAAGCAAAGGATCCCAAGCGTCGGCTTGGCGCCGCACAAGCGTCTCTGGCGAGGGCGCGCGGTAACACAGAAGGTCAGTTTCAGCGAAGCGCGTAACGTCCCCAACGAAGCGTTCTGGGTCTTCCGCGATCCGGTCCAGCGCAGCATAAGACAGCGCCGTCATCGGCATCGCCGCCATATCAAGCTCGTCACCTTGCGCGGCCCATTCCGCCGCTGCAGCAGTCGCCAGCGATACGCTTGGGAATGTCAGTTGTAGGCGTCCAGGCGTGCGGACAGGCCGACCATCAAGCTGGACTTCATGCCCGCCATTTACAGCGACTGCTTCCGCCAATTCGTAGAACCGTTTCATTGCGCACTATCCAAGAATGTTCGAACGGCGCCTGGCGCCTCCGTGTAGCGATGGATTACGCGGGTCGCGCCATAGGCTTCCAAATCAGCAGGCGCGTGATAGCCCCAAGCAACGCCGAGGCAATGGGCGCCGGCGGATCGCGCCATCGCCATATCGTAAGCAGTGTCGCCGATCATCACCGTCGTCGCGGGCGACGCGCCGACCTCCAGCATCGCATCTTCTAAAATCTGCGGATGCGGCTTACTGGGGCCGTCATCCGCCGTCTTCAGAACTGCGAACCAATCTAGAATGCCATGGACCGTGAGCGTTTTCCGCAAACCGCGCTGGCCCTTGCCCGTCGCCACCACCAAGGTGACGCCGCCATCCCGGAGCGCCGTGAGCGCATCCAATGCGCCCTCATACAGCGGCTCATCATAGGCAGGATTGGATTCCTGGGCATGAAACGTTGCCCTAAACCCATCGACCAGCCGTGCGAGACCGGCTGCGTCCGTATCTGGCGCCAACTTCTGCAGCGCCTGCGGCAAAGCTAAACCGACAATGCGGCGGATGGCTTCATCTTCGGGCGGCGTCATTTGTGCTTCCGCCCAAGCGCCGCGCACGGCGTCGATGATCCGGCGCTGGCTGTCGACGAGTGTGCCGTCGCAATCGAATACCGCCAGTTCCGTCATCGGAAATCCTCGTCGAGCAATCCATCGCCCGCTTCGCCCGGATCGAACCCGAACGTCGCTAAGGCTGTGAGAAACGCCGGCGGCAGATCCGCCTGAATGCGCAATCGGCCCCGCTCCGTCGGGTGTGGCAGATCAAGCGCGCGGGCGTGCAGCATCATGCCTTTTGGCAGCCCCATGCCCGGCAACTGCGCATCCTCGCCGCCATATTTGCCGTCACCCAGGATTGGATGGCCGATAGCTGTCATATGGGCGCGGAGCTGGTGGGTCCGGCCCGTTTGCGGCAATAGCCCAACCAGCGAGGCCGCGCGACCAGCTTTATCCAGCGTGGCATAGAATGTAATGGCGCGGTCAGCGCCAACGGGATCATCCCAGACCATCCGCTCGTTCCCGCGCCCGCCTGCCTTCTTCAACGACAGGTCAATCTTGCCGCGCACCGGGTCCGGCACGCCTGCGACCAGCGCCCAATACAGCTTCCGCGCAGATCGGTCCCGGAATGACGCTGTAAGCTTTGCGGCGGATTTCCGGGACCGCGCTAGCAGCAGCACGCCGGAGGTATCACGGTCGAGCCGATGCACCAGCCGGGGCCGCTCATCGTCCTCCGCCAGCGCATCCAGCATGCCGTCCACGTGACGCGTCGTGCCAGTGCCGCCCTGGGTCGCGAGGCCAGGCGGTTTGTTAATCGCAATCGCCGCGCTGTCCTGATAGATCACAGCCGCCTGGATCATATCGGCGTCAGCGTCTGAGACTTCAGGGCGCTTAGGCGTGGCGGGCGCTTTGGCGCGGAAGGTCTGGGCGTCGCCGAGCGGCGGCACGCGCACGACCTGGCCTTCCTCAACCCTATCGCCC
Organism: Alphaproteobacteria bacterium; assembly: GCA_038102935.1. GTDB lineage: Bacteria > Pseudomonadota > Alphaproteobacteria > Bin95 > Bin95 > VMCJ01. The sequence goes on along the minus strand of JAYNYG010000020.1, from coordinate 54,210 downwards.
GGCTTAACCCGCTTGCCGTCCAGCCTGATCTGGCCAGACCGCGCCAGCTTCTGCAGGCGGCCATGGGTCAAGTCCGGATATCGGCGCTTGAACCATTTATCAAGCCGGAGGCCAGCTTCCGCCTCCCGCACCGCCAATTGTTGAACGCCGCTCATACTGCACTCCGCATCAATTTGAGGCCGAGCACGAACCCGCCAAGGCCCGCCGCGACTGAACCTAAAACATACGCAGCCGCCAACGCGGCCTCGCCCCGTTGCCACAGCGTCAACGCATCGAGCGAGAAGGACGAAAACGTTGTGAAACCGCCGAGCAATCCTACGGCCAATAACAGCCGTGCGTCCTGCGCGCGACCGCTATCGCCGATCAGTCCCTGGGCCATCGCGCCAATCAAAACGCCCATCGCCAGTGATCCGCCGACATTGCATAGCACCGTGCCCCACGGAAATCCCATGCCGAATATCCGCGATGACAGCATCCCGACGCCGTAACGCAGCCCTGCCCCGACCCCGCCGCCGACCATCACAAGCAACAGGCCTTTCATTCAGCCTCTCCTGTATCACCGGCGGATCGCTCGGCTCGAATGCGCTCGAAATAGGCCAAGCGTTTGGCCGCGTCCCGCTCAAACCCCCGCTCAACCGGCGCATAGAACTTCGCGCGCGGCATGCCGTCGGGGAAGTAATTTTGTCCGGAGAAAGCTTCATCTGCGTTGTGGTCATACGCATAACCGGCGCCGTAGCCTAAATCTTTCATCAGCTTCGTCGGCGCGTTCAAAATATGGGCTGGCGGCGTCAATGAGCCTGTTTCCTTGGCGGCGCGCAGAGCATCGCCATAAGCCTTGTAGACGGCGTTGGATTTCGGCGCGATGGCGAGATAGACAATCGCCTCCGCAATCGCCAACTCCCCTTCTGGCGAGCCGATGCGTTCATAATGCTCCCAAGCGCTCAACGCCAAAAGAAGCGCCTGCGGGTCCGCCAACCCAACATCCTCAGACGCAAATCGCGCGACGCGGCGGGCGATATAGCGGGGGTCCTCGCCGCCATCGATCATACGCGCGAACCAATACAGCGCCGCGTCAGGGTCCGAGCCGCGCATTGATTTATGCAGAGCGGAGATGAGGTTGTAGTGACCTTCCTGGGATTTGTCGTAAACCGGCGCCCGTTTTTGCACGACGGCGGCGAGACCCGCCGCGTCTAACACAGGTTTCGGCGGCAATCGGACCAACTCATCGACCAGGTTCAACAAATAGCGACCATCGCCATCGGCCATGGCTTTCAAGGCGGCGCGGGCATCAGCGTTCAGCGGCAACGGATGGTCGGCTTCTTCCTCCGCCCGCGCAATCAGGGTTTCCAAGGCCATATCATCAAGCCTGGAGAGCACCAGCACCTGACAACGGGACAGCAACGCCGAATTCAATTCGAAGGATGGGTTTTCCGTTGTGGCGCCGACCAGCACAACGGTGCCGTCCTCAACATAGGGCAGAAACCCATCCTGCTGCGCCCGGTTGAAGCGATGGATTTCATCGACGAATAGCAGCGTCCCCTGCCCCATCTGCCGCCGCTGCTTCGCCGCCTCAAACGCTTTCCTCAAATCCGCCACGCCGGAGAACACGGCGGAAAGCGACATGAATTCCAGATCAACCGCGCCCGCCAGCAGCCGTGCAATCGTCGTTTTCCCGCAGCCAGGCGGCCCCCAAAGGATCAGGCTGGCGAGACGCCGCTCGCCGAGCATGCGCGCCAATGGGCCGGAAGCGCCAAGAACGCCTTCCTGGCCCACCACCTCATCCAGCGCTTTGGGGCGCAGGCGATCCGCCAACGGGCGCGGGGCGGATTGTTCCACGCCCGCAGCTTCGAACAAGCTAGACATTAAGCAACGCCTAAATGAGTACATGCATCATCGGGCGCAAAACCCTCAGTGAGGGTCCCCTCGCCCGCCAACAGGGGAGAGCGTTCAAAGAGTTGAGAATGCGAGCCTATAGATCCCACCAACGCCACCATTCAGCTCACGTTCAGCACGTGCAGCTTGTCGCCCCGGCGGACGACGAAGCGCCAACGGCGTTGGCGTTTGCCTGCGATCTCCAACAAATCCCGCACGGATGTGACCGGAGCGCCGTTTATTTCCTCAACAACATCGCCCGGCCGCAAACCCAAGCGTCGCGCGAAACTACGGCCTTTGACGTCCAGAACGACAACACCGTCGCCCTCGACATTTAGCGCATATTCTTCCTTCACGGCGGGTGAGAGGTTGGCGACCTCAACCCCATCCAAAGGGCTGCCGGTATTCAGCGTGACCTGGTCGCGCGGCACCGTTTCTGGCGGCGCTTCCAGGCGGACGGAGGCGCGGTATGGTTTGCCCTGTCGCCAGAAATCCACTTCCGATTGGTCGCCGATCTGCTTAGTCGAAATCCGGAACCTGAGCTCGACTGGATCACGGATCATGCGCCCGTCAATCGCCAGCACCACATCCCCCCGCTGCACCCCGGCGCGGCCGAGCGGGCCGTTAGGGTCCACTGAGTCCAACAGCACGCCGCTTGGCGGTGTGAGCCCAATTGCAGCGGCGATATCCGCCGTCACTTCCTGCCCCTGGGCGCCAAGCCATGGGCGAACCACGCGGCCCCCTGTCCGCGCCGCCTCCACCATGCGGCGGACGAGGCTGGAGGGAATAGCGAAGCCGATGCCCATACTGCCGCCGCTGCGGGAATAAATCGCGGTGTTCACGCCAATCACGCGGCCTTGCATATCAACCAAAGCGCCGCCGGAATTGCCCGGATTGATCGCGGCGTCAGTTTGAATAAACACGCCAAAATCTGTCAGTCCTGGCCTTGAGCGGGCGAGCGCCGATACAATGCCGCTGGTGACCGTTTGTCCAACGCCGAACGGGTTGCCAATCGCCAAAACGAGATCGCCAACCTCAATCTTTTCTGATGCGCCAAGCGCGGCCACGGGCAGTTCCTGCCCTTCAGGGTCAATTCGCAGCACGGCGAGATCAGACCGCTCATCGGCTTGAACGACCTCGGCGGCGTATTCACGGCGGTCATTCAACACGACGCGGATTTCGTCCGCGCCCTCAATCACATGCATGTTGGTGACGACCATGCCATCACCGGACACGATGACGCCGGACCCCAGCGACGACTCTGACCGCTCCCGTGTTCCGCCAGGAATCCGGTCGCCGAAGAAGCGGCGGAAGAACGGATCGTCTAATAACGGCGATGTCCTGCGTTCCCTGACCGTTGTACGGGTAAAGATGTTCACGACAGCGGGCGCAACGCGTTTCACCAAGGGCGAGAACGAGAGTTGCATCTCCGCCCGAGATTGCGGCACGGCGCGCGACTGGGCGGCGGCGTCATTGGCGACGTTTAGCGCTAGAAGCGCAGACACGGCCAAGGCGCTTGATCTGATCCAATGTTTCATGAGCGGCACACTAGCCGATTTTGCGCGTCAGAGCATGCAGGAATTCACACACCGTGCCCGCTAAATCATGCTTTCCAGCTAAGGCAAGTCACCGTTCGCGACCGGCTGGACTCGCGGATGGGCCAAGGCGCTGATCGGTTCCGCATCGATGCCATCTTGGCGCAATGCGGCCACGATGCGCGCAAGATGAGCCGCACCTTCCGTTGAAAGCACGAAATCGATCTGCGTCGCCTTGATCGGCACATCGAAGAACAGCCGTTCGTGACGAACTTCAAGAACGTTGCCCCCCGCATCCGCAATGATATCCGCCGCGCGGGCCAAATACCCCGGCCTATCCGGCGTTTCAACGCGAAGTCGGGCGATGCGGCTATCCCGCGCCAGGCCGCGTAACAGCGCCTGGGCCAGGATCGCAGCGTCAATATTGCCACCGGAAAGGATTAGGCACACCCGGCGGCCCCGGAAACGTTCAGGGTCTGCCAGCATCGCCGCGAGCGCGGCGGCCCCAGCGCCTTCGACAACTGTTTTTTCAATCTCACAAAGCGTTTCAACAGCGATTTCGAGAAACGCCTCATCGACCAAAATGATCTTATCGGCGCGGTCCCGAATGATCGGCAACGTGATCTTGCCCGGCGCTTTAACTGCGATGCCCTCCGCCAATGTCGGCGCGGGCGCAGGGGCATTCAGGCCATTCAACGCCGCGTGCATGGAAGGATAAAGCGAGGCTTCAACGCCTGTCAGCCGGGCCTTCGGCATGAGTTCAGCCAGCGCAGTCGCAATGCCTGCAAATAATCCGCCGCCGCCGATGGGGATGATGACATCGTCGAACTCAGGCCCATCCTCCGCCAGTTCCAACCCAATGGTGCCCTGGCCAGATGCGACATGGGGATCGTCATAGGGATGGATATAGGTGAGGCCGCGTTCCTGCTCCAACCGCCTCGCCTCGATGCCCGCCTCCTCAAGCGATTGGCCGTAGAGAATAGCTTCCGCGCCAAAGCGTTTGACGCCCTCCGCCTTATTGTAAGGCGTGAACTCCGGCATGACGATTGCGGCAGGCGCGCCTAACCGTTGAGCATGATACGCAACGCCTTGTGCGTGGTTCCCGGCGGATGCCGCCACAACGCCTGCCGCGCGCTCCGCATCGCTGAGTGAGAGCAGCTTGAACAAGGCGCCGCGATCTTTGAACGAGGCCGTGTATTGCAGGTTCTCAAACTTCAACCATATTTCAGCGCCCAGCATCTCCGACAACGTGCGGGAATGGGTGAGTGGCGTGCGCTCAACAGCGCCTTCGATGGCGGCTGCGGCAGCGCGGATTGTATCGAGCGAAATGTCCACCAGAACAGTATGCGATGGACGAGGCGGCCAGGGAACAAGGTTCCCGCAAATGCGCCCAACAATCCGAGGTAAGCACAGATCATACTAATTTTATGCCCGCGCACATTGCCCCGTCGTATCGCAAGAACTGCGTAGGCAATCGCGGCCAAACTCACGATGGAGAGAATATGTATCGGGCTCCATTGCGCCGGATCCAATGCAGGTAGGAGAAAGCTTGAAAGCGCTACAAACGCCATCGTCCCCACCCATGTCCGGCCAAGCGCCTTATGCAACAGATCCCCCTTCTTGCGGGCCAGCATCACGGCGCCGAGAGGAATGGCGAAGGCGGCGGCAAAGAAGTGGAGCCATACTTCGAGCGACGCCACTAAGGACGCTCCGGCGTCAGTGTTAGCAAATGCGTTGGGGAGGCCAGCGAGCCAAGGGTAAGATAGCCGCCGTCCCGCCACCGAGCTGCCAAACTGGAGCGGTTGTCAGAGAACAGCCGACCGCTCTGTCCAGGCGCTATAATAAACTGAGACTTCTCCAGATCAGACAAATCGTAAAGCGCCCGGAGGCCCGGGCCGTGGGCTTGCCCGTAGGGGTCCGCGCCTGAGCCAAAGCGCATGGCTGCGCGGTTGATTGTTTCCTGGCCGCCGGGCGATGGCATCCGCACATTGAACATCCCGCCAACCAGCGGCAGGCTGCCGAGGCCCATATGCCTGAACTTCACTTGATGCACATCGCCCCAAAGCGGCGCGCGGGCATTGCCGATGCGCTCAGCCTCAAGCACGGCGGCTTTGAACGCAGCCTTCAGAGCTGTCTGACAGTCTTCAACAGCATCCGTTCTGACATTGTCGCACCAGATCTGGCGCTTCGTCAGCACGTTTTCCAGCACCTCCGCGCGCAACTGGAACCAACCGGCGAAATCATCTTCCAACTCATCCGCAAAAATCTCACGAATGGCGGCGCGCATCCAAGCAAAGAAGATCGATGGGGATGCATCATCCATCCGCATTACGTCGTCCCAGCTGCGCAATTCTGTCAGGCGCTCGGTCTCATTCTCCCGCAGCTTTGTATCGCCGAGGATAGACAACATGATCGGCTTCAAGCGCATCGCGATCGGTGATTTTACATCGGTTTGGATCGCCGCCATGTGCTCCGGTGTTACTTGGTCTTCAGCGTCCAAAAGCTCGATAATGCGTTGCGCGCGCCCGGCATAGCCCCACTCACGGCCAAGCCAGAGCGGATAGTCATCATCCGCAATTCTGTTATTCGCGTTAGCCACCCAACCACTGCTTGGTTGGAACACCTGCGGCATCGCCGATACATCAGCGAGGCGCACCCAATCGCCTTCACCGGTCGCACCGTTTGCAGGCATATACCCATCGCCGCTCTTGCGGATCGGCAGCGCGCCGCCGGTCGCCATGCCAACGCCATCCGGCCCTGCATAAAACACGTTCTGTTGCGGTCCATTGGTCAGCTTGAGCGCACCCAATACGTCGCCCCATGCCCGCGCGCGATTAATCTGGTGCAGGGTGACGGCGGCGCCTTCACCCTCCATCAACCCCGTATGGGCCAATGAGAGCGCCGCACCCTCCGGCGCCCGATCATTGCCATCGGAAATCACCGGACCATGGCGCGTGCGGCGGACCGTGATTTGCCGGTCATCTCCAAGACGCACCTTTATAGTTTCAGCGCGCGTCTCAAATGGTTTGGGGCCATCTGGCGTCAAATATTCAGCAGGATTTTCGGGATTGATAGTTTCGAGATAGACGTCGCTCGTGTCCGTCGACGCATTCGTGAGACCCCAGGCGACATGACCGTTATGGCCCAAAACCATCGCCGGCATGCCAGGCGATGTCGCCCCCGCCAGTGTGAATCCTGGCGCCTCCATCCGCACAAGATGCCAGGTTCCCGGGGCCGTTAGCCCAAGATGCGGATCATTGGCGAGGAGCGGCGCGCCAGTGGAGGACTTATCCGCCGTGACAGCCCAGGCGTTTGAGCCGTCATCCGGGTTTGAGAGCGCCGCCAAAGCTCGCGCCGCTTCGAGCGCGGCATCGGCGATTTCGGGGGTCGTGATGGGGCCGTCCGCCGGGTAATCCGGCCAGAGGTCCGCCATCTGCTCTGGCGACAAGCGTGCGGCCAAGCGAAGGCGCATTAGCTCAGAGCCCCAATTGCCGACCAGACGCATGCTCATCAACCGCGTCCAGGCAATGGAATGGGCGGGCGTCCAAGGGGCGGGATCGGGCGCCAGCGTCAACGCCAATTCATCTGCCGCGACGCCGCTTCTGGTTTTGAGCCAGGCGTTCACGCCGTCCGCGTAGTTCTGGTAGATGGCTCGGATATCGGATGGCAGGTTAGCGACGTCCTGCTCGGCCAACCGGTCGATACCGAGAATGCGCATCCGCACGTCAAAACCCGCTGCGGGCGCGCCGACGACTTCGGACAAACGCCCAGCAGCAAGACGGCGGAGCATCTCCATCTGGAAGAACCGGTCCTGCGCATGCACGAAGCCAAGCGCGAAATAGGCGTCCGCCTCAGACGCCGCATCGATATGCACAACGCCCAGATCATCCCGCGCGATTGTCGTCTCAGCCTTGAGGCCCGGAACCGCGCGCGCGCCATCAAGCTCCGGCTGGCCAAGCCAGACACGGGCCGTGAGGAAAGCGGCGAACAATACCGGCGCTATGACCAATGCCGCCGCCAGCAAAAGGCCGCGGCGGAGCCAGCGGAGACGGCGGGACCGTCTGCGCGCGGTCGGCGAAGGCGCCCCGGTCAATAAAGCGCTTCCAAGCGATCTTGATATGCAGCGGTGATGAACTTCCGGCGAATCTTCATCGTCGCCGTCATCAGGCCGTTATCCGTCGTGAAGGCCTCATCAGCGAAAGCCCAGCGGCGGATGCGTTCAATCCTGGACATCTTGTCATTGGCCCGGTCAATCGCCGCCTGGACATCGCTCCGGAAGGCGGCGTCCTGCAGAAGTCCCGCCGGATCAACACCATGACTGGCGGCCCAAGCGCGGGTGAAATCTTCGCCCGGAACAATGAGCGCAACCAGGTTTGGGCGCTTATCGCCATAGACCATGGCCTGCTCGACCTCTTCCTCAAGCGCCAAAATGCCCTCGACCCGCTGCGGGGCGATGTTGTCCCCACCGGCGTTGACGATCAGGTCTTTCTTGCGGTCGGTGATCATCAAACGGTTCTGCTCATCGAACGCGCCAACATCCCCGGTGTGCAGCCAACCGTCTTTGAGCGCTTCGGCGGTGTCCTCTGGGCGCTTCCAGTAACCTTCCATCAGGAGAGGTCCGCGCACCAGAATCTCACCGTCATCGGCAATCTTCATTTCAACATCGATCAATGCCGGGCCCACAGTTTTCAGATCAATGATGCCTGGCCGATTACAGGAAATGACCGGCCCCGCTTCCGTTTGCCCATAGCCTTGCAGCAAACACAGCCCGAGCCCACTAAAGAACATGCCGATGTCATAATTCAGCGGCGCGCCGCCGGAAACCAAAGCCTTCAGGCGCCCGCCAAACCGTTCCCGCACTTTGCGGCGGACGAGCGAATCGAGCGTCGCATCCTCAATCCGCTCCATCATGCTGAGACTGCCGGTCTCATGACGCTTGATGCCGAGCGCGACCGCCCGGTCGAACAGTTTGCGCTTAAGGTCCGATTCTTTCTTAAGGCCTTGGGTGATCCGAGCGTGCAGGCTTTCATAAAGCCGCGGCACTGCCGTCATGATGGTCGGACGGGCTTCGGTCAGGTTCTTGGCAAGTTTGTCCGTGCTTTCAGCATAATAAACCTGCGCCCCAACAGCGATTGGGAAGAAATGCCCTGCCGTTCGTTCATAGGCATGGGAGAGCGGCAGGAATGAGAGAAACACCTCTTCAGTGAGATCGCTGACGCCGTCCAATTCGTAAATCAGGTCCGCCGCGCTTTTGGCGTTGGCGAATAGCGCGCGGTGCGAGAGCGTCACGCCCTTCGGCGCTCCGCCGGTGCCGGAGGTATAAATAAGCGTCGCCAGATCATCCCGCTTAATCGCATTCAGCGTCTCGGGCGGTTCCGTTTGCGTGCGGTTCGCTTCCAATAAATCAGAATAGGCAAGAACCTTGGCGGAGGAATCCTCACGATCAAGCGAGATTGAAAATCTGACCTCGGGGCGCTTTTCAGCAGCCGTCAACGCACGGGCGCCGATTTGGCCTTTGGTGACAATCACGCCGATGGCGTCTGAGTCTTCCAGGACATGCGTGTGATCGTCTTCAGTATTTGTCACATACGCCGGCACAGTGATCCCGCCGGCTAGTAGGATCGCTATGTCCGCTACCAGCCATTCCGGCCGGTTTTCCGCCACTAGAACCACACGTTCGCCAGGTTTCAACCCAAGCCCGATCAGCGCATGTGAAAGCGCAATCACATCGCGGCGGATTTCGGCAAAACTGTGAGAGCCGAATTCGGCCTGCCCGCTCGGCTTATCCCAAAGGAAAGGTCGGTCGCCGCCTTTCGCCAGCGCGTCTAGCGCCATTGCTGGCAGACTTTCCCATGCATCGATTTCCGCCAATGTCGCTTGGCGGCGGGCGTGATCAATCGCCATATGTCAGGCGGCGGCTACTATGGCGCCGTCACGAACGGTCGGCCCGAAATCGGAAATTGTGGTGCGGATCATCAGGCGGCGGTCCCCTGTCTCGTCATATGGCGTGGCGCGATGAACAGCCGCGCGATTATCCCAGATAACCGCATCATGCGGCGACCATTGGTGGCGATACACCTTGGACGGATGCGTCGCCAGAGCCAATAGATCGTCATGCAAAGCCCTGCCTTCAAGGTCTGACATGCCTTCAATGCCCATAACATGGGATGCCAGGTGCAGAGACTTCCGCCCCGTCGCTGGATTTCTGCGCACCAGCGCCTGGGGAACCGGCGGCAGGCGCTTACGCTGTTCTTCCGATGAGGCGCCCTTCTGGAATTTCTCCCGCGACCAAGCGATGGAATGGATCGCAATCAAGCCTTCGACCCGCGCCTTGGTTTCATCCGGCAGCATGTCGTAAGCCGCAGCGGTTGAGGCGAATTCGGTATCGCCGCCGCCTGCCTGTGGGAGTTCGCGCGCAGAGAGCATGGAGAATTTGGCTGGATGCGCTTTGAATGAGGAATCAGTATGCCAAAGGAAGTTCGCGCGCGTGAAAAGCGCCAGCTGGCTTTTCGGGTCTTTTAACGTGCCATCCGCTAGAATATTCGTGACCCGCACGATCTTTGAACCCGCGCCGACAGCCCCGACAAGCGTTTCTTCCAGCGGGCCGAGCCGTTCACTGAACGCAATTTGCGCTTCGTCGTCGAGCTGTTGGTTTGGCATAACGATCAAGCCGTAGGTATTGGCCGCCGCCTCAATCGCCGCGAAGTCGTCGTCCGAAAGGCCGTCACGGATGCTGAAGCCGGTAAGTTTCGCGCCGAAATGCGGCGTCAGCGGCTCTAGCGTGACGGCCATTGGATCAAGCCTCCGCCTCTTTCGGGTTCCATGTTTTTGCAGGTTCAGCCGGTGCGTCCTCGCGGACATCCTTGCGGCGAACTGAGCCATGCGCATCCGCAGGCACAACGCGGATATGGTGACCATAGACCAGCAGCGCCGGATCGCCCGGCTTCAGCGGATCGCCGCCTTTTGGCTGAACAACAGCCACGGTCTCGCCGTTATCCAACTCCACCAGATACTCAACGCCCTCAGAGCCGGTAACGGCGCCTTCCATAGCCGCGCCGATCAATCCGCCAAGCACGGCGCCTGCAATCGCGCCAATCGCACCGCCACGGCCCTTGCCAGCGTAGGAGCCGCCAATGCCGCCCGCCGCCGCGCCTGCGACAGCGCCGACGCCAGAGCGCGTGCCCTCAATCTGAACGTTGCGCACGGAGATCACGCGCGCTTCCTGGATATCGACCTTGGAGCCGACTTCGTCGCGGCTGTATACGTCTGGCGACAGGTCCCGCGCACAGCCTGAAACGGCGAGCGCAGCGGCGAAAAAAACAATCAATGCCCGCATGCAAAAATCCTCCTCATACGCTGACAGGCGATGCAGCCAGCGAACGTACAGCCAGCAGCATATCGCATTTCTGACGAAAAGCGCTAACGCCTGATTATGTCAAAGATGGGGCGAATGTGTCCGCTTTCCGGGAACACGGCGCCATCGAGCGCTCGCTTTGGGACACGCAGTTGATCGCCGAGGACGCCTTTGAGCAGCGCACGCATGTCCATCGTCGCCATCAAATCCCGGCCTTCGAACAGCGCGCGCGGGCTAAGGCCCGGCCAATCCGCAATCACCTTGCCGCCATTCACGGCGCCGCCTGCGACAAACGCCACACTGCCGTACCCATGGTCCGTCCCAAGCGCGCCATTGGGCCGGGCCGTCCGGCCAAATTCCGTTGCGGCGACAACGACAGTGTCGCGCCAAGCAGGGCCAAGCCCGGTTTTGATCCGCTCAAATGCTGCCGAGAGATCGCCGAGCAGCCGCGCCATCCGGCCCGTAGCAACGCCCTGACCGGCATGCGTGTCCCACTGCCCACCTTCCAGCATCGCGATACGGGGACCATCTGGCCGCGCCAGAAACTCTGCCGCAAGCGACGCGTTTTCCGCCAGCACCAAAGCCCGGGCGCCGCGCGCTCCGCCCATCCGCGCCTGCATTGGCGGATGCAAGCGCATGGGCGTTCAAGCCGTCAGCGAATGCAGGAGCCAGCACAGGATCGCCCGCATACATGGCGCTCACCCGTTCGCTTAGCGTTTCTGGGATTAGAACAACGCGGCGCGGCGCCCATCCTGCAACCTTCGCACGACCGCGCATGGCCAAAGTTTCCGATTCGGCGATGGCGAAGCCCAAATCCGCGCGCTCGCCGCCAATTGTGCTAAGTGCTCGGTTCAGCCAGCCATCCTTGCGGGCGAAAGCCCGTGTCGCGCCGTTTTCCAGAATGTTCTGCGCATCGAAATGTGACCGCGTTTGGTGGGGCGGCGCCACGGCATGAGCGACCACCAATTCGCCGGACCGATAGAGCGCATGGGCCTCAGGCATAGCCGGATGCAGCGCAAATCCACCATGCAACGGGAACGCCGCCATATCTGGCGTCAGTGCCAAGCGGCCACGTACCGACAAATAATCCGGATCGCCAAGCGGCGGTGCGGCGGCAAGGCCATCCATCGCGCCCCGCAGCAGGATAAAAATGAACCGCCGTTCGCCGGGCGCATTGGCCAGCGTGACGCCAGGGATCGCGGCGGCTGGGAGGGCCGCGCCTGCCGCAGCGGCATGGGTGATGAAATTGGGTCTGGTCAACATCGCACTCATCTCCACATGAAATTAGGGCTGACGAGCAGCAATGTCAGCGCCTGTTTTGGGCTTTCAGCGCCTGCAGCGGCAAACCGGGTTTCGGGCGTCAAATCCTGACCGAATACGCTTTCCGCCAGCGCCTCTGGCGTTAGTGAAATTCGCGCGCGCTTGGCCGCGAAAATACTCCATTCGAGCCGTCGCATCACAGCGTCCGAGCTGGCCCAATCGCTCGTTTTGTCTGGGTACCCGGCAGGCGAGCCCGCAGCAAAGGCGCTTGGGCGAATTTCGTCAAATCGGGCAAAGTCCGCCGCGCTTTCAACACCTCCGGCCCGAGCGCTCGAACGATGGCGGCCATATGGTCCATGGGCTGCCGGTATTTTGGCTGGAGCCATTGCGGCCTATCCACAGCGATCTCTATCAGAGCTTGTGACATGCGGGCGAGGCTGCCGCCAGACTCTCTATAGCGCCCCGCAATGTGATCGACAGCCGCGGCAGGCGGATCATCGGCGATGAAGTGACGCGCCAGCTTAGTCGCCAGGAATTGCGCCGTCCGAGGCCGCGCCGCCAAATCTCGCAAGGCGCGCTCGCCTTCCGCCAGCCCCTCGCCATATCGAACGCCCAGCACCCGCTTCTGGCCAGGCTCATGCCAGTTCTCCGCGAAGAAGAACGGCTCCATGTCATTGGGCAACCGCCGACCAATCGGAACAGTCCAGCCGGTGATCAAGCGCGCTAATTCAATGACATCTTGCTGGCTGTAACCGCTGCCCACGCCGAGCGTGTGCAGTTCAAGGATCTCCCGCGCCAAATTCTCATTCAGCCCCCGTTTGCTCCGCCGCGCCGCCTTAGAAGCTGGGCCAATCGAGACCGCATTGTCCAGATAAATTAGCATCGCCGGATGCTGCTCAACGGCGACCAGCATGTCCGCAAAGCGCCCAAGCACATGCGGGCGAATCGCATCAGCGACAAACGTGCCAGCGAAGGGCAGAACCCGTGGCTTGCCTTTGACGGATACAGTGAAATGGTTCGCCCAGAACCACGTCAGCCGCTCGACAAACGGCGCCGTAGACTGCGCTGCAGCGGCGAACGCGGCATCGAATTGCGTTCGGTCACTTTGCCTTATGCGCTTAAACAGCGCCCGAAGCGCCGCCTGGCGTGCGGGTTTTTCTGCAATCGTCGCCGCGGCCCGCATCTCAATCAGCGCCCGCCGCAGTGGCTCGGGATTTGCGGCAGGCATCCTGAGCTCAGTCTGTCGCCAAAGCGCTCCAGCAGGGTCGCGGGCGAGTACGGCTAACTCGCCAGGATATGCGCCAAGTCCGAACCGGTGCGCCGCCATCGACGGATTGATCGTCATTTCGGAGTCGCCTCCAAACGGTATTAAGCCATTCAGCTTATCGCATCTGGAGGTGAGAAACAGAGTCGCGCCAATGCGTTACCGGGTTTCATGTATGCCGCCAAGATGATAATGTTAACGAAAACCTAAGAGACCACTATGAACAGAATGAGGCGGTCTTGAGGCGCAATTTCGCACTCCCGTTATTCGCGGCGCTGCTTGCGTTCGCAATCTTTGCGCAGGACGCCCATGCGGCTGTGCAACGCATCAGCACGTCCTATCGCTACCAGGGCAAGACGATCCGCGTTGAGATTTACCGGCCCATCGGCTCCCATGCCGTGCCTGGCGCATTGGTTCTGCATGGCGCTTCCGGGCTTGGGCGCGGTTGGTTTGTGTATCCTTTTGCGAGGGCAATGGCCGAACGCGGCGTCGCTGCCGCCGTCGTCCATTATTATGACGGCTTAGGCGAGCGTAAGGGCAAAGCGAGCCCCCGTATCTTCCGCACCCGAGAGAAAATCGTCAAAAGCGCGCTGGACTTCATGGCCCGCCGAAAGGATGTCAAATCAGATGCGCTTGGCGTCTACGGCATGTCGCTTGGCGGCTTCCATGCGCTGGCGCTTGGCGTCGCAGACAAGCGCGTTCGCGCCGTTGTCAGCCTAGGCGGCGGCCTTTCAGGTCATATCCCCAAGAGCGCAGTCCGTAACCTGCCGCCAACGCTGATCGTGCACGGATCGCGGGACCGGGTTGTGCCATTCAAGCGGGCGCTTGCGGTCTCCAAAGCTATCGAGAAAGTCGGCGGGCCGGTACAGATGAAAGTCTACCGGGGCGTCGGCCACTCCCTTTCCAGCAAGACGCACAAAGACGCGGTGAATACCATTGCCCGCTTTATGGCGAAGACTTTGCGCGCTAAGCGTATGGTGGCGGAAGCGCCCCGGCGCTAGACTGCCATCAGCCTGACATGGAGTCGGGCCAAGATCGTCACAAGTGTGCAGGATCACATCGCCGACTATGTCAGACGCGCCCGAAGATTTTCCCAATGCATATGTAATCAGCGATCCGCATGATCCGCTAGAGACGCTGACAGGCCCCTTCTACAACAAGATCGGCGGGCCGATTGGGGATATCTATCTGCTGGCGGAAGCAAAGCACTGCAACACGGGCGGCTCCGTCCATGGCGGCTTGTTGATGACGATGGCGGATATGGCGCTCTGCGCCGCATGCCGCGAGGGCCTTGAGGGCGAACGCGCAATCACTGTTTCTTTGAATGCTGAATTTCTCTCTGCCGGGCTTGATGGTGACTTCATTGAAGCGAAGGCGGAAATCACACGGCGCGGGCGCTCTATGGCGTTTGCACGTTGTCTGATCACATCCGGCGAGAAACGCATCCTAGCGGCCAGCGCCGTCACCAAGCGGGTGCCGCGCGGATGATCCGGCTCGCCGCCATAACCGCACTCGCTGCACTGATTTCAGGTCCGGTGCATGCTGGCAGCTTGGATAATCCGCAGATTGCGGATTACAGCGTCTGGTCATCGAACCGCTGCTATAAACCGCCGCCGCCGCCCGTGAATATTGCTGATGCGCTCTCCTATAATCTCGCCGTCGATTCGTTCAATCGGTATTTCGCGCAGATGAAAACCTTCATGGATTGCATTGGCTCCGAAGCCAACCAGGACTATGAGGCGCTCAGAAAAGCGCTTGAAACCGGCCTCGCCCGCGCCCGGTCTGAAGCGTTGACCGATCTGGAGCAATCCCGCAGCGCGATTGAAGCCTATCGCGGCGCCTATGCCGGCCCCGCGCTCAACGCCGAAGCGCCGCCAAGCCAGTCTGCGCCCAGGCGGTAATTCCCGCCGCTTGCATGGCACTCTGCGCCATCGCACAATTCCCAAAATCCTCGTTACGTTGCCCGGACATTTTCATGCTTGAACAGCACGCGGCCAAGCTGGCCGATATTGACGCGATCACCAACGGCTTCGCCGAACTTGGCTATATCTGCTCGAAGTCGATCGCCACCGCCATCTTCATCGCGGGCAACCTGGAAAAGCCGATCCTGGTCGAAGGCCCCGCCGGCGTCGGCAAGACCGAGCTGGCGAACACCATGGCGCAGTTCATGGATCTGCCGATGATCCGCCTGCAATGCTATGAAGGCCTGGACGAAGCTAAGGCGCTGTACGAATGGCGCTACGCCAAGCAGCTGCTCTATACCCAGATCCTGCGCGACAAGATCGGCGAAGTTCTGGGCGGAGCGGAAACGCTGGCAGCCTCCATGGACAAGCTGCATCAGCATTCGGACTTGTTCTTCTCAGAGCAGTTCGTCGCCCCCCGCCCGCTACTGAAAGCGATGCGGGAAGAAGGAGGCTCCGTGTTGCTGATCGACGAAATCGACAAGGCGGACCATGAATTTGAGGCGTTCCTGCTGGAAATCCTGTCAGAATTCCAGGTCTCGATCCCGGAATTGGGCACGATCAAAGCCAAGCGGAAGCCGTTTGTATTCCTGACATCCAACAACACGCGCGAGCTATCGGACGCGCTGAAGCGCCGGTGCTTGCATCTCTACGTGCCGTTCCCAGAAGCCAAGCTGGAGCAGCAAATCCTCCGCGCCCGCGTGCCGGAACTGACGGATGCGCTGATGCAGCAGCTTGTCGCCTTCGTGCAGGGCGTTCGCGAGCTGGACCTAAAGAAGCACCCATCCGTCAGCGAAACGCTCGATTGGGCGAAAGCGTTGATGCTGCTGAATGCGTCGGAATTGGACGGCGATTTGGTGCGTGAAACGCTGAACGTCATCCTGAAATTTGAGGAAGACATCACCGTCGTGGATCGCCAGGCGCTTGAACTCGTGCGGATGTCTGAGAAGGCCGTGAGGCGCTAGGTGATGGACGGCGGCGCGCGCATCGGCGAGATCGATAAAACGCTCGTCAACTTCATCCGTGCCGTGCGCGGCGCGGATGTGCGCGTGTCTGTCGCTGAAACGTTGGATGCGGTCGCCGTCGTCGATTTTGTCGGCTGGGAGGACCGCGAAACGCTGAAGCAAGGCCTCGGCCTCGCCGTCGCCAAAACGCCCGAAGAAAAAAACCGCTTCGACGCCTGCTTTGACGCCTTCTTCGCCGCCGTCGCTGATTCTGAAGAGCACGAACTCGATGAGGACGAGCGCGACGACGGCCCTGTCGATACCGATGACAAACTTGCCCAAATGCTGCTGGACGCAGACCAGAGCGAGTTGATGGTGGTGATGGAGGAGGCAGCAGCAGAAGTTGGCCTCGAAAACATCAAGTTCTTCACCCAGCGCGGCCTCTATACCCAACGCATCATGCGCCAGATGGGGCTTGAAGGCTTGGACGCGGCCATCCGGGAAGCCCAAGCAGGCGAAGGCTCAGGCCAAGGACAGGGCCAAGGCGATGGCGGCGACCCGTCCGGGCAAGGCAGCGGCGAGGCGGCGACGCTGGAAGCGGCTCGCGCACGGCTGTTTGAAACCACCCGCGATCTCGTTGAGAAGCGCCTTTCGCTCTATGGCTCGGAGACTAGCCGGGACTTACGGGAGGGCCGTCTTCGCCGCTCGCGCCTCGGTAATCTCGACCGGCGCGACCAAGAGGAAATGCGCCGCCTCGTCGCCAAAATTGCAAAACGCCTGGCAGCGCTGCATTCCCGTAAGCCCAAGCGGCGCAATCGCGGCGTGCTCGACCTTCGCCGCACCATGCGCCGCAACTATGCTAATGACGGCATCATGTTTGATCTGGAATGGAAGCGGAAAAAGATCGCCAAGCCGAAGGTAATGGCGATCTGCGACGTTTCCGGATCCGTCGCAACTGTCGCCCGCTTCCTGCTGCAATTCCTCTATGCGCTACACGATATCCTAAACGATGTCCGCAGCTTCGCCTTTTCCGGCAAACTTATTGAGACCAGCGATTTCTTTAAGCGGAATGATGTCGATACCGCCGTCGATCACGTCATGAACGCCGTAGGTTATATGCCGACCGATTATGGGCATAGCTTCGAGAATTTCCGGGAGCTTGGTTTCCTGGACGAGCTGGACAAGCGCACGACCGTCGTGATCCTGGGCGATGGACGCACGAATAATACAGACCCCCGCGCCGATATCCTGAAAGAAATCCACGAGCGGTCAAAACGAATTCTCTGGCTGAACCCGGAGCCGCCGCCGCTTTGGGGCACGGGCGATTCCGAAATCCTCCGCTACCGGCCCTACTGCCACATGCATCGTGAGGTGAACACGCTGGGGCATCTGGAACGGTTTGTGAATGAGCTCGTTCATGTGGTGAAGGCGTCTTCCTGATCTTGAATTTCTGCTACGGAAGCGCCAAGTAAAAATGGCGGCGGCGCGATCAAAACGTCGCGCTACAACGTCGAACAACAAGGACTTTCACGCCATGGCCAGCAGCTACGGCCGTACATTTATGCTCATCGCAGCAATGACGGCGCTTTTCGGCGGCATCGGCTACATGATGGGCGGGCCGACAGGCACGCTTATCGCGCTTGGCATCGCCGCCGTGATGAACATCTTCGCCTATTGGAATTCGGACAAAATGGCGTTGCGCATGCATGGCGCGCGCCAGATCGACGCAAAGTCCGCGCCCCAACTCTTCAATATGGTGGAGAATCTGGCGCGGAACGCGGACATGCCGACGCCCAAAATCTACATCATCGAGAACCCGCAGCCGAATGCGTTCGCCACCGGCCGGAACCCGGAAAACGCCGCCGTCGCGGCAACAACCGGTCTACTCCAAACACTCACTCATGAAGAAACTGCTGGCGTCATGGCGCATGAATTGGCGCATATCAACAACCACGACACGCTGTTGATGACCATCACCGCGACGCTCGCGGGCGCGATATCCATGCTCGGCAATTTCGCGCTGTTCTTCGGCGGCGGGCGGAATAATCCTTTGGGAATGGTCGGCGCAATTTTGATGATGCTATTGGCCCCCATGGCCGCCGCAATCGTCCAAATGGCGATCAGTCGGACTCGGGAATATGAGGCGGACAGGATTGGCGCGGAAATATGTGAGAACCCGCTCTGGCTGGCCTCCGCATTAGACCGGCTTGATCAAGGCGCCAAACGGATCGATAATCGTACGGCTGAGGCCAACCCGCAAACGGCGCATATGTTCATCGTCAATCCGCTCCATAAGCACGCCCGGGACGGCCTGTTTTCTACTCATCCAGCCATGGCCAACCGTATCGCGCGTCTTCAGGATATGGCGACACAAATGGGCCTCACGGTTCGCCGCCAAGGCCCCTGGAGTTGAGCGCCGCCCGGTCCCGAAGCAAGGCTGATAACGGCAAGTCCAAAAGCAGTCCGCAAGGCTCATCCCGCCGCGCTGCGCTCAGCGTTTTAGACGCCGTGCTTGGTCGCCAAATTCCGTTGGATCTTGCGTTTGAACGCGCTGTATCGCAGCAAAAGCTTTCTGGTCCAGACCGGGGATTCGCCCGGGCGCTGGCCGCGACGGTTCTCCGCCGTCTTGGGCAGATCGACGGCGCCGTAGACCCGTTCCTCCGCCGCCCCTTGCCAAAACGCGCACTGACGCCCCGGAATATTCTCCGGCTTGGGGCGGCGCAATTACTGTTCTTAGAAACCCCCGCCCATGCCGCCGTGAGCGAAACAACAGACCTAGCGTCCGGCAAGAACAAGACCTACCGGGGCCTAACCAACGCCGTACTCCGCCGGATTGCAGAAGCTGGGCCAGACCTGTTGGATCAAGAACAGGCATGGCGGGCCAATACGCCAGAATGGCTCTGGCAGAGCTGGCGGAAAAGCTACGGGGATGCTGAAGCCCAGGCTATCGCCGAGTCGCATCAGCTTGAACCACCGCTCGACATTTCAGTGCTCCGTGGCGCGCCCGCAGACTGGAGCGAAAAGCTGGAAGCGGCGCTGTTGCCGACAGGCAGCCTCCGCCGCACGATCAGCGCCGCTGTGCCGGATTTAGCCGGGTTCGCAGATGGCGCATGGCAAGTGCAAGACGCCGCAGCAGCATTGCCCGCCCGTATGCTAGGCGACGTTTACGGCAAGCAGGTGATTGATCTCTGTGCGGCGCCCGGCGGCAAGACGGCGCAACTCGCTAGCGTCGGCGCGCACGTGACCGCCGTAGACGCAGGCGCCGAACGCATGCCCCGAGTGCTAGAGAATATGAAACGGCTGGGCCTCCAGGCCGAAACCATTGTCGGCGACGCGACTGAATGGCGGCCTGACGCGCCAGTTGACGCCGTTTTGCTGGACGCGCCCTGCTCATCGACCGGCACAATCCGCAGACGCCCCGATGTGCTTTGGTCCAAGCGCCCACGTGATGTCGCAAGCCTCGCGGATATCCAGGCGGAATTGCTGGACGCCGCCGCTGAAATGCTGAAACCAGGCGGCATGCTCGTCTACGCCTGCTGCTCGCTGGAGGCCGAGGAAGGTCCAGACCAGATCACGCAATTCCTGGGCGCACGCAGCGATTTCGCCCGTGCGCCTCTGGCGTCTGATGAAATACCTGGTCTCCCAGAAAGCGCTATCACGGCTGACGGCGATCTTCGCACGCTGCCGAGTATGTGGCCTGACCATGGCGGGATGGATGGCTTTTATGCGGCGCGCCTGATCAAGCAGCCTCGATAGCGGCCAGCGCAGCGAAGGCTTTGGCAGCGTCTGGCAATTCGTTGAATACGGCGGCGCCCGCCGCTAAGGCCTGTTCCGCATAGTCCTGCTTCTTCGCCTCAACCTCTGGCTCGCCATCTGAGCGCAGAACGAGCGCCACATGGCCGCCGCCTGCTGCGCCCGCCGCCAGGCCCGCGCTGATCAGCGGCCCCAGAATATCGACATGTTCGTAGGTCAATAGGCCCGGCACGTTCATATGCATGACGAAGGCATCCCATCCACCGCCCGCCAACGCCGTATCTACAACGCGGACTCCGAAGCGCCCACCCTCGCGTTGTAGCGCATTCCCCGGCACATCAATCGGGTTGGCGACGCTAGCGCCTGCGGGAACGTCAATCGCGGCGAGCGCGGTCTGCGCAGTGGCCGGAAGCACGCCAATTTCCATACCAGATCGGGCGAAAGCATCCGCCGCGAGCACGCCTGCTCCCCCGCCATTACCGAACAATACGACCTGCTTCGTCGGATCGCCATAGCGTGGCGTAAACATCTGGCAGGCTAGAAGCGCATCGATGAACCCGTCCAACGTATCAACGAGCGCTGCGCCCGTTTGCCGTGCGACGGCATCCCAAATGCGGCCGTCGCTGGCGAGCGCGCCAGTGTGGGAGCTGGCGGCGCGGGCGCCAGCGCTGGTCCGGCCGCCAACCAGCAGAACTACAGGCTTCCGGCCTTTCGCTTGGGCCAATACGTCAAACAAAGCACGTCCGCCCGGCGCGTCCTCCAGATAAAGACCGATGACTTTGGTCTCCGGGTCATCCAGGAACCAGGGCAGCAGATCTGCCGGCCCCAAGTCAGCGCAATCGCCCATAGTGACGAGCGCGCGGTAGCCAAGCCCACGCCTTTGCCCGCGCCGCAGAATATCCATGCTAAGGCCGCCGCTCTGCGCCAACACAGCGACGCCGCCTGCCCGCTTTGACGATCCCGCCATGAAGCTGAGGCCGCTTGCGGGCGCGTATGTGCCAAGACAGTTCGGCCCAAGCACCCGCGCGCCGCCAGCCCGCCCCGCCGCCGCCAATCCGTCGCGGGCGTCCGCGTCATCAAACCCGCTGGCCATGACTTGTGCGAACTTAACGGCGCCGTCCGCCGCCGCCAGCATATCCGGCGCGGCTTTGGGGCCAACGGCCATATAGGCGTAGTCAACGGGTTCCGGCAGCGCCGTTAGCGCTGGATAGGCTGGCAGGCCTTCGATGACGTCCGCCGTTGGGTGGATAGGATATATCGGCCGCTCAAACCCAAACGTCTTCAACTGGCGGATATAAAGGTTGCCATGCGCAATGTTGTTCGCAGACGCGCCGGCGACCGCGACAGCGTTCGGCGCCATTAGCGGCCCAAGATCAAGCGGTTCCGGCGCATTGTTTGGCGTCCAGGCTTCGAGCCGTGCGCGGGCGTCAACCGCGACAGCGCCCTCCGTCGAAACAATCAGCGGGTTGATATCAAATTCGGCAATCGTCTCAGCATGGCGCATCAGCAGGCCATCCGGCCCGCCAAGCGCGAGCATCACATCGATCAATGCATCCTGGTTGACAGGCGCGGCGCCGCGATAGCCTTTCAGCAGCGGCGCGCCTTTGAGACCCGCCAACATCGCCTCAGCATCCGCGCGGGTGATCGGGCAAATGCGGAAGGCGATGTCGTCCAGAATTTCCACAAGCACGCCGCCGAACCCGACCATGAGCACAGGCCCGAAACGCGCATGCCGATAGCCGCCGACGACCATCTCGACGCCAGACGGCGCCATCTCCTCAACCAGATATCTATCCGCTGGCGGCATCGTGTCGACTGCGGCCTGAACTGCCGCTGCATCCTGCAAATTCAGCCGCACACCGCCAATGTCCGACTTATGCCCGCCCGCCGCCGATACGATCTTGACGACGTAGGGCGGTTTCAGGCCGGATGCGGCCGCCGTGAGTTCAGATGCCGAAGCGGCGGTGGCGGACTTGGGTGTGCGAACGCCGAACGCGCCCAGAAGCGCCTTTGCTTCCGGTTCTGAAAGCGCGTGCTGTCCCGCCGCCAATGCGCCTGCAATATCGCTCGCCATGATCGCTCCGCCATCGCATAAGAAGCTGCAACGTTAGGGAAATCCGCGATGAAAACAAAGATCACGCTAGCTGGGATCGCCAAGCCCGCCAGCGCCTATGTCCACGGCATGCTGACAGAGGCGCCGGCCAAGCTGCTGACGCTATCTGGCCAATTGGGCGAACGCCCCGATGGCGCCTGTGAATCCGGCGCTTTGGCTCAAAGCCAACGCGCCTAGTCAAACGTGCAGGCGATCCTGCAAGAAGCCGATATGGGCCTCGAAGACATCGTCAAAGTGACGTCCTACATCGTTGGCCAGGACAATATCAGCGCCTATGTCGCGGCCCACAAAGCTATCCTCGGCGATCTGGAACCGCCCTGGAGCCTTGTCGTCGTCCAAGCCCTCGGCGCGCCGCAATATCTGGTGGAGGTGGAGGTGACGGCGGCGCGGTAAGCCGCGATCAATCCTCAGCCGCAATGATCCCGCTTGGCTTGGCGACGTCTTCCGGCGTTTTGCAGCCTTCGACGCAGCAGCGGCCAGGTTGTTTATTGCGGGAGGGGTCGCCGGCCTCATCCGCCAGCACGCCGCGATCAAGCAGGCGGTCGACCAGTTCTTTGCGGTCATTGATAGGGTAATTGCGCCAGATTTCGCGTTTCATCGCCTCAGGACTGCCGCCCCCATGCAGGCTAATGACGGAATACCACCCGGCTTGGCCAGACGCCGTCAGGTCTTCCAGCAGACGCGCGACATCCATGCGGCGGGCATAGGGGATGGCGGGGTTCGCGGTGAGCGCCTTGGCGAGATCGGCTGCGGTTTCGGGGTTATGATCCTCATCCGGGCCAGGCAGCGTTACGATGAGACCGCCCGAAACTTCGTGCGCCAGCTTGTGCATGTCATAGATCTGCGTCGCCATCAAAAGCTTGCCAACATTGGCGAACACATCATCCGGCTGCGCCACGCCAGACGCATCAACCTTGCCATAAACTGAGGACGCGACGCCGCAGGCGTAGAAGCCTTCGACGATCTTGATGAGCTCAACCAGGCTGTTGCGGATGTGGCTGAACTTCTCCGCCGGAACGCCATTCGCCTCCGCCATCAGCACGCCAGCGCCGATCAATAGATCGCCGAACCCGGCGCGGGCGGCGATGCAGGAATGGCGGTGGTGGGTCGCATAAGACGTCACCAGCGGGCCGGAATAGGCCCATTCACCATCCAGGAAAACTTTGTCGTTTGGCACAAATACATCGTCAAACATCAATACGCCGGTGGATTGGCCATAGCGCGCCGTGAACTTGGCAGCGCTCTCCCCCGGGCGCCCAGCAGGGCGGGCGGCGATGGTGAGGCCTTCCGCATCCAACGGCACGGCGCAGCAGACGGCATAATCTTTGTCTGCTTCCTGCATGGTGCGGCAGGGCATCACCAGAAACTCGTGCATATAGGGCGCGCCGGTGACGATGGCTTTGGTTCCGCGCAGGACAATCCCGTCGGCCCGCCGCTCAACAACGCGCACATAGGAGTCCGGGTTTGGCTGGGCATGGGGATGCAGCGACCGGTCGCCCTTCCCGTCCGTCATAGCGACGCCGAGCGTCAGATCCCTGTCCTGCACGTCTTGCAGATAGGCTTTGAAGCGGTCATGCGCCTCGCCGCCTTTGCTCCCGGAACCCATTTCCGCCTGCATCTGGAAAGTCATTTGCCAGATGGCGTTTAGCGCATCTTGAGTGAGATAGCGCTGGGCGCAGCCGACTTCCTGACAAATCAGGCGCACCGCTTCCAGCTTGTACATGAGGTCCTGCGGCGTGCGGTTGATGTGCAGCAGCCGGTTCACCGGATTGCCGCTCATCTCCTCCACAGGCAGCATGAGCACACGTTTCTCTGGATCGAGCGCGAAATCATAGGTCGCGCCAATCGCATTGACACCAGGCGCCAGCAACGGATCGTCCGCTACGCTTTCCACCCGCGTGCCATTCACAAATACGCGCGGGTTCAACTGCCGGAGCGATTCCCGGTAGTCATCAGAAGACATGTACATGGCGTTGAGCCTCAGGTCGCGAGCGAGAGATTGCGGGCGAGGTCCCAGACGTCTTCCGCCGTGTCCATGGTCATCACGCTGTCATAGACAAGCTCAGCCTTGCGCTGGCTAACGGCGCGAGTCGCGTTTGACCAGAACTTGCTTTCGATATCGCCCGCACTCAATGGATTAGCGTCGGACCCGCGATTGACGGCCTCGCGGTGTTCAATGGTGCGGCCATCCTTCAACCGGGCCTCCAGCTTGCCAGAATAATAGCGTGGGAAGGCCGTATCCGGGTCTTCTTGCCAGTCGACATTGGCAGCGACTTTGAGCGCATCAGCATCATTCAACGCTTCAGGGTCCAGCTCATCCAGCGTGAAATGGCCGCGCTTTAGCGTCGTCGCGACGATGTAGGGGATGGAGAATTGCGCGTCATAGGCGTTTTGCGGGCGGCGCTTCTGGTCAAGCGGCTCACAGACAACGGCAGCCTGCGTGGGATGAATAAACGCCGTGACGCTTTCCACATTATCCATCGTCATGCCCTGGGACATCAGCGCCAGCGTCGCATCGGCGAAGGAATGATTGAAATGGCAGGCGGGGTAAGGCTTGAAGCCAACATTCTCTAGCTCCCATTCCTGGCCGAGACCTGCCGTACACATCGCCAAATCAGAGCCATGGCCTTCGCCGAGATACAGGTTGAATAAGCCGTAGCGCCCTTCATACGTCTCGCTCGGCGCCTTAAAACCTTCCTTGGCGAGCGCCACTGCCGTGATCGCGGAGGATGCCGCCCAACCCGGATGCATACGCTTGGTCCAGGCGCCATCGCTCAAGAATTCCAGCGTGCCGGAGGATTGTGAGAGCGCGACGCCTTGTGCGTCCTGAAGCTGCTTTTCCGACAGGTCGGCCAGCTTCCCGGCGGAAAGCGTCGCGCCAAAAATGCCGACAAGGCCGGTTGGGTGATATCCACGCGCATGGAACGCGCCATTCGCTGCTTGAGCGATCCGGGCGGAGGTTTCAACCCCCAGGATATAGGCCGCCATCACTTCAGCCCCGGTCGCATTAAAGCGAAGGCCCTGGGCGAGTGCGGCGGAAATCGCGCTTGCGGATGCGTGGATGACGCCGTCTGTGTGGGTGTCGTCGAAATCCAGGCCATGGATCAGCGTGCCGTTCAGCAATGCTTGATCACGCACGGGCAGCGCCATGTCATACCCAATAACAGGATATTCCCCCGCGCCGCCAAGGCCGCGAATGGCGTTAGCCGCGCGCTGGGCGAAATCGAACGTGGTCGAGGCCAGCGCAATGCCGAAGCAATCTAGAATATGCAGCTTGGCCCGCTCGACCACGCGCTCCGGCGCTTGCGCCAAGCCGAACTCAGCCGTGAATTTCGCAAGGCCAGCGGAGATCGGGCCTTCGAATTCAAAGGGCGTCAGAGATGTCGAGCTTTGCTCATTCGCGGACATAATATTCACGGCGGTTTCTCCCAATTTCCTGATTGCGTTCAGTATAGCGGCAGCAACACGGGAGAATAAAGCGCACGGCGATCGCCCGAAATGAAATCCGCCCGCTCCGAGGGAGGGGCGGAGCGGGCGGGGTGCTTCATCGCCAGGATGCAAGAGGGAGGGGCTGCATCGGGCGGGGTGCTCATCGAACTGCTTTACCTGCGCTCGACTTGATATGAGTATCGCTAAATCCAGAAAAAATTATATAGAAACAAGGCCTTCAGCCGTTCGACAGCTTCAGGTTGCTTCGCACGAAGACAGCTTAAGCCCTCGCAATATCTGCTGCTAAGGCTAGGGTCCGTCTGGCTTTTTCGACAATCGGGTAGTCGACAAAGTAGCCTTCGATCTGGATTGAGGCCGACCCTGCCGCTTCTGCTTCATCAAATGCGGCGACGACTTTTTCGGCGTAGGCGATCTCATCCGCAGTTGGCGTGAATACGGCATGCGCCGGTTCGATCTGTTTTGGGTGAATGCAGAGCTTGCCTTGGAAACCCATATTCCGAACGGTTTCAGCGGAGGCTTGGAAGGCCGCATCCTCGTTCAGGTGAATGAAGACTGTATCGATCGGCGGCTCTAGTTCCGCCGCCCGGCTCTCCATGACAAAGGCCGCGCGCGCCGTCGCCAATTCCGCTTCGCCCAGCGACCAGCGCATGCCCATGTCGAGCGTAAAGTCGCCCGCACCAAAGCTGAGGCGCTTGACGCGCGACGTCGCATGGGCGAGTTCGCCAAGCGCTTTCAGCCCCTTGCCGGTTTCAACAATTGGAATGAGATCAATGGCGCCTGCGGCTAAGCCTCTCTCGCGCTCCAACTGGGCGATGAGCCAATCCGCCGTCTTCAATTGATCGGCAGATTCTGTTTTTGGAAGAATTATGCCGTCCACACCTGCCTGCACGACCGCATCGATATCGCAATAGCAAAATTCCGTCTCCATGCCATTTACCCGGACATAGCCCAGGCATCGGCGAGGGTTCTGCAGCGCCCCCAAAACAATCGCCCGCGTCGCCCGTTTTTCCGCGATGGCGACAGCATCCTCCAAATCCAGGATGACAGCGTCGGCCCCAGCATCAAAGACCTTCTCCACCTTGCGCGGATGGTTGCCGGGAGCAAAAAGCATTGTACGGAATGGCATGCGGATTTCCTTACATCAATTAAGAACAAAGATTGAACATATTGTCGCTCATCCCCATATGTAAAGGCCTCCCGCCAGAAAAGGAAACCCGCTTATGTCACCCACTAACCCGCCCCAACTTATCCGCCTCGCTTTTGTCGAGCGTCGCTGGAATAGCGCGCCGCCGCTTCATGCCCAGAATTGGGCCGCACCTGCGCCGCTCAATATCGACAAACCATATGGCGGGCTAGCACAAGAAATGCGTCATGCCCTGGCGTCGAGGCGGCGCTTGTTGCTGGAGCCGAAGCATGCCGCCGCAGATAAGCCGCTCGCCGCAGCCTCCGGGCAGTTACTGGAATGGCGCGGGCGAGCGATCGCAAAGCTTGCAGCGACGGCCACACAGCCCTAGCCTCTGGCGCAATAACACGCGCACTTTGGAGACGCAGAATGGCTGAGCCGCTGAACTGGATTGATGGCGCATGGGTCCCCGGCAATCCGCCGATCATCGGACCCGTCACCAACGCCGCATGGATGGCGACGGTGGTGTTTGACGGCGCGCGCTCCTTCAACGGCGTGGTGCCTGATCTGGACTTGCACTGCCAGCGGTGCGTCTCCTCCGCCGAAGCGCTCGGCCTTGAGCCGCCGGTGGACGCAGCGGAGATCGCCCGCATCGCCGTTGAGGGCATTCAGAAATTCCCAAGAGAGACAGAGCTTTACATCCGCCCGATGTTCTACGGAGATGAGGGCTGGCTGATGCCGTCCTCAACGAAATTCGTACTGACGCTGCTCGATCATCCCATGAAGCCGCCCGCCAGCAGCTTCAAAATTTGCCGCACGACCCGCACCCGCCCGACGCCGCTCGCCGCCCCAACGGACGCCAAGGCCTCCTGCCTCTACCCAAACGTCCACCGCATGATGCGCGAAGCCCAGGGCCGGGGGTTTGACGCCGCTGTCGTTGGTGACGCAAACGGCAATGTGGCGGAGTTATCGACCTCAAACATTTTCATTGTGAAGGATGGCCGGGTTGCAACGCCTGTCACCAACGGCGCGTTCCTGAATGGCATCACACGCCAGCGCACCATAGCGCTTTTCCGAGAAAACGGCGTGCCGCTGGACGAGCGCACAATCACATTCGACGAATTGGATACAGCGGACGAAATTTTCGCAACTGGCAACGCCAACAAAATCCAGCCCGTTACACAATATGAGGATCGCGCCCTGCAGCCCGGCCCCATGGCCGCCAAAGCGCATGCGCTCTATATGGCCTTTGCTGAAACAAACGGCGCGCTGGCGACATTCGCCTAGGAGGCCTGGATCGGCTTGGCCAGGAGCTTGTCGATGCTATCCACATCGATGGCGAGATGGTCCGCCCGTTCAAGTTCCTGGCGCAGCAGCTCAGCGTGTTGCTTAACCGCCTCACGCGCAGTCTCACCGCCCGCCAGATACATGCGCGTCAGCGCGCGCGCGATGGCCTGCGCCACGAGCACGTTACTGGCGGAAGCGCGGCGCATTGGATGAAACGCTCTGGCCGTCAATTGCTCAAACGATAGCCCTGGCACGATCAAGCGCGGTTCTCCACCTTCATCACACCGTCCTGTCGGCGCCGGTTCATATCCTGCGACATCGCTCAGTGCGGCGGATAGACTGTCCGCCGCAGCGATCGCGGTATAAGCGTCATTGACGCCAGGAGACAGCGCCCGGAGCGCAATTTCAACCAGCAGGTCAATAGAAAACTCGATCTCGCGTTCGGCGGAGCGGGCGGAGTCAATGGCCAGCAACGCGATCAACTTCTCGCCTATTTCATCGTCAACCTGCCGGGACACAGTCGCGATCACATCACCCTCAAGCACAAACTCCCCAGGCTCAACAGCAAGCTTCACGACAACATCCGCCGATTTCGCCGCCTTGATCAGTGCAGGCTCGTCACATTGCCCTACATAGCCGCCGCACGGCGCTTTCAGCTCCATCTCGAATTCATCGACGGAGAGTTTGTCGTCGAGCTGTTGATATGCTTCCCGGTGCGCCTAAAGCGCCGTTGTCAAACGTTTGGCGATCGATGCGATCTCATCATCAATCATCACGCTGGTGGAGACGTGGCGAACGAAATATATCAGTTGCAATACCGATATAAGCGCCAAAACACCAGCGCCCGCGGTTGCGAATGTCGGCGCAAATCCAGGCTCAATAAACGCCATCACGCCAAGGCTATAAAGGAACGTTCCGCCAAAAACGCCCGCCGTAACCTGGTTCACAGGCTCTGAGGTGAAGCGTTTGAGCAGACGCGGGCCGATATTCCCCGCCGCAAGCGTAAAAACGACTAGCACCAGCGAGTATGTAAGCGACAGCGCTGTAATTGCGCCGCCAGCGATCACCGCCAGCACGCTCCGCGCCGTCTTCGGGTCAAAAGAAAACCCGATAATGGCGTAGGGGTCTTTCAGAATGCTACGCTCTAATATCGATAGGGTGGGCGCCAGGGCCCAAACGCCAAACGCGATGATCGCCGGGGCCATCAACAGCATGACCAGCGGCGTGTGCAATTGCCGGGCGAGCCAGCTGTCCCGCAGACTGAAGTCCATTGCCGCTATACCGCTCCGGGGTCCGGCGCGAGCACCTGCAACGCGCGTTTTTGGATTTTGAGTTCAACAACATCCTCAATCAGCACAAGCTCGCCGTCCAGCAGGGCATGATCGCGACGGCGCTTGGATTCGAAGCGAATAGTGACAGCCTCCGCCGTCGCCGAGCGAAGGTCCGGGTTTTCGCGCCATTTTCCAACTAATAGGTCGCTCGACAGGCGCGCGCTCTGCAATGGCGACAGAACGCCGGTGCGGTATACGCCAAGAACGCCTGCATCAAGCTTAGCCGGATACGGCATATGGTCGACGCCATACTCATTATTCGCTACGGCTAAAACGGAATAACGGCCGGACTCTGACTCGCCGTCGGCAGTGATTTCAGCCGCGAACGCGATCCGGCGGCGCAGAATATTCAGGCATGCCGTCAAGCTCGCCCAGATTTTGCCGAGCTTAGAACTATACGCGTAAATCTTGCGATTCTTGACGACCTTAGCTTGGAGACCGACGGAGTACTGATGCGTAAATGGCCGCCCATTCATTGTGCCGATATCTAAGGCGCGCGGTTCAGCCCGGGCAAGCGCACGGGCCGCCAGGTCCAGCTGCAGCGGCAAACCAAGCGCGCGGGCGAACAGGTTCATGGTTCCGGCTGGCAATACGCCGAGCGCTTTGCCGCTTCGGAACGCGGCGCCAGCGGCGGCAGCGACGGTGCCGTCGCCGCCGCCCGCTACAATCGCATCGATTTCTGGATCGTTTTCCGCTGCTTCCAGCGTTTCAATTAACGCGTCGCCTGCTATGATCTCTACATCAATGACATGGCCAGCGTGCTCAAATGCGTCCTTCAGAAAACCCGAAAACCAGTCTAGGTCTTCGGTTTTCAGCGTGCCGCCGTCTTTATTGAGGATTGCCTTGCTGCGCATCGGACCTTCCGGGCGGGTGTTAGACCTAAAGCCCGCACGTCAGTGTAACGCATATTAACGCTGAAGCGTTCGCCGGTTAGACGCAATATGTTTTGAGCGGCGGCAGGCCATTGAAGCCAACGGAGGAATACGTGGCTGTATAAGCGCCTGCAGAGAGGAATTCCACCGTGTCGCCGGGCCTCAAGTCATCAGGCAGTTCGTAGGGTGTAACTTCATACAGCACATCGACCTCATCGCATGTGGGGCCAGCGATGATCGCGCGGCTGGCGGGGCCGCCATCACGGCTTGTGGTCATCCGGTATTTGATCGCCTCGTCCAGGGTTTCGATCAATCCACCGAACTTGCCAATGTCCAGATAGACCCAGCGCGGGCCGTCTTCGCGCTTGTGCGAGACCAACACCACCTCACTCTGGATAAGACCGGCGTCCGCCACCATGCTCCGGCCTGGCTCTACCAGCAGGTCCGGTTGGCGATTGCCGAAATGCTTCTGCATCGCCGCCATAAGCGCCTCGCAATGGGCGTTCTGCGGCGCTGACTCCGTGCGGTAATGCGCTGGGAATCCGCCGCCGACATTCACCATACGCAGATTGACGCCACGCTCAGCCAAATCCGTGAACAGCATCGCCGCCTTGCCCACAGCCATATCCCAAGCCCCCGCATCCCGCTGCTGCGAGCCGACATGGAAGGAGACACCATAGGGGTCCAGCCCCATCTCGCCAGCCTGGGTCAACAATTCCTTCGCCATCGGGAAGGAACAGCCGAATTTGTTGCTGAGCGGCCAATCGGCTGTGCCAGAGAAGTCCAGATGCAGTCGGCAATAAACCCGCGCGCCAGGCGCCGCTTCCGCCAGCTTCTCAAGCTCGCCCACTGAATCGAAGGCGAACAGGCGTACGCCTAGATCATAGGCGGCCTTGATATCCGATTGCTTCTTGACCGTATTGCCGAACGAAATGCGATTTGGGCGCGCGCCTGCGGCCAGCGCATCCCGTATTTCATAGATTGAGGCCGTATCAAAGCTGGAGCCGAGGCCTGCCAACAGACGCAGAATCTCTGGCGCGGGGTTTGCCTTCATCGCATAGAAAATCGCGGCGCGCGGTAAGGATTGCGCCAAGCCTTCAAACGCAGATTGGACGGACTCAAGGTCCATCACCAGGCAAGGCGTCGCCGGGCGCACGTCCGATAAAAAGCGGCGTATACGAGCGGTCACGGGGCTCGAACCCTCCTGGATTACAGAATGGCAGGAAACAGAAGCTGCGCGCGTATAAGGGCATGCGCCTTGCTGCGCAATAGAGAAATAGGATGAAGACCTTAAAAATCCAGTCTATGCGGCTTTCTGCACCACCTGATCAATCGCGCCGAAAGGCGATTGGCCGTTACGGGTCTTGAACTCAATCCGCACGCTGTCGCCGAACTTCAAGAATTCTGACTTGGGCGCGCCCTCTTCAATTGTCTCAATCATACGCTTTTCAGCGATACAGGAAGAGCCGACCGCGCGGTCACGGTTCGAGATTGTGCCAGAGCCGATGACGGTCCCGGCCTCGAGGTTCCGTGTCCTGGCCGCATGGGCGATCAGGCGCGGGAACTCAAAGTTCATATCCAGGCCGCAGTCAGGGTGACCATAGGCTTCGCCATTGATCCTACAGTGCATCGGCCCGAGCAGCTTGCCGCCGTCCCAAGCGTCACCCAGTGCGTCCGGCGTGATCGCGACCGGGGCAAATGCGCTTGCGGGCTTGCCTTGATAGAAGCCGAACCCCTTGCCAAGCTCGCCCGGAATAACGTTCCTGAGCGAGACATCATTGATGATCGTGACAAGCTTGATGTGCTGGCCTGCTTCCGCTTCAGACACGCCCATCGGCACATCATCAAGGATCACGCCGACTTCGGCTTCGAAGTCTATGCCCCAGGCGTCATCCCGCATCAGGATCGGCGCGCGGCAGCCTTGGAAGTCATCGGACCCGCCTTGATACATCAACGGATCATCCAGGAAGCTGGACGGCATTTCCGCTCCACGCGCTTTCCGCACCAGCTCCATGTGGTTCAGATACACGCTGCCGTCGGACCAGTTGTAGGAGCGCGGCAAAGGTGCTGCAAAGCAGGCCGGATCAATCACATCAATTGCGCCCGGCGCGTCGCCAGCAGTGAGCGCGGCGGCCATCCGGCGAAGCTCCGGTTCCACGGCTGCCCAATTGTCGAGCGCCGATTGCATCGTTTGCGCGATAGCGTCTGCGCGAACGGCCTTGGTCAGGTCATCGGAGACAACGACAAGCGCGCCATCCCGACCTTCAGTCAATGAGGCGAGTTTCATTCCGCGGCCTCCTGGCCATCCAACCCTCGACCGGCGGAAGCCCGCCAGCTTTTGACATAGGCCTCATTCTCCGTCGCTTCTGCAGCAGGTCCCAGGTCCAGGGCGTCGCGCGTGTCGATCATCACCGCATATTCATCTGTGAAAGTTTTCTTCGGCGTCAGCATGCCGTCAAGCGCTTTTGGATGGGGACCGTGGGTGAAGCCTGCAGGGTGGAATGTCACCATGCCGGCGTCGATGTTGTCCCGGCTGAAGAAGTCGCCTTCGTGATAGAAAATGACTTCGTCATAATCATCATTATTGTGGAAAAACGGCACCTTGAGCGCTTCTGGGTCGCTTTCCATCGGGCGCGGCGTGAAGGTACATACGACGAACCTGTCGGCGACAAACGTCGTATGGGCGGAGGGCGGCAGGTGATAGCGGTGGCTCATCAAAGGGCGGATATCGCGCACGTTCAGGCGCACGACGGATAGATCGCCCTTCCACCCAATCGCATCCAGCGGGTTGAATGGATATGTGACGACAGAGATTTGATCCCGCCGCTTCACACGCACTTGCCAGCGGCCCGGCCCCTGCTGCGCCAGAAAAGCATCATCGATCTCGGGCGCATCCAATACAGATGGATCATAGATCGCGTGACGGCCAACCATGCCTTTGTCTGGCGCTGAATAGGCCCCGCCCGTCGCTTCAATCAGGAGGGCCTCGACCATGCCAGCGGCTTGCAGGCGCCACATCGTCCCGCGCGGGATGACCAGATAATCGCCCTGTTCAATGGTCATATGGCCATAATCACAGAAGAATTCGCCGCCGCCTCGGTGCACAAACAGAAGATCATCGCCATCGCTATTCCGGGCCAGATGATCCATCGCGCCTTCGGTGCGCCAAAACCGGTATTTGCAATGGCTGTTATGCAGCACGAGCGCAGCATCCAGAGGCGAGGATGCAGGCGCTTGTACGGCGTTCAGATCAAAAGCGCGCGGGCGGAGCGGGCCTTCCCATTCGATCCAGCCGGTCGGCGGGTTGCGATGGTACATATGGGACGCTGGCCCAAAGAACCCATCACGGCCAAGCTCGCGCTCGAATGCGCCCTTTGGCATATCGGCATGGGCCTGGCGGGTCGCCTCGCCTGCGCGCCGTTGCGGCAGGAACCATGTTTTGCTGCTCATGCTGATTCTCCCTGGATCTGTGCCGCAGAATCTAACGCGGGCGGGGCGGCGGCGCTACAGCAGTGGCGACATTTCCACAGGCGCACAGTCGCGTGCCGTTTGCGGATCGCCAGCCTGTCCGTAGCATGCGGCTAACATGACCGATTCGAACCAAACAATCGAAGAAACCAACGCCCGCGACCGCATCATGACGGCTGCGGCAGAGCTATTTGCTGCTCATAGCTACAGCGCTGTCAGCATCGACCAGATCGCCGCCAGCATTGGCGCGACCAAGGGCCTTTACTATCATCACTTCAAAGCAAAAGCGGATGTGCTCGCGGCCATCGTCAGCGCCGCCCGCGCCGAAGCGCTGGCTGCCGCGCAGGGCGCGTTAGCTGCGGTGGATGCAGATGCGCCGGCCGAAAAACGCATTGAAGCGCTGGCGGCAGGTGAATTGACGTCCGCGCTCGCTGGCCCCGAAATCCACCGTGTTGCGTCTGAAGCGAATGATTTGCTGGCGCGCGAACGTATTTCAGCGGAGTTTCAACCCGTCGCCGACGCCGCGATTGCGGACCGCGAAACGCTGGAGAGGCTATATCAGGACGCCTACCGAGACGGCGTTAAGACTGGGCGGCTCGAGCCCCTGCCGCCGCGGTTCGCAGTTTGGCTGATCCGGCTGCCGATCCTGGCCGCTGCTGATTGGGCGGCGACGCCCGAAGGCGCGCGCACCCCGGCAGACCGTGTCGCCGAAGCTGTCGCCCGTTTTGCGGCCAAAGGCCTGATCGAGACCGATTTGGACAGTTGAGATCCGCGCAGCCGCTAGAGCAATCGCCGGAACCTTTTCATTTGTTAAGTCGTTCTATGACCGAAGCGCGGCCAAAGCCGTGCTCGACTTGACATGAAATGGGGATTTCAGATGGCGAATCACGGCGGCGGCTTTAACGCAACTTCTTTCATTATCGGCGCGCTCGTCGTCGCTGTCGTTGGATTTGGCGCCTATTACTTTGGCGGCTTCGGCAAGGACGAGGCGGATATCAAGATCGAACTGCCGAACGTCTCTAACTGAGGGATAGACGGGTCGCGCTGCTTGTCCTCAGGGGCAACGGCGCGACCAACCGTCTAAGCGTCGACGCTTGACGACGATCTGAATGCCGAGGCGCCGCGCTTCCTCACAATGGCTGAGCGGCCGGCGGCCGTTCTCCGGGTATTCAATCGTGACGACAGGTTTTCCGTGCACGATGAACGGCGTCATCATCCCGCACCATTTCCACTTGAAGCAGTCCTCAGCGATGACCCAATCGTAGAGGTCCGCCAATTCCGCCGCGAACTCTGGCGCATTCTTCATGGCGATGGCGAGGCCGGTGCGATGCGCTTCATGGGCCAGCGCCCGATTATAGCTAAGCTGATGCGCGCGAGTGATTTTGAATCCCGTATCCTGCTGAAAATTATCGATATTATCGACCTCAATCGCGAAGAAACCCTTCTCGCGGCAGAGCTCAAATCGCGCCCGCATGATGGGCAACAAAACCCGCATCTGCCGCACATCCAGCCAACGCTCGCCTTCCCAACCGACGTAATTTTTGCCGATGATGGACTTCGGGAAGTTGCGCTTATCCGGTCGCCAATCTTCCCACGCGCCTACATTTACATAGCAAATCGGCCTGACGCCGCGCGCGCGCAATCCAGCCAGAAATGCCGGATCAGCGGCGAATGCATCCAGGTTGATCGTGCTGGTCAGGCGGCGAAAATCGAACGGCTTGTTATATTGCCAATCGAAGCTGTCCTGCATGGACGGGCGCCAATGCGGCTGCGCCAGGACGGCGGGCGCCATAAGGCTGACCGTCAGCAAGGTTAGCAACGTGGCGAAGAGGCGGCGCATGGCGGGTCACGCTTTGATGATTGCGGAACGGCCACATTAGCGACGGCGCCTTAAAAGCCGGTGAACCGCATCACTTTCAAGCGCCGACAATCATACGGCTTGCCCGCTGGCGGATAGTTTTCGCCAAGGCCATGGCGACGATCACGCCGGTCTTGGGATTATCCGGGCTCGGCACCATGTCTTCGGGGAATGTCAGCCGCCCAGCTGCGCCAATCGCCTCCAGGTCAATCACGTGATTGGTCACGGTTGGGTCAGCGACAATCACCAACCGCGTTTTTTCCAATCCGGCGCCAGCGAAAGCTGCAGCGGCTGAGATATTCACATTGCCTGGGTAATGCGGCGCCCCATCGCGCACACCGCCGTCATAAAGGGTCGCCGGTTCTGTAAGCGCCATCAGGTCGACCAGATCTTCACCTGGCGTCCCGAGCCAGGCTTCCGGCGGCTTCCGGACCGTGACCGTGACGCTCTCCAGCCCGCCTTCCGCCATGCCGCCCAGCATATCGAGCGCGCTGATGCCCGCAGACGGCAAGATCAACCGCCCGCCGCCCGCCTCAGCCGCCGCCAACAAGCGCTCCCGCAACGCATCGTCAATCAATGCGCCAATGGACGTAACCGCGACTTCGACGCCAGCTTCAAGCAATCCTTCAACATGGCTTCGAACGGCGTCATGCCCCGCCCCCTCCACGACATAGCGGGCGCCAAGCGCTATGAGCTCAGCCGCATCATGCACAACAGGAATGGGCGGATCTTCACGAGGTGAGCGGGTGAGCGCGCCGACAAACTCCACTTCTTTCGGGAAGCCGCCCGCAGCCTATTGCAGCGCCAATGGCGATGTCACGGCGCCCAGCCCGATCAATCCGACCCGCAACACCATCAGATCACGCCCTGCTCCCGGAGCCTCTCCAGCTTCGCTTCGTCATAGCCAAGGCGGTCGCGCAGCAGCGCTTCGGTATGTTGCCCAAGCAATGGCGGCGGCTCGTAGTCTCTAAGCTTTGAGTCTGAGAAATTCAGGGGCGACCCGATGATTTTTACGGTTCCAGCCTTAGGATGCTCGACTTCAGCCACCATGCCACGGGCTTTGACATCTTCTGACTCCAGCGCCTCGCCAACTTGGCGCACGGGGCCGGAAGGCAGATGCCGCATCCGTTGCAGCCACTCATCGCGTGGCTTCGTCGCGAAGATTTCGGCTAGAATGCCAAACAGCGCCGGGCGGTTCTCGAGCCTGTCCGTCGCTTCTTTGAACCGCGGATCATCGATCAAGTCTGGCCGCTCTAGGACATCTCGGCAAAGTTGGCCGTAGAGCCGATTGGTGCCAAGCGCCATGTAGATCGGCCCGTCCGCCGTCTCAAACAGATTGGTCGGCGTCGAGGTCATATGCGAATTGCCGGCGCGCTGCGGCGAGGCCCCGGAGCAAAGATAAAACAACCCTGCATTGCCAAGCGATGCGACCGCCATATCCATCAGCGCCAAATCGATATGCTGCCCCTGCCCGCTCTTCTCCCGCGCCAAAAGCGCCGCGCAGACTGCGCCGACGGACTGCAAGCCGGTCATGGTATCGACAAGGCTGAGGGCATGGCGCATAGGCGGGCCGTCGGGGTCGCCCGTCAGGCTCATCATGCCAGATTCAGCCTGGAGTACCGGATCAAATCCGGGCCGGTCCCAATTCGGTCCAGTCTGCCCGTAAGCGGAAACGGAGAGGTATACGAGCTCTGGAAACTGATCCTTGATGCTGGCGTAGTCCAAGCCAAATCGCTTCATCACGCCGGGCCGATAATTCTCAACCAGCACATCCGCATCCGCCAGCAAGCCCAGCAGGATTTCCTTGCCTTCAGCCGTGCGCGGATCAACCGTCAGGCTTTGTTTAGAGCGGTTGAACGCCAAGAAGAAATGGCCCTCTCCACCGGCATTCGGCGTGGTCATTCGGCGCGTATCGTCGCCCGCGTCCGGGTTTTCGACCTTGATGACCTCTGCCCCCATATCCGCCAGTTGCTGCGTGCATAGCGGCCCCGCAATGATCCGCGAGAAATCCAGCACTTTAACGCCCTCAAGCGGCGGCGGGGCGCTAGCATTAGCCGTGGTTTCAGGCGCGGTCATCTCGAGCTCCATTTCGCTACAGTTTCCAGGCCGCCACGGCCGAGTATCGGCGCAGGCTTTGGCGTCGCCAACGGCGTATCGCGGAAGCGCATCGGGTTGCGGATGGACGGCACGCCGCCGCCCTCTTCCGCCGATACTACCAGACCGCGCTCAACGGATTCAGGCGCCGTCACGGCTTCATCCAAGTTCCGGATCGGCCCGCCGGGGACGCCGCCACCCTGCATTTTCGCAATCCAGTGCGCGCGCGTGTTTGTTTTAAAGAGCGGGATGATTAGCGCCATGAGCGCTTCCACATTGACCACGCGGGCGGAATTATCTGCGAAGCGCGGATCATCCAGTAGTTCCGGCTGTTCCAAAACATTCTCGACAAAGCGCTTCCAGACCCGGTCGCCCGCGACCGTCATCTGAAACTCGCCATCGCTCGCCTCAAACACGCCAAGCGGCGACGCCGCAGGGCTGCCATTGCCGACCCGTTGCGGCCGTTTGCCGTTGATCATGAACTGCATGGCGTAGTGGTAGCTGATGATCAGCGCCTGATCATAGAGGGCTACGTCAATGTCCTCCCCTTCGCCGTCATCCTCCCGTGCGATCAACGCCGCCAGCATCGCCTGAGCGGCAGACGCGCCTGCCGCCTGAGACGGCATCGGCAGGCCAGACCGGACTGCAGGCTCATCGCCCCGCCCGTTGATCGACATCCAACCGGATTCCGCCTGGATTGTCGCATCATGGGCAGGCACATCCGTCGCCACACCATCGCCATAAGGCGTGATGCGGGCGACAACCAGGTGCGGTGCGTCCCGTTCCGGCGCCAGGGCGCGGGATATGCCGTGGGGTGAGCCGTCAATCACGCCATCCGCCGCTTTCAAAAGCGCCGCGAGTGTTTTACGTTCAGCCGGGTCCGCCAAATTCAACACGAGCGAGGCTTTGTCGCGATTAAGGGCATGAAACACCGCTGGCGCCCCCGCGACTTCGATGCTCGGCCACCGGCGCATCCCGTCGCCCTCTGGCGGTTCGATCTTGACGACCTCCGCGCCCATATCCGCTAGATTGCGCCCGGCATAGGCGACCGCTGGCCCTTCGCCGATTTCGACGATCCGCAAGCCTTCCAGAGGACCGCTCATGACGCGTTCTCCGTTATGCCTGCCGCCGCAAGCGCTGCATCGTCATAGTCCAGCCAGCGGCGCAGAACATCGGCGCCATCCTGGCCGAGCAGCGGCGCCGCTTGCGCTGGTTTCAGCCCTCGCCGCTTCAGGCGCATTGCTGGCGCAAGTTCCGGCGCTTCCTCAATGACCGGATGCGGCGCCATGCCAGTGACGCTCCGGCGTGTTGTTTCGATAGACGGAATGGATTCCGGCAATTCGCGCACCAATGCCGCCGGGACGCCCGCCGTCCGCAAATGCTCCAACCAGTCTGCGGCTGGCGATTTAGCGATAGCGGTGTTGATCGCCTCATCCAGAGCATCGCGATGCTCCAAGCGGCCAAAGCCAGTTTTGAAGCGCGGATCATGCCGCAGTTCGCCCAATTCCAGCACTTCCGTCATCGCCTCAAACCGCGCGTCTGTATCCGCAACAGCAACCAGCGCCTGCCCGTCAGACCCAACATAGCGGTTCGCTGGAGCCGCCCAATGGTCCGCATTGCCAAGTTTTGTCGCAAGCGGCCCGCCGGCCATGCGCTGCACCGATAGGGGCGCCGTATTGAAGAGGCCTGTATCGTAGAGCGGCACCTCAATGAATTGCCCTAGCCCTGTTTTCTTCCGTCGCCAGAGTGCGGCCAGGATCGCCATGGCGCCATTCAAGCCAGTGGTCACATCCGTCATGGGGATCGCGGTGCGGACAGGCTCGCTGCCGGGATGGCCCGTTAAAGATTGGAAGCCAGATTCCGCCTGCACCACAGGGTCATAACCCGGGCGCTTCAGGAATGGCCCATCCCTGCCATAGGCCGAGGTTGAACAATAGACGAGCTCCGGTCGCTTCACAGACTCATAGTCCAGCCCGTATTTCGCCATGACGCCGGTCGAGAAATTTTCAATCACGACATCGGCCTGCTCAATCAGCGCCCGGGCGGCGGCGCATCCGGCTTCGTTCGCCAAATCCAGCGCCACGGACTGCTTGCCGCGATTGTAAGACAAGAATGCGGCGGAAATGCCTTTGTATTCCGGCGGGCGATACCCACGTGTATCGTCGCCGCCTTTTGGATGCTCCAGCTTGACGATTTCGGCGCCGAGATCAGACAATATCATCGCAGCGACAGGGCCTGCGATCACGCGCGTGAAATCGACGACCTTGAGGCCGGTCAGCGGCGGCGCCATCAGCTTGTTTCCTCAGTTACGACGCCAGATGCGAGCAGCGCTTCGATTTCCTCAGCCTCATAACCAGCCAGCGCCAGCGCGGAGCGGCTATGCTGGCCAAGGAGCGGCGGCGCCTTGGGTGTTGCGACTGGCGTGCGGGAGAGCTTCATGGGGCTTGCAACCTGTTCAATCTCGCCAATACGCGCATGCGTGGTCTTCTCAATCATCCCGCGCGCCCGGAATTCAGGCGCATGCAACGCCTCCACCACATCCCGAACGGCGCCGACAGGCAGGCCCGCAGCCCGCAGTTTCGGCACCCAATGCCCACGCGTGTTGGTTTTGAGCGCAGCGCCCAATGTATCGCGGCAATATTGGCGATTGGCGACACGGGTCGCAGCGTCTGTCAGCTTTGGATCGTCCAAGAGGTCTGGCCGTTCCAGACCGTCGCGGCAAAGCTTTTCCCATTGCCGCTCATTGCCGCAAACGAGCGAAATCAGCCCGTCAGCGCATTCATAAAGCCCAAGCGGCTCAATAAATGGATGATCGCCGCCATAGCGCTTCGGGCTATTCCCGGTTAGCAGGCCAAGCTGAGCATAGTTGACGACGGCAGCGGTCGCGCAATCCAGCAAGGCGACATCGATATGCTGGCCGGTTCCATCTCGATCCCGCGCCCGCAGCGCGCCGAGCATCGCTTGGGTGGCATACATGCCCGTGAACATATCTGCGTAGGAAACCCCAGTGCGAAGCGGCAGACCGTCCGCCTCCCCCGTCATCCACATCATACCACTTTCGGCTTGGGCGATGGGATCATATCCAGCCATCATTTTGTTCGGACTGGCATGGCCGTAGCCTGTGATCGAGCAATAGACAAGGCCAGGGTTGATCGCCGCCAGGTCCGCGTAGCCAAGGCCTTGGCGTTCCATCACGTCAGCACGGAAATTCTCCACCACGATATCGGCCTTGGCGGCGAGACGCTTGACGACGGCCTTGCCCGCATCATCCGCAATATCAAGCGCCAGGCTTTCCTTGTTGCGGTTTGTGGAGAGGAAATAAGCGCTTTCGCCCCGCTTGTCTTTCAGCACATCATACTTGCGCGTGTCATCGCCAGTTTTCGGATGCTCGATCTTGATGACCTTAGCACCCAGATCCGCCAGCGCCTGAGACGCCCATGGCCCAGCCAAAACCCGTGTGAAATCCAATACAACGACGCCGTCAAGCGGCGGCGCAGCGGTGTTGCCGTCCGTCATATGTCCTCATTCTGCGCAACGCTGTCCGCGCGCAAGCCAATGGATCAGATACAGGAATGGTGCGGCAGCGCATCCAGCGCGTCAATCACGCCTCAAGCAGCCGCATGTCAAAACCGAACGGATAGCGTGCCGTCTCTGCGATTGCTTGTGCGGCAGGGTGGATGGGATTCAGCAGATAGTTCCAGCTTTCCGGCGCCAGAACGCTCGGAACGCGCAGGAGCGCAGATTGATTCGAGGCCAGCCAAGCATCGCCGATCGCCTTCGTATCTGGCGACATCGGACTGGTCTGCGCGTTCAAAACTGCGACTTCATTTGCCGCCTTGAATTTCAGGATCAAGTAGTCGTCCGGCGCAAGTTCCAGCGGCAAATCCAAATGCGCCAGCACTTCTAGAACTGCTAATGCCGGATGCTCGGCTAAATAGACCACTGGACGCCCAATCGAGTTCCATCGTCCGCCAAACCGCTGAGCGCCCTCGCCATCAAGGCCAGCAAAAGGCGATCTGGCAATGCGCCATAGGTCCATCGCTCAAGCTGCGATGCCATGATCAATACGACCAAGAAGCGTCTCAACAGCGCGGACGCCGTGATCAGCCTCGACGAGGTCAATTGGCCGGGCGTCGTCGAGTGCAGCATTGGATCGTAAGAGCCAAAGGCTTGCCTTATCGCCAAACGTCGCCTTCGCTCGCCCATAAACCCGCAAGAAACGCAAGAGCTTACGTGCAGTCGCAGCTGAGACTGCCCCCTGGGAAATACCGTGCGCCCATGTCCGCTTCGGCACCAATCCAGATTCTAAGAGCAGCCCCTCTTCAAGTGCGCCCAAACGGACGAGGTCACGGACGAAGCCCATTTCAAGGCCAGCGTGAACAGCTCGCGTCACTGCCACGCCATCCGATATCTTGTCAGAAAGCACCATCGCAACGAAATCCGCCGGTTTCGGCAAGGGCGACGCGATTAGGACGTCCATACGGCACTCCTTGGCTCTACAAGTTTCAGCAAGATGCCCAAATATACCCGGCATCTTGCTGAAATTCAAGCTGGACGTCGCCTGGACCAGAGAATGTTGAGGTAGCTGGCGCCAAGGATGAGCGCGCCGCCGGCTAAGGTGAACGGGTCTAAGCCTTCCGAATAGATCAGCAATCCGGCGATAGCCATGGCGGGGAGTTGCAGGAAATTGATCGGCATTACGACGCTTGCGTCCGCCATGGTAAGCGATTTCGTCATGCAATAATGAGCCGACAAGCCGCAGACGCCGACAAGCAACAGCCAGGGGCATG
Organism: Alphaproteobacteria bacterium; assembly: GCA_038102935.1. GTDB lineage: Bacteria > Pseudomonadota > Alphaproteobacteria > Bin95 > Bin95 > VMCJ01. The sequence continues at coordinate 11,881 of JAYNYG010000020.1, read as the reverse complement.
CCGCCCATACCGGCGTTTCAATCTGCCCGCCCATGAGCGCCAGCGCGATCAAGGATTGGATCGCCATCATGAAAAAAACGACGCGGAGGGGCGGCTCCGTGACCGTCATCGCTTTCACCATGGTGATCGAGACCGCGTAGCAGAATGCGCCAAAAAGCGTGACGCCCGCCGCTACTTCGAACGGGATCATTCCTGGGCGAATAACCATCATCACGCCGAGGAAGCCGCAGCCGATGACCATTGCGCGCGGCCAGGTTAGCCGCTCCCCAAGGAAGGCCACCGCCAGTGCAACGCCCAGCACAGGCGTCGTTGAAGTCAGCGCCGTCACGTCTGCCATAGCCAAATGCGCGATGCCGTAGAACCAACCAAATTGGCCGCAGAAATGGATGATGTTGCGGGTCAAATGCGCGAAGGGCCGCCGGGTCGTCACGTTCCGCAACCCGCCTGCGGCTAACGCGATCGGCAGAATCAGCACAACGCCAATGGCGCTCCGGAAGAACAAGACTTCATAGGCGTCGTACTCAAACGTCCCCTGCAATTCACGCCCGGCGACTTGCATGAACGCGAAGCTGGCGACCGTGGCCAGCATCCATACGGCGCCCGCGACAGGGCGGTTCACGGTCGGGGCTGTTGGAGCCGCCACCTGTTAGTCGAGCACGCGAGCGAAGCGGGCGGCGCGCTGGCCGCCTTTGGAGCGATGGTTCGGCATGATCAGCACACAGTTCGCATAGGGCGTGACGATGCTGGCGTCGCCATCTTCCGCCACCGTCGTTCCAGCTTTCTCGAACTGCTCGCAGCCGACAAAGCTCTCGACAAAATGGAAATCATTGCTGATCGCCGTCACGCCATGGGTGACTTCCATCACGCGCTGGGCGGGTTTGTCTTTGTTATGCAAATGCTCCGCCGCTTCATCCGCCGTCATGATGCCCGTCGCGACAAGGAAGTGCAGCGCCGTATCCCGCGCGACTTCGCCAGTCGCCATCGCCCAATGCTCGCCGCATTCGACCAGCATCGATGTCTTGTCCGTTTCGGGATCATCGAACGGCGCGTATTCGATGATGCGCTTACCGGGCGCATATACAGGCCCCGCAGCCACATCCGCCGGATAGCCCGTTTTCCGCGCCATGGCGATGTGTTTGTCGAGATGGTTGATCAACATCAACGGCGGCGAGAAGGATGTCATGGAGTGGATGTCGAGCAGATCATCCACATCATCGAATACCGGGCGGAGTTCCCGGCCACGCTCCAGCTCCGCCGTCATCTCATCACTGTCGAGATAGTCTTCGGTCCACATCCGATTGAAGTCTTCATCGACGAAGCGGGACGCGTAGGGGTCTTCCGGGTCAAAGCGCTCATAGGCCTGCACATTGACGAAGCCGAAGCTCAGCTTGCCGGTCTTCGGGCGCAATTCGAGGCCGAACAGATAATCGAGTGCGATGGCGCTGCAGATCTCATTGCCATGCGTCAACGCCGTGATCATCACGTGACGGCCGGGTTCGCCGCTATCCCAAGTGTGGACATAGTCCACGCCCGTCCCGCCATCGCGGTATTTCTTGATATCGGGCGCTTCAAGTTCGACGACTGGGGCTGCCATAGCACTGGCTCCAAGTGAGAATCTAGCTTCAGCGCCAACTATGCGCCCACGCCCCCTACAGGCTCAAGCAGCACCGAACACACGGGCGAAGATGGTGTCCACATGGGCCATCTGACGTTCTGTATCAAAGGCGGCGTCCAGCGTTTCCGCAGGCACCTTCTCGGCGACGGCAGGGTCAGCTTTCAGCAAGGATAGGAAATCTCCGCCCTTCTCCCATACCTGCATGGCGTTGGACTGGACGATCCGATAGGCGTCCTCGCGGGATACGCCGGCTTGCGTCAACGCCAGAAGCACATGCTGCGAATAGGCCAGGCCGCCGAGGCGGTTTAGGTTGGCCAGCATCCGGTCTGGATAGATCAGCAGCTTTTCCACCATCCCAGCCATGCGGTGTAGGGCGAAATCAAGCGTAACGGTCGTATCTGGCCCGATCATCCGCTCGACAGAGGAATGGGAGATATCGCGCTCATGCCAAAGCGCCACATTTTCCATGGCAGGCGTGATCGCGGCGCGGACGATACGGGCGAGGCCTGTAAGGTTTTCAGACAGCACCGGGTTCCGCTTATGGGGCATCGCGGAGGAGCCTTTTTGGCCCTGGTGGAAGAATTCTTCGGCCTCCAGCACTTCCGTCCGCTGCAAGTGCCGCACCTCAACCGAGAACCGCTCAATGCCGCTCGCGATCACGCCAAGCACCGCGAAGAACATTGCGTGACGGTCGCGGGGGATAACCTGGGTGGAGACGGTCTCCGGCGTGAGGCCCATCGCCTTCGCCACATGTTCCTCAACGCTAGGGTCGATGGAAGCGAACGTGCCGACGGGGCCGGAAATAGCGCAGGTCGCGATTTCGGCGCGGGCGGCCAGCAACCGCTCCCGGTTGCGGGCGAATTCGGCATAATGGCCGGCTAGCTTGACGCCAAACGTCGTCGGCTCTGCGTGAATGCCGTGGCTGCGGCCAATGGTTAGCGTGCGCTTATGCTCAAACGCGCGCTCTTTCAGGGCCGCAAGCACACGATCAACGCCCGCTAGCAACAGATCACTCGCGCGCATCAACTGCACGGAAAGGCAAGTATCCAGGACATCAGACGACGTCATGCCCTGATGCACAAACCGCGCTTCGGGGCCAACATATTCCGAGAGGTTCGTCAAAAACGCGATCACATCATGGCGCGTCTCGGCTTCAATCGCGTCAATCCGTGCGACTTCAAAGTTCCCGCGCTCCCATACCGCTGCGGCGGCTTCCTTCGGCACGACGCCAAGGGCCGCCTGCGCATCCATCGCATGGGCTTCGATCTCAAACCAAATCCGAAACTTCTGCTCCGGCTCCCAAATATCAACCATTTCCTTACGGGCATAACGGGGAATCATGGGCAGGGGCTTTCATTAGAGGATGGCTATCAACGACTCCCTTCTTACCAGCCGAAACTGTCCATGAGCTACGCCAGAAATTGTCGCGGTTATACGAGCGGCTCTGCCTCGGCTGACTTTGCCATTAGGCAACCCGCAATTGAGATGCGCCAGCCCAAACGAATAGCGCCCGCCCCTGACTTGCTACCGGGGACGATCGCATTCTCGTCTACCAGTGCGTAGTTTAGCTGGCCTTACTTGCCGAGTTTGGCGGCAGCCGCCTTGCCCGGGCCTTTGACATAGGTCCACTCGACCTCTGTGTAGCCAAGGCTCACATTCTCCATCGGCACGCCCTTCATTGCTGGGGCGGATAGCGCCATGATCGTATCAGGAATAATGCCGCCAGAAACGGCTTCAAGGTCATGCGTGGTGAGTTCAGTAACGCCAGTCATAATTTCTCTCCCTTGAGTTAATGCAGACAACTTCGTCTCTGCTGCTCATACACTTCGGGTCGGGAGGGTTGTTGTTGAAGTGACGGCAGTCACATCTCTGATTCCACCAAGAAAAAACTTTCATCGAAGCGCACACATGAATTTTATGACAGACTAACACAAAATGTTTCCAAGCATACCGGCCTCCATGTTAGCATCAGAACTTCAAATGCCAGAGTAGAGGACTGATGAGTGTGAACAAGTCTACACCAGAGAGCCTCGACGACAATGATCTAGACTCCGTGACCGGCGGGATTATGCAACCTCGTCATTGCGTTGCAGCGCCCGCGAGCAAGAACTTCAGTGGCGCCGGCGACTTGCCCGACCGTCCGATCCTGCCGGAGATGGCTATCGTGGTAAACGCCATGCCAACGGCTCATACATCTGCGAGCAAGTTCACAATCGCGGCATGCGATACGTCGGACGCGAAGAAGTAATCGCTAAAGCCTAACAGACATTCCATCCGCCAAAGATCGCCGGTATGCGAGCAATGCCGGGATCACGCCTGAAATGCACCCGGCGGCGACAACAAGTCCAAGCAGCGTGAGCTCCCACGCATCCGGCGGCGCTATTGGCAGGTAGACGCCATAGCGGCTCAGCACGATCGGCTGTGCGATCCAAAGCCCGCCGTAAAGCGCAATCGCGCCCACTATGGCCGCAGCCGCCGCCAGAAACCCGGCCTCCAGAACCAGCAGCACGAAGATATGACGAGGCCCGGCGCCGAGAGACCGAAGGATCGCCATTTCCCGCCGTCGCTCATTCAACGCGCTCAAGCTGACGGCGATCATGCCCATAAATCCGGTCACGACCACCAATACGGATATCGCCGAGAGCGCAGCCTCAAGCCCGCCAAGCGTATCCCAGAGCTGTTGCAGAGCCACACCTGGCAGCACTGCGAGCAGCGCTTCCTCTTTGTAGGTGTTGACCTTCCGCTGCGCACTGAATGTCGCCATCCGGGTTTTTAGGCCGATGAATACGGCTGTCACGGCTTTCGGCTGCAGGACGCTCAGGCGCGCCTCTTCTGCCGAAATCGCGCGACCTGGGCGGGGGGCTCGGCCATCCTCCCAATCGATATGGATAGCCTCAATCGCTTGCAGGCTGACATGTACCGAGCGGTCCACCGGCGTGCCGGTTCTGGCTAGAATTCCAGAGATCGTGAAGGGTTTGTCTGCATGTTTTGCAAAGCCAATCGCGCCAGCGCCGTGGGCTAGGACGATTTGGTCGCCAACGGAATAGCCCAGCTCCTTCGCCACGTCCGCGCCGACAACAGCATCGAAAAGGTCCGCAAACGGCTTGCCGGCCTCGAACGCCAACGCCTGCTTACGCCCGTACTTGTAGTGTTGAAAATACTCGGCCGTCGTGCCGATAACACGGAAGCCTCGGTGGGAATCGCCAAGCGAAATCGGCACGCTCCACGCCACTTCCGGCCATTTACGGATATCCTGATAGCTGGCCCAGGAGATGTTGTTGGTCGCATCGCCAATGCGGAACACGGAATAGAGCAGAAGCTGGATCGAGCCGCTGCGGGCGCCGACGATCAAGTCCGTCCCGGAAATCGTGTTGGCGAAGCTAAGGCGAGCGCCCGTCCGCACCTTTTCGACGCCGAGCAGCAGGGTGACGCTGAGCGCAATCGCCGCCATTGTCAGAAGCGCCGTTACACGCCGATTTAGCAGACTCTGGACGGCGAGGCGGAGCAGCGGCGCATTCATGCGGCCACACCGTTGGAATGGCTTGCCAGCGTTATCGTGCGATCAAAGCGCTTCGCCAATGCGCCATCATGGGAAACGAAAACCAGGGTTGCGCCTGCCGCTTCCGTTTCCGCCATCAATAAGCTGAGAAACGCGTCACGGGCGTTGGCGTCTAAAGCAGATGTCGGCTCGTCACAAATCACCAGCTCTGGCCGCCCAATCAGCGCGCGGGCGACAGCGACGCGCTGCTGCTGCCCTGTGCTCAATTGGTTGACGCCCCGACCGCCAAGCGCGGCGTGGTCTAAGCCCAAATGCGCCAAAAGCCGCGCCGCCTCATCCACTGGCGTTTGCCCGGCTTCAGCTATGCGATGCCGCCGGGCAGGCGAGAAGCGGCAGGCCAGCAGCACATTTTCGATCAGCGATAAATACGGGATCAGATTGAAGGACTGGAACACGAAGCCGATATGGTCACTGCGAAACCTGTCCCGTGTGCGGTTCGGCATAGCCGTCATGTCCGAACCAAGCACACGCAGCCCGCCGCCGCTTGGCTTCAATACGCCGGCGATCAAGTTCAGCAGCGTCGTCTTCCCGCAGCCGCTCGGTCCTTCGATAAACAAGCGCTCGCCTCGGCCAACGGTCATAGAAGGGATCGCCAGCACGTCGGCGGCCTGACTGGG
>JAYNYG010000020.1:0-6080 GCA_038102935.1 Alphaproteobacteria bacterium | reverse complement strand
CCTCTATGACGGCGCCTTTGGGCTCCTGCTCAATCAGAATCGAATTTCCGATGATTTTGGCGTCAGAGTCTGGGCGGTTTGTCCCTTTGGGCTAATGATCAGGGCTTCAATCTCTTCCATGGTCTTGAATAGCTCAAAATGGCCGACGGCTAACGCACCGAGCTTATCAGGGCTCGAACACCGCCATTTATATTGAGCGTGAAAGGCGCTGTGACTTTCCTCTGCTGAGGCTTCAGCATGCTTATGTTCATGGTCCTTGTGGCCATGGTCTTTGTCGGCATGATCCTTGTGGCCATGGTCTTTGTGTCCAGATTTTGCACCTTCCGCCTCGCTGAGAGACTCCAGTTCGGCATGGGCATGCGCAAGAACGCATCCAGCAGCGGCGGATGGCGTGAGTTTGGCGCCTGCATCTTCCAAAGCAGCGATGGCCTTACGGATCGCGTCCCGGTCCGCCTGGTCATGCGGCGCATGTTCGAAACCGACGATATCCATGCCGGGCGCTTCCAACTCGACCATCAACGTTTGGCCTTCCAGAACAACATGCATTTCTGCATGACCATGTTCATGGGCGTCATGGTCGCGCCGCTCAGCAGCGCTTACGGAAGCGCCAGCGCAGAGGACAATTGCGGACGCCAGCGCGCCTGGTTTGACTGAAAACAAAGTCCCACTACTCCTTGTAGGGTTCAATGCGTGTTGCGACGAGGCCGTAGCCTGTCTCGACCGGGGCATTGCCGTCGGTCAGGGAAAGATCGACCGTTGCGCCAATCGCTTCCAGACGCCCGGTAATGTAGACCGGCGCATACAGCCCTTGACTGACAAATCCCCGCGGATATTTGACGTGGACCATCTGGTTTGGCGGCGGCGGCGGCACGTGAATGCAGGCGCCGACGAATGGCACCAACAGAAATTCCGTCGTGCTAGCGTCTGCGAATTCCAGCGGCAGAACATATCCCGGCATCCGGATGACTTTGCCGACAAGCTCTTCATTTGGCTGCTTATCCAGCTCGTCAGCGATGGCGCTTAGCCGGTCCGCTTCATCCGCCAGGAATGCGGCTTTTGGAAATTTGCCTTCGTAATCCGTATCCAGCATTTGGCGGTGATATGGCATTAGATCATCGACAGTAAACGTGCCGGTTTTGAGGTTCGAACGAAGCTTGCGTTGTGCGCCGATGCTGCGGAACGCCTCTTGCGCTGGGCGCGGCAGCTCTTCTAGCTGCGCTTCAAGTTCATCGGCCTCATCAATAATGCTGTTGAATGCCGCAGGTAGCAGATCATCCCAATTCACAGACTTCACGCCAGCGGCGATAGCGGGCGCTGAAGCTATTGAAACGGCTATAATTATTGCCAATAAGAGTCGCCAAGGCGTCATCATGTGCATCCTCTCACCCAAGCCATTAAGGCTATAATATAACATATGCTCAGTGCTGCTGTTAAGCACCCATCATCGCCAGCGCCTTCACATTTTTGCGACAGGGCCAGCGTCAATCCTCAGATAAGGCCATCCAACGGCTTGTATAGATCAGGCGCAGAGGCCCAACGACCAAGAAATGCGGCCTTTTCATTGCGCTGGCTTTGCTCAAACACGGATGCCGCGTTTGCGCCGCTCTGTAGATCGAACCGGTAACCGCCGAGTTCGCAGAACCCAAATGGCTGAATGATATTGGCCTGCTCAAGCGCCGGCGCCCATTCTGCTGAAACCGCAGCTTCATCCATGGCATGCGCCCAGAATATCGCGCGCTTGGCCTGCATTGCGCCAATGAGCGCGCCGTCCTCAGCCTCCTGCAATCCGCCGCCCCGGACCAATGCGCCCTCCAGCCAGCGGCGAAGTTCTGCCGGGAATCCAAACCAATACACAGGGAAAAATAGCGCCAGGATATCTGCCGCCGCCGCTTCATCGCGGATAGCATCAAATAGGCCGGGCGTCGCAGCGCCCAAGTCTCGCGGCGCGCCATCCGCAAAATAGAGATCGCGGACAACCAGATTATGCCCGCCAGATTGCGCGCCTGCCTGGAACGCAGCAGCAGCTTGGCGGACGCCGCCGTCCAGGTTCGGGCTCGCAATCACGGATAGGACGTTCAGCGGCTTCGACGGATGCGGCGGCAGCGTGGTGTAGCTGTAGCGCACTTTAATCGGCTCAGCAGCGCCCCGCTCCGCCGCCGTCAACGCCGCCATACTGGACTGGCTGTAAAACAGCATCGAGACCTCGTCACGGATAACGCCGCCTGCTGTTGTTAAGGAGACTTGATCGCCATCAAAATCCGCTAACCCAAGCCGCTCCATCAAATCGAACTGCGGCGCGAAAACCGTGCGGCAATCGATGTCAAAGCGTTTGTTCAGCACCCCCATATCCATACCGCCATTGCGCAGGCTCAAGATTACATCGCGGCGAAACCGCTCTGTCGCACCCAGCTTGACGGAATGTGACCAACCCAGGCCATTCTCGGTGACCGCAGCGCCATAATCTCCCCATGTGAGGCCATTCCAGATGATCTGATCGCCGATCTGCCCCCATGCTGTCATGCCGAGCGGCAAGGTGTTCCAAATTCCGGCGCCAGCGTCCATCTCGCCGTCGCTGTCATCCGCATAATGCTCAAAGCCTGCAGGCGTTTTATAGTAGTAGTCGCGGAGGCCAACCTCATAGCCTTGCGTCTTCAAATACACATCCGCGAGGTAGGACATCGCCAGATTTTCACTGCCGCTTGGAAAATCCGCATCCTTATCAAGCCCATTCATCTCGGACATTGGGCGAACAGCGACAGGATATGTGGACAAGGAATCCACTGGCAGCCCGCCAGCAAACTCCAGCGTTTCGGCCCAATGCTCAAGCGTTTGGCCCGGCAGGCCATACATCAGGTCAACGTTGAAGAAATCGAACCCCGCCCGCCGCGCCATGTTCACCAGCGCCACTGCTTCATCCACATCATGGCGGCGTTTCATACTGTCGAGCTGATCCTGCTGCACCGCCTGCAGGCCAACGCTGACGCGCTTGAACCGGTAGCTTGTCAGGAGCTTGAGCCAATCTTCCGCCCCCTCTTGGTGGACGAGTTGCGGGTGGACTTCGACGGCGTTGAAGCCGTGATCCGGCGTGCCGAATAGGCCGGTGATCTCGCCCAGAATCTCATCCATCTTGCCAATCGGCGTCAGGCTTGGCGTGCCGCCGCCGATGAAATAATTTTCCACCTGGACATTGGGAAACCGGGCTTTGAGCGCGCGCGCTTCCGTCAGCAGCAGGTCTACGTATCGCGTCATTGTCGCATCATTGACGGATGTCGAGACGCCGAAATGGCAGAATGTGCAGCGCTGCGTACAAAACGGCAGATGGATGTAAATTCGGGCGGATTTGGGCTCTTCAACCTGAATTCCAGCCATGCCAGGCGTGGATGAGGCTAAGGCCGGATACAGATAATTCCCATAATAGCGGAACGGCGACCGGCCAAGCCCATTGGCCGCCTGCCGGTCCACACCCCAGCCGCTAACAGCCCCCGCCGCCTGGTCCATAGCCTCACATTTCTGCACCCCGATCCTCCGCCGCTAAATGAGGCACGGTTATAGAAGGCTTGGCGTCGATCAAAAAGGCCGAGATAGCGTGCGGGGCATCAAAGGCTCAGTATAGAGATGGCCCAAAGGCCCTGATATGGGGCGGCCAATCCGCCAGAACCGCCGCCAGAGCAACGTCCGCCTTGGGCAACGCACATGAAGGGCGAGTATTCCAATGCCCGTTTCGCCTTCCACGGTATGCGCCGCCGCGAGGATGGCCCGACTTTCCGGATGAATTTTCTCAAACTATTCTGGCGGATAATAGCAAAACGCTCTAGCCGCCCGAAACTTCCCCTATGCGCTCCTTTGGCACCAAAATGAGTAGCCTGGGAACAGGCCTGGGTCTTTTGCCTCCAAGTCCTCCCATCGCGCCAGATCCGCCATTGGCTTGTCATTGGGCCAGGCCTGACGGTAGGCGTCGAACGCAGGCTGAGAGGATTGCTGGCGGCGGGAGAATCCAGCGGCGAACTCGAAACCGAGGAAGGTGAGATCAGCCGCGTTGAGCGATTGCCGCAGACGGGGGATCGTGTAACGCATTTCCTGGCGATGAAACACAAGGTCTCGCAACAGGCTAGAACTGTAGAAGTCGTCACGCTCCATCAATGGCGTGAGAGCGGCGTCGTCCGTCCGCATCACGGTATCGCGGAAAGTCCGGAGGCCGGATAATGTCTCCGGAATGCCGTTCCGCGCAATCATCTTACGCCCTGCGACGACGTCTCGGCGGGCATGCTCGCCATAGAGGCCAATGCGCATGAGACCGCCTGGTAGAAGGCATCCCGCCAGCGCTAAGAAGCCCGCATCAGGCTCCGCCAAATGGTGGAGAACGCCGACGCATTCTATTAGGTGAAAGCGCTGGTCAAATGTGTCCAGTTTTAAGAGATCGCCATGAAGAAATTTAATGTTCTTTATGCTGTTCGCCATCGCCATCCGCTTACCGTAAGCGAGGCTGCGGCGGCTCAAGTCAACGGCTGTGACTTCGACATTTTGATATGAAGCCGCAACTGAGAGCGGGTGTTGGCCCGTCCCGGCGCCCGGCATCAATATTTGGACCGGGCCGCCGCCAAGCTTGGCCGGCGGTTGCATATGGGGAAAGCGCTCTGAAGCCGCTTTTAGAATGTCCACACGGGAGAGATGCGGCAGCGCGATCCAGCGCGGGAAGGGGTTTTCCTCATACATTTCGCGCACATTGGCGGACGTGCCAGCGCCGATCGACGTGATGCTTTCAAGGCTTTCCGCGATCGCGCTTTCCTGCGTCGGCGAACGGAGCGTGCGCTCAACCAGTTCCCGCATCGGCTCCGGCCAATCGCTAAGCGAGAGTTCCGCCCAGGCCTCTGCGTCCGGAAGGTCAGTCAGCGCCCGGCCAAGCGCGGATCGGATAATCGCGCACGCCATATTCTCAAGCGAAGCACGTGACGCGGGCCCAAAGTCGTTTATGTCCGGCGGGTTAGGCAGGCTCGGCCAGATATATTCGTTGTTGAAAGCCTGCAGCGCCAAACTCACGCCGAGGCGTCGGGTGGCGGCGTCCGCATCGCCAGCTTTCAGCCGGGCCGAGACTCCATCGCGAAGGGCGATCAGGGCCGGCTCAAGCTGCAGATCCCGGTTGATTGTGCGGCGGAGAAAGAGGCGCAAAAGATCATCGTTCAGTGCTGCAGCCAAATTTTGCTCGGGCTTGCCGCCTGTATATTTGTGGCGCAACTGCAATGCCGCTGGCCCATAAAGCGCCTCCGTGTTGACGCCTGGCGTGGCGAGCGCTTGGCGGATACGGCCCGCGAGGCCTGCATGATACCGCTCCGTCGCCGCCATCTCCAAAATTCCAGTGAGCCGCGCGAGCGCATCCGCCATGCTTGGCACGGCGGCAAGCGCTTTCTCATAGGCTTGCAGCGCACCATCAAAATCACCCTGCCGCTCACATTGCACGCCCGCCGCAAGCTGCTGCTGCGCAATACCACGGGCAAGGGCTGGGGGAATGCCAGAATGACCAGGCAACATAGGCAAGTCTCACACCACGCGGGAAGGCGAAGAACGCCCATCACCAAAAAACACAGTGATCAGCGCCCACTGAGTGGTCCGGGTGTAATGTTAGTGCATGGACGGTTGACCCTGCCCCGAACGCTGGACCGCCATCCGCGGTCACTTTCGGCCTTATGACGCCATCGGCTGGTTGGGACTGCCAATGGATTTCATGAACTCGACCGGGGTCTTGAACCCGATTGAGCTGTGCGGTCGGACATGATTGTAGTCATGTCTGAACGTCTCGCATTTTACGCGGGCGTCATCGAGTGACAAGAACCAATTCTGGTCGATGCATTCCGCCCGGACTTTGCCGTTGAACGCCTCGACGAAGCTGTTGTCGGTCGGTTTTCCCGGCCTCGAGAAGTCCAGGGTGACGCCGTTCGTGTAGGCCCACAGATCCAGGTCCTTCGAGATGAACTCCGGGCCATTGTCCACGCGAATGCTGTTTGGGAAGCCGTGTTCGGCTGTGACCCTTTCTGTCCATCATCAAATCATTTGGGATCAGATTGGGATCGTTTTAACGGAGGATT
>JAYNYG010000019.1:38044-64949 GCA_038102935.1 Alphaproteobacteria bacterium | reverse complement strand
ATCCTCCTCTAAATCATACCCTCAGTCTGTCCCATGTGCCCTGACGCCGGACAATTGCGCGACGCCGCCATTGCTCGCGCCGAATGAAAAAGTGCAGATCACGGAAGTCCGGGTTGAAAAGCAAGTTGCGAAAGCAGGGACGCTAAATCTGGCTGAGGATATTCGCGTTAAAACGCAAAACGCCGCGTATCAGGTATCCGAAAGCGGGCCAGAGAAAATCCTGATCGTTAGAATTCAAGGTTATCAATCCGCCGACCCTGGCATGGCGATTTTTGTTTCAACCGGATCCAGCGGCATCCAGACCGAAATACTTCTGACGGACCCAGCGACTGGCGTTTCTTCGAAGCCCGTAAGAGTTGGCGCGGTGAACGCACGGATGGGTGGAATTATCGGCGCTATTCAAGCGTCTGCCGTTGATCCGATTCAAGATGAGCGCTCGCTCGCATCACAACTAGCCAACAACATTATGGTTCAGGTCTACGGCAAGAAAACGGTTGATAGCTCTAAGGCCCGATCTCAACAGAAGTTCGCCACTGCCAACTACCCCGTCACTTATGAGTCCGAAGCGCAGCGCTTGAAATGCGGCAGGATCAGGACACAAAACGAGCTAGAGACGGAACAAGCCGTAGAGCAGGATGAAGAGCCTCTGCTAACCAAGCTCCCAGAATTCTGCTCTAAATACCCGGCGGAAAGCTAAAGCCCTTAAAGCCGCGCCAATCGCTCTGCTGCCGTGCGCACCGCATTCGGGTCAACGTCCATATGGGTGACGGCGCGGAGTGTTTGTGGGCCGACGGCGCCGATGCGGACATCTGCTTCCGCGCGGACGCGAGCGGCGAAGGATGCTGCGTCTCCGGCAGACTCCGCTAGATCGAAGATAACGATATTGGTGTCGACGGTCGCGGGATCGACGGTGAAATTGGGCGTATCCGCCAGTACTGTGGCGAAGCTTTTGGCGGCGGCATGGTCTTCGGCCAGGCGTTCGACATTGTGCTCAAGGCCGTAGAGCGCGCCAGCGGCGATGATGCCGGCTTGGCGCATGGCTCCGCCGATCCGTTGCTTCCATTGCCACACAGCTTCAATGAATTCCGCTGATCCGGCGATAGCCGCCCCCACAGGCGCGCCCAAACCTTTGGAGAAATCGATCCAGACGGAATCTGTAGCCGCACCGTAATCCGCAGCGCTCGTTCCTGTAGCGACGACGGCGTTCAGGAGGCGCGCGCCATCCATATGCACTATCAAGCCCAAATCCCGCGCAACTTTGCTGACGGCCTGCACATCTGCGAGCGGCCAGGCGACGCCGCCGGCCATGTTGGCGGTATTCTCAATTTCCAGGAGTCGGGTGACCGGGGCGTAGCGGCTGGCGGGGCGGATCGCAGCGCGTACAGTTTCTGCCGTGAACATCCCTCGCTCGCCAGGAAGTGCGGTCATAATCGCGCCTGCGAGCGCCGATGGCCCGCCGCCTTCATAGTTCACGATATGCGACGCGCCGTGGCACAGAATTTCATCGCCAGGGCGGCAATGCACCATCAGCGCGATTTCGTTGCACATAGTGCCGGAAGGCAAAAAGACGGCGGCTTCTTTACCCAGCAAGTCCGCGACTTTTTCACAAAGCGCGTTGACGGTTGGGTCTTCGCCGCGCTGTTCGTCGCCAACTTCGGCGTTGGCCATGGCCTTACGCATCGCATCCGACGGACGCGTCTGCGTATCACTGTAGAGATCAATCATGCCGCTAGAACCTTTTACCGGCGCATACCCAGCAGGCCGCTTAGTTCAGGCTGCTGGTCGCTGGCAGGGCCAATTCAAACATCAGAAAAATTATAAGCGCGCCAGCGCCATAGCCTGCAATTGTCGTCCAGATATTCATCCGGTCTGGCATCGGGTCATTGGGATCTTCTTCGAGCATAGCGGCATATCCTGAATATCTGAAAACCCCTCTGACTTTGCCGGTCATCCAAGCCGCAGTCAATCAAAACGGCGCATGTAACCATATAATCAAGCAAATTCATCAAATATCGTTAGCGCGTATTTACCACAGATTTAGGGGACGTCCGTACAGTATGCCTCGAACTAGAGAAAAAGCGCGCCTTTGCGCAATCACAAACCTGACGGAACGAATTAGGAGTCCGCACTATACCGCAAGGTCGCAAAGCTAAAAATCAGAAGGGTTTTACCCTTGTCGAATTGATGGTCGTTGTATCGATCATCGGCATTCTGGCCGCTATCGGCATCCCACGCGTGTTCGCTTATGTACGCGCCAGTGAAACGGCGGAAGTCAGCCAAAACGCAGGCCGCATTCTCGCCGGCATCAAGGCCTATGGCGACAGCCAGCTGAAAGATGCAGGTGCTATCGTCACTGACATCGGTGGAACCGGACTGACGCCAGATGGCACCGCAACCACGGAGCTCTCTACAATCATCCCGTTCTTGGTTCTCCCAGCTGATGCAAATTTCGACTTCGACATATCTGCGGTTGTAGCGACAACGGGGCCACAGACAGGAGAAGCCGTTGTTTGTATCACTGCGACTGGGCGAACCTCAGCCGGTGTGCCCGGCGGCAAAATCCTCTATTCCGCTGCGCCAACGACTGCAGGCGGCTGGGATGGGCGTGTCAACCGTACACCTTATGTTAGCGGCGTCACCGATTTAACAGGAGCAACAGCCGGAGGCTATTGTGCCGTGACCGGCGCTGCCCAAGCCACTTTCAACTAATGCATCGACGATCGCTTGCACGAGTTGTTAAGCAAACCATGGGTAACATCAGGCCAGGATAAATCGTAACGCGAGCCTGGCCCTGATGAGCCCCCTGGATAAATCCACAAGTCACGACACGGCGCCCCGGGAAACTGCGGGCGCCGTTTCTGTGCCTGTACCCCCCACCGGACCGCAAAGCGCGACGCTGCAAGAGCGGCCTGACGAGCGTTTTGTGGATTGGCGCTTTATCGGCACTGGCGGATCGGCTGATGTTTACCGTGTCTTCGATCACTTTCTGAAAATTGATCTCGCCATAAAAATCCTCAAGCGCGATTCGCCCTCAGGCCGCGCTACCTTGCGCAACGAAGTGCCGATTTCCCGCGCGCTCCGCCATCCCTCTATCTGCCCCGTTCACGATATTTATTCAGGCGATCGCGGCTTCGGCGTCATCATGGATGTGCTGGATGGCTACGATCTCAAAGTGTGGATGCAGGTCAATAACGCCGCCCTCCACGCGACCTTCGAAGGGCGGTTGGAACTGGTTGAAAAACTGGCGGACGCCCTGGCCATCGCCCATCGGCGGATTGTCCACCGGGATTTGAAGCCCGCGAATATTTTCCTGATCAACGGCTCCATCGAAGAACCGTTGATCATGGATTTTGGCTTATCATTGCTGGATCAATCCGAAATCCGCGGCTCATGCGCCGGAACGCCCCGCTATATGGCCCCGGAGCAACATGACGGCGTCGCAGACGCCCGGTCGGACATCTTCTCCCTCGGTGTGCTCGCCTATGAACTGCTGACCGGCGGGCGCCGGCCGCTTGGCGACACCGTGCGCCGGCCAACGTCTAAGGAATGGCAAACGCTCACTGTCACGCCGCCAAGCACCCATTGCGCGTTGATCAGCGGCCCGATTGACCGGCTGATCCTGCAAATGCTGCAATACGAACCGGAAAAACGCCCCTCAAGTACGGCAGAAATCGTCCGGGCATTGCGCGCCGCCGCCCAAACCCGGGCTGAACCGGCGAAAGCAACGGATGGACAGAAGTCCGCCCATGCCACGGCAACGCTGGCGCCGGGAAAATACGTGGTCGGATCGCCGCCAACATCCCAATTCGCCGCCGAAAAGCCCATGCGCCGCGTGCAGCTCACTGGATGCCGCGTCTCGCTCAAACCCGTCACCAACGCAGACTATCTGGCCTATTGCCGGGAGACCGGGGCAACACCACCGCCACTCATCGAGGACCCGCAGTTTGGCGCAGCGACCCATCCTGTCGTAAGCATCGATTGGGAAAGCGCCAACGCCTATGCCGAATGGGCAGGCGGGCGCCTGCCGACAGAAGCGGAATGGGAAGCCGCTGCAAAGGGCGGCGCCACAAAGCAGACCTATCCATGGGGCGACGGCGACCTCAAGCCCGAATGCGCCAACGCCGATAGTTCCGTCGGCGCGACGACGCCGGTTGGCGCCTATCCGCTTGGCGCCAACGCGCTCGGCCTGGACGATATGGCTGGGAATGTGTGGGAGTGGTGTGCGGACGCCTATGAAGAACGCGCCTACCGCTCATTCCGCGATGCGTTCCCTAATCCTATGACGCAAGCGCCTGGCAATGCTGATCTAACCACAGTCGAGCGGGTGCTCCGGGGCGGCGCGTTTGACGCCCTGCCCGCCATGTGCCGCACCGCCTTCCGCCACCGTGCGCCAGCAAACGCCGCACGCAACAATATCGGCTTCCGCATTGTCTTTGATATCGAAGAAGATGGCGGACCAACGGATGGGTGACCCAACGCTCGGCTTGAAACAAACCTACGATGTCGCCAAACAGCCCCCTGCGATTGATGAGGACGCGACATTTGATCCGGCGGCAGTTCTGGATGATGACCAAACCTACGACCCTGCCGAACGTCTCCCTCCGGCGACTGATGGCGCCGCCGCGCAAGCGGCCAGTTCACTTGCAGAATCGGTCCCGGAAGATGTGCGCGACAATCCCGTCGTCGCTAAGCTGCTGGCAGAAGCGGCCCGCCGCCAGGCGCTGACCGAAGACGGCGGAACGGAATTCCTATCAGCAAGCGCAGCCCCCGCCCTCCTCGACGACGAAACCATCGCCGATCCATGGGTTCCGCCACAGCAACCCGACGATGCCCAAACAACCGACACTGCAGAGCGCGCGCCAGCGCCGCTTCCAGCAATGCAGGACGAACGGCCAGTCCGTTCAACCTCTGATGATCCGGCCCGTTATGGCGGCGAATCCCGGCTGCTGCGCGGCCTTGCACGCAGCCTTGTCGATGGCGGGGCGCTTTCAGAACGCCGCGCAGTGTCTTTAGCGATGCAGGCTCGTGACGGCGGCGTTGGCTTCATGCGCGCCTTAGCGTCGGATCGTGCGAGCGTAGACCTATTCGCGATCTATAAAGTCATTGGCGAGCTTGTCGGGTCTGACCCAATCGCCACACGCAACGAAGCCGTCCAACGGATGACGGACGCTGAATGGCTACCCGCAGAAATGGCGGAGCAATGGCAGATCCTGCCCCTCGCTACTGAGGACGACGAGACGATTACGCTGGCGGCGGTTGATCCATTTGACATCATCGCCCGCGATTGGGCTCGCGCCCGCGCCGGCGTCGAGAAAGTCAACGTAACCCCTATCCATCCGGACGTATTCTTTGACAGCCTTGGGCGTTATCACTCGCTGCAGGAAGAGAATTCTGAGGCGGACGGCATGTTTACGCCGATCTCCGTCAATTGGTCCAAAGACGATATCGAACACGCCGACCTCACCCATATGGACATCCCGGCAGCAGTTGATTTCATCCTGCATACCGGGTTTGAGCTTGGCGCATCGGATATGCATATCGAACCGACAGCGGATGGGCTGGTCGTGCGCTGCCGTGTCGATGGCGTGTTGCGGGAAGAAGTGAAGCTGCCGCGCGATACCGCATCTATGATCGCGTCGCGTATTAAGGTTATGGCGAATCTGGACGTAGCTGAGCGGCGAAAGCCGCAGGACGGACGCATCGGGGTTGCTATCCAGGGCCACCCCATCGACGTCCGCGTATCATCCTTGCCGACGGTTAATGGCGAGAAGATGGTGCTGCGCCTACTGGATGAAGGCTCGCTCCGCCCGCGCATCGAAGACATCGGCCTAACGGATCGCGAAATGCGCACGTTGGCCGACAAGATCAGCGCGCCCTATGGCCTCATCCTGCTCAGCGGACCGACAGGCTCCGGCAAGACAACCACACTCTATTCTTGCCTCGCGGGCATTGATCGCATTGGGCGCAATGTTGTGACGGTTGAAGATCCCGTCGAATACCGCCTGAAAGGCGTTCACCAAACACAAGTCGATGAGAATATCGGCCTCACCTTCTCTGGCGGCCTTCGCGCGATGTTGCGCCAGGATCCAGATGTGATCATGGTCGGCGAGTGCCGCGATAAAGTGACGGCGCAGATGGCGGTGCAAGCCTCGCTCACGGGCCATCTGGTGTTCTCCACCATTCACGCCAATGACGCCGTCGGCGTCGCCAGCCGTTTGATGGATATGGAGATCGATCCGTTCTTGATCGCCAACTCTGTCAGCATGACCTTGGCCCAGCGCCTGCTGCGCGTACATTGCCCGCACTGCCAGACGGTTGTGGACGGGCGGGAAGTGCTATCGAACCTTCGGGCGGAAGGGGTCGGGTCCTATAAGCTGGAACGCCTTGGCATCAGCATCGCGCCGGATATGCCGTGTATCGTAACACTCGGCTGCGGCCATTGTCGGCACACGGGTTATGTGGGGCGGCAGGCCGTGTTTGAGTTACTAGCGCTGGATGACGAAACGCGCGGCGCGATTATGACCAATCATTTCGATCTGCACGAATTTCGCAGGGTCGCGCGGTCTGGCGGCATGCAATCCATGTTTGAGCATGCGCTGATCCTGGTGGAGGAAGGGCGCACCTCATATTCCGAAATCATCCGCGTCCTCGGCGAGTCCTAGCGTCTGCAATGTTTTCACCCGTTTCCCTCACAGCGCGCTATATCTTCACCCGTCAGTTCGCGGCGCTGCTTAAAGGCAAGCTGCAATTGGCGGCGGCGCTTGAGAACCTTTCGTCAGAGATGCCGAAAGGCAAGTTCCGCGTCATCCTGCAATCGGTATTGAAGGATGTCGCCGCAGGGCGCGACATGGCGGATTCTATGATGGAATACCCGAAAGTGTTCGGGCCGATTTACGTCAGCGTTGTCCGCTCCGGCCTCCGATCCGGCAGGATTGATGAAGCGTTAGAGCAGCTTTCTTCCTATCTAGAACAAATGGATGCGTTTTCGCGGAAAGTCCGCACGGCGCTCACATATCCGATTTTCGTGTTGGGCGCGTTCATCCTGGTGTTTCACATGATGATCTTCTCGATCCTTCCTCGGTTTGAAAAAATGTATTCCGGCATGGGCCGTGAACTCCCCACTTTAACCCAAGCGCTCCTGGATCTCGGCGACGCCTATGCAGAGAATCTGCTGATACTGGGCGTCATCGCAGCATTTATGGTCGCGATGATCGCCTTTTGGCTTTCGAACGAGTCCGGAAAATACGTTTGGGATGTCATCAAACTAAGACTGCCGCTGCTAGGCCAAGTCGTAAGGCTTTCGGCAATGGCGCGGCTTTTGCGGACGGTCGGCATGCAGTTGCGCCATCGCATTCCAGCGGTTGAGGCTCTGCCGATGGGCGCGGAGGCAGCCGCCAACCGCCATATCGCCGCCGCCCGCGAAGCAGCGGATAATATCGAGCGCGGGGCCTCTTTCGCCGAAGCTTTCCGGCGGGACCCAGTATTTGGCGACGTGGTCGTGCGCATGATTGCATCTGGCGAGCAGGCCGGCACGCTGGACGTGCTGATGGTCGCCGCCGCCGATTATTTCGATACGTTGCTAATGCAGCGCGTGAACGCCGTCACATCAATGATCAATCCGGTGCTGACCGCGCTCGTCGGGCTCGGTATCGCCGGCATGTTGATCGCGGCCTTCCTGCCGGTCTTCGAGCTGTCTGGCAATGTGAACTAGGGCGCTTACAATCGCCAGCCTCGGTGGATAGCCACCACACCGCCCGTCATATTGCGGTAGGACGTCTGCTCAAACCTAGCCTCGTCCATCAATGCCAGCAGTGCATCTTGTCGCGGAAAACGGCGGATGCTTTCGATCAGGTATTGATAGGAGTCCGCATCGCCGGTCGTCAGCTTGCCCATTTTCGGGATCGCGGCGAAAGAATAACGGTCATAGGCCGCCTGCAACGCGGCGTTTTCCATATGGCTGAATTCCAGGCAGAAGAACCGCCCGCCAGGGCGAAGCACCCGACGCATATCCTTCAACGCGCGCAACCTGTCAGTGACATTGCGCAGGCCAAAGGAAATAACGACCGCATCGGCACATGCATCTGGCAGCGGTAAGCGCTCCGCATCACCAGTGACCCAGCCGAGGCTCCCGCCATTAAGGGCGATGCCCCGGTCCATTGCGCGATCACGACCGACGCTGACCATGGCCGCGTTAGCGTCCACGATCACCGCATCCAGCGCGCCCTTGGCGGCGGCTTGGGCGCGGAAGCTAATATCGCCGGTGCCGCCCGCAACATCGATCAGCAGCTCGCCGCGCCTTGGCGCCAAATCTGCGACCAACGACGCCTTCCAAAACCGATGCAATCCGCCGCTCATGAGGTCGTTCATCAAATCATAGCGGGAAGCGACGGAATCAAACACGCCGCGCACCATGCGCGCTTTATCGGCGCGCGCGACCTCTCGGTAGCCGAAGTCGATCGCATCCCCGGCAGCAGGCTGATCAATGGTGAAATCTTGGTCTGTCATGGCGCTAAGCGATAGCGCATTTGGGCGATCCAGGATAGGGTTTCGCGCATGCCAGAGCTTCCCGAAGTCGAAACCACGATGCGCGGCCTCGCCGCCATCATCACGGATCAGCGCCTCGCCCGGGTTGAAGCCCGGCGGCCCGATCTCCGCTTCCCGTTGCCGCCTGATTTCGCCGCCAGGATGCAAGACCAACGGGTGCTCAGGATCGATAGGCGCGCGAAGTATATGCTGGCTCGGCTGGACGGCGGCCTGACCTGGCTGACGCATCTTGGGATGTCCGGGCGCATGCTCGTCGGCCAAGGTCCCGCGCCTGACCCAGCCAAGCACGATCACATCATCATCGAGACAGACGGCGGCGGCCATGTTGTTTACCAGGATGCCCGGCGCTTCGGCTTCATGGACTTGTATCCGACATCAGAAGAAGCAGCCCACCCCCGCCTAAAATCCCTCGGCATGGAACCATTGAGCGGCCTAACGCCTGGCAAGCTGAAAGCGATGATGGCGGGCAAATTCTCTTCTATCAAAGCAGCATTGTTGGACCAGCGGCTGATCGCAGGCCTCGGTAATATTTATGTATGCGAGGCTTTATTCCGCGCCCGTGTCCGCCCTGAACGCGATGCTGGCTCACTCAAGCCTGCGGAATTGAAGCGTCTTGCCATCGCTATTCCTGAAGTGCTGCACGAGGCCATCGCCGCCGGCGGCTCTAGCCTTCGGGATTACCGCCAGCCATCGGGCGAACTTGGCTATTTCAAGGCCTCCTGGGGCGTTTACGGCCGGGAGGGCGAGGACTGTGCGGGATGCGGTAAAGCCCGTGTCAAACGCATTGTTCAATCCGGGCGTTCATCATTCTATTGTCCAACCTGTCAGCGGTAGGGTAGAAGACACCCGCAATTTCACACAGCCAAACTGTCTTGGGGAGACATTGCATGGCCGAGTTTATTCTGTCTGAGAAGAAAGGCCGCGTCGGCCTGATCACCCTGAACCGCCCGAAGGCGTTGAACGCGCTTTGCGCCCAGCTCGTCGAAGAAATGGCGGCTGCGATTGATGCGTTTGAAGCGGATGAGGACATCGGCTGCATGTTACTGGCTGGCGGCGAGAAAGCATTTGCCGCGGGCGCCGACATTAAAGAAATGCAGTCCAAATCCTATATGGACGCCTATATGCAGGACTTCATCACCGTGCACTGGGAGCGGGCAGCCTCCTGCCGCAAGCCGATCATCGCCGCCGTTCGCGGTTATGCGCTTGGCGGCGGGTGCGAGGTCGCGATGATGTGCGACCTGATTATCGCTGGCGATGATGCGAAGTTTGGCCAGCCAGAAATCAACCTTGGCACCATCCCAGGCGGCGGCGGCACACAACGCCTGACGCGCGCCGTCGGCAAGTCCAAGTCCATGGACATGTGCCTGACCGGGCGGATGATGGGCGCTGAGGAAGCAGAACGCTCTGGCCTTGTCACCAAGGTCGTACCTGCTGGCGAGCTCATGGATGAGGCGCTTAAACTCGCAGAGTCAATCGCTGACAAATCCTTGCCAATTGCAATGATCTGCAAAGAATCCGTTAACCGCGCCTATGAAACGACGCTGTCTGAAGGCGTGCGCTTTGAACGCCGCGTCTTCCACTCGACCTTCGCGACCGAAGATCAGAAAGAAGGCATGGCCGCCTTTGCGGAGAAACGCCAGCCGCAGTTCAAACATCGATAAGTTAAGTAGATCAGGCGGCGGCGTGTATGCGTCAGCCGCCGGTCTTTTGCTTCAACAGCTTAATCAGACCGTCTAATCCGCCTTGGCTGCGGATAATGCTGGCGAAATCCGCCCGCTGGCTGACCACGAGACTAACGCCCTCGACCACAATATCGGTGACCACAGCTTTGCCGCCCACTGTCTCAACCTGCCAATCGACAGATACGGGCGGCGAACCTGGGCGCAGCACCTGGCTATCAACGATGGTCCGTGCGCCGACTTGTTTTTCAGCGCCGACATCAAACTTCACTTGGCCGTCAATTGAGTCCATACGGCCTGCATAGACATCAATCAGGTAGGTTTCCATCAGCCCTACAAGCTCGGCGCGTTGACTATCATTCGCCCGGCGCCAGTAGCGACCAAGCATGGATTGCGCCATCTGCTTGCTATCAAAAACCGAACCCAAGATAGACCGAAGCTTCTGGGTGCGTTCTGCGGGTGCGATGGATTTGTCATTGAGAACAGGCTCAGCCTCGCCAGCGAGCCCTGCGATTAGATCGCGTTCAACGCCGGCCTCTGCCGACGAGAGGGTCGCGAAAGCCAGCGTCAGTAACGCAAAGCCAGCGACCAGGAGGCGGAGGAACGGGATACGCACGTCTGCGGCGGCTGCGCGGGCGGTATGGCGCATCAGGCTCTAACCTTCTCGGTTGAACGGAACATTGAATACATCCGCAGTCGATCGCGACGTCGCCTCGTCACCCAGATTGCGGATCTCATAGGTCCGGCGTTGGCGATACAACGAGCGCACAGCAGCATAATAATCCAGCGAGTTCTTTTTCAGGTCATCCAGCGGACCAAGCAGTCGGTAGCGCTGATCAACAATGCTGACGGCGCGCATGCCTAAAGTCGCCTCAACCGGCGCTTTCGCTAAAAGATATGTCAACGGATCCAGCGCCACATCAACAACGCGCCCAAAGGCATGACGCGTCGACGACGGACCGATCAGCGGCAGGACAATGTATGGGCCTGGAACCACTTGATAAGTCGCCAATGTCTGGCCGAAATCTTCCTTGTGATGCGGCAAGCCTAGCCCAGTCGCAGCATCCACCACGCCGCCGAAACCGGCGATTGTGTTCACAAACAAACGTTTCGCCGCGATTTCCGCACGGTCCCATTCGCCCTGCGCGACATCATTAACGATTGTCAGCGGCAGTGTGATATGGCGGACAAAATTGAACACTAGCTCTTTGCCGGGCGCAGGCATGAAATCCCGATACAGCACTGCGACGGGACGCAACAGCACCAGGTCGACGGTCTCGTTGATTGCGAAAACCATACGGTTTGCAGGCTCAAACGGATCATTCACCGCAAGCACGTCAGCACGATCCAGCGGGTCTTCCGGCAAGGTCGCACAGCCAGATGCGATGCCTGCTACGGCAACAGCAAACAGCGCGTTGCGCAGTACCGTTCCCAAACTCCGAAAGCTTTGCCGCATAATCGTTCGTCCCGCCGTAGGAGCGTCGCCCAATGCGCGGACGCTCAATACGCGCTCTCCACAGAACGCGCGCCGAATCTTTTACCTGCCCGAAAAGGCGTTTAACACAGAAACGCACCATATAGGGCGATAAGGTTAATGCAAAGGTGACTACCTATCGATTAAGGCCCGGATGTGACGAAGGTTCCACATTTTGTGGCGTCAAATTGCGTTGTGGCGCTTAGGGCTTAGCGATATAACAACATCTGCATATAGATTTTGAACCTGCAGGACAGGCCATTGGATAAATTCGTCGTGATGTTGCGCGCTGCCGCCGAAAGCGCGCGCTTGAGGATGCTGGCACTTTGCGCGGCGGGCGAATTGTCCGTCACGGAGATCACGGACATTCTCGGCATGACGCAGCCTGCCGTGTCCCGGCACTTAAAAATCTTGGCCGAAGCAGGCCTCCTGATCCGTTTCCGTGAAGGCAACTGGGTGTTTTACCGACTGGCGGAAGCTGGCGAAGCCGCCCGGTTGGCCCGCGTATTGGTCTCCTCCTGCAATCCAGATGATCCGGTCCGGATTCGTGATGCAAAACGCCTGGCTGATGTCCGCGCCCGGCGTGCGGCAGACGCACAATCCTATTTCCGCAAGAACGCACCGCACTGGCACGAAATCCGGTCTCTGCATGTGGATGAGGCAATGGTTGAAGCGCGACTGCAAGCGCTTTGTCCTGCGGAATTTGTGAATGATTACCTGGATATGGGCGTCGGCGCCGGGCGCATTCTGGAACTTTTGGCCCCCCGCGCCGGCCGGGCGGCGGGCCTGGATAACAACCAGGCGATGCTTGCGCTCGCGCGGGACAGGATGGCGGCGGCGGGCCACGCCCATTGCAGCCTCCGCCACGGGGATCTTTACGCCGCGCCGTTTGACGATAACCGCTTCGATATGATCACGGCGCATCTCGTGCTGCATTATCTGGATACGCCAGCCCAGGCGATCCGGGAGATGGCGCGGCTGCTGGCGCCCGGCGGCGTCGTCATCCTCGCGGACTTCGCGCCCCACAATTTGGACAGGCTGCGTGAAGATCATGCGCACCGCCGGCTGGGGTTTTCCACCGCGCAGATCACGCGCTGGCTGGAAGCCGCCGGACTCATCCTGGACGCCGAAGAAGCCCTCCCCGGCGATCCCTTGACTGTGTGCCTGTGGCGCGGGCGGAAGCCTGCGTTGGAGACAGGCATGCACCTTCCTCCGCAAACCCAAAAGGACGCTGCATCCCATGGCGCCGCCTGAAGTCAGCTTCGAGTTCTTTCCGCCAAACACGGAAAAAATGGCCGAGACACTGTGGCGATCCGTTGAGCGCTTGGCGCCGATGAAGCCAAAATTCGTGTCCGTGACATACGGCGCAGGCGGCTCAACCCGTGAGCGCACGCACGGCACCGTCGAGCGGATTGTGCATGAGCAAGGACTAACCGCCGCCGCCCATCTCACTTGCGTCGCAGCCAGTCGGGACGAGGTCAACGCCGTCGCGGACCGCTATTGGGAGGCGGGCGTTCGGCATATCGTGGCGCTTCGAGGCGACATGCCGGAAGCTGGCGAGACCTACGCGCCATCAAGCGACGGCTATGCCTATGCTTCAGATCTCGTAGAAGGATTACTCGCTCGCCATAACTTTGAAATCAGCGTCGCCGCATATCCGGAAAACCATCCGGAAGCGCGCCATGACGCCGACGAGATCGAAAACCTCCGCCGAAAGCAGGAAGCCGGCGCCGCCCGCGCGATCACGCAATTCTTCTTCAATACAGAAGACTTCCTGCGCTACAGGGACCGGATGGCGGCAGGCGGGGTGGACATCCCGTTGGCGCCCGGCATTCTGCCCGTGACAAACTTCGCCGCTATGGTCCGCTTCGCCGGACGCTGCGGCGCCAGTGTTCCGGATTGGGTGGCGGAACGCTTCGCCGGGCTTGAGAATGACCTTGAGACGCGCTCCGCCATCGCCGCCGCTATCGCTGTCGAGCAATGCCTGCATCTCCGCCGCGAGGGCGTTGAGCATTTTCACTTCTACACGTTGAACCGGGCGGAGCTCACGCTCGCAATCTGCCGGATGCTTGGAGTCGGCTTGGCCAACGCCGCGTAACGTGAGATTCTGCCGCATCGGATTAGACCGGATTCGTTGGGGCAAGGGGGCGTCATGTTTCGGAAATTGTTCAAACTTGGACTGGTTTTAGCGGCGG
This sequence comes from Alphaproteobacteria bacterium, assembly GCA_038102935.1. Lineage (GTDB taxonomy): Bacteria > Pseudomonadota > Alphaproteobacteria > Bin95 > Bin95 > VMCJ01. The sequence continues at coordinate 51,057 of JAYNYG010000019.1, read as the reverse complement.
CCGGGGGCATCGTCTTCGTTGGCCTGCTGACGACAGACCGCACGGAAAGCGTCACACTGCAAAAGCCATCGGACGCAGCCATGATGTCCGTAGAGCGCGGCGAGCTGCTGCTTGGCCTCGCCGGGTGCGTCAATTGCCACACAGATGTGAAAAATGACGGCGCTGTGCTGGCCGGCGGGCGAGCGCTCGAAACGCCGTTTGGCACCTTCTTCGCCCCCAACATTTCCAGCGACACGACCAACGGCATCGGCGCATGGAGCGAGGAAGATTTCGTCCGCGCGCTTCGCCACGGTCGCCGCCCCGATGGCGCCAACTACTTTCCAGCATTTCCTTATGCCGCATATACCCGCATGACAGACGGCGACATGTTGGCGATCCGCAACGCCATCATGGCGCGGCCCGCAGAAGCTGAGGCGAACAAGCCGCATGCCATCGGCTTTCCGTTCAATCAACGCTGGACCATGCGCTTTTGGAAGCTGCTGCATTTCGATGCGGGCGTTTATGAGGGCGACACAACACAATCCGCCGCCTGGAACCGCGGCGCCTATATCAGCGAAGCCCTGGCCCATTGCGGCGAATGCCACACACCACGCTGGCCTTCGGGCGGACTGAAACGTGATATGTGGCTCTCCGGCACAGCCAACGGCCCAGAGGGCGAAATGGCGCCGAACCTGACCCAGGACGAAGACACCGGCCTTGGAACCTGGACAGATCCAGACCTTGCGTTTCTGCTGACGGACGGCCTAAAAATCGACGGCGACGTCGTCGGCTCCGTCATGTACGAGGTGGTCGAGCACGGCACAGGCAAGCTGCCAGAAGACGACATCGCAGCCATTGTGGAATACCTAAAAACACTGGGGCCCGTCTCCAATCCGGACGCTCCGGCGGCGCAAGGGTTCTGACGCGCAAAGGAAATTTCCAGCGAGGCTCACATGTCAGCTCATCGTTTGAATGTTATGGCGATTTTGCTCACTGTCAGCCTGTTTTTGATAGGCGCATCGGCAGCGTATGCGCAAAACGACGCCAACTTAGGGACTTGCGGTGACGAAAGCGACCGGGCTCGGCAAATCCGTGCATGCACCCAAATCATCCAGGGTGCATCCGCTAACAATGCACGAAGGGCCGGGGCTTATCTTTATCGTTGCCAGGCGAAGGACTTACTGAAGCAAACGGCAGGAGCGATCGCGGACTGCGAGCGCTCGATAAGCCTCCGCGGTACCGATCCTTCAAGCTGGAACAGCATGGCGATTGTATATCAGGGCGCAAAGCGTTGGCAGGATGCGATCCAGGCCGCCACCCACGCCATCACCATCGGCGGGGACCGGATTGGGAACTATTACAATACTCGAGCAAATGCCCGCTGCGGCGCAAAGGAAATATATGGCTCAGTCGCGGACCGGATTCAGGCAATCAAGCATGGCAGGCTAAACGCCTCAACGACTCAAAAATTCCTCAAAAAGCAGGGCTTTTACCAAGGCGCCATTGACGGCGCATTTGGCCCTGCTTCGGAGAATGCACTACAACGCATGGACGGCGGAGCGCTATCGCTAGAGCATCGTCCTGACCCGTCTTAAAGCCGCCGCGCCGAGAACGTATCGCAGGCGCTCATCTGGCCAGTTTCAAGGCCGTTGTTGAACCAGCGTTGGCGTTGGGCGGCGCTGCCGTGGGTGAATGAGTCTGGGCGTACACGGCCCGCCGCCTGGCGTTGCAGCGTATCATCCCCGATGGCCTTGGCTGCTGCCATCGCTTCTGCCACATCGCCTGCTTCAAAGATTTTGTGTTTCCGGTTGGCGTGGTTGGCCCACACGCCCGCGAGGCAATCCGCCTGCAGTTCCATTTTGACCTGAATGGCGTTGGCCTCTGTCCGGGAAGCGCGGCGCTTGGCGTCTTGCACTTTCTTCGAGACGCCGAGCAGCGTTTGCACGTGGTGCCCGACCTCATGCGCAATCACATAGGCCTGCGCGAAATCTCCGGGCGCGCGGAAGCGCTGGCGGAGTTCGCGGAAGAATGAGAGATCAATGTAAACTTTCTGGTCGCCCGGACAGTAAAACGGCCCCATCGCCGCCTGCCCCGTACCACAAGCGGACTGCACAGCGCCTTCATACAGGACAAGCGTCGGCTCCCGGTATTGCAGGCCTTCGGCGCGGAAAACGGCATACCAAACCTCCTCCGTAAAGGCCAATACGGTCGCGGTGAAATTCGCGAGCTCGTCCTGATCCGCGCGGCCCGTTTGGCGAACGCCCGTCGGCCCGCTGCTGCGCGGCGCAGTCACGCCAGGCCCTTGTGAGTAGCCACCGCCGCCGGCAACGGCGCCCAAGATTGAGCCGAGATCGCCGCCCATCATCAACGTGATGCCGACGATCACAACGATGCCGATCAGGCCGATGCCGCCCTTCTTCCCCCTGCCCATGCGTGCGCCGGAGCGGCGACGACCGCCCATGCCACCGCTTCTCCGCAAGATATTGCCTAGCCCGCCGCCAAGACCGCCTCCTCTACGACCGCCGCCTTGGCCGCGCAAATCTTCAATATTGCTGCTCCGCCGCCCACCGCGCCATCGCATCGTCGTTCTCCCGGATGGGCTTACCCATCACCATGCAATCAATTCAGGCGCCTGCCCCAAGAGGGCGCGAAGGGCCGCAATAATGCCGTTTTGGCCGATGCGCGGCAAGCCTCGCAGGCGGATGGGAAAGGCGGTATCGTTTTGGCTTAACCCGCTCGCGGAAGGGCAGTTCGATGCAGGACGACGATCTTTGTTTCACTCCGGCCAGTGTGCTCGCGCCAATGATCCGGTCACGCCAACTCTCGCCTGTGGAGCTGATGCAGGCTGTTCTGAACCGCATCGAACGCTTGGAACCGAAGCTCAACGCCTTCGCCACATTAACGGCGGATACGGCCATGGACGGGGCCAAAGCAGCCGAAGCGGCGCTGATCCAAGGCGGCGCAGAGGGCCCCTTGTTTGGCCTTCCCGTCACCATCAAAGATTTGGCCGTCACTGCAGGCGTGCCAACCGAACGCGGCTCCTGGATTGAGAAAGGCCGTATCCCTGAACACGACACGCCCTTCGTTTCACGCCTGAAGGATGCGGGCGCCATCTCACTTGGCAAGACCACAACGTCAGAATTCGGCTGGAAGGGCGTTAGCCACAGCCCGTTGACCGGGATCACGCACAACCCCTGGGCCCAAGGCATGAATGCGGGCGCATCGTCCGCTGGCGCGGGCGTTGGCGCCGCTGCTGGATATGGGCCGCTGCATCAAGGGTCCGACGGCGCTGGGTCTATCCGCATGCCGGCCCATTTCTGCGGCATTTTCGGCCATAAGCCGAGCTATGGCCGCGTCGCCAACTGGCCTGTTGGCAACAATGACCAAACCAGCCATAGCGGCCCGATGACGCGCACGGTCGAGGATGCGGCATTGATGCTGGAGGTCATGTCCGGCCCGCATCCATGGGATTTCTGCAGCCTGGAGTCCGCGCCCGCCCCCTATGCCCGCCTGCTCGACGCCGCCTCAATGGAAGGCCTCCGCATCGCCTGGAGTCCGGATTTAGGCCATGCCCGCGTCGATCCGGAAGTGGCGACGCTGACCGCCAACGCCGCCCAAGCCTTCGCCGATATGGGCGCGCATGTGGAGGAAATCACGCCCGCTTGGGGGCCGATGGGGCCGGAACTGATCCGTTTCTTCTGGTCCGCCCACGAACTGGCCTATGTCCAGTATTTGGAAGAGTTTGAAGATAGGATGGACCCCGGCCTCGTCGCCTGTATCAAATCCGCCGTCAATCACTCGACGGAGGATTATTTGAATATGCGGCAGAAGAAGCTGGATTATATCCACGCCATCCACCGCACGTTCGAGGATTACGACCTGCTGCTCACCCCCGCCGTGTCCGTCGCCGCTTTTCCTGCCGACAAGCTGATGCCGGATGATTGGCCGCAGCATAATTGGGATTGGGTGCAGTGGGCCGAATTCTCCTATCCCTTCAACATGAGCCACAACCCGGCCTCCTCCGTCCCTTGCGGCTTCACGGACGCTGGATTGCCCGTTGGCCTCCAAATCGTCGGCCCCCGATTCGCCGACCTAGAAGTTCTCCAAGCCTCCGCCGCCTTCGAAGCCGCACGGCCATGGGCGGATAAAAAACCCGCACTCTAATCTGGGCAAAAACGCGCAGCCGGCGCCCCGGCCAATTTGTCCACTTTGCGGTGCAGCATTAGGGGTATATAGAGACTCGTCATTCCAGATCATCCTTTAAGGGGAATGACATGCCGCCGCGCGATCCGCAGGCGATACCGATGGCGCTCACCTTTGATGATGTGCTGTTGCAGCCCGCCCACTCCGCCGTTTTGCCGACCAGCGCCGTCACGCATACCCGCGTCACGCGCGATATTTCCCTGAAAATTCCGATCATTGCCTCCGCCATGGACACGGTGACGGAGAGCGGCATGGCGATCGCGATGGCGCAGTCTGGCGGCATCGGCGTGATTCATAAAAATCTAGATATCGAAACCCAGGCCGGTGAAGTGCGCCGGGTGAAGAAATTCGAATCGGGCATGGTCGTAGACCCCGTCACCATCCTGCCAAACGCAACGCTGCATGATGCGCTGCAATTGATGGCGCAATTCGGCATTTCCGGCATTCCGGTGGTCGATGGGCCAGAGGGTAAGGTCGCCGGGATCATCACGAACCGCGATGTCAGGTTCGCCAATGATCCGAACCAACCGGTTGTGGAGCTGATGACGCGGGACGTGATCACTGCGCCGGAAGGCGTGACGCCCGATGAAGCCAAGCGGCTCCTCCACGCACACCGCATCGAAAAGCTGTTGGTGGTCGATGATAACAACATCTGCATTGGCCTTATCACCGTTAAAGATATTGAAAAAGCGCAGAAATTCCCGGACGCCGCCAAGGATGAGCAAGGTCGCCTCCGCTGCGCCGCCGCGACAGGCGTTGGCGACGAAGGCTTTGCGCGGGCGGAAGCGTTGGTGGATGCGGGCGTGGATGTGGTCGTTGTCGATACGGCCCATGGGAATTCTGAAGGCGTCATCAACGCCGTGAAGAAGGTGCGTGAAATCTCCAACCAAGTGCAGATCATCGCGGGCAACGTGGCGACTGGCGATGGCGCGAAGTCTTTGATTGGAGCGGGCGCGGACGCTGTGAAGATCGGCATCGGCCCAGGCTCCATTTGCACGACCCGCGTGGTCGCTGGCGTCGGCGTGCCGCAGCTCACCGCCATTATGGAAACGGCGAAAGCCTGCGAGGCAGAGGGTGTTCCCGCCATTGCGGACGGCGGCATCAAGTCCTCCGGCGATCTCGCCAAAGCCATCGCGGCGGGCGCTGATTGCGTGATGATCGGCTCATTGCTGGCTGGCACGGACGAAAGCCCCGGCGAGACGTTCATCTACCAGGGCCGCTCCTATAAATCCTATCGCGGCATGGGCTCTGTCGGCGCGATGGCGCGTGGATCTGCGGATCGCTACTTCCAGCAGGATGTCAGCGATGCATTGAAGCTGGTGCCGGAAGGCGTTGAAGGACAGGTGCCGTATAAAGGCCCGGTCGGCAATGTGATCCACCAGCTTGTCGGCGGGCTGAAAGCAGCCATGGGCTACACTGGCAACGGCGATATCACAGCGATGCGCGAAAACTGCCGCTTCGTGCGCATAACCAATGCCGGATTGCGCGAAAGCCATGTTCACGACGTCACCGTCACCCGCGAAGCGCCGAATTACCAAACTGGACTCTAAAACGCCCATGCAAGACCGCATCCTGATCGTCGATTTCGGCTCCCAGGTCACGCAGCTGATCGCCAGAAGGGTGCGCGAAGCAGGCGTTTACTGCGAAATCCACCCGTTCAACAACGTCACCCGCGCCTCTGCCGAAGAATTTGGCCCAAAGGCGCTGATCCTTTCCGGCGGGCCGGCCAGCGTAACGCTGGAAACAGCGCCGCAAGCGGATGCTGGCCTGTTCGATATGGGCATTCCTGTGCTTGGCATTTGCTATGGCCAGCAGACCATGGCGGCACAGCTTGGCGGTAAGGTCGAAGCCTCATCCAAGCGCGAATTCGGGCGGGCGCATGTTGAAGTCTCCGCATCCTCTCCGCTGTTTGAGGGCGTGTGGAATATAGGCGAGAAGCATTTGGTCTGGATGAGCCATGGGGACGCGTTGACGGTGCCGCCGCCGGGCTTCAGCGCTATCGCCAAAACACCGAATGCGCCGCTTGCGGCTATCGCAGATGAGGCGCGGAAATTCTATGGCGTGCAGTTCCACCCAGAAGTGGTTCACACGCCCGACGGCGCGCGGCTGATTTCCAATTTCGTCCACACCATTGCGGGCTGCACCGGCGATTGGACTATGGCGGCGTTCAAGGACGAAAGCATCCAGCGCATCCGCGACCAAGTTGGCGACGCGCGGGTAATTTGCGGGCTTTCGGGCGGCGTTGATAGCGCCGTCGCCGCCGTGCTGATCCACGAAGCCATTGGCGACCAGCTACAGTGCATCTTTGTCGATACCGGCATGATGCGGATGGGCGAGGCTGAAGAGGTCGTGACCCTGTTCCGCAACCACTACAACATCCCGCTGCATCACGTGGATGCAGAGAAAATGTTCCTGGATGATCTGGCAGGCGTCAGCGATCCGGAGAGAAAGCGCAAGATCATCGGCGGGCTGTTCATTGATGTGTTCGATGAGCAGGCCAAAGGCATCGGCGGCGCCAAGTTCCTGGCCCAAGGCACGCTTTATCCGGATGTGATCGAAAGCGTGTCCTTCACCGGCGGCCCCAGCGTCACCATCAAAAGCCACCATAATGTCGGCGGCCTGCCCGAACGGATGGACCTGAAGCTGGTCGAGCCGTTGCGTGAGCTGTTCAAAGATGAAGTCCGCGCGTTGGGCCGGGAGCTTGGCTTGCCGGAAGCCTTCGTCGGGCGCCACCCGTTCCCCGGCCCCGGCCTCGCCATCCGCATTCCAGGCGAAATCACCAAGGACCGGCTGGATACGCTCCGCCAAGCCGATGCGATCTATCTGGAAGAAATCCGCGCCGCGGGCCTCTATGACGACATCTGGCAAGCCTTCGCTGTCTTGCTGCCCGTCTCCACCGTCGGCGTCATGGGCGACGAGCGGACCTATGAATCCGCGCTCGCTTTACGCGCCGTCACATCAACAGACGGCATGACCGCAGATTTCTACCCCTTCGACATGGCCTTCCTCAGCCAATGCGCCACTCGCATCATCAACGAAGTCGCCGGCGTAAACCGCGTGACATATGACGTGACGTCCAAGCCGCCGGGGACGATTGAGTGGGAGTAGGATGATGCCGGAAGCCCGCCCTGCCGCCGTCCCAACCGTATTTATCGATAATGACCGCGTTCGGGTAACTGAATGGCGGTTTGCTCCGGGCGCCGCCACCGGCTGGCATAAGCACGGCATGGACTATGTTGTGACGCCGATGCTTGATGGAATACTTCACATAGAGTTGCCAGACGGCAAGACCATGGAAGCAGAATTAAAAGCAGGCATTCCCTACTATCGTGATGCCGGCGTCGAGCACGACATCATCAACGCCAATGACTACGAGTTCGTGTTCGTCGAGACTGAGATCAAATAATTCTGGTCAAAGATGCTGATCAAAATCCATCGCCAGGAGCAGAATTCTAATGATCACAATGCCCTCTGACGTTTGCTCGTAGAATATCGCATGCCTACCGGCGTTAATCTGCAGGTAGCGTGCGCCGCTTGTGGTCAGAAATTGTCTTCCGACAGCCGGAGAGCTGGCTAATCGAAGCAACGCTTTTTGAATAATCGCGCGAAAAGCTGTTGCTTGGCGCAATCCGTATCGCTCAGTCGTATATGCAGCAATTTCTTCGATGTCATTATCGGCGAGTCGTGAAAGTGTTAGGCTAACGCTTGGCATTCTCAGCTTTGACCATACCGGCGTCAAAAGCTTCCTCAAATGTTCGCTGACTTACGCCGCTTTTTTTGCCAGCTTCTAAGGCCGCTTCTAATTCGGCCACTGAATTGATCGCGCGTTTTGGCGCAGCGGCAACGGTATCTTCAATCTGAGATTTTAGATCTTGCTAACTTACCACATTCTTGCGCTCACCGCACCACCGACAACTTCTTATCGAAATACGCCAATGCCCCAGCGAGTGACCCACTGCGCCGTAACCGTTCTTCGCCAGAGAATATCAGCCATTCCTCCGTCGAGCTGCCGCGGTGGCGGAGTTTTACGATGCTGTAGAGGGGGGCGTCGAAGGTGTTTTTGAAGACGGTGAACGTCGCGTGGCCTTCTTGGAAATCGATTGCGTAGTCTTTCCATTCACCCGTCATGACGCGCTTGCTGTAGAGGTTCATCAGCTGCCGCAGCTCATCCTTTTGCAGGAAGACGGTGCGGCGCGAGGTCCGGTAGGATTTCAGATCGACCAGGGAGGTCATACGAGCCCTCAACAGCGTTTCATTGAAAACCCATGTTCGCGCTGAATTGGCGCGCCGTAAAGCCCAAAACGACTTACCTCTGGAATTGCGCTTATGGCTGCACAAATATATGGTGCGGCGAAATTCCTCCCCACCCGGTTCCTGTAACCCATGCCAGAAGGATGACGACGTGGTCGACATCTTTGACGAAGTTGATGAAGACGTAAAACGCGAGCGGATGCAGCAAGCGGCCAAGAAGTATGGGCCGATTGTGGGGTTCGTTGCGGTGCTGGTCATCGGCGGCGTGGCGGGCACATCGCTATGGCGCGATTATCAGGCAAGCCAAGCCGAAGCCGCTGGCGACGCCTACCTAGCCGCTGGCGCGCTGTTGGCGGAGGACAAAGCAACAGAAGCCGCAACCGCATTCGCCGCCATCCCAAATGAAGCTGGAGACGGCTACGCAGCGCTCGCTCGCATGCGAGAAGCCGAGGCGCACGAAAAAGCCGGAGACCGCAAAGCCGCCCTCCAGGCGCTCTACGCTGTCGAGGCGCTCGAAGCTCCGGAACGCTACAAAGAACTGGCGAAACTCCTCGCACTCGGCCTCCGCTCCTATGAGGAAGACGCGTCTACCTTGCTGCCGCTCGTAGAGCCAATGACTGGGGCTGGCAGGCCGTGGCGCGCACTCGCCAACGAATATGCGGCGATGCTGGAATGGAAACTTGGCAAGCTCGACGCTGCGAAAGCACGGCTTGAGGCCATTAGCGCGGATACAACAGCGCCCATGGGCCTTCGCACACGGGCGGATGCGGCGCTGACCGCGTTCCCGAAAGGCTAACGACATGTCCGGGCCTGGCCGACGCCTCCTACCGCCACTGCTGATAGCGGCGGCGCTGATGCTGGCCGGGTGCGGCTCCGACAGCTACTTTGGCGCACCCGAAGCCCCGCCATTGCCCGGCGAGCGCGTTGCTATCCTGGAACAATCGGGTGAAGCGCTGCCTGACCCGACCGCTGGCGAAATCCGCCCGGCCTTGCCGCCCGCAAGCGAAGGCGCATGGGAGCAACCTTATGGCGGCTCCGGGCATGCTGCGGGCCACCGGGCGCTTGCAGGCGTACCCTCCCTCGCATGGACGGCGGACATTGGCGAGGGCGGCAATGACGAAGAGCGCCGGATCGTCTACCCACCCGTGGCGTCTGCGACAACAGTATATGCGCTGGATGCAGGCGGCGCGATCGCCGCTATTTCCGCCGATAAAGGCCGGGAAGTGTGGCGCACAGACCCAACCCCGGAAGACGAAGACGATGGCTTCGGCGGCGGATTGGCCTATGCGGACGGCGTTTTATACTTTGCCGCCGGGTTCGCGGAACTGGTTGCGCTCGACGGCGCTACAGGGGCCGAACGCTGGCGCGCCAGCCTGCCAACTCCCTCCCGCGCCGCGCCAACGGTGGATGCCGGTCGCGTATTCGTCATCACCATCGACAACCGTCTGCTTGCAATCAGCGCGGAGACCGGCAAGACAATCTGGTCCTTCCAGGCCCCGCCAGCTACGGCGGCGCTGCTTGGCGGCGCGGCGCCTGCAGCAGACCAAGGCGCTGTCGTCGCAGCCACCACGACCGGTGAGATCGTGGCCTTCCGCGCGGCCAATGGCCGGATCACCTGGGATGATGCCCTCACCGCCGTCCGCCGCCTCGGCGTCGCCCAAGCCATCCCCGCCGTGCGCGCGTTGCCGGTGATCAGCGATGGACAGGTGATCGCTATCGGCGCGGCAGGCCTCGCCGCCGGCATTGATTTCGCGACGGGCGCGCGACTTTGGGATAGGGCGATTGGCGGGGCGGAAACACCCGCTGTCGTAGGCGCGTTCCTCTATATGATCACGGATCAGCCAAATCTCGCCGCCCTTCGCCGGAGCGACGGCGCCGTCGCCTGGACGGTGGACCTCAACGCCGCTGCGGGCGATATCGACCCCGATAAAATCCGCGGCGAAATCTATTCTGGCCCCGTTGCTGCGGGTGGTCATTTGATCGTCACGCGCGGTAAGGGCGAGGCAATGTTCTTCAACGCTGGCGATGGCGCGCTCGCCCATCGGATTGACCTGCCGGGCCGCACCACGCTGCCTGTGATCGTCGCCAACCGAACCATGTATGTGTTGACCGAAAACGGCGTTTTGGCGGCCTATAAATAATGCCAAAAATCGCCCTGGTGGGCCGCCCCAATGTGGGCAAGTCGACGCTGTTCAACCGCCTTGTCGGTCGGCGCATGGCCATTGTCGATGACCAGCCCGGCGTCACCCGTGACCGCCGCTACGGCGACGCCACCTTGGCAGACCTAACCTTCACCGTGATCGACACCGCAGGGTTCGATGATGGCGACCCCGGCGACCTTGCCGCCGCCATGCGCGGCCAAACAGAGTCCGCAGTCGCAGAAGCCGATTGCGCGCTGATGTTGGTCGATGCGCGGACAGGCGTCATGCCGCTCGACCGCAGCTTTGCGCAATTGCTGCGCCGCGCCGGCAAACCCATGGCGCTGCTGGCCAACAAATGTGAAGGCAAGGCAGGTGATACCGGGCTGAATGAGGCATGGGAATTAGGCCTTGGCCAACCCGTGCCGATCTCAGCCGAGCACAATGAGGGCATGTCGGACCTTTACGACACCATCCTGCGCATCATCCAGGAAGCTGGGTTCGATCCATTCGGCGAAGATGATTTATTGGAAAACGCTGATGCTGATGGCGTGGATGCTGATGTTGAAGATGATCCCGCGCGCCCTATCCGCCTCGCCATCATAGGTCGCCCGAATGTCGGCAAGTCGACGCTGCTGAACCAGATACTCGGCGAAAACCGGGCGCTTGTGGGGCCGGAACCTGGCGTCACCCGCGATTCCATCGCCGTTGATTTTGAATGGCAGGGCCGCCCGATCAAACTGTTTGATACCGCAGGCATGCGCCGCCGCGCCCGCATTACAGATCGGGTCGAGAAGAAATCCGTCGATGATACCTTGGAAGCCGTCCGCTTCGCAGATGTAACGGCGCTGATCATCGACGCGGAGCAAGGCCTGGAGCGCCAAGACCTGACCATCGCCCATCACGCCATTCAAGAAGGCCGCGCGCTGATCCTCGGCGTCAACAAATGGGATGCGGTTGAGGATCGGGAAGCCGCATTGCAAGGCGTGCGCGACCGTATCATGACCTCGCTGCCTGATGTCAAAGGCATCAACGTGACCACGCTTTCAGCGCTAACGGGCCAGCGCGTTGACCGGCTATTGTCCGCCGCGACAGAGGCCTATGATGTCTGGAACAAGCGCGTGCCGACGGGCGCGCTGAACCGCTGGCTGACAGAAGCCATGGAGCGCCACCCACCGCCCATCGTCAGCGGCCGTCGCATCAAGGTGCGCTACATCTCCCAGATCAAACGCCGCCCGCCGACTTTCGCGCTCTTCGGCGCCGACAAGAACGCGATGCCGGACACATATATCCGCTACCTTTCAAACGAGCTCCGCCAAACGTTCGACTTCCCCGGCACGCCGATCCGGTTTGTGCTGCGACGGAGCGATAACCCCTACGCGCCGCGCTAGGCGGGCTTCGCTGCGGCGCCTCAAGAAGGACGGCCCCAATGCCATCCCCCGTCGATATCCAAGCCGAAGTCTTCGCGAGCGTCCCAGACGCTCTCCGCCGCACGGGCCAAGTGCCGGAATGGGCTGTCATCAACCGCCATGGCGCGGCTGTTGATTGCTTCCTAGAAGGCCCAGCATTCGATAGCGCGGGCAATCTTTTCATCGTCGATATCGCCTGGGGCCGCATCATCAAGATCGCGCCTGATGGGGCGATGACGGTGGTTGCCGAATATGACGGCGAGCCGAACGGTATGAAAGTCATGGCCGATGGTTCGCTGATGGTTGCGGACTACAAGCACGGCCTGATGCGCATCGATCCCGCCACCGGCGCCGTTCAGGAGCATTGCACGCGCTACCGCCTGGAACGGTTCAAAGGCGTTAATGATTTGACTGTCGCCGCCGATGGCGCGATTTGGTTCACGGACCAGGGCCAAACCGGCTTGCAAGACCCAACAGGGCGCATCTTCCGCCTCGATCCCAAAGGCGACCTATCATTGGTTCTGGACGGCATTCCTAGCCCCAACGGCCTGGTGCTGAGCCCCGACGAACGCATTCTCTATATCGGCGTCACGCGCGGCAACGCAGTATGGCGGATGCCGATCATGCCGGACGGCGGGCCATCCAAGGTCGGCATTTTCGTGCAGCTCTCCGGCGGCCTTGGCGGCCCGGATGGCCTGGCGCTGACGGATGCAGGCGGCGTTGTCGTCGCCCATGCAGGCCTCGGTTGCGTATGGATATTCTCCGCCATCGGCAAACCGCTCTACCGCGTCCAATGCCCCCAAGGCCTGATGACCACCAACATCGCCTTCGGCGGCCCAGACATGCGCGACCTCTACATCACCGAGTCCGCCACCGGCCAAATCCTGAAGGCGCGTCTGCCTGTTCCTGGCAAGGTTATCACATACGGCCACTGAAGCAGCGCGGCAGCTGGGTCCCCTCGCCCCCCCAGGGGGGGGGGGGTGAGGGGGAGGGGGGGGCCAAAAGTGTGGGGTAGGCGGTCCAGTCAGAGACG
>JAYNYG010000019.1:0-38034 GCA_038102935.1 Alphaproteobacteria bacterium | reverse complement strand
TTTAAACCCAGTGGCCCTTTGTCGCGGGGGGGGTGGTGGGCCCCCGCCCCCCCCGGGGGGGTGTTGTTTTGGGTGGGGGGGGGCGCCAAAAGTGTCGCTTAGGCTGTCAAGTCAGAGACTGTCTAATTCTCTTATTCATGTTTCTCACCACTCCGTGAGTTCCCCCCTCTCCCTCCCCTCTCCCCCCTGTGGGGGGCGAGGAGACCTTGGGGCGGTGCTCCACTCAAAACCGCTGTCGCCTAGTCATCCCCGACAAACCTTTAGAAATACAGCGCTAAACCTCGATCCGGTAGAATGCCAGCGCGTTCTTGGCGAATAGCTTTTCTCGGTCTTCTTGACTGAAATCGGCGACGGAGCGTTTGTAGGTGGTGTAGAGGTGGTCCCAGCTTCCCTTGAGGCCGTCTACGGGGAAGTTTGAGGCGAACATGCAGCGGTCGACGCCGAATATGCGGATGGCGTCTAGGATAATGGGCTTGTTGCTGGCGACGGTGTATGGCTCTCCCAACACCGGCAGGCCGGAGATTTTGCACCAGATGTTTTCGTTGGCCGCCAGCGCCTCCATGCCTTTTCGCCATATCTCCAGCGCTATCGGCGAGCGATCCATCGGGTAGCCTGTGTGGTTGAGCGCGATGCGGAGGTTAGGGTGTTCCGCTACTACCTCCGCCGCCTCGCTCAAATGATACCAGGGTACGCGGAGGTCCCAGGAGAGTTCATACTTTTCCAGAAGCGCCAAACCTGCGCGCCACTTTGGGTCTTGCAGGCTGCGCGGTTGGCCGGAGACGCTATCATCCAGGCCGCTGGCGATCACCGGCTTGGTGCGAATGCCGCGCACTAGCGGAAACGCCCTTTGCCGCGCCAGGATGTCTTCAGCGTCCAGCTCATCGATCCAGGCATGGGCGACGATAGCGTTCGGCATGCCTGTCGCTTCGGCTTGAGCAGAGACCCATGCCGTTTCCTCCACCTGGCGGGAGCGGTCGCATTCAGCCTCAATATGGACCGTCGCGATGACGTTATGCAGCGCCGTATCGCGGAAGTATTCCTCAGGCAAATAGGTACGCCGAAGCGCCGAATTATCGCCCTGATAGGCGTGTTCGCCGTTGGTTAGCCAAGGGTAAGTGAGATCGCCCTCCAGGTCCCAAAGGTGGTGATGTGCGTCAACGATGGGCAGCGGATCGTAAAGCTCTGGTCGTTTCATTGGAGCAGGTCCTAAAGCGGAGCGGATTGGGGAAGGCTTTGGAATTCCAGTATAGCGTGTCATGCAGCATCGGGGAGAGCGGCTGCTTGGTCGATAGGCTGCGATCTCAGGTCTTCACGCCGCGAAAAGCCTATGCGATATCTTTTGCCAGATGAGCTTCTGCGCCAGTGAGGATGCATGACGGACGACATTCTGTTTGACGCCCATGGCGGGCTCCGGGTTATCACGCTGAACCGGCCAAAGGCGCTGAACGCCATTTCGCTGGCGATGGTGCGGGCGATGGCGGAGAAACTTGCCGCTTGGGCGAAAGATGACGCGGTTAAGTGCGTGCTGATTTTGGGCGCGGGCGGCAAAGCGTTCGCGGCCGGCGGCGACATCCAGAAGCTGTTTGACGAGATGACAGCAGGCGACTTGACCTATCCGCAGGCCTTCTTCGCTGAGGAATACCGGCTGAACGCGCTGATCAAATCTTATCCGAAGCCGTATGTCGCGCTCTATAATGGCATCGTCATGGGCGGCGGGGTTGGCGTTTCTATGCATGGAAGCCACAGGATCGCGACGGATGCGACAACTTTCGCCATGCCGGAAACGGGTATCGGTTTCTTCCCGGATGTCGGCGGAACATACTTCCTGCCCCGTCTGAATGATGGCCTTGGCCGGTATATGGCGCTGACTGGCGGCAGGCTGGATGGCGGCGATTGCGTCGCGGAAGGCTTGGCGGACGCTTATCTGCCGGTCGCTAAAACAGATGCGCTGATAGCAACGCTGGCGGATGCGGGCGATGTCGATGCGGCCATCGCGTCTGTCGCAGAACCAGCGCCGGAAGGACGACTTTCCGCCGACCGCGCGCATGTCGCCAAGCATTTCACCAAGCCCAGTCTTCAAGCTGTGCTCACCTCCCTCAGCGACAGCGCGGGCGAATGGGCGGCCAAGCAAGTGAAAGCGCTCAGGTCAAAATCTCCGCTCGCAGTCGCGCTTGCATGGGAACAGCTGGAACGCGGCGCTAAACTGGACTTTGAGAGCTGCTTAACCCTCGAGTACCGGATCGCGCTGCATTCCTTCCAGCTTGGGGAGTTTCGTGAAGGCGTGCGGGCGCTTATCGTAGACAAAGACAATCAACCCAAATGGCGGGACGCGCGCATCGAAGACGTTTCAACTGCGGATGTTCAAGCCCATTTCCAAGCGCCTGCAATAGGCGACCTCACCTTCTAATTTGCGTTACGGAGAATAAAATCATGGCCAGGATCGGCTTTATCGGCATCGGCAATATGGGCGGCCACATGGCTGCCAACCTTTCCAAAGCACAGCACCAAGTGCGCGCGTTTGACCTTTCGCCTGAAGCTATCGCGGCGGTTGAGGCGGCGGGCGCCACCGGCGCGCCATCCGTCGCGGAAGCCGTGAAAGACGCCGAAATCGTCGTCACCATGCTGCCCGCCGGCGCCCATGTCCGCGACGTCTATATGGGCGATGACGGCATCTTCGCGAACGCCCCCAAAGGCGCGCTCTTCATCGATAGCTCCACGATTGACGTTGCGACAAGCCGGGACGTAGCAGCCGCTGCCAAAGCAGCCGGGTTCGACATGCTGGACGCCCCCGTATCCGGCGGCACCGGCGGCGCAGAAGCCGGCACGCTGACATTCATGGTCGGCGGCGATGCCGACGCCTTCGCCCGCGCCGACAAAGCCTTGGACGCCATGGGCGCGAACATAATCCACTGCGGCGCAGACGGCGCCGGGCAAGCCGTGAAAGCCTGCAACAACATGATGCTGGCGATCACCATGATCGGCGTCTCCGAAGGCTTTAATCTAGCGGATGCGCTCGGAATTGACCGGCAGATTGTCTACGATGTCTGCTCCACTGCGACGGCAAGCTCCTGGGCATTGAACACCTATTGCCCCGTACCTGGCCCCGCGCCCGCATCCCCCGCCAACCGGGACTATCAGGCAGGCTTCACGGCGGACATGATGCTGAAAGATCTCCGCCTCGCCCAAGACGCCGCCCAAAAGGCTGGCGTATCAACGCCGCTCGGATCGGAAGCCCAGGCGCTCTATGCGCTCTTCTCCAACATGGGCGGCGGGCCGAAAGACTTCTCCGGCATCATCGAAATGCTTCGCGGCAAGGGCTGATGCAGCCCCGCGCCGACGGAACCTTTTTCGACGGTGTAACGGCAGAAGGCCACGAGGCCTATCTGCTGCTGGCGGGCGACTACTTGATGATCACGCCGGAAGGCTTCGGCGCGGTTTACTGGCCGCTGGACGATATCGCGACGGCGCGGGATGTCCGGCGCGGGCATCTCCGCCTTCAAGTCACGCATGATCCAGATGCGCGGCTGGTCGTGGAGGATGCGGAGATCGCCGCATCGTTGCGCCGCCGCGCGCCTTGGCTCGATACGCGGCACGGGCGGCGGCATGGGCATATCAGCCGCCGCAAGCGCATTCTGGGCGCTATCGCTGCGACAGCGCTGGTCGCGCTTTTCGCACTCGAAGGCCTGCCGCGCATGGCGACGCTGGCGCCGATGCACTGGCTGGCGCCATTTGGCGAAACCGTGCGCGCGGATGTCGCTTACGGCATGGGTACGGGCTACTGCAATGCGCCGGAAGCTGAGGCCGCGGGACAGCGCCTGCTTGCCAGGCTGGCGGCTGCGGCAGACGAAGACCTGGGCGTCGTCACACTCCGTTTCGCCAGCGGCGATGTCATTAACGCGGTGGCGGCGCCGGGCGGCCAGCTCCTGGCGTTCGAAGGCCTGATCGCATTTGCTGAAACGCCAGACGCCTTCGCATCTGTGATCGCGCATGAATTGGCGCATGCGCTGGAGCGGCACCCGACACGCGGCGTCGCGCGCAGTCTTGGGGTTACGCTGATCGGTGAAATGCTGACGGGCGGCGGCCTAGGCGGCACGGCTGCAGAGGCTTTGACCGGCCTGGCCTACACCCGTGCCGCCGAACGCGAGGCCGACGAAATCGCCCGCGAGATGCTGGTGAAAACGGGGATAGGCACCGTCGGCATGGCCTCTTTCTTCGAGCGCCTGCAGACGAAATTTCCAGAGTCCGGCAGCGGGCCGGTATTCATGGATTCACACCCTCGCTTGTCGGACAGGGTGAGGGCCGCCGCCGCGCAGCGCGGCGCCGCGCTCGCCATGCCTGCCGCAGACTGGCGAGCGATTCAGAGCGCTTGTGACGGGGAGTGACGCAAGCTATCTGACCGCAGGCCTCCACCCTCTCCCTGATCCCTCTCCCTCCTATGGAGGGCGAGGGGACCCATACGAAGGCCGCATTTCCACTTTCTGGAACCCTCTACCCCCATAGGGGGGAGAGGGCAGGGTGAGGGGGGAGCCTGCAGATCAATGAAAGCGTCCGACTAGAGACACACATCACTGTATCAACTGCTACGCTGCATCAATCGCCGTGTTGACGGCCTTAACGCCCGCCGCCGCCCCTTCGGGATGCGCCCACACGCCGCCTGCAATCGCCAGGAAATCGGCGCCGGCCTGCACGACGGGTGCGGCGTTGTCCGCCGTGATGCCGCCGATGGCGACTGACGGAACCATTGTCGCATCAGCCCACCATTCAACGATGTCTAGGCTGGCGGGCGCGGTGATCTGTTTCGTGTTGGAATGATAAAATGCACCGAACGCGACGTAATCAGCGCCATCCTCTGCCGCGTCCAGCGCGAGGTCGCGGCTGGCCTTGCAGGTGACGCCGATTATGGCGTCCGGGCCTAGCAGGCGGCGCGCCTCGTCATAAGGTGTATCGTCTTGGCCTATATGAACGCCGTCGCAGCCGAGTTCGGCGGCAAGATCAGCCCGGTCATTCAGGATAAAGGCGACATCCCGCTCTTGGGCGATGGGCATCAGCGCCGCCGTTGCGCGGCGCCAATCATCGTCTGAGACGTCTTTCAGACGAAGTTGGACGCAGGACACATCGCCCGCATCAAGCGCCGCCGCCATGGTTTCGCCGAAAGCGGCGAGCGAGGCGGCGTCACAAGTCAGGCTTGCAGGCGTGATGAGATAGAGGCGGCAGCGGGGCTTCTCGTCTTCAAAATCGACCGGATCAGCCACGCCGCCGCCCTCCCTTAATCAGGCCTTGCCGCGATAAATATGGACAATCGTGCCGAGCAAATCCATGGCGTCGTCTTTTTCGCGCTGGAAGCTGTTACGGCCAATGATCGAGCCATTGGACCCGCCCGCCGCCACTTGGCGAATTTCGTCCAGAACCGCGTCCGTACCCTTGGCGGCGCCGCCGGAGAATACGACAATGCGGCGGCCATTAAAGGCGGACTGCATAACGTGGGCGATGCGCTTATCAAGCGTGGAAAGATCGACGCCTTTCAGCGCTTCCTTGGCTTCTTTCTGCTCAATATGGGCTGTCGGAGGCTTCACTTTGATGATGTGTGCCCCGAGCAATGCGGCCAAATGGGCTGCATAGGCTGTGACGTCAACCGCAGTCTCGCCATCCTTTGAGAGATTGCCGCCGCGCGGATAGGACCAGAGTACGACCGCCAGGCCGACATCCTTGGCTTCAGCGCACAGCTCGCGGAATTCTTCCATCATCTCGAACTGATCTTCCGCGCCCGGATAGATCGTGAAGCCGATGGCGGAACAGCCAAGCCGCAGCGCATCTTGCACGGAACCATAGACGGCCTGGTCTTTCTGGGTGGCGTGGCTGTTGGAGCTGTTCATCTTCAGGATCGTCGGGATTTGGCCGGCGAAGGTGTCTGCGCCAGCTTCGATCATCCCAAGCGGCGCCGCATAGGCGTTCAGGCCGGCATCAATCGCGAGCTGGAAGTGGTAGTGCGGGTCATAACCCGGCGCGTTCGGCGCGAAGCTGCGGTCCGGCCCGTGCTCGAAGCCCTGGTCGACCGGCAGGATCACCATTTTGCCCGTGCCAGCGAGCTTGCCCTGCATCAGGATGCGGGCCAGGTTTGCCTTCGTGCCTGGGCTGTCGCTTTCGTAGTTGGCGAGAATTTTCTTGACGTTGCGTGTCATACGCATGGGCTTTGCCCCCTTCAGTTAGTTTGTTTCTGTCAGCGCCCGGCGGATCGCCTGAGCGGGATCATGTTCGAATGCAAGATCGACGGCAGGTTGGCCGTCCAGCATATCTGCGCCCGCTTTTTCAGCGATATCGACGATGCGGGCATAGCCGGGCGTTGTTGGATCAAGCGCTATGTGCTGCGCGCCGAATGTGAGCGCCGCATGGGCGTCCCCCGCATGGTCGCCGCAATCAATACAAAATCGGATATCGGCGCTGGGAAGTGCGGCGGCGACGGCATTCTGCAGGGCCAGCCAGCCGCTGACGCCAAGCCCGCGTCCGGCATCTGGCGGAGACCGCAAGATCAGCGGGCGGCTTTCGGCGACGGCGCACTGAGCCGCCGCCATCGCCTGGGCCAGATCATGCACCACGACCTGCATTGGCCCGTAAACCTTAGATTTTGGCCGCGAGCGCTACCGCCGTGTCAGACATACGGTTGGAGAAGCCCCATTCGTTGTCATACCAGGACATCACGCGCACCAACCCGCCTTGGACGACCTGGGTCTGCGTCGCGTCAAAGATCGAGCTGTAGTTGGAGTGATTGAAGTCAATCGACACCAGCTCCGCATCATTCACGCCAAGCACGCCTTTCAGCTTGCCTTTGGAGGCTTTGCGAATGGCGTTGTTGACTTCATCAACCGTCGCCTTCTTGCCTGGGATGAAGCAAAGATCGACCACGGAAACATTCGCCGTCGGCACGCGGACGGAGGTGCCGTCCAGCTTGCCTTGCAGTTCTGGCAGCACCAGGCCGACAGCTTTCGCAGCGCCCGTAGAAGTTGGGATCATCGAGAGCGAGCCTGCACGCGCGCGGCGCATATCGCTATGGATGTTGTCATGCAGCTTCTGATCGCCCGTATAGGCGTGAATCGTCGTCATGTAGCCGCTTTTGATGCCAAACGTGTCGTGCAGCACGGATGCTACAGGGGCCAGGCAATTCGTTGTGCAAGACGCGTTGGAAATGATGTCATGCTTCTTCGTGATCTTGCGATGATTGACGCCATAAACAACCGTCAGATCGGCATCGCCAGAAGGCGCGGAGATCAGCACTTTCTTGGCGCCGGCTTCTAGATGCGCGCCAGCTTTTTCCTTGGAGGTGAAGATGCCGGTGCATTCCATCACCACATCAATGCCAAGATCGCCCCAGGGTAGATCCGCCGGATTGCGCTCGGCGAAAGACTTGATGACGTTGCCGCTGCCGATGGAAATCCCGGTCTTGCGGGCCTTCACTTCGCCCGGGAAGCGGCCATGGACGCTGTCATACTGCAGCAGGTGCGCGTTGACTTCGGGGGAGCCCAGGTCATTGATCGCGACGATTTCTACGTCGTCGCGGCCGCTTTCCAATGCGGCCCGCAATGCCAACCGGCCAATTCGCCCAAATCCGTTGATCGCAACCCTGACTGCCATTTTCATCGTCTCCTAAAGTGATGTGTCTAGTAAGTGTTTAAAGCCGCGCTTCAACCGCCGCAACGAGCGCGTCAGACGTTATGCCGAAATGCGTGTAAAGCGCGTTAGCGGGTGCGGACGCGCCAAAGCTGTTCATCGCGATGATAGGCCCGTCGCCAACATAGCGTTCCCAACCATAGGCTGCCGCAGCCTCAATAGCCGCTTTCAGCGTAGCCTTTGGCAATACATTTTCGCGATATTCGGCTGACTGCTCGTCGAACAGTTCGGTGCACGGCATGGAAACGACGCGGGCGCCGATGCCTTTGGCTTCAAGCGTAGCCTTGGCTTCAACTGCGACAGAAACTTCCGTGCCTGTCGCAACCAATACAGCCTGGAGCGGCGCGGCCTCTTTCATCAGGACATAGCCGCCCTTAGCGGATTTGTTTTCCTCGGCGCCGTCCGTCAGCGTTGGAACGCCTTGGCGAGAGAGTGCGAGAACGCTAGGCCGGTCTTTCTGCTGCAGCGCGACTTCCCAGCATTCCGCCGTCTCAACGGCATCGCAGGGGCGCATGGTCAGCAGGTTCGGCATCGCGCGAAGGCTAGCCATATGTTCGACCGGCTGATGGGTCGGCCCGTCTTCGCCAAGGCCGATGCTGTCATGGGTCATCACGAAAATCTGCCGCTGGCCCATCAGCGCCGCGAGGCGGATGGCAGGACGGCAGTAATCCGTGAAAATCAGGAATGTGGCCGTGTACGGAATCAAGCCGCCGTGAAGCGCCATACCGTTGGCCGCAGCGGCCATGCCGTGCTCACGAATGCCCCAATAGACATAACGGCCGGCGCGGTTCTGCTTGGAGAAGCCGCCGAGGCCTTCTGTCAGCGTCAAGTTGGAGCCAGTCAAATCAGCGGAGCCGCCGATGGTTTCCGGCACAACGGGGTTGATGACCTCAAGCGCTTTCTGAGACGCCTGTCGGGTCGCCATCTTCGGCTTATCCGCGCCCGTTTTGGCTTTGTAATCCGCGATGGTTTGTGCGAGTGCGGCAGGCAGTTCACCAGCCATCCGGCGTTCAAATTCAGCGCGGAGATCAGCAGGAGCAGCGGCGTGGCGCGCTTCCCAGGCTTCCCTGTCAGACACGCCGTTCGATCCAGCCGCGCGCCATGCGTCCGCAACGTCACCTGGGATTTCAAACGGGGCGTGCGGCCAGTTCAGGGCTTCGCGGGCGCCTGCAATTTCCTCCGCACCCAAGGGCGCGCCATGGGAACCGGCGGTGCCGGCTTTCTTCGGCGCGCCGAAGCCAATGGTGGTCTTGCAAGAAATCAGCGTCGGGCGGGATGCGTCCGCAGCGGCGGCGTTCAGCGCAGCTTCAACGGCAGCGGCGTCATGGCCGTCTACCGATGCCGTCGCCCAGCCATAGCTTTCGAAGCGTTGCAGGACATTATCCGATGCTGACATAGAAACATCGCCATCAATGGAGATGCTGTTGTCGTCCCACATCACAATCAACTTGCCGAGGCCGAGATGCCCCGCCAGCGCGCCTGCTTCGTGGCTGATGCCTTCCATCAGATCGCCGTCAGACGCGATCACCCAGGTTTTGTGGTCGACGAGGTCTTCGCCAAACTCAGCGGCCAACTTCGCTTCCGCCATCGCCATGCCGACAGCCGTCGCAACGCCTTGGCCAAGCGGGCCGGTCGTCGTTTCGATGCCGGCTGGATGGCCAACTTCTGGATGGCCCGCAGTCATGTAGCCGAACTGGCGGAAATTCTTGATCTGGTCAATGGTCATTGCCGGATTACCGGTCAGATGCAGCAGCCCATAAAGCAGCATCGAGCCATGACCGGCGGAGAGCACAAACCGGTCCCGGTCAGGCCAGGACGGATTCGCCGCATCATATTTCAGCGGGCCGGTGAAGAGGGCAGTCGCTGCGTCAGCCATGCCCATTGGCATGCCGGGATGGCCGGATTTGGCTTGTTCAACCGCATCCATCGCCAGCGCGCGCAGCGCGTTCGCCATTTGGCGCCGTTCCATGACAAAAAGTCTCCGAAGTTTTTAAGTGCGCGCCCGAATATTGGGCAAGTTCCGCGGTATGCGCAGCCCCCGCTGATCTTAGCTTTTCTGCGGGATGACCTCGGCGGCGTCAAGATAGATGCGTTTGAATCCGAACGCAGTGTTGACGCACCCCGCCGCCGCTCGTATCGTTCGTTCCGAAGTCCGGGCATTAAGAAATCCGCTTAGTGCAAAACGGCAATAGGGTTTTTTCGGAAAACATGTCGACGAATGGCCAACTCTCCGCAGCGCTCGGGAAATTGAGCGCGGCATTGGACGAAGCAGAAGCAGCGGCGGAAGCGCGCCGCGCAGCCGAAGCAGCGACAGATTCGGCTGCGGCTGATTCCGCTGGCCTTGAAGCGGCGTTGGCCGAGCTGCGCAGCGACTACGCCAACCTGAAGGCTGCGGCAGACGACGTGACCCGCCGTCTCGACGGAACGATTGAACGCGTCGAAGCTATTCTGGCAGGCCGGAACTAGAGGACAGGGCGATGGGCGAAGTCACGATCAACGTCAATGGCCGGCCGTACCGGATGGCGTGTGAGGACGGGCAAGAAGACCACCTCAATACGCTCGGCGCAGATTTATCACAGCGCGTGGATGATCTCGCGTCCCAAGTCGGCAAGATTGGCGACGCGACGCTTCTAGTGATGGCCGCGCTTTTGATCTCCGACGAATTCAGCGAGATGAAGGAAGCTGCCGGCGATCCCGCCGATAGCGCCGCCCTCAAGGCCGAGCGCGATGCGCTCGCCAAAGAATTGGCAGACCTCAGAACTGATTCAGCCGCTCTCGCCCAGGAGCGCGACACAGCTATGAAGCGCGCCGCCGCTGCCGAAGCTGAAGCGGCAAACAACGCTGGGTCGGTTGAGGCAGAGGCCGCAGCTGCTCAGTCCATTGAGGCGCTCGCTGCCCGCGTCTCCCAGCTCGCTGGAGCTATCCGACCTGCTTAAAGGCTGCAGTTTACTCAGGCGTTTTCGTGGATTGCCACGCTACCATCCGCCAAGATCCATCCTGGTTCTGATAGACATCCGTAAAACGGACGCCGAAGTCGAGATCATTGCCGCCGGTCGTGACTTTGATCTGCGCGTTGCCCGTTAGCACGACCACATCGCCCAAATCCTGCGCTTCAACATTCAACGGCACGACGGATGTGTAGACAGTAGCGCCCGATTCCATAGCGCCGATGATGCTTTCTTTGGTATCGAGCCGTGCGGAGGAATGCGTGTAAACAAGGCCCTTGCACAGAAGCTGGCGCAGCTTATCGACATCTTTGTCCGCCATCGCCTGCATGCGCTCTTTATCCAGCGCGATAATCATTTCGCCGTTGCCGCTCATCCCAATATCTCCGTCAGTTACAAAATGGCTGTTCCGCATAAGGTTAGTGCATTACGGGCGAATTGCACTAATCTCTCATACGGAACTGATGCGGAGGCAGGCAATGCGGCACGGTGAGCATTCGGAGAGCGGCGACGCAGTTCAGCGCGCAGAGGCGCTTGCGCCGTTGCTGGATGCCGCAGCCGCCCGGATTGAGGCCGAACGCGAGATGCCCGCGGACATCATGGAGGCTTTGCACAAAGCCAAGATGTTTCGCGTTATGTTGCCGAAATCACTTGGCGGCGATGAAGCCAGTCTCAAGACATTCAGCCAGGTGATCGAAACTCTCGCCCGGGGCGACGCCAGCGCCGCCTGGGTCGTCAGCCAGGGCGGCGGATGCGCGATGGGGGCGTCGTTCTTATCAACCGAGACCGCAGAACGCTGGTTCGGCCCGGCGGACGCAGCGCTTGCATGGGGCGCAGGCATTCAAGGCCGCGCAGTTGAAGTAGAGGGCGGATACAACGTTAAAGGCAGGTGGACCTTCGCCAGCGGCAGCCGCCACGCGACGCTGCTGGGCGGGCATAGCTTTGTATTTCAGGCCGATGGCTCGAAGCGCCTACGCGCCGATGGCCGGCAATTGGACCGCACCGTCCTTATCCGCCGCGACCAAGCCGACATCAGCGATGTATGGAACGTAATGGGCCTAGCCGGGACCGGCAGCGATACCTTCGCGGTGACGGATCTGTTCGTGCCCCATGCCGATACGATTGACCGCGAGAATGATGCTGAGCGGGTTGAACGCGGCACACTCTATGCGTTCTCCGCCACATTGGCCTATGGCGTCGGGTTTGCGTCCCTGCAGCTAGGGATCGCGCGGGCGATGATCGACGCTGTGCGCGACTTGGCGATGACCAAAACGCCGCGCGGCGCCCCTTCCCCTCTCCGCGAGAACCCAGTGTTCCAGAAAGAATTGGCGGAGATGGAAGCGCGCCTGCGCGGCGCTCGCGCCTATCTCCACGCCGCCGCCGATGAAATCTGGGCCTTCGCTGAGAAAAACGGCACGCTCAGCCTTGAGGTTCGGGGCGATATCAAATTGGCGTCGGTTCATGTCATCCATGAAGCCGTTCGCGTCACTGAAGCCGCATATCGCGCCGCCGGGTCCACCGCGATTTTCAAAGACGGCCCGTTTGAGCGGCGCTTACGGGATGCGCTTTCGGCGTCACAGCAAACCCAGGCGCGCGCGCAGAACTTCGTCACCAATGGCCGCATCCTGCTCGACCTTGAGCCGGATTCGATGGCGTTCTTATAAGGAATTCTCTGATGCAGATCGGCTTGTTCACGGCGATGCAATGGGCGCCGGAAGAAAACCCCGGAACGGTGCTCGCCTGCCTGAAAGAACAGGTGCGAGCGGCGCGGAACAATGGTTTCGGCGGCCTGATGGTCGGCCAGCATGTGCTGACGGGGCCAATGGGCATGTTCCAGCTAACGCCGCTTTTGGGCGCGTTGGCGGAGGAAGCCAAGGGCATGCAGATCGGCCCCGGAGTTCTGCTTCTCTCCATGATGAACCCGGTGCTGGCGGCGGAGGAAGCGGCCACTATCGATTGGCTATCGGATGGGAATTACGCGCTCTGCGCCGGGCTCGGTTACCGGCCAGAAGAATTTCAGGCGATGGGCGTTGAGATGCGCGACCGCGTTGGGCGGCTGGTTGAAGGCGTCGACATCATCAAGCGCCTTTGGACAGAGGAAAGCGTCACCCATCATGGGAAGCATTTCCATATGGATGATGCGAAGGCCAGCGTACAGCCGAAGCAAAGCCCGCGCCCGCCGATCTGGCTTGGCGGGGATGTAGAAGCCGCCGTTAAACGCGCCGCCCGCATTGCGGACGCTTGGTGCGTGGCGCCCACCCTCTCAGAAGCCTCCCTCCTGAACTATCTGGAGGTCTTTCGGGAAGAACGCCGCCGCACAGGCCAAGACGAAACCGTCGCTTGCCCGCTCATCCGCGAATGCTTCGTTGGGCGCGACGCAGCCCATGCGGCGGAAGTGAGCCGTGGGCCGCTTCTGTACAAATACCGCGCCTATGCTTCCTGGGGCCAAGGTGAGACGACAACGGGTGATTTCGATGCCGCCTATGACGCGTTCGCCAATGAGCGTTTCCTGATTGGCGACAAAGAATCGGTCAAAGATCAAATCCTGCGCTTTGCGGAGATCGCCCGGACGGACAATATTCTGCTACGCGTCCAATGGCCGGGCCTCGACCACGCCGAAACGCTTGGCAACATGGATCGGATTGGCGAAATCATCGCCGATATCTCTTAGAAGGAATTCCCGCCTGTGACCGAAATGCATGACGTCACCGTCGAAGACATCGCCTATTTGAAGATCGGCGAAGCCACCATGCTTGCCAGGATTTACCGGCCGAAAGAAGGCGGCCCTTATCCTGGGGTCGTCGAGGTGCATGGCGGCGCGTGGACCGGGAATGACCGATTAACCAATGCCGACATCGACCACCCGCTCGCGGCGTCCGGCGTTGTCGTCATGGCGATTGATTTCCGCATGCCGCCCGCCGCGCAATATCCCGGACCTGTGGCGGACATCAATTTCGCGATCCGCTGGCTGCGCGCAAATGCCGAGCGCATGAACGTTGATCCCGCCAAAATCGGCTTGCTCGGCACATCCAGCGGGGGTCATCAAGGCCTGCTGGCGACGATGCGGCCTACGGATGACCGTTACTTGGCGCATGAGGATGCTGGCGCGGATGACGCATCCATCGCCTTTATCGCAATCTGCTGGGCGGTCGCAGACCCGCTCGCCCGCTACCAGATGGTCACCAAGAAAGGCATCGAGCGCCTGGTCGATGCGCATCACGCCTATTGGCCCGACAAATCCGCCATGGACGAAGGCTCGCCCCAGCGCATTCTGGATCGCGGCGAGGACGTATCCCTTCCGCCCCTCCTCTCCATCCAAGGCAAGGACGACGACAACCTGACGCCCGACATGGCTGCTAATTTCGCAGACGCTTACAGAGCCGCCGGCGGCGACGTGCAGCTGGAAATATTCGAGGGCGCGCCCCACGCTTTCATCGCGAAGAATCCAGAGTCTCAGGACTCAAAACGCGCGATCAGCCTGATTATTGATTTTATGCGGGCGCAAACGGGCAGCTAATCCTCAATCTTCCGCACCCACTCCTCCAGCGGCGCGCGGTCGGTGCGGAGGGCGTTGATGGGGGCGTCTGTGTCTTCATAGCCGAGGGCCAGGCCGCAGACGACGGTTTGGTCTTCCGGCATGCCGAGTTCCTGGCGGATGATTTTGTGGAAATGCGCCCAAGCGGCTTGGGCGCAGGTATGAAGGCCTTCGGCGCGGGCGCCCGTCATCACGTTTTGAATGAACATGCCGTAATCGAGCCAACTGCCGATTTCCAGTGACTTATGGATCGTGAAGAAGATGCCGACAGGCGCATCGAAGAAGGTGAAGTTCAGATCATGCTGGGCGGTCATCCGCTCCGTATCGCCCTTCTTGATATCCAGCAGGCCGTACATGTCCCAACCGACTTTCCTGCGGCGCGAGATATACGGCTCCGGGAAGACCTTCGGGTAATACTGATATTCCGGCTCGTGGTTTTCGCCAGCGCGCCTGGCCGCAAGCACGGCTTCACACACCCGGTCACGCGCCGCGCCGGTGACGACTGTCGCCTGCCAGGGCTGCATATTGGTGCCCGAGGGCGCACGCGCCGCCGCTTCCAGTATCCGGTCCACGGTGGACATGGAGACGGCGCAATCCGTGAATTGGCGGACTGAGCGGCGGGATTTAATGGCTTCTAGCGTCACGGGCGGCGTTCCTGTGGTGGAGGCGGGATAGAAAACGGGCGCGCCGGGGTCTCCCAGCGCGCCCGCATATTTAAAACCAGACTTGCGGCTGGTTCTAGATCGTCGCCTCGATTTCGCCGAGACGCTTCGTCAGCTTCAAGTTCTCGGAGTAATCAACCGGCACAGCGACCAGCGCCGGGACGTTCTGCTTGAACGCCTCTTCGATGATCGGGCGAAGGTCTTCGCCCTTAGTCACTGTCTTGCCCCAGCAGCCGAAGGATTTGGCCAGCAGCTCGAAGTCCGGGTTGGTGAACTTCAGGTCTGAATGCTCGCCGTCGAACTGGTTCTGCTGCTTCCATTTGATGAGGCCGTATTCCTCATCGCAGAAGATCACGCCGACGAACGGAATGTTCAGGCGCGCAGCTGTTTCCAGGTCCTGGACGTTCATCAAGAACCCGGCGTCGCCCATAATACAGCCGACTTTTTGGTCCGGCAGCGCTACTTTGGAGCCAATGGCTCCCGGCAGCGCGAAGCCCATGGTGCAGAAACCGTTGGAGATTTGGCAGGTGTTGGGCTCATAGCAATTGTAGTAGCGGGAGACCCACATTTTATGCGCGCCAACGTCTGACAGCATGATGTCCTTCGGCCCAAGCGCCCGGCGCATCTCATTGACGACGCGTTGCGGCTTCATGGGGAAGGTGTTGTCTTCGGCTTCTGCGGTCAGATCTTCGTAGATTGTCTGGCGCAGCTTGGCGTGTTTTTTAATGTCGAACAGCGGCAGTTTGCCAGCGAAGCGGTTGTCCAGCTCCTGGTTGATGCCCCAGAGCGAATCCGCCACGTCAGCGACGATATCCACTTCCACTGGAAGGGCAGCGTCAACTTCGGCAGGCTCAAAGTCGATCACGATGACCTTTTTGTCTTTGCCTTTGTTCCAGAAGCCCGGCGCGTATTCCACCAGATCATAACCGGCGGCGACGATCACATCAGCGTCGTCAATCAACAGATTCACGTGGTCGCGACCCTGCAGGCCCATGGTGAACAAGCAATGCTCGTCGTCCATAGAGACGGCGCCCTTGCCCATAAACGTGTTGACGACAGGCATGCCGGATTTCTTGGCCAGAATGCGCAGCTGCTCGGACGCGCGCTTACGCACACAGCCATTGCCCGCCAGGATGACAGGGTTTTTCGCGGCGGCGATGACGTCCACAGCAGCCTTGATCGCTTTGTGGTCAGCCGCTGGACGGCGTGTTTTGCGCGGCGTTAGCGGTTTGGCGTCCGTCTGGTGCTTTGCGATATCTTCCGGAAGCTCAATCACAACGGCGCCCGGTTTTTCGGCCTCGGCCACCTTGAAGGCCTTGCGGATTACTTCAGGCACCGTGCCGGCGTTATAGATCGTCTGCGCCCATTTGGTAATGGGGCGGAACATGGCGATCGCGTCCATGTTCTGGTGGCTTTCTTTGTGCAGGCGGTAGGTGCCGGCCTGGCCGATTAGCGCCACCAGCGGCGCGCGGTCCATATTGGCGTCCGCAACGCCGGTGACGAGGTTGGTCGCGCCCGGCCCAAGCGTGCCGAGACATACGCCGGACTTACCGGTCAGGCGACCATACAAGTCAGCCATGAATGCGGCGGCTTGTTCGTGGCGGCAAAGCACAAATTCAATGGAATCGCTTTGTTTCAGCGACATCATGAAGTCTGCGTTTTCTTCGCCCGGAACGCCGAAGATGTGCGTCACACCTTCTGCTTCAAGGCATTGTACAAATAGGTCTGAAGCTTTCATTTCACTCAACGGCTGGTCCCCCTGTCGCCAGTATGTGCGGGCCGCCCACAAGCGTTCAGCCCAGATAAAGTCGAATGCCAAGCATCCACCCAATGCGGCATTCCCAGAACCTTAGCCGGATTTTGCCACATTGTCGCGTGACTTGTGTCACGGAATTAATACCGAACTGTTTAACGCTCCAACACTCGGTTAGGTGAGTGTGCGCAATTTAAAATCGGCAGTTAGCACAGACGCATAGTAAGCGTGCATTCTGCTTCGAAGACTTCAATATACTCATTGCCTTTTTTCGATGAACGCTCCGACGAAAAAAATCGCAGCAAGTGCTGACAGAGCCGGAAAAATAAAAAAAGAAATCCCATAGATGATACTCACAAAGCTTGAATTGAGAGAAAACCCGAAGTCAACCACGAAAGCTAGTATTGGTGCAGAGAATAAGGCAGCAATCGTTATTCGACGCATATAAAGCAATGAAATGATCCCGGCAGCCATACATAACCCCATCCATGCACCAACATAAATGCCGAATTTTCGATCTAAGAGATAAAGAACTAAAAAAGAAATCATTGCGCAAATAGCTGCTCCCAACATAGCAACGTAACGATATGCGTCATACATTCGGAATATCATAAAAATCGTCAAAGCAAACGCAAATACATGGGAAAATGCAATCAGAATCTCACCCCCCATTACCTTTATCTCCCGCAATTTTCACTTCTAGAAGCCAACGTACAATACTGCTCTGTAAACGGCCAAAATTTCCTGACCCTATGGAGTAGCTAACTCCATCGAAAGCGCGTGCACCGGCCCAGCCATCTCCTCCGCCAGCGCTGCGTAGACGGCGCGTTGGCGGGCGACGCGGTTTTGGCCTTCGAAGCTGGCGGCCCTCATAATCACATGGAAGTGGGTTTCCCCGCCTTCGCGGAAACCCATATGGCCGCGATGCTGTTCAGATTGGTCTTCGATATCCAAATGCGCCGGGTCAAATGCGGCGCGGAGTTTCGTTTCGATCGATGCTTTGACAGTTCCCACAAGCGTTTCCTTTGTTCAGCCGGTTCGGGCATAGCGGGCCGCGGCGTCCCGTTCGAATAGATATAGCAGAACGCGCAAGGCCTCGCCGCGCGCGCTGGAAAGCTCTGGATCATTGGCCAGGATCAAATCCACGTCGCGCCGAGCGACCGCGACCAAATCAGCTTGGGTTTCCAAGTCAGCGATGCGGAAGTCGGGCAATCCTGATTGGCGGGTTCCCAGAACCTCGCCCGCACCCCTTAGCCGCAGATCTTCCTCCGCGATTTTGAAGCCGTCATTGGTCGTGGAGATCGCCAGCAGCCGCGCTTTGGCCGATTCGGTTACGCCGTCGGCCCGCAGCAATACACAGAACGACGCTTTGTCGCCTCTGCCGACGCGGCCCCGCAATTGGTGTAACTGCGCCAGCCCGAAGCGTTCGGCATGTTCGATCACGATCACCGTCGCTTCCGGCACATCGACGCCGACTTCTACGACCGTCGTCGCCACCAACATTTGCGCTTCGCCAGATGCGAAGGCGGCCATAGCGGCGTCCCGCTGCGCCGCTTTCATCTGGCCGTGGGCCAGCGCCACGCCGTCCCCCAGGATGCGCTTCAGGTCATCGGCCCGGTCTTCCGCCGCCGCCAGATCGCTGGTTTCAGACTCTTCCACCAGCGGGCAAATCCAGTAAACACGCTCGCCTTTGGCCATAGCGCGCTGCACACCGCCGATCACATCATCCATGCGCGAAAGCGGCGTAACGACGGTTTTGATGTCTTGGCGGCCCGGCGGTTTATCCGGGATCGACACATGGTCCATATCGCCATAAGCGGTCAGCATTAGCGTGCGCGGGATCGGCGTTGCCGTCATAGACAGGAGATGCGGCGCCAGGCCTTTGGCGGCTAAGGCCATGCGCTGGTCAACGCCAAAGCGGTGTTGCTCATCCACGATAATCAGCGCCAAATCTTTGAAGCCGACATCGTTCTGAAACAGTGCATGGGTGCCGATCAACAGGTCCGTTTCGCCATCCGCCAGGGCCATCAGTTTGGCCTGCCGGGCCTTGCCTTTGTCCCGCCCTGTCAGCACATCAACGCGGACGCCGACCTTATCGCCCAAACCTGTGAGCGTGCGGGCATGTTGGCGGGCGAGCACATCCGTCGGCGCCATTAATGCCGCCTGGCCGCCATTCTCCACCGCCGCCAATGCGGCCAGAAACGCGACAACCGTTTTGCCGCTGCCGACATCGCCTTGCAGCAGCCGTTGCATCCGCTTGCCGGACTTCATATCGCCCAGAACTTCAGACAGCGCCTGATTCTGGCCGATGGTCAGCTTGAATGGCAATGCCTGCCGTGCTGCTTCAAGGCGATCTTCAGAAAGCGGCAGCGCCCGCCCGGCCCCGCGTGTGCGGCGGCTGCGGATGAGCGCCAGGGCCAGTTGGTTGGCGAGCAATTCGTCGTAGGCCAGCCGCTCGCGGGGTTTCGCGTCAGGCTCCAAATCAGACCGTCCCCGTGGTTTATGGCTTGCGGCAAGCGCTTCCCGCCAATCCGCCCAGCTGCGCTCGACTTTGAGCGGCCCATCCAGCCATTCCGGCAGGTCTTTCACGCGCTCAACCGCAGCATCGATGGCTTTGCGGAGAGTTTTGGGCGCAAGGCCTGCCGTCATTGGATAGACCGGTTCGTGCAGGGGCAACGCATCCTCGCCGCCGACGGGAGTGATGTAGTCCGGATGCGCCATCTGCGCCCGGCCCTGATAGCGCTCCACTGTGCCGCTGATGATCCGGGTTTCGCCAAGCGGCAGCTGCTTTGAAATCCAGTCCTGGCGGGCGTGGAAAAACACAAGCTCGATCTCGCCCGTATCGTCTTCGGTCAGGACACGATAGGGGCGGCGGCCAGAGCCTGGGCGATGCTCAATTACCCGCACTTCCAGCGTCGCGATCCGCCCAGATTCAGCCACGGCGACGTCTGGGCGGTAGCTTCGGTCCACTAATCCAGACGGCAGATGCAAGCAAAGGTCAATAATATTCGGCCCCGCCACCTTTTCGATGAGCAAGCCGACGCGCGGACCGACGCCTGGCAGGCGGGTCACATGCTCGAACATCGAAAACAGTATCTCTGGCCGCACTCGCCATGCTCCATCTGAGGCGATATATGGTAGCGAAAACCGATGGAGCGGACTATGCCAGACACAGCACAATTAGAAGATCCGCATCGCAAGCGTTTGCGGTATCGCGCCTGGCATCGTGGCACCAAAGAAAGCGACATTATTCTGGGCACATTCGCGGATGCCAAGCTCGCAGGCTTCAGCGAAGCCGAACTTGGCCAGTTCGAAGCGCTTTTGGATGTGGCGGACCCGATGATCTATGACTGGGTGACGGGCTTGCAACCGGTGCCGGAAGAACATGATTCCGCCGTCGTCCAGCAATTGTTGAAATTCAAGATCGTCGTTCGCTGATGCCAGATAGCGCGCCGATTATTTTGCCGCCTGCCGGGCGGGCGCCGCTTTCTGGCGCACCAGATGGGTCTGAAGCCTGGGCGCTCAGGCTGTTGGCGCGGCAGGGCGGGGCCAAGCGCATCGTATTCGTGGCGCGGGATGCGGAGCGGCGCGTCCGTGTCGAATCTGAATTGGCGGCGTTCTTGCCCGAAGCCCGCACGATCTCTCTCCCCGCTTGGGATTGTTTGCCTTATGACAGAAGCTCCCCCAACCGCGAAATAATCTCCGAGCGGATGCGCGCCTTCCGGGCGCTTGCGGCGCTGGAGGATAGCGACGGCGATGCGCCTGTCATCCTGGCGACTACGATCAACGCCATTCTCCAGCGCATACCGCCAGTAGACGCTCTTGCCGCCGCAATTGACGTAAAGCCCGGCGGACGGTTCGACGAAAAGGCCTTCCAGGCCTTCGTCTCGGTCAACGGCTATCAGCGCGCTGACACGGTGATGGAACCCGGCGAATTCGCCATTCGCGGCAGCCTGATTGACGTGTTTCCTGCTGGCGCCCCACTACCCGCGCGCATCGATTTATTCGGCGATGAAGTTGAAGCCATCAAGAGCTTTGATCCGCTCACACAACGGAGCGAGGGCGCGCTCGACCAGCTTTCCCTGGCGCCCGCCAGCGAAGCGCCCTTAGATGCCGCCGCCATCGAGCGGTTTCGCAGCCGCTATCGGGAGGCATTCGGCGCCGACGCGCTGCGTGATCCGCTTTATGAAAGCGTATCCGCCGGTCGCCGCCATCCCGGCATGGAACACTGGTTGCCGCTCTTCCACGATAATCTTGCGACCGTGTTTGAGTTGGTTCCAGATGATGCCGTGATCGTGCTTGATCACGCGCTGGATGATGCAGCCCAATCCCGCGCTGAGGCCATCGCTGACCATTTCATGGGCCGCGCCGAAATCCTGAGCGACAAGGCTGACGAGCAACGCTACCGCCCGCTCCAACCGGATGCGCTTTATCTAACGCCGGATGAATGGACGGGCCGTCTCGCCGAATGGCGCACCTTGGCGCTTGATCCGTTCCTGGGCGCGGAGGGCGCGCTTTCCGCGAACGCCCGCGCCATCCTGGACTTCGCCGAAGCCCGTGCACGGTCAGATTCTGACCTCTATGCCGCCGTTGCAGACCGCTTTGCGGCGGCGGCAAAGTCTGGCCAGCGGGCTGTGCTCGCCGCGTCGACAGAAGGCGCGCTGGACCGCCTCCGCCGTCTCGTCGCCAATGATGACGGGTTTGAAGCGATCCAGCCCGTGCCGACGATTGACGCAGCGCTGGACCTGCCGAAGGGCGTCGCCGGCGCCATCGTCGCGGAGATGGAGCGCGGATTTGAGGCGGATGGTCTCGTCGTCGTCACGGAACAAGATATCTTGGGCGAGCGCCTGCAGCGCCGCCAGCGCAGGCGCAAACGCGCCGACGCCTTCCTGACCGAATCCAGTGAAATCGATGAAGGCGATCTCGTCGTCCATATCGACCATGGCGTCGGGCGTTATGAAGGCCTGGAAACGGTAAAAGCTGGCGGCGCCCCCCATGACTGTTTGCGCGTCACCTACCACGGCGGCGACCGGCTGTTCGTGCCGGTCGAAAATATTGACGTGCTGTCGCGCTATGGCTCGGATTCTGAAACGGCGCAGTTGAATAAGCTTGGCGGCGCCCAATGGCAGGCGAAACGCGCGAAGCTGAAGCAGCGCATTCGCGATATGGCGGAACAATTGATCGCCGTCGCCGCCGCCCGCCTCATCAAACCGGCGGAAAAGCTGGAGGCGCCAGAAGGCGTATACGAAGAATTCGCCGCCCGGTTCCCGTTTGAGGAAACCGACGACCAGCTCAACGCCATCAGCGACGTGATGGAGGACATGACGTCCGGCCGCCCCATGGACCGGCTAATCTGCGGCGACGTTGGCTTCGGCAAGACCGAAGTCGCGATGCGCGCCGCACTAATCGCCGCCATGAGCGGACGCCAAGTCGCCATCGTCGCGCCGACGACGCTTCTGGCCCGCCAACATTTTTCTACGTTCAAAAAGCGCTTCTCGGGGCTGCCATTGGAGGTTCGCCAGCTTTCCCGGCTTGTCACATCCAAGGACGCGACGGCGACGCGCAAAGGCCTGACGGATGGGACGGTCGATATCGTCATCGGCACCCATGCGCTGCTGGCGAAGTCTATATCCATTCCTAATCTCGGCCTGTTGATTGTGGATGAGGAACAGCATTTCGGCGTGTCCCACAAAGAACGCCTGAAACAACTCAAAGCCGATGTGCATGTGCTGACGCTGACCGCGACGCCGATCCCCCGCACCTTGCAAATGGCCCTGGCGGGCGTGCGCGAAATGAGCGTGATCGCGACGCCGCCGGTGGATCGCCTCGCTGTCCGCACGTTCGTTTCAGCCTATGACCCGCTGCAAATTAAAGAGGCGATCCAGCGGGAACGGTTCCGGGGTGGGCAGTCATTCTATGTGGCGCCGCGTGTGCGCGACCTTGGGGTATTGGAAGAACGCGTCAAAACCCTCGTGCCAGATGCCCGCGCCGTCATCGCCCACGGCCAGCTTCCGCCGAGCGAGTTGGAAGACATCATGTCCGCCTTCTATGAGGGCAAGTATGATGTGCTGATATCGACCAACATCATCGAATCCGGCCTGGATATCCCGACCGCTAACACGATGATTATCCACCGATCGGACATGTTCGGCCTGGCGCAGCTTTACCAATTGCGCGGACGGATCGGGCGCGGCAAAGAACGCGGCTATGCCTATCTAACCTTGCCGGAAGACAGGCTGGTCACCAAAACCGCGCTCCGCCGCCTCGAAGTCATGCAGACGCTGGATGCGCTCGGCGCTGGCTTCACGCTCGCCAGCCATGACTTGGATATCCGGGGCGGCGGCAATTTGCTGGGCGACGAGCAATCCGGCCATATCCGCGAAGTCGGCGTTGAGCTGTATCAGCAAATGCTGGAAGAAGCCGTCGCCGCCGCGCGCGAAGGCGGTTATGACGCCGCTGAGGCCGAAGAACGGTGGACGCCGCAAATCAACCTGGGCTCCGCCGTGCTGATCCCGGATGATTACGTGAAAGAATTGCCCGTCCGTCTCGGCCTCTATCGCCGCCTTGCCGCGCTGGAAACCGACCTGGATTTGGAAAGCTTCGCCGCCGAATTGGTGGACCGCTTTGGCCCTCTGCCCCAAGAGGTCGAGAACCTGCTGGAGGTCATGTCCGTCAAACAACTCTGCCGCCGCGCGCATGTGGCGAAACTGGATGTTGGACCAAAGGGCGTCGTGGCAGGCTTCCACCAGGACGCATTCCCCAACCCCGGCGGCCTCGTCCAATTCCTGACCCACCAGATGGGCACCGCCAAACTCCGCCCGGATAACAAGCTGGTCGTTCAACGCGGCTGGGAAGACAAATACGTCCGCGCCAAGGGCGCCAAGCGGCTGCTGCAGACGTTGGTGGAGATTGCGGAAGCGGCGTAAAGATCGGCCAATACGCTTAGTGAACTTTAGCGGACCGGTAATCCTTTAAGACGACCTTGGTAATTCCAGATCGTCAGCATACGACGCTTTGGTTTCTGTCGGCAGGAACAAGAGGGCAAGACCAAGGGCCGAGCCGACGACAGGCACAAAGAATGCGTAGCAAACTTGTTTGTGAAGCCCTGCGTCATTAGCCCGCATCGCAGCGATACGCGTTAGCAAAAAAATGGAGACAGCTACGCTTATGACGCCGACCGGACTTCTAAAGAACCTTTCCCAGTCGTTGGGCTCAATGAAGTCAGTCAATGTCAGCAACAGGGAAAGGCAGAGGAGTAAAAAATACAGGAGCCCGTAGCGGGCGCGCCCAATAACTTGATGCGGACCTACACTCCAAATGGCCAGGAAAGGCGCTGCGAAGAACAAGAATACTGCGCCTATAAATAGCAAATCACCAGCAATCATACTCTATCCTTAGCCATATTTATCCTCGGCATGTCATGGCGCAATCGCAGCGGTTGGTCGGCGTATATTGAGAACAGCGCCCCCACTGGCGAATTCACAAATATAGAAATCCAAGAGTTCTTAGTTTAGCGCCCACTGCATATTCAGCAAAGGAGGCCTGCAACTGCCCTAGCACCAAATGTTGGAGGAGTTCGCATTGGACTAAGACGAAAACTCTGAATACCTTTAACATCAACGGATTGAACTTTTTGCGTTCGATGCATCGATGAAAACCCTTAGGATGCCGAGCATGCCAATAGAATTACAGCCTGAATCGCTCGACCTCGCTCCGCACTTGGAACCAGGCGGGCTTGCCGTCGTGGCGCAGTTGGGCGCTGAGCCTACGGCCCTGGTCGCTGCATTTTTGGAAGCCGCAAAGCGCGTTTCGGGCCTGCGGATGCTGACCAGCTTTCCACTCGGGCCAGTTGATGCCCGGATGGCAGCGACGGACGCCTCGTTTCTGTCGATGGATGGGTTCGGCGCCAATGGGCAATTGTTCAAGGCAGGCAGGCTTGGCGTCGCGCCCGCAAGGTTCTCTGATTATGCAACGCTGTTTCAAAATCATCTGAAGCCGGATGTGGCGCTCTGTTCGGCGACGCTGCCGGATGCCGATGGCAATGTCAGCCTTGGCGTCACGGTTGATCATATGCCGGAAGCGATCCGCCAGGCGCGCGTCGCCTTCGTTGAACTGAACCCGGATATGCCGTGGACAGATGGCGACGCCGTTCTGCCGCTCTCCGCCTTCACTGGCGCGTTGAAAGCGCCAGCGCCGCCCGCCGAATGGACCTCCCGACCACCGGGACCGGTGGACCATGCCGTCGCCGCCCATGTCGCCCGGCTGGTTCCGGATCGGGCGACTGTCCAATACGGCGTCGGCTCCCTGCCGGATGCGATCGCGGTGGCGCTCGCGGGCAAGCGGGATTTGGGCATGCATTCCGGCAGTGTGGCGGATTCGTTCGTGGATCTGATTGAGGCCGGCGCCATTTCCAACCGCTTCAAGGAAATCGACGAAGGCAAAAATGTCGCGACGGCGCTTTATGGCTCGCGGCGGCTCTATGACCATGTCCACCGCAATCCTGATCTCGTGATGCGGGAGGGCGCA
The DNA here is from genome assembly GCA_038102935.1 of Alphaproteobacteria bacterium. Taxonomy (GTDB): domain Bacteria; phylum Pseudomonadota; class Alphaproteobacteria; order Bin95; family Bin95; genus VMCJ01. The sequence goes on along the minus strand of JAYNYG010000019.1, from coordinate 12,951 downwards.
TATACGCACAATGCCGATACGCTCCGCCATTTCGAGACCTTCTTCGCCATCAACTCAGCCCTCGAAGTAGACCTCACCGGCAGCGTTGGCGCTGAGGCGGCGAATGGGCGCTATATCGGCGCTATTGGCGGGCAGTTGGATTTCCACCGTGCCGGTCTTGTCTCCCGCCATGGCCGGGCGATCATTGCGCTCAGTTCAACGGCAGGCAAAGCGCGGCACACGAAGATCGTGGCGAAGCTTTCTGGGCCAGTCACATCCCCCCGCGCTGACGCTGACACCATCGTCACAGAACATGGCGTCGCCGAGCTTCGGGGCCGGACGCTTGCTGAGCGGGCTGAGGCGTTGATCGCCATTGCTGATCCAACGCATCAAGACGCGCTCCGCGCCGCCGTTGATCGAGACGGCCTCGCCTAATAGCATCAACCCAATACTTGTTTCCCATCGATAGGAGCTGCAGCCCATGCAATTCAGCTTTTCTGAGGAGCAGGAAGAATTCCGCTCCATGCTCCGCCGGTTTTTAGAGGCGAAATCACCGCCCTCAGCCGTGCGGGCGCAAATGGCGACCGACCAGGGTTATGACGAAGCCGTGTGGAAATCGCTCGCGGGCGAGCTTGGCGTTACGGCGCTGCATATCCCGGAGGATTTTGGCGGCGCTGGGTTCGGCGTATCGGAACTCGCCATTGCGGCCGAAGAGATGGGCCGGGCGCTGCTTTGCGCGCCGTTCTTCGCCTCAACCGTCATGGCGGCGACAGCGATCATGCATGCCGGATCGGACGATCAGAAACGCGCGCTCCTGCCGGACATTGCATCCGGCGAGGTCATCGCAACGCTGGCAGCGGCGGAACCTGGCGCTGGATGGGATCGCGACCAGATCCTCATGCAGGCGGATGAAGCAGGCGACGGCTACATGCTAACCGGCAGCAAGAGCTATGTGCTTGATGGGATGACCGCCAGCCGCTTGGTCATCGCCGCGAATGCGCCCAATGGCCGGTTGGCGCTTTTCACAACGTCAGCGGATGCACGCGGCATTACGCGAACGCCGCTTAAATCCATGGACCCGACGCGGAAACTCGCCCGCATTGATTTTGGCAACGTGCCAGTCGAATTGCTCGGCACAGTCGCCCATGGCGTGGAAGCCTATGCTCAAACCATGGACGTGATGCTGGTATGCCTCGCCAATGAAATGAATGGCGGCGCGGAACGGCTTCGGGAAGACGCGCTCGAATACGTTTCCATGCGCATGCAGTTTGGCCGCTCCATCGCTTCGTTCCAGACAACCAAGCACAAAGCCGCTGATATGCTGCTGGATGTGGAGCTTGCGAAAGCAGCGGGCTATTCCGCCGCAAGCGCCCTGGATGACCAGGACGCCGATGCCCGCGCCATCGCTTCCATGGCGAAAGCTGCCGCGTCGGACGCCTACATCCAAACGGCCGTTCATGCTGTGCAGATGCATGGCGGCATCGGCTTCACATTCGATAACGATACGCATCTCTGGTTCAAGCGCGCGAAACAGTCTGATGTGTTCCTTGGTGACGCCAACCAGCAGCGCGAACGTATGATGCAGCATTGGGGAGCGGGCGCATGAGCGAAATAACAGAAGCTGACGTTCGCGACGAAGTCCGCCGGTATCTCGAAGATAATTGGGACCCCAATCGCGGCCTAGTCGAGTGGCGGGTAATGCTGGCTGAGTCCGGCTGGGGCATGCCCCACTGGCCGAAAGCATGGTATGGGCGCGGTTTACCGCTGGGCATGACCAGCGTGGTCGATGAGGTGTTTGCGGAATTCGGCGCAGTTGGCGTCGCCAAGATGGGCATCCGCGTGCTTGCCGCCGCGACAATCCTGGAGCACGGCACAGACGCGCACAAAAAAAAGTATCTGCGCGGCATCCTCACAGGCGAGGAAACTTGGTGCCAGTTGTTCAGTGAACCCGGCAGCGGATCAGACCTCGCTGGCGCTGCAACACGCGCCGACTTGAAAGACGGCAAGTGGATCATCAACGGCCAAAAGGTCTGGACGACCAGCGCCCATCACGCCCATTTCGGCCTGCTGCTCGCCCGCACCGATTGGGATGCGGTGAAGCATAAGGGCCTTAGCTATTTCATTTTGGACATGCACCAGCCGGGTGTAGATGTGCATCAGCTAAAGCAGATGAATGGCCACGCATCCTTCAATCAGGTGTTCATTACCGATGCGGTGATCGAGCCTGAAGGCCAGGTCGGCGAGCTTGGCGAAGGCTGGAAGGTTGCGACGACAACCCTGATGAATGAACGCCGGGGCGCTGATTCCGCCAGGAAGTATGATTCCGCCTCAACGCTGCCCGAACGGATTTATGCCGAGGAACGCGCCGAGATCGCGACCGTCATGGCGCCATACACCTGGTATCCGCAGCGCACGGGCCGGGTGGATCTGCTTGTCGAGCGCGCCAAGGCCCTTGGCAAATATGACGACCCGGCGACCCGCCAAGAAATCGCCAAAGTGCTGACGCTGGCGAAATCCGCTGAATGGACGGCAAGGCGCGCCCGCGCGGCATCCGCCGCCGGTAAACCGCAGGGGCCAGAAGGATCTATCGGCAAGCTGGCGGCCTCTATTGTCGCCCGCGCGGCCAATCAGGCGCACACCAAGATCGCCGGGCCAGACGCGATGCTGACCGGCGATGACGACGGAACCGGCGGTGTCGTCGCTGAAATCTTAGTCTCAACGCCCGCAATCTCGATTGCAGGCGGGACGGACGAAATTCAGCGCAACATCATCTCCGAACGCATTCTGAAAATGCCGAAGGAAATGCGCACGGATACCGACAGGCCGTTCCGCGATGTCCCGCGCAATCAGGTGTAATGGCTTTGCCCTTAGAGCAGCGGCGCAACATCCTTCAGGAACCGCTCTAGCTGCGGTTTCTGATCGTATGATGCGAAGCGGATGATCATGGTCTGCGCGTTGACTGCCTGGAATTCCCGGATACGCTCGGCGCAATATTCGGGCGATCCGCAGGCCGTCCACACATTGACTTTCCATTCCGGCCAATCGGAACTGTAATACTCGTCGAGGAAGCGCTTGCTTTCGGTATATGCGGCCTGCTTGTCGTCATTCAGATTGAGATTGAAGTAGATGGAGTTTTCCATTCCGCTTGAATCGCGTCCATGGCTTTCAGCAGACGCCTTGATCTGCCGCCATGCGCCATCGAACTGTTCTGGCGTCGCGCCAACGGTCATCCAGCCATCCGCCAAGCGGCCAACGCGATCTACAGCGCGGTTGGCGATGCCAGATTTCGTATCGCCGAAGACCCAAGGGTTATTGGCGATCCAGATCGGCGGCAGCGGCTTCTGCACCGGCGGCGGGCGGACGGCGATGCCGTCAAAATTGAAAAAGCGGCCATGATGGGAGGCCGGATCATCGCGCCAAAGGGTGCGGAGGACATCGATCCCCTCTTCCATGCGGGCGACACGGTCACGGGGATCGATGTCCATCGCGTCGTATTCGGAATCGAATGCGCCGGCGATATTGCCCTTGGCCGGACCGCCGCCGATGCAGGCCGTCAGCACCGCACGGCCTTCAGATAATACGTCCAGTGCGCCCCACTGCGCCGCCAGCACCACTGGATTGCGCAGCGGAAAGCTTGCCATGCAGGCCGTACCGAGCCGCATGTTTTTCGTGCGTACCGCAAGGGCTGAGAGCAATGTCACCGATTCAAGGCGCGGCTTCGCCAACAGATTATCGCCGACCCAAAGCCCTTCGAATACGCCAGAACTTTCAGCCCGCCCGGCCAAATCCAACATTTCCGGCACCGTCGTCGCGCCAAATACGACGCCCTGATTGGGCAGCAACAATCCGAGTTTCATGTGTGCGGTATCCTTTAGATATCAATCAGCGTGTGGCCCAAGCGTATGGAGAAATTCTGTCGCGTTCAACGGATCAAAACCCAAGACGCGGGCGCGCCAGTCGACTAAGTTTGAGCCGAAACATTTCCCCCGCCCTACCGGAGCATTAGTAATGACTGAAAAATCAATCGCCCTCGTCACTGGCGGCGCGCAAGGCATCGGGTTCGCCTGCGCTGAAGCGCTTGCGGCAGACGGCGCAGAGATCGTTATCGCAGATATCAATGGCGACGGCGCAATGGCTGCAGCGGCCAAGCTTGGCGGCAAAGGCTATGCCTGCAACATGGCTGATTCCGACGCGGTGTTGGCGCTTTTCGATAAGATTGAGGCAGAGGTCGGCACAGTGTCTATCCTGGTGAACAACGCAGGCATCGCGGCGCCCGGCGACTTCCTGGACTTGCCGCTGGAGCAGTTCAATGAGGTTATCGGCGTCAACTTGATCGGCACGTTTGTCGCCACGCAGCGTGCGGCGAAGGCGATGGTCGCCAAAGGGGTCAAAGGGGCCGTCGTCAATATGTCATCGATCAACGCCCAAGTCGCGATCCCCTCGATCGTGGCATATTGCGCCTCCAAGGGTGGGGTGATGCAGTTGACGAAGTCGGCGGCCTTAGCGCTCGCGCCACACGGCATCCGCGTCAACGCCGTCGGCCCCGGCTCCATCGACACGGAGATGATGGCGGGCGTCAACGCTAATCCCGAAGCCATGAAAATGGTTATGTCCCGCACACCTTTGGGACGTGTCGGCGATCCCCGCGAAATCGGCGACGTCGTAGCGTTCCTGGCGAGCAGCAAAGCCAGCTACATCACCGGCGAAACGATCTATGTAGATGGCGGCAGACTCGGCATGAATTATACTTGTTAGGCCCGGACCCGGCAGGGGTCATGACCATCTTGGAAAACCTGTTCAAGGCTTAAAGCAGTAGCGTGATGGACGGAATAAACAGAGCGGAATCCGCCCCGGCGGCGAAGGTTGACGCTTGGCTTGCAGGTTTAAACGCAGCGCTCGAAACTGCGGACGCCGGGGCGTTTGCCTGCCTTTTCGCGCCAGAATGCTATTGGCGGGATTTGGTCGCCCTGACCTGGAGCCTCCGCATTTTCAGTGGTCACGATGCGGCGGTTCAAGGCTTCCGTCATGGAGCTCAAGCCGAAGGCGCATGTGGGTTTGCGGTAGATGAACGCTACAGCGCGCCGCAATGGGTCGAGCGGGCGGGCGTCCGGTGCATTGAGGCGTTTCTGCGATTTCAGACCGATGCCGGCCGATGCGTCGGCGTTCTGCGCCTGACAGAGGGCGGCCAAGCCTGGACGCTGATGACTGCGCTTGAAAGCCTCAACGGGGCAGCGCCTGTCGCCATCGCCGATGGCCCAGATATCGGCGGTGAGATGTATGCGCCGAACTGGCTGGATATGCGCAAAGCCGCCAAATCCTACGCCAACCGAGACCCAGCGGTGCTGATTATCGGCGGCGGGCATGCCGGCTGTACGGCGGCGGCGGAGTTAGGCCGCCTTGGCGTCGATACGCTGGTGGTCGACCGAATGGAACGCGTCGGCGACAACTGGCGCAAGCGCTATCACAGCCTGAAACTCCATAACCGTACACCTATCAACCATTTCCCGCTGCTGCCGTTTCCAGAAACGTTCCCCGCATATATTCCCAAAGACAAACTCGCTAATTGGATCGAGTTCTATGTCGACGCTATGGAAATCAATTTCTGGACTAAGACAGAGTTTCTTGGCGCGGAATGGGATGGCAGCGCCGAATGCTGGCAGGCCCGCTTGAAGCTTGGCGACGGCGGCCAGCGCATTATGCGGCCCCGCCACATCATCATGGCGACCAGCGTTTCCGGCGCGCCGAACATTCCTGAAATTCCGACGCTGGAACTTTTCGAAGGCGCCGTTCAGCATTCTAGCGAATTCAAAGGCGGCCAAGATTGGGCAGGGCGGAATGCGCTGGTGATTGGCACGGGCACCAGCGCCCATGATATCGCCCAGCACCTGCATGCGCATAGGGCGGACGTGACCGTGGTGCAGCGCAGCCCAACGATGATCGTCAATATTGACCCGAGCGCGCAGCTTTATGACGGCCTGTATCTTGGCGACGGCCCACCGCTCGCCGAGCGCGACCTTATCAATTCCGGCGTGCCGATGCCGGTGGTGAAGCGCGCCCACCAGAGGATCACCGAGGAGGTCAAACAGATCGATGCACCGCTGCTGGAAGGCCTGGAAGCGGCAGGTTTCCGCTTGGAATTCGGTGAGGGTGACAGCGGCTGGGCGATCAAGTACCGCCAGCGCGGCGGCGGGTATTACTTCAACGCCGGCGCTTCAGACCTGATCGCCGCGCGCGAAATTGGGCTGATCCAGTACGCGGATATCGAAAGATTTACAGGCGATGGCGTCCGCATGCAGGACGGCGCTGAGCGCCCCGCAGATCTCGTCGTCCTGGCGACAGGATACAAGGGCCAAGATTACATGACCCGCCAGCTTTTCGGCGATACGGTGGCGGACCACGTTGGCAAAGTATGGGGCATCAACAGCGAAACCCAGGAACTCAACAATATGTGGACGCCAACGCCGCAACCGGGGCTTTGGTACACGGCGGGTTCTCTATCGCAATGCCGCATTTATTCAAAATATCTGGCGATGCAGATTAAGCGGCAGGAGATGTTGGGTAGCGGAACTGAACGGCAGCCTAGGTTGCTCTCTCCGCCTATGACGACCAAACGAGATCAAAACGCGGCGACGCCACTGGGTCCCCCTCCCCCCGCAGGGGGGAGAGGGATCAGGGAAAGGGGGGCGCCAAAAATTTGATAAAAGCGCTGAAGTCAGAGGTAACCTCTGCCTAGTCCGCCATTCTACACTACCCTGAGAGATCCCCCCTTTCCCTCCCCTCTCCCCCCTGTGGGGGGCGAGGAGACCTGGAGGCTGTCGTCTCGTACTTGAATACCCTTCTCCTTAAACGATCCTGCTGCCCGTCTTCCCCCAATACCGGTCTTTCAACAGCCGCTTATAGAGCTTGCCCGTTTCCAAGCGCGGCAGTTCGGCTTCGAAATCTACGGATTTCGGCAGCTTGTAGTGCGCGAGCGTTTCCCCGGCGAAGGCTAGGATTTCTGCGGCTAGATCATCTGATGGATCGACGCCTGGCGCGGGTTGCACAACGGCTTTTACCTCTTCGCCAAAATCCGGGTTGGGCGCGCCGAACACGGCGACATCGGCGATCTTTGGGTGCATGACGAGGCAGTCTTCAATCTCTTGCGGATAGATATTCACGCCGCCGGAGATGATCATGAAGGTCTCACGGTCTGTCAGATAGAGATACCCATCCTCATCCACGTAACCAACATCGCCAAGCTTGGTCCAAAACGGATGGCGCGGGTGCTGGGCGCCCAGCGTTTTCTCCGGGTCATTGTGATACTCGAAAGCGACCTCATCACGCTCGAAGAAGATCACGCCCGACTCGCCCGGCGGCAAATCCGCGCCGTCTTCATCACAGATGTGGATCACGCCGAGGATGGGCTTGCCGACGCTGCCTTCATGGCCTGCCCACCCGTCCGGGCTGCATACAGTCATGCCGTTCACTTCCGTGCCGCCGTAGTATTCCCAGATGATCGGCCCCCACCACGCAATCATCTGGCGCTTCGCTTCAACCGGGCAGGGTGCGGCTGCATGGATGGCGCAGCGATGGCTGGAGAGATCATGGCCAGCCCGTTCTGCCGGGTCCAATTTCAGCATGCGCACGAACATCGTCGGCACCCATTGGCTATGGGTGATCTGGTGTTTTTCGATCAGACGCAGGGATTCCAGCGGATCAAACCGCTCCATGATAACGACCGTCCCGCCCCAGCTATGCACACCTGCTGTAAAGGCAAGGGGTGCTGCGTGATAGAGCGGCGCGGGTGAGAGGTAGACGGTATCCTGGTCGATGCCATAGAGGTTGGCGACAAGTTGGCTGAGCGCCGAATGCTCAGAAAATGTGATGCCTTTCAGAGGCCGCTTGATGCCTTTGGGCCGCCCAGTCGTGCCGGAGCTTTAGTTTATGAAGTCGCCCATGGGCTCGGCGTCCAATGGCGTATCGTCGAAGCCTTCCAACATGGTCTCATAGCGCGCGTAGCCTTCGAGATCGCCATCAATGACGAGCCGAAGCCCGCCGCCCGGCACATCCTTCGCCACTCCGCCTAATGCGGCAGAGGTGACCAGCGCCTTGCAGCCAGAATCCGAGAAGATATACGCGGCCTCATCGGCGGTCAGATACTTGTTCACGGCGCAGACATACATGCCCATGCGCACGACTGCCCAGTAGACCTCGTGGTAGCGGATGTTGTTCTCCATGAAGAGCGCGACGACATCGCCCTCCCTAAGCCCATGTGCTTGAAACAGGCGCGCCAAGCGGATGCTCCGGCTATTCAGTTCGCCAAATGTCAGGCTTTCCCCGGAGCCCGCCATGATGGTCGCGATCTTGTTTGGGTTGGCGGCGGCGTGTTCTCCAAGCGGCATCTTCAGCGTTCCTATGGTCGTTATGCGTTAGGCCGTGCGTGGGCTTTTGCGAGATATGCGCTTGTTCCCGCCCCCAGCAGCTTCGGTAAGTGTGTGTAGATATAGAGGCAGCCCTCGGCGCGAACGGCGTCCAATGCCTCCGCTGTTGCCGGCATGCCTGGCGCGCAGCCAGCAGCCCTGATTTTCGCCAGCGTTTCCGAGATCGCGGCAGCGACCGGCGGCGCTTTTGGATTTCCCGGATAGCCCATAGATTGCGACAAGTCCGAGGGGCCAATGAAAAACACATCGACGCCGGGGACCGTCAAAATGTCGTCCACGTGCGGCAGCGCCTCGGCATCCTCGATCTGCAGGCAGACGAGGGATTGGGCATTCGCCTGCGTCACGAAATCCGTCATTTTGCCACCGAGGCCCCAGCGATCCGGACGCGTTCCCGCCGCCAATCCGCGTGCGCCTTCCGGCCCGAATTTTACTGCGGCGACGGCGCGCTCCGCCTCCGCCTTATTGCGGATATGCGGGATCTGAACGCCTTTGACGCCGCGATCCATCACCGCCTGAATATCGCTGCTGGAATTGCTTTTCGGCCGGGCGATGGCTGTGATCCCGACAGCATCCGCCGCCATCGCCATCAATTCCAAGTCCGCCGGGCCGATGGAGCCGTGCTCCAGGTCCAGCAGCGCCCAATCGAACCCGGCATGGCCGACCATCTCTACGATCTGCGGCGAAGGAAACATGATCGATACGCCGAACGCTGGGTCTCCGCTTGCGATTTTCTCCTTCATCAGGTTCCGCATCATAGCTGGCCCGCCCTTAAGCCTTGACCCCACGCTCTGGCTCTTTGCGGCCTTCCTGCACACGGCTTGCGGCGAAACGCGTCAAGTCCAGCGTCTGGAAGCCGCCATCCAGGATGAGTTCTGAGATCGCCCGCCCAGCGGCAGGCGCATGTTGCAGGCCGTGGCCGGAATAGCCCGTGGTCATCAGGAAATTCGCAGGCGCGCCAGGCCATGCGCCCATCAGCATGTTGCCGTCCCAGGTGCTATAGGCGTAGTGACAATTCCAGGAGGCTTGAAGCTTCACCGCCTCAAACTTTGGCACGCGATGGGCGGCAAGCGGCCAGTTTTCCTCGTAAAAATGGTCTTCATTCGGCTCCCAGTTAAAAGCCCCCGCACGCTCAAAATGTGTGCGGCCCGTGATGTAGCCCTTGCCCTCAGGGCGCACACTGCAGCCCCTGCCGTCAATGGTCAGCCCGAATGGCTCCACCTCTTCCCGGCATTCGAAATAGAATTGGGTGCGGGGTAGCGGCACGACCGGAATTTCAAAGCCGACCATCTTCGATATCTCATGACCCCAAGCGCCTGTGGCGTTGACGAACCATTCGGCTTGTAAGGTCTGTCCATCATCCAGGAGGGCGCCCGTGATCTTACCGCCAGATTGCTCGAAGCCCGTGACAACGCCGTCGATATATTTAGCGCCCAACGCTTGGTTCTTGCGGCGAAGGCTTGTTAGCGCGCCATAGGGATCCAGCCAGCCATCCTTGGGCGAATGACAAGCGAGCGTCACATCGTTGGTACGGAATGAGGGCAGCAGGGCCTGCAATGCGGCGGGGTCCAACAGGTCCGCTTCCGCGCCCATCGCGGTCTGCAGCGCATGGTTGGCCGCCATATCCTCCGCCTGTTCCGGCGTGTTGGCGATGAACATATAGCCTTGGCGCCAGAAGGTGAGCGGCTGCGGCTCGCCATCGAGCGCCATTAGGTCGCCGAAGTTCCCATAGACCTCATGGCCGTATTGGGACATCCGCAAATTCTCTTCCTGGCTGAAAAGCACGCGCACACCGGCGCTCGAGCGCGCAGACGCAGCATGGGAATATGTGGAATCTTTCTCAATCAGCGCGATCTTCAGCCCCGGCTCCCGCTGCAGCAAATGCCATGCCGAGAACCCGCCGTGTAAACCTCCGCCCACAATGACCACGTCATACATAGCGCTTCCTCCAGCCCTGCCTGTCACAGCCTAGCCTATCCCCACATACGGGATTACGATACCCGCGAAACCAACAAAACGCAGGCGGATTGACCTGCACCCAGGAGGAGACGACATCATGGCTGAAGCCTATATTTGTGACGGCGTGCGCACCCCAATTGGCCGCTACGGCGGATCCTTGGCGCAAGTGCGCACCGATGACCTTGGCGCCATCCCGCTGAAAGCCCTGATGGAGCGGAACCCGAACGTTGATTGGGCCGCCGTTGAAGACGTGATCTTCGGTTGCGCCAACCAGGCCGGTGAGGACAATCGCAACGTCGCGCGTATGTCTGCCCTGCTTGCGGGCATGCCGGACAGTGTGCCTGGCGGCACGGTCAACCGGCTTTGCGGGTCCGGCATGGACGCGACGGGCACCGCCGCCCGCGCCATCAAATCCGGCGATGCGGACCTGATGGTCTCTGGCGGCGTTGAGAGCATGACCCGCGCGCCCTTCGTTATGGGAAAAGCGGAAACGGCATTCTCTCGCTCCAATAGCGAAGTGTTCGACACCACCATCGGCTGGCGCTTCGTCAATCCGATGATGAAGAAGCAATACGGCATCGACAGCATGCCGGAGACGGCAGAAAACGTCGCTGAAGAATTCCAGGTCAACCGTGAAGACCAGGATGCGTTTGCCTATCGCTCGCAGATGCGCGCCGTCGCCGCCCAGAAGAATGGCCGCCTCGCTAAAGAAATCACGCCCGTCACGATCAAGCAGCGTAAGGGCGATCCGATCATTGTTGAGCTGGATGAACATCCCCGCGAAGGCACGACCCTGGAAGGCCTCGGCAAGCTGCGCGCGCCGTTCCGTGAAGGCGGTTCCGTCACGGCTGGGAATGCATCTGGCGTGAATGACGGCGCATGCGCGATGGTTCTGGCGTCAGAAGAGGGCGCGAAGAAACATGGCCTGACACCGCGCGCCCGGATCCTCGGCATGGCGACCGCTGGCGTCGCGCCTCGGATCATGGGCTTTGGCCCAGCGCCTGCCAGTCACAAGCTGCTTCAGCGCCTTGGCCTAAAGATCGGCGATATTGACGTGATTGAGCTGAATGAGGCTTTCGCGGCCCAAGGCCTCGCCGTCACCCGTGATCTCGGCCTGCCAGATGATGGCGAGCATGTGAACCCGAATGGCGGCGCGATTGCGCTTGGCCATCCGCTCGGCATGTCCGGCGCGCGCCTAATGATGACAGCGATGTATGAGCTTGAAGAACGCGGGCTCGACCGTGCGCTCTGCACCATGTGCATCGGCGTCGGCCAAGGCATCGCCACGGTGATCGAACGCGTGAAGTAAAGCCTGTTAGGGCCTGTGCCGACAATAGTCGGCACAGGCCCGGCTTTGACGAGGGTTGGTCAGAACCCAACCATATGGACGACGTTGTCCAATTCTTCCCGGTCGCTGACCAGCGTGTTTTCAATGGCCGTATCGTCGGCATAACCGATGCACATGCCCGTCACGAGCTCCTGATCTTCCGGAATGTTGAGGTGGCGGTAGATTGGCTCTTGGAATTGGATCCATGCCGCCTGCGCGCAGGTATCGAGCCCAACGCCCTTCGCCGCCAGCATGAGCGTTTGGATATACATTCCAACGTCCGCCCAGTTGCCGCGCGCCATATAGCCGTCAATCGTTACGAACAGGCCGACCGGCGCATCGAAGAACTTGAAGTTTCTGGCGCCCTGCTTGGCGCTGCCTTCCCGGTCGCCCTTTTGGATGCCGAGCAAGCCATAGAGGCCCCAGCCAACGCCGCGCCTGCGTTCGCGATGCACGTCCTGCCATACGGCTGGATAGTAATCGTGGTCCTCGTATTTTGAACCTTTGCCTGCACGGGCCAAATCCAGCACGTCATCGGTGATCGCCTGCTTCACATCCCCAGCGCAGAGATACACATGCCAGGGCTGCGTGTTCGTGCCGCTTGGCGCGCGCTGCGAGATTTCCAGCATGCGGCGCAGCGCATCTTCCGGCACCGGTTGATCCGTGAATGCGCGAATTGATTTCCGCGCTTGGATGGCGTCAAGAACGTCCATTAATACTGCTCCAAATTGATGATTGCTTGTTATGCCAGCGGAGCCTTTCGATAGCTATATCGGCAATTCATTACCATCGAAGCGGTTCAATTAGCGCTGCCAAGACTTTTTTGGCCGAGTGCAAAAGTGTGCGATCCGTCACTAGTACTAACCCAAAGCGCTATTACTTTTAGTACAGACAAGACGAACCGCAGATGAAAGTTTAACACAATAAGGGGATGAACAATGACTAAGGAAAACGCACCAACGGAAATCAAAGACGAAGCTCTGGACGATGTATCCGGCGGCATCGATATTAACAATGACCACATGCCAATGACGGGCACGGCCTCAATTGATATCAACAATGACCACATGCCAACAACGGGCATGACCTCGATTGATATTAACAATGACCACATGCCCAGTGTAGGCCGCGCCGGCAACTGGGGCTAAGTCCAGCTTTCCAGGTAGGACCCTCTCTACTTCAAGAATGCGGCACGGACCGACTTTCTCTGCAAGCAAGTGTCCATCATCAAATCATTTGGGATCAGATTGGGATCGTTTTAACGGAGGA
>JAYNYG010000066.1:0-16372 GCA_038102935.1 Alphaproteobacteria bacterium | reverse complement strand
CAATCCTCCGTTAAAACGATCCCAATCTGATCCCAAATGATTTGATGATGGACATCAATGATGCGTTGGCCGGTGATCAGAACAACAACATCTTCCGCGGCCGTGGCGGCGATGACGCCATCAACGGGCGGGATGGCCTCGATACGGCCGATTATCGCAGTGACGCGACCGCTGCGATCATCGTCAATCTGGATTCCATTGCGACTGTCACGGGCGATGCGTCTGTTGGAACCGACACGTTAACCGGGATTGAGCGTGTTCTTGGCAGCCGGTTCAATGATACATTTGTCGCCTCCGCTGGCTTCAATAGTGGCGGTCCGGCAGGCCAAAGCGCGTTCAATGTATTCCGCGGCGGCGCTGGCGACGATGCGATCACTGGCAATGGCTTCACCCGGATCGAGTATACCGGCGCCAAAGACGGCGTTCGTGTTGATCTCGGCGCCGGTGAAGGTCGCGGCATCAATCTGGCGGACGCTTCGGATGTCGGCGTCGACGCCTTTGCCGTCGGGTCTGTTTTCGAAGTCCGTGGTTCTGCATTCAACGATATCTTGCTCGGATCAAACCTCAAACCCGCCGCCCTTCAAGAGAGCTTCATCGGCGACGCTGGCGACGACACGATCGATGGCCGTTTAGGCGCCCTTGATATCGCCAGCTATATCACCTCGACGTCCGGCGTATTCGCCAGTATCGCTGATGATACGGCGAATGATGGGTTCGGCGGAATGGATTTACTGCTTGGAATATAGGGGCTGACAGGCTCGAATTTTGACGATGTCCTTGTCGGCGATGAAGGCGTCAACCTGTTCGAGAGCCTGCGAGGCGACGATGACATTCGCGGCGCTGGCGGAAACGACTTCATTACTTATGAAAGGTTTGACAGCCAAGTTCGCGTCGATTTGCGGGCTGGCAGCGCCGATAAGGGGGTCAATGGCTCCGACGATCTGGATGACATAGAAGGTGTTGTCGGTACTGTCTTCAATGATGTCGTTATCGGGTCAGCCGGGATAAATACGCTATTGGGCAACAACGGCAATGACCGACTGATTGGCCTCGCCGGCGAAGACTTGATCGATGGCGGGATCGGCAATGACGTTCTCTTTGGCAATAGCGGCAACGACATCCTGCAAGGCGGCGCTGGCAAAGATCGCTTGATCGGCGGGTTTGGCGCTGACTCCATGGCCGGTGGCGCGGGGAACGACACATACTTCGTCGACAGCTCGGAAGATACGATCACTGAAGATGCTGAAGCCGGCATCGATACAGTGATCATCGCGCCCGGAACGACTGTCGGCGCTTTCGCCAATGTCGAAGTGTTTATCCTTGATTTTGGTCCAGGCCAGAACGGTGTTTTGAATGGTAATGTCGACGGTCAGACCTTCATTGGCGGAAGCGGCAATGACGTTCTGAATGGCAATGCAGGCGATGATACGCTGATCGGCTCTGGCGGCGATGATTTCCTTAACGGCGGCGCCGACAACGATCTTCTTAAAGGCAATGCCGGGGCAGATTTACTGCAAGGCGGCGATGGCAATGACATCATTATCGGCGGCGCTGGCAACGACGCGATCGGTGTTGATGAGGGTGACGGCGAGGGCGCTGCTGGCGGCAACGCCATTTTCGAGGCGGTTCAGGTTGGACCCGGTGGTGTTCCTGCTGCCGTTGAGTCCGGCCTGCGCGGCGGCGACGGCATTGACCGCATCAACGGTCAAGCCGGCGATGATATCATCGAAGGCGGAGCTGGCGCTGACCGGATTATTGGCGGTTCCGGCAATGACCAGCTTGTAGGCGGTCTTGTTGATCAAGGCGGCGATGGGGCGGCGGACCGGTTCGCATTCTCAAGCGGCAGCGGACTCGATATCATCTTCGACTTTGAAAATGGTATCGATAAGATCGATTTCCGCGGCCTCAACCTGGAAACAGGGCTGTTTCCAACGTTTGAAGCCATCGAAGGTGCGATTAGTGAGAGTGAAGGCAATGCCGTCATCTCGCTCGGCAGCTCAAACGTCATCACGTTGATCGGCGTCGCGGCTGCCAATTTGGACGCCAGTGACTTTATTCTAGCTGATCTGGCCTAGAGGTCTGCTCGGCCTACGAAAAAGCCCGCCTTAGAGGTTTGTCTCTACGGCGGGCTTTTTGTACTCAGGCAGGTTCTGGCTGATACTGTTTCGTGCCGTCTGGCATGAAAACCGTATCGCGCGGGTGAATTAGGGGCGCCGCTTCGGCATTGGCGGCATTGCGGAAATCCTCCAGTGCAGCAGCCATGCGCTGCAGGCGGCTGCGTTCTTCGGATAGCCGCGTGAAATGCACATCGCAGGCCGGGAAGGGCGTTGGAAATTCACGCATTTCGGTCGCAATGTCCTTCCGGGCCGTTTCTATCTCAGCGGCCATTGCGGCTGCGTCTACCAAGAAGCGGTCAGATATCTGCATCATAATGTGTCTCCATCTTCTTTCGCCAGGGCTGCCAAAGAATATATCAGTTCTAGCGCCGCGCGCGGCGTCAAAGCATCTGGCTCTACGGCCTTAAGCTGCTCGATGGCTTCAATATGGCTTGGCGGCTGTGGCGGAATGATCGGTTCAGGCTCTGGCTCCGCCATAGTTGGCGCTACGTGGGCGAACAGTGGCAGAGGCGCCGCAGCCTTTTTGCCATCAGGGCCATCGCCAGCTTCTAAGTGCGTCAGCACGTCCCCAGCCCGCTTAACGACATCGCGCGGCAAGCCCGCCAGCCTTGCGACATGGACGCCATAAGACCGGTCCGCAGCGCCCGGCGCCACTTCATGCAGAAAGGCGATATCGCCTTGCCATTCCTTCACGCGCATGGAGGCGAGGCCAAGGCCGTCAAGCTTTTCCGCCAGCGCCGTCAGTTCATGATAATGCGTGGCGAACAGGCCTCGGCAACGGTTCTTGTTGTGTAGCCGCTCAACGGCGGCCCAGGCGATGGACAAGCCGTCATATGTCGCCGTGCCGCGCCCGATTTCATCCAGGATTACCAGCGCGCGTGGCCCAGCCTGGTTCAAGATCGCGGCGGTTTCCACCATCTCCACCATGAAGGTTGATCGCCCGCGCGCCAGATCATCCGACGCGCCGACACGGCTGAACAGGCGATCTACCACGCCGATATGGGCGCTGGCGGCAGGCACAAAAGACCCGATCTGCGCCATAATCGCGATAAGGGCATTCTGCCGGAGATAGGTGCTTTTACCCGCCATATTCGGCCCGGTGATGAGCCAAAGCCGGTTCGCCGTTTCAACGGAAAGGTCGCAGTCATTCGGCACGAACGCGCCAGATGGCAATGCTTGTTCGACTACAGGATGGCGTCCGCTTTTGATGTCAAAGCGTAAGCTGCCATCGACCCTGGGACGCGCGAGGTTCTGCTCGGCTGCGAGATGTGCAAGCGCTGCTGAAACGTCAATCAAGGCCAATGCGTCAGCCAAACGGGCTAGAGCGTCGCTAGCGTCTTTTACGACGTTGATTAGGCCTGCGAATAACTCAAGCTCCCGCGCGAGAGCCCTATCCGCAGCGCTGGCGATCTTGGCTTCAAGGTCCGAAAGCTCGACCGTTGAGAACCGCACAGCGTTCGCCATGGTCTGGCGTCGGATAAAGCGTTCGTCGGCGACCAGCTTCGCCTCATTGGTTGGCGTCGTCTCGACGAAATAGCCGAGCACGGCGTTGTGTTTCAGCTTAAGCGCCGGAACATTTGTGTCCTCAGCGTAGCGCGCTTGCAGGGCGGCGATTAGGCGGCGGCTATCGTCACGGAGTGCGCGAAGGTCGTCTAGTTCTGGATCATATCCGCTGCGGATGAATCCACCGTCACGGGCAAGTAGCGGCAGTTCATCTGCGAGCGCATTGGCTAGCGTGTTCGCCAAATCAGAATGGCCCGTCAGGCGTTCAGCGGCTTCAAGCAAGAGAGATGGCGTCGCTGCAAGGGCGTCACTGGCGTTCAGCAGGCTGCGGACAGCCTCGGCGCAGGTTAGGGCAGCCGCCGTCGCCGCCAGATCACGCGGGCCGCCACGATCAAGGGCTATGCGGGAGAGGGCGCGGGCCAAGTCCGGCGCTTGCCCAAGCTGGTCGCGAACATCTCCGCGCAAGATCGGGCCTTCGAGGAAATGCTGCACCGCGTCCTGACGGGCTGAAATGCCAGCGGGATCGGCCAAAGGCGCAGCCAGCCATCCAGCCAGCAGGCGCGCGCCTGCGCTGGTCGATGTGCGGTCGATAGCGCTCAGGAGCGAGCCTTTGCGGTCGCCGGATTGGGTGCGGAATAGCTCCAGACTGCGCCGGGTCGCCGGGTCGATTTGCATCGCCGCGTCGCCAGCGAAGCGTTGCGGCGGGTCCAGGCGCGGCGCATGGCCTTGCTGGGTTAGGTCCACGTAGTCCACAAGCGCGCCTGCGGCGGCGATCTCCGCCCGCTCGAATGCACCGAAACCATCCAGCGCATCCACGTTGAAGGCTAACTTCAACCGCCGTTCGGCATTGGCGCTATCGAAGCGCGCCGAGGGGAGGTCTGTCAGCGTGGCTGGGCTGTCTTCGAGCGCTGAGTGGATATCATCCCGGTCCAGCAGCTTATCCGCCAACAGCAGCTCATTCGGTTCGATGCGCGCGAGGGCAGGGGCAAGACCGTCTTTCGCCAGCGGCTCTGTTTCAAAACGGCCGGTTGAAAGGTCCAGCCATGCGAGCGCCTGCTTGCCGCCAATTTCAGCGAGAGCGGCCAAGAAGTTATGGCGGCGCGCATCGAGCAGACTGTCTTCGGTCAGCGTGCCGGGCGTGACCAGCCGGACCACGCCGCGCTCAACCAATGTTTTTCCGGCGCGTTTTTTAGCTTCCGCCGGGTCCTCCATCTGCTCGCAGATCGCGACTTTGTGGCCTGCACGGATCAAGCGTTCCAGATAGGCCTCATGGCTTTTGACAGGCACGCCGGCCATAGGAATAGGGTCGCCGCCATGCTGGCCGCGCTTGGTCAGTGTTATGTCGAGCGTTTCAGCGGCTTTCTCTGCGTCTTCGAAAAACAGCTCATAGAAATCGCCCATGCGGTAGAACAGCATATAGCCAGGGTTGGCTTCGCGGATGGCCAGGAACTGGGCCATCATCGGCGTCACCTTCTCTGGCATCCCGTTCTTTGGCATTTTGGTTTTTGCGCCGCCGCCGTCCATGGCCTCAATCGCTGATTCGGGATAGAACGAATTCAATCATCTTTCCTAGCAAGGGACTATCCACATGCCCATCATCAATTCCATCGCCGCCCTCGAAGAAGAAATGACGGAATGGCGCCGTGATTTTCATATGCACCCGGAACTTGCCTATGAGGAGGTCCGGACCTCCGCGCGGGTAGCAGAGCTGCTAGAATCCTGGGGCATTGAAGTCACCAAGGGGCTTGGCAAGACCGGCGTTGTCGGGGTGATTAAGGGCGCTGGCGACGGCCCGTCGATTGGCCTCCGCGCAGATATGGACGCCCTGCCGATTGACGAGATGAACGACACGCCGTGGAAATCCCAGAACGCAGGGGTGATGCATGCTTGCGGCCATGATGGGCACACGACAATGTTGCTGGGCGCCGCCAAATATCTGGCGGAAACGCGAAACTTCAACGGCACTGTAAACGTGATCTTCCAGCCGGCTGAAGAGGGCTATGCCGGCGCCAAAGCCATGATGGATGATGGCCTGTTCGAGAAATTTCCCTGCGACCAGGTCTACGGCTTGCATAACTGGCCGCAGATGCCTGCTGGCTCCATCGCTGCTGTCCCAGGGCCGATTATGGCGGCGGCGGATAAGTTCGACATCACGGTGAAAGGCAAGGGCGCCCATGGTGCGATGCCGCAGAATGGCGTCGATCCTATCGTTATCGGCAGCCAGATTGTAACGGCGCTGCAGTCGCTGGTCAGCCGGTCCAAGGACCCGATTGATACAGCCGTAATCTCCATCACGATGTTCCATGCGGGCGCGGCGTTTAACGTGATCCCAGAGGACGCTGTCCTCTCTGGCACCGTCCGCACCTTTAACCCGGATGTTCAGGACATGGTCGAGGCCGGTATGAAGCGCATTGCGGAAGGCATTGCGGCTGGCATGGGCGGCGCTGCTGAGGTTGATTACCGGCGAGGATACCCGGCGACAGTCAATCACGAAGCGCAGACGGCGCTGGCGGCTCAAGTCGCAGGCGGAATCGTTGGGCCGGAGAATGTGCGAGACGACGTTGACCCAACCATGGGCGGCGAAGATTTCGCCTTCATGCTGGACGAAAAGCCCGGTTGTTATTTGTGGCTCGGCCAGGGCGGCGGCGCCTCCAAAGAAAACGTCCATCACCCGCAATATGATTTCAACGACAGCGTTCTGCCTATCGGGGCCAGCGTTCTGGCTCGGCTCGTCGAAGAACTGCAGCCGAAGCGCTAAGGACGGACGTCATGGAATTGCGGAAACCCTACGCGCTCTATCTAGGCGATGTGCCGGACCAACTTGCCGCCAAAACGGCAGACGGCATCGCCGACTGGCGCCCGGATTGGTGTGTCGGCCAAGTGCGGCTGCCGGGCTGCGGCGCTAATTGCAAATTGCCTGATCTCAGCGTCGCCGAAGCGGCGGCGAAGGGCGCTGGCACGCTTGTCATTGGCGTTGTGAACCAGGGCGGGTTTTTGCCGGAACATTGGATCGCAGATGTCGTTTCCGCCATTGAAGCGGGCATGGATGTAGCGTCTGGTCTGCATGCACGGCTTGAGGCTTTCCCCGCCGTGAAAGATGCTGCGGAGAAGCATGGGCGCACGCTCCACAACCTCCGCCATCCAACGCGGGAGTTCGGCACGGGACGTGGCGAGAAGCGGGCAGGCAAGCGCGTTTTGACGGTCGGCATGGATTGTTCCATCGGCAAGAAATACGCCGCTCTCGCCATTGCTAAGGAAATGAATGCGCGCGGTATGAATGCCGATTTCCGCGCCACCGGCCAAACCGGCGTTCTAATCGCGGAGCGCGGCATTGCGATTGACGCCATCATCTCTGACTTCACGGCTGGGGCCGCCGAATGGCTCTCGCCCGCGAATGACCCAGACCATTGGGATGTGGTCGAAGGGCAGGGTTCTTTGTTCCATGCGGCTTATGCCGGCGTCACGCTTGGGCTAATGCACGGCTCACAACCGGATGCGCTGGTGCTTTGCCATGAGCCGACGCGGACCCATATGCGCAATCTGCCTCATATGCCGATTCCGAAGATTGAGGACGCGCTTGAGCAGTATGTGATGCTGGCGAAGCTCACCAATCCTGCCGTCCGCTTTGCCGGAATTAGCGTGAACACATCTCAGGTTTCCGCTGAGGCAGGCGATAAACTGATGGCGGAAATTGAGCAGCGTTATGGTCTGCCGACGGTTGATCCGATCCGCCAAGGGCCGGGCCGCATCGTCGACGAATTGCAGAAAATATAGCGCGCATCGTCATGTCCATAACGCTCAAAGCTGCCGAAGAAGTATTCCCAATCCGGGGCGTTTTCCGCATTAGTCGGGGCGCGCGCACCGAAAGCCGGGCGGTTGTCGCGGAAGTAAGCGACGGCGATTTTGTCGGGCGTGGCGAATGTATGCCCTATGCGCGTTATGACGAGACGCTTGAGTCGGTACTGGCTGAGATAGCGGAAGTTGACGGCGCTTTGCGCGGCGGGGCCGACCGAATAGCTATCCAAGACCTGATGAAGCCAGGCGCCGCCAGGAACGCCGTCGATTGCGCGCTCTGGGACTTAGAGGCGAAACGCACAGGCAAACGCGCATGGGATTTAGCGGGACTGTCTGCGCCAGAAGGTGTCGTGACGGCTTACACCCTCAGCTTGGATACGCCAGAAGCAATGGGTGCGGCCGCGCTCGCCGCCAAAGACCGACCGTTGCTGAAGATTAAGCTTGCGGGGGAAGGCGACTTGGATCGGGTCGCCGCGATACGAGAAAACGCGCCAAACGCAGTCCTGATTGTTGACGCCAACGAAGGCTGGACGGCGGATATGGTCGAGTCATTTTCCGCTGAACTGGCAAAACTTGGCGTCGCCATGATCGAACAGCCGCTGCCAGCCGATGCCGACGCCGCTTTGGCGGATGTGCTGCATCCGGTACCGCTTTGCGCCGATGAATCCGCCCATACGGCGGCAGATATCGCGTCGCTCAAAGGCCGGTATGATGTCGTCAACATCAAGCTTGATAAAACTGGCGGGCTGACTGAAGCGCTTAAGTTCCGCGAAGCCATCTTGGCGGCTGATATGCAAGTGATGGTCGGCTGTATGCTCGGCTCATCCTTGGCGATGGCCCCGGCGATGCTTGTCGCAGGCGGCGCTCAATTCGTTGATTTGGACGGCCCGCTGCGTTTAGCGGAAGACCGGACGCCCGGGCTTTGCTATACGGGCTCCAACATTGCGCCGCCGCCCCAAGATCTTTGGGGCTAGGTTCGGCGTTTCGGCATTTAACGACGGTTGGTTCCGCTTCCGCGGGCTTCCCCCCTCTCCCCAACCCTCTCCCCCCTGTTGGGGGCGAGGGGGCGCATTTTCTCCCTCTCCACCCACAGGGGGGAGAGGGCCGGGGAGAGGAGGAAAAGGCTGTAGGACAGAGACCAAACCGAAGACAAGGGTTCTGAGTTATGGGTTTTAATTGTGGCATCGTCGGGCTGCCGAACGTCGGCAAGTCCACGCTTTTCAATGCTTTGACAGCAACGGCTGCCGCCGAGTCGGCGAATTATCCGTTCTGCACGATCGAGCCGAATGTCGGTCGTGTCGCCGTGCCGGATCCTCGGCTTGATGCGCTCGCGACGACAGCCAAATCCGCAAAGGTGATCGCGACGCAACTTGAGTTTGTTGATATCGCAGGCCTTGTGCGCGGGGCTAGCCTTGGCGAAGGCTTGGGCAACCAATTCCTTGGCAACATCCGTGAAGTGGACGCTATCGCCCACGTTCTGCGTTGCTTCGAAGAGGGCGATATTACCCATGTCGAAGGCTCTGTTGATCCGATCCGGGATGCTGAGATCGTTGAAACGGAATTGATGCTATCCGACTTGGAAAGCCTGGAACGCCGCTACGAACAAGCCCGCAAGCGCGGCCAAACGGGCGACAAAGAAGCGAAAATTCAGGCGGATGTTATGGGCCCGCTGGTCGAAGCGCTTAAGGACGGCAAGCCAGCACGGACGGTGGAGTTCCCCAACAAGGAAGACGCCAAGATCGCAAAAGGTCTACAATTGTTGACCTTTAAGCCCGTACTCTATGTCTGCAATGTCGAAGAAGATTCGGCGGCTGACGGCAACGCATTGACCGAGCTCGTGCGCGCCAAGGCGGAAGCCGAGGGCGCATCATATGTGGTTGTGTCTGCCGCGATCGAGTCCGAAATCGCCCAGCTATCAACCGATGAGGAAAAGGCGGAGTTCCTTGAGACAATCGGTCTCGAAGAACCCGGCCTCAACCGCGTTATCCGAGCAGGCTACGAACTGCTTGGCCTCATCACATTCTTCACGGCAGGCCCGAAAGAGGCCCGCGCCTGGACCGTTCGCAACGGCGCCGCAGCCCCCGAAGCGGCAGGAGAAATCCACACCGACTTCGAGCGCGGCTTCATCGCAGCCGAAACAATCGCTTATGAAGACTACACGAGCCTAGGCGGCGAAACCGGCGCAAAGGAAGCTGGAAAAATGCGCCAGGAAGGCCGCAATTACGTTGTCCATGATGGCGACGTGATGCTGTTCCGATTTAACGTTTAGGCCTTAGTCATCAATCTCAAACACAACGAATGCCTGCGTTGAGAGGGAAAGCTCGCCCTGAGCGATTGGCGCTGCGCGGGACATGGCGGCCATTTCCATCATCTGGCCGCCGCCGCGCGGCGCGCGTTGCGCATCGCTGATGCGGATAACGTCGCCAAGCTCGACGCCGGCTGCATGCGCCATTAGCTCCGCTTTGCGCCGGGCGTCTTTCACCGCGTCGGCCCTGGCTTGATCGAGCAGCGGCTCGGGATTTTCGATCTGGAAACTGATCGCGTTGAACCGGTTAGCGCCAGCTGTCGCAAGGGCGTCAATGACGCTGCCGATGTTATCGACGTTACGCACCTTGATGCGGACCTGATTATCCACCTGAAAGCCAACAATAAGCGGCGGCCCGTCCCGTTGTTTCCGCCGGTCCTGCCATACGGGGCTAACATTAAATTGGCTGGTCTGCACATCCTTTGCATCAATCCCAGCGCCTGCGATCGCCGTGAACACGCTCTGCATCGCGGCTGAATTTGCGGCGATAGCGTTTGCTGCTGTTTCGCCTGTTGTCTGAACGCCGACACTAATCATCGCCATATCAGGGGCGGCTGTAACGCTGGCTTGCCCGGTTACGCTGATGCGCCGCTTGACCTCATCGGCCATCGTGCCGGCGGGGAGCAGGAGGAGCAGGCAAAGGATTGTCAGAATACGCATGTTGGCCTCGTTGGATGGTTCAGCGGAGATAATATTACGTCGATTGCGGAGGAATTGCGGCGTTGCTGTGGCGCCTTTGGTAGCCGAGCCATAGAGCGGCGGCCAGAGAAAGCAGCAGCAAGGGTAATGCGCCCAGATTTACCCAAGTCCAGCCGAATGCGTGCATCAACGCGCCGGATGATAGCGAGCCAATCGCGACCAGGGAGAAGATGATGAAGTTGGTCGCGGCTTGGGTCTTGGCGCGTTCGGCGGGCGTATGGGCTTCTGTCAAAAGGTTGGTGGAGCCTGTGAAGGCGAAGTTCCAGCCGAGACCAAGCAGCGCCATTGCCGCCCAGAAGTGGATAACCTCCTGACCCGAAAGCGCGATTATCACACAGATCGCCTGGATCGCGATTCCGATAGCAATCACCGGAACCACGCCGATCCGTTTGATGATTGAGCCGGTAAAGAAGCCCGGCGCATACATGAAAAAGATATGCCACTCGATCACCAGCGCGGTTGAACTAAACATATGCTCAGCGTGATGCATCGCGAGTGGTGTAGAGGTCATCAGCAGGTTCATGACCGCTTGGCCGATCATCGCGCAGAAGGTTGCGACGATGAAAACGGGCTGGCGCATGATCTGGCCAATGCTTCGACCGCCAGCTTGTTTCTCCTTCGGGGTCAGTTTTGGAATATCAACCGCGAGGACGACCAGGCCGCTCAGCACAGTCAGGCCAACCAGGAACATGTATGAGGCCATGAAGGGCTTGCCGTCGATCATCGTGTGACCCGCTTTAGCGAGCTCCGGCCCGACGAAGGCGGCGACGAGGCCGCCCGTTAGCACCAGCGAAATTGCGCGGGCTTTAAAGGCGGGGGCCGCGACATCTGCAGCAGCAAAGCGGTAAAGCTGCGCAAAGCCAGAAAACAGGCCGAACAGCAGGGTGCCCAGGCAGAAGGTGAGAAAATCTTCGATATATATGCCCCAAATGCACCCAAGCCCGCCAATCACGCCGACGGCGGAGCCAACCGCAAACCCAGGCCCACGGCCAATCCGCTGCATCAGCATTGAGGCAGGGATGCTGGCCGCGGCGGTCCCGATGACCGCAAGCGATATGGGAACTGTAGAAAGCGCTTTATCCGGCGCGATCTCATAAGCAATCAGCGGACTGGTCGCCACCAGGAGCGAGCGGCCAGAATTGTAAAGCATCTGGCATGTCGCCAACACGGCGACATTCCGTTGATCGCGCGTGATTGCGCGGATCATTGGTAGTTCTGCGCGCGCGTTTGGGCTTTTGGAGCCAATTTCCAAACGAGCATCTGCATCTCTACCTCCAACTGCTAGCCTAGAACTTTGACCGCCGGTCTTCGACATTGGCGCGGATGTCGATCAACACGGTTTTGCCTTCTGCGTTCAACCGTTGCGCCTCCTTAAGCGCTGGCGCGATCTCTGACGGTTTGTTCACGTGGATGCCAACCGCGCCCATCCCTTCGGCGATCTTTGCGTAATCGCCTTGCATATGTGAAACGCCGAATTCCTGCCGGGCTTCCTCGCCAATGGCGCCTTGGGTGGGGCCGGAATATGTGGCCATGGCGCTGTTGTTCAGCAATACGGTTGTGATTGCGGCGCCGGAGCGGGCGGCGGTTTCGATATCTGTGCCGGACATGCCGAAAGCGCCATCGCCCATCATGTTTAAACAGAATTTATCAGGCGCGGCCATTTTGGCGCCGATCATCAACGGAATGCCGAAGCCAAGATGAGTGGTCTTGCCCCAGCCGATATAGCTGTGCGGAACCGTCGCTTGATAAAAAGGCACGATCGTATCGCGCGGCGCGCCAGCGTCATGGGTGACGATGCTGTTCTCGAGATCCAGCGTTTTGTTCATCTCGTGGATGACGCGATAATAGCTGATGGGCTCTTCGTCGGACTCCAGGATGGGCGTCCATTCTTCCATCCATGCGGCTTTGACGGCGGCGACATCGACCTTTGCGTGCGCCAAATTGTCTGCGCCCGCTCCGCCGCCAAGCGTCTTAACGCAAGCGACGAGCGCCTCAATCGTTAGCTTCGTGTCGCCAATGAGCGCGATATCCGCCGCTTCGTCCTTGTTCACATCATCCGGGTTGTTGGTGTTGTGGATGATCGTCTTGCCGCTACGCACGGCTTGGCCGTAGGGCGAGCGTGTCAGGCTGGAGCCGAGCGCTAGCAGTACATCGCTGTTTGAAAGCCATTCATGCGCCGGTTTCGTCGTTGCGCCGCTACCGGCGCCAAGCGCTAAGGGATGCCGCTCATCAATGGCGGATTTGCCGGGCATGGTGCAAAAGACTGGCGTCGCGGTAAGTTCAGCCAGTTCCTGTAAAGCCTCCGTCGCGCCTGAAAACAGCACCCCGGCGCCTGCCCATATCAACGGGCGTTTGGCGGCGATCAGCGCTTCGGCAGCGTCGCGAATATCGCTAGGCTCCGGCATCTGGCGGGCCGCCTTCGGGGAGACATAGGGCGCCGCACTCTCTGGCGCTTCTTGGGCGCAAACATCCGCCGTCAACTCCACAACAACCGGCCCCGGCGCGCCGTTCCGCAAGGCATGGAAGGCGCGGCGCATGACGTCGCTCACTTGGTCTGGCGTGTAGATCGCTTCGACCTGTTTCGCCCAGCCTTGGTAGTTTTGGACGGCGCTGAAATTCGGCTTCACGCCAAGCTTGTTCAGATTATTGCCGCCGAGGAAAACCAGGACCGGAATGTTATCTGCATAGGCCTGCGCCAGCCCGCCCATGATGTTTTCCGCCCCCGCCTGCGCTTGTACGGCGACCACGCCGAAACGCTGCCTGTCACTGATGCGGCTGAAGCCGTCCGCCGCCATCATGGCGCCGCGTTCATGGCGGAAGGCGATGGGCCGGATGCCGATTTTGGCGGCTGCGGAAATCAACGGATTGCTCGGGAAACAAGACATCCACTCGACGCCTTCGCGCTTAAGGATGTCCGCGATCAATTCGACGCCGTTCATATGCCTGCTCCCAAGAATCGTCTGGTAATTCAGGATATGGTCGGCTGAATGCAGTTCATCTGTCCATGGGGCGCCGGCTCACCATTTCAGCACGGCTTTGGCTGCTGGCGTTTCGCGGAAGCGCGCGTCCCAAGCTTGCAGGGTTGGATAGTCTTCCAGCAGGTCCGCCTTCACGAAACGCAGGAATTGCAATGCGGATTGCAGGGTGAAATCGGCGATGGATGGGTGGTCGCCGGTCAACATCGCCCGGCCATCATCAAGCAGGGCTGAGACATAGTTCATGGGCGCTGGCAGCTCAGCTTTGATCGCTGCCGCCCGTTTAGGGTCAGCCGGATAGCCAAGCGGGGAGTTGGTGGCGTGGGCGTAAGCGCTCATGCGATTGGTGATCTGAAGCTCGATAATGCGCTCGATCTGCATGGCTTCAGCACGGGCGAGGGGCGCTTCTGGCAGGATCGCGCCATCAGGAAACCGATGCTCCAGATACTGAATGATGGTCAATGACTCGATCAGGAATTCGCCCGTTTCCAATTCCAGCACTGGCAGCTTCGCGAACGGGTTGCGCGCCACATGCTCTGGTTCGCGGTGCCGACCTTTGAGGGTATTCACAACAACCTGCTCAATGCCAAGCTTCGGGCCGTTCAATTCGCGCTCTGCAAGATAGAGCATGACCTTGGTTGGGTTTGGCGCGAGCGGCACCATATAAAGCTTCACGTTGCTCTCTCCGTATTCCGCCTGAGGACAGGCCAGCCAGCAGTGATCCGATCTCGCGCGTGTAGCCGAAGTGAACCAAATTACGGCGCGTATTTGCCGGTGAGTTGTGGCGTCGGCGTGTCATGGCCTGCTTCTTTGCGTTCTAGCCGCGTTTCCCGGCCCCAGGTGCGTTTTAGATCGTCGCGCACGTTGATGTGGAGGCGGCCCAAGCTTTCGACCTCAAGCGCCACCTTATCGCCATCCTGGAAGGAGCTGAGGCCGCGATGGTTGGTGCCCGTGGCGACGATATCGCCGGGTTCCAGTGTGTGAATAGAGCTGATCCATTCAATGATTTTCGGGATGTGATGCGCCATGTCAGACGTATTGAACGCCTGCTTGGTTTCGCCATTGACGGTGAGGCGCACGTCCAAATTCTGCGGGTCCGCGATTTCATCCGCCGTTACCAGATACGGGCCGATGGGGGCGAAGGTATCGCGGATTTGGCTTGGAAGAACACGTTGCGCTCAGGCGGCAGGCCGCGCGCAGAGCCGCCAATGAAGTTCATGTAGCCGAAGATATGCTCGAAGGCTTTTTCGGCTGGAACATTGGTCGCGCGCTTGGAGATAACCAGCGCCAATTCCGCCTCGCCCTCGAAAATCGTTGCGGGCGCATCTGGCAGCACCATGGTGTCGCCGTCGCCGATAATGGCGTTGGCGGCCTTGTGGAAGCCGTTGGGCGGGGGCGGGGCGGGCAGCGAGCCGTTCTCCATATAGTTGACGGCCATGCAGGCGATATTGCCGGGGCGCGGCACGGGCGGGCGGATACGGATACTGTCCAGCGGAACGGCGGGGCCAGCGGCGGCGGCCGCTTCCAGCTTGCCGCGATACTCATCGAACCTGGCGATCAGCCCGCTCATCCGGTCACCGGGGGATGTGTGGGGGATATCTGAAATCAGGTCCGTCACGTCGACAACACCGGCATCGGTTAAAACGCCAAGGCGGAAATCGTTGAAATGCATCAGCTTCATGGGATGAGGTTCCTATTCAAGTGGACCTATTCAATCGGGATAAAGATGGAGCGCCGCATCTGCCCCTCAATCGCTTTGGAACAATGGCCCTTGCCGTGGGTATCCTCAACCAGGATCACTTCCCCTGCCCCAATCACCCGCGTTTCTCCATCACTAGCGGAAATCGCGACGCCCGCATCCAGGTTCACAATATATTGGCGGCGCGGGGCCGGGTGCCACGCATAATCATACGTCCCCGGCGTCTCCCGAAAGATAATGCCAGTGGCAGGCAACGTGTCAGACATCCGCCCGCCCGGCCCATCTTTAGTCCACTCAACCTCAATATCCCGAAAATGCGTCTCGCCTGCGTCGTCAACGTAGAGATTATGGATACGCATGGTGGTTGCCTCTTTGGTGAGATTGCGGTGGGAGCATAGCTTTTCAGGGATTGCAGGAAAGTTCAATTGAGCAGTATAGAACGCCATCTAAGCTTTTTCGGATTGATGTTGGTTTCGAAGTGCCATCTCTAATACGAAAGAATACTGATGGTCGCACCAAGATCTGTAATCTGGGACACTACCCCCATTCACCGTCCTAATTGTATTGCTTGCAATTAGTAGTCCCATTTTTTTGGCAAGAGCAAAGTGCGAGTATCGAAGCTAGAGTTGCCCACCATCCCTTTTAGTTAACAGCGGACGGTGATCCATCAGAGGCGTGCCAAGAAATAGGACAATGAGCAGATTGCATTCACCTGGGGAGCATCTCGGTCAACCGTGTGGGCGGTTCGATTGATATGGAATCAGGTGATCCTGGATTCGAATCAAAAACTTTGGCCTTGACGTCATTGAGTATCAAATTCGATTATGGTTAAAATCGATGGCAATTAATGGAGTGTTTGGGTAATGCGGCACTATGTTTTGACCAAATATAGAGCGGCTTGTTGGATAACTGCCATCACATTTTGTTTGGCTCTCCAGACCATTTCCATCCATGCCGTTGCCAATGATGGGAAAAGAACCGTCCCGTTTGTCGACGGCATGACGATCCACACAGAGAAAGTGGCCGGAACTATTGAAGTTCGTTCGCAGTCGCTTGGACCGGGGGGCTGTGCAACACGTTATATTGCTGGCACTCATTCCATTGATATTCTTGCTCCGCCGTTTACTTGGAGCGACTGGAGTGAACTGACTTCCCATGTTGGCTCAGTGAGTCTGGCCCTCAGAGGGGTAGTATTATGCGATACAGGAACTGTCGGCGAAGTTCGTGACCCTGCCCCGAACGCTGGACCGCCATCCGCGGTCACTTTCGGCCTTATGAC
>JAYNYG010000065.1:0-16441 GCA_038102935.1 Alphaproteobacteria bacterium | reverse complement strand
AGACCGTCCATGCACTAACATTACACCCGGACCACTCAGTGGGGGCTGACCAGGGCGCGCAATCGCCCATGCCTTTGAATGACTACCGTTTGAACTTTACTGGGTTGATCAGAATCTGGAGCGCTTTCCAGCGGAGCGTCCAGAGAGTGCGAACATTCTTCCAGCGTCTGGCATTGTCAGCGCGGTTCAACATGCCCCGCAAAACGCCTGGCACCTGGTTATGACCTATTCGCCCGCGCTCGATCTTGCTATTTGTCAGGCAGTGATGGAGCGTGGCGATTTTGTCTATTTGGGCCTGATCGCCTCATTGACGAAACGCGCACGCTTTGTGCGCCGCTTGAGGAGCGCCGGAGTGCCAGATGTGACTATCGCCCGCCTGCACGCGCCCATTGGCCTTCCTGGTCTTGTCTCCTCGTTGGAGACGGCCAAATCGCCAGCCGTGATCGCTGCATCTATCGCGGGTGACCTATTGCAGCGGCGGAGCGCGGTATCGGCCTCCAGCCAATTGGAGGCGGCGGAATGACCGCTCCGCGCCTGGAACTCGCTGACGTCACGAAAGCCTTCCCAGGCGTGATTGCTAATGACGACGTGAGCTTTTCAGTGGCGCCGGGGGAAATGCACGCGCTTCTGGGTGAGAACGGCGCCGGCAAGTCTACGCTTGTTAAGATGATCTATGGCGTGATGCGGGCGGATGCAGGCGTCATGCGGCTTGATGGCGAGGTCTATGCGCCCAACCGTCCGTCAGATGCCCGCGCGCGTGGCGTCGGGATGGTGTTCCAACATTTCTCTTTGTTCGAAGCGCTGACAGTCGGCGAGAACGTGGCGCTTGGCATGAACGCTGCCGATGTCGGGCGCGATCTTAACGATCAGATTGTGAGGGTGTCAGATGCCTATGGCCTCTCTCTGGACCCAGCGCGCACGGTAGGCTCACTTTCTGTTGGAGAGCGCCAGCGGGTCGAGATCGTCCGCTGTCTCCTGCAAAATCCACGCCTGCTGATAATGGATGAACCAACATCCGTGCTGACGCCGCAGGAAGTCGGCGATCTCTTCCAAACCTTGCGGACACTGGTCTCAGAAGGCTGCTCGATCCTATACATTTCGCACAAGCTTGAGGAAATTCGCGCAAACTGTGATCGGGCGACGGTCTTGCGGGGCGGTAAGGTCGTTGGCGCCTGTGATCCGTCAGAGGCGACGGCGCGTAGCCTGGCCGAAATGATGGTCGGTATGGAATTGGCTTTGCCTGCCAAGTCCGCAACCAATTTCGGCGCCGAGCGGCTAACAGTGAAGAACCTCTCTCTCGCAACGGATGATCCTTTCGGCGTCGAATTGCAGGATATTTCGTTCTCTGTCCGGGCCGGTGAAATCCTTGGGATCGCAGGCGTCGCTGGCAATGGCCAGGGCGAGTTGCTGGATGCTCTGAGCGGCGAACGCAAAGTTTCGCACGCCGCAATTCAATTAGATCAGACGCCAATCGGGAGCCTCGGCCCGACCGCGCGGCGCGCAGAAGGCTTTTGCGCCGCCCCTGAAGAGCGGCTTGGCCACGGAGCCGCGCCAGATATGTCGCTTTGGGAGAATACGGTGCTCTCGGCCCGCTCTAGCCAAGGGATGGTCAGGGGCGGGGTGCTTGATCTCGGCGCTGCGAAAGCCTTCGCAGGCAAAGTGATTTCAGCGTTTGACGTACGAACCTCGGGCGCCGATAGGCACGCGCGCACGCTATCCGGTGGGAATTTGCAGAAGTTCATAATCGGGCGGGAAATATTGCAGCAGCCCAAGGTGCTCGCAATTTCGCAGCCGACCTGGGGCGTGGACGCCGCTGCGGCAGCAGCCATCCATCGCGCCATCCAGGAGCTAGCGGCTGCGGGCGCCGCCGTTCTGCTCATTTCACAGGACTTGGATGAACTGATGGCCGTCTCCACAACGTTTGCTGTGATCGCAGGCGGCCGTCTGTCCACACCGCAGCCGACGGATAGCATAACGGTCGAAGAGATTGGCGTCCTGATGGGCGGCGCGCCGGACGCTGCGAAGGCCGCATCATGATCAGGCTTGAACCACGCAACGATGTATCGCCCGCAATGGCCTATCTAGCGCCTGCATTAGCGGTTCTGGTGACGGCAGTGGCAGGCGCCGCGATTTTCGCCGCCCTTGGGAAAGACCCGGTTGAGGCGATGCGGCTGTTCTTCATCCAACCGCTTGGCGACTGGTTCTCGATTTCGGAGATGATCGTCAAGGCGACGCCGCTGATCTTGATCGCCATCGGCCTGTCATTTGGCTTTCGGGCAGGGGTATGGAATATCGGCGCCGAGGGGCAGTTTACGCTGGGGGCGCTGGCAGGCGGCGCAACGGGTCTAGCATTCTATGACGTCGCGGGATTATGGGTCCTGCCGCTGATGTGTATTGCGGGCGCGCTCGCTGGCATGGCGTGGGCTGCGATCCCGGCGCTGTTGCGCACCCGCTTCAACGCGAATGAAATTCTGGTCACGTTAATGCTGAGCTACGTTGCTGTTCTGCTGCTAAGCGTGCTTGTTCATGGCCCGCTGAAAGACCCTGACGGCTTCAATTTCCCGGAAAGCCGCTTGTTCCACGACTCCGCCATCCTGCCGATCTTGCTGGAGGGCACACGGGCGCATGTCGGGTTCCTGGCGTCGCTGGCGGCCGTTGCCGTGGCGTGGTTTGTGCTGGGGCGTCATATCTTCGGATTTCAGGTGAAGGTGATGGGCCAAGCCCCTCGCGCAGCGCGATTTGGCGGGTTCATTGAGAACAAAGTCATCTGGTCTTGTCTGCTGCTGTCTGGCGGGTTGGCCGGGCTTGCGGGCGTGTTTGAGGCGGCGGGGCCTGTGGGCCAACTCGTGCCGGCCATTCCGGTTGGCTATGGCTTCACGGCGATTATCGTAGCGTTCCTCGGGCGATTGCAGCCTATTGGCATCCTGATCGCAGGGTTCGTCATGGCGCTCACGTATATTGGCGGCGAGACCGCGCAGATTGAGATGAATTTGCCAAGCGCGATAACAGGCGTCTTCCAAGGCATGTTCCTTTTCTCATTGCTTGGGATAGATGTTTTCGCGCGCTATCGCCTGAAGCGGATACGGTCCGCCGCTCAAGCGGCGGAAGGGGCGAGCTGATGGATCTTTTGCAAGCAATCCTGCAAGGCGTCATCGTCGCATCGACGCCATTGGTGTTCGCCGCGATTGGAGAAGTGGTTGCGGAACGGTCCGGCGTCTTAAATCTTGGCGTTGAGGGCATGATGATTATGGGCGCCATTGCCGGGTTCGCGGTGACGCTGGACAGCGGCTCATATTTCGCGGGCGTGATCGCGGCAGCGTTGGCGGGAGCGGCTGCAGCGACAGTGTTCGGCCTGCTGACGCAATATCTGATGTCCAACCAAGTCGCGACTGGCCTGGCGCTGACGATCTTCGGCCTTGGCGTCGCTGCGCTGATCGGCCAGGGCTATTCTGGGGAAACCACGCCGCCTTTGCCGGTGTTGCCGATACCGTTGCTTTCCGACATCCCGTTTATCGGCCCAATTTTATTCGCCCATGACCCGTTGGTTTATCTCTCGGTGATCTTGGTATTCGGCGTCGCATGGTTCTTGAGCCGGACGCGCGCTGGGCTGATCCTGAAAGCCGTTGGCGACAACCATGACGCCGCTCACGCCATCGGCTACCGCGTCGTGCTGGTGCGCATGGCCGCGATCGCCTTCGGCGGCGCCTCCGCTGGGCTCGGCGGCGCCTATCTTTCCATCGTCCAGACGCCGCTCTGGGTGGAGAACATGACGGCGGGCCGTGGTTGGATTGCGCTCGCCATCGTCGTATTCTCAGCATGGCGGCCAGCGCGGGCCTTGATGGGCGCATATCTGTTTGGCGGCGTGACGCTCATCCAGCTGCATATTCAGGGGCTGGGCGTGGAGATTGAGGCGCAATATCTTTCGATGCTGCCGTATCTCGTAACAATCATTGTGCTCGCGGTAATATCTCATGATAAAGCCCGGGCGAAGCTGAATGCGCCGGCCTGTCTTGGCCGCTCGTTTTATGCATCCTCTTAACTCGAACTGACTCGCAAGAACCAAAAACGGAGGCGAATTTATGAAGCGATTGATGACCAAGCTGGCGGCCTTTTCGGCTGCTGCACTTATTGGCGGCGGAGCGCTCGCCGACGATCCGATGAAGGTCGGTTTCGTCTATGTCGGGCCCGTCGGCGACCATGGCTGGACCTATGAACATGACCAGGGCCGCCTCGCTGTAGAAAAAGCGTTCGGCGATAAGGTGAAAACCACCTATGTCGAGAATGTCTCCGAAGGTCCGGACGCGACGCGTGTGATCCAACAGCTTGCGCGCAGTGGCCATGACATGATTTTCACCACGTCCTTTGGTTTCATGAACCCGACGCTGAAGGTCGCGAAGACTTTCCCAAAGGTGAAGTTTGAACATGCGACCGGCTTTAAGCGGGCAGCAAATGTCTCAACATATTCCGCGCGTTTTTATGAAGGCCGCACGGTCATTGGCCTGATCGCGGGCAAGATGACGAAATCCAACACCATCGGCTACATCGCATCCTTCCCGATTCCGGAAGTCGTGCGCGGCATCAATGCAGCCTATCTTGCAGCTAAGAGCGTCAACCCAGACGTCAAAATGAAAATCGTATGGGTCAACACCTGGTTCGATCCAGGTAAGGAAGCGGACGCCGCCAAAGCGCTGATCGACCAGGGCGCAGACATCCTGATGCAGCACACCGATAGCCCAGCTGCAATGCAGATTGCGGAAGAGCGCGGCATCATGGCGTTCGGCCAAGCCTCAGATATGGTCAAGTTCGGCCCGAATGCACAGCTGACATCGATCATTGACGATTGGGCGCCGTATTACATCGCCCGCGTTCAGGCGGCGATGGACGGCACATGGAAAAGCCAGGACACCTGGGACGGCATCAAGCAGGGCATGGTCGCTATGGCGGATTTCTCCCATAAGATTCCGACCGATGTTCAGGCCATGGCGCAGAAAGCGGTTGACGATATCGTCGCCGGTACACGCCATTCCTTCACTGGCCCGATCAACAAGCAGGATGGTTCGCCCTGGCTGAAAGCTGGCGAGACCGCGAGCGATGGCGATCTGGCGAGCATGAACTTCTACGTTGAAGGCGTTGACGGCGCTCTGCCGAAATAACGCTTAGGACGGATAAGGGGGAGGCGATGAAGCAGGGTGTTGTCCTCAAAGGCCAGACGCTCAGCTTCGTCGCCGATCCTTTTTCTTCGCCGCCCGATGATGCGATTGAGCATCATGCCGATGGGGCGGTTTGGATGGCGGATGGCTTGATCAAAGCCGTTGGTCCCGCAGGTGCTGTGCTGGCAAAAGCTGGCGACGCGGACGTCATCGACTACGGCGATAGCCTCATTTCCGCAGGATTTGTTGATTGCCACGCGCATTATCCGCAGCTTGGCGTAATTGCCTCCTATGGCGCGCAGCTCCTGGAATGGCTTGAGGAATATACGTTTCCTGCCGAAAGCGCGTTTGGCGATTCACTATATGCGCGAGCGGCAGCGGATTTCTATCTGGCTGAATGCCTGAATAACGGCACGACCAGCGCTAGTGTCTATGGCACGGTTCACGCGCAATCAGTCGACGCCTTCTTTGAAGCCGCCTCGGCGCGGAATATGCGGATGGCGGGCGGCAAGGTCATGATGGACCGGAACGCGCCTGATAATCTCCGTGATACCGCCCAATCCAGCTATGACGATTCCAAGGCCCTGCTTGAGCACTGGCACGGCAAAGGCCGCAACGCATACGCAATCACGCCGCGCTTCGCCCCGACTTCTACGCCCGGACAACTTGAAGCGGCTGGCGCGCTTTGGCGGGAGCATCCTTCCGCCATCATGCAAACGCATCTCTCTGAAAATGCAGATGAAATTGGTTGGGTGCGTGGTCTATACCCAGATGCGCCAGATTATCTTGGCGTCTATGAGCGCTTTGGCCTGACAGGCGAGGGCGCCATCTTCGGCCACGCCATCCACCTTGAGCCGCGAGAGCGGGCCGTCCTTGCAGAGAGTGGATCAGCGATCGCGCATTGCCCGACCTCGAACCTATTCATCGGCTCTGGGTTATTTGATCTGGCTGACTTGAAGCTCGGCGCGGGCATACGCGTTGGCCTCGCCAGCGATGTCGCGGGCGGGACATCCCTGTCGATGTTCAAAACCATGCTCGCCGCATACGAAATAGCGCAATTGAACGGCTATAGCCTGCATCCAGCGCAAGCATGGCGGTTGGCGACGATGGACGCGGCGGAGACCATGGGCATGGCCGATAAAATCGGCAATCTGGCGCCTGGCATGGAAGCGGATGTGATCGTGATCAATTCGCGTTCAACCCCGCTCATCGCAGCTCGCGTAGAACGCGCTGAAAGCCTGCGTGACCTGTTGTTCGCGCAGATCGTGTTGGCGGACGAGCGGGCCATAGAGGCTGTCTATGTTGCGGGCGAGCAGATAGGTGGTCTCGCGCCAGCCTAGCCGTTCATCAGCTCCACAGAAATCTTGTGATGTATGGCCAGGACTTCCGGCAAGTTGATCGTCGCGATTTGTCCTTCCCGCACAACATACTTGCCCTCAACAACGGTGTGCCAAGCTTGAAGCGGCCCCGCGAGCAGAAGGCCCGCGACTTTGTCCCAGGCGCCTGAGAGCGCAGGTTCTGCTGTACTGAAAGCGGCAAAATCTGCGCGTTTGCCAGGTTCAATTGATCCAAGGTCTTCGCGGCCAAGCGTTATGGCCCCACCGCGTGTCGCGAGTTCGAGCGCCGTCCGCGCGCTCATGGCGTCGCCGCCATGGGCAACGCGTTGCAGCAGCATCGCCTGTCGCGCTTCATTCATCAGATGACCCGAATCATTAGAGGCCGAGCCATCAACGCCCAGCCCGACATTCACGCCCGCCCGCAGCATCTCCCTAATCGGCGCGATTCCGCTGCCAAGCCGCATGTTTGAACACGGACAATGGGCGACGCTGACGCCATGTTGCGCAAATAGCGCGATCTCGCGGGGATCAAGTTTGACGCAATGGGCGTGCCACACATCTTCGCCGACCCAGCCAACATCCGCCGCGTAGTCGCCGGGGCTGCAGCCGAAGCGTTCGTTAGAATAAGCAACGTCATCGTCATTCTCAGCCAAGTGTGTGTGCAGCATCACGCCTTGGTCGCGGGCGAGGAGTGCTGCGTCGCGCATGAGGCCTTGGCTGACAGAGAATGGTGAGCAGGGGGCGACGGCGACACGGATCATCGCGCCAGGGTTCGGGTCATGCCAAGCTTGGATCGCGCGCAGGCTGTCTTCCAGGATGGCGGCTTCTTTCTCCACCAAACTATCCGGCGGGAGCCCACCGTCGCTTTCGCCGATGCTCATGGCGCCGCGCGCCGCGTGTAGGCGGACGCCGATCATTTGGGCCGCTTCGATCTCATCGTCCAATCGCGCGCCATTTGGGAACATGTACAAATGATCGGATGAGCAAACGCAGCCTGTCAGCGCCAACTCGGCTAGCGCGACAAGGGCGGAGACGCGGACTGCATCCGGCCCCATGCGCGCCCAGATGGGGTAATGCGCCTGAAGCCAACCGAACAAAGTCGCATCCTGACCAGCAGGCACCGCACGGGTCAGGTTCTGGTAGAAATGGTGATGTGTATTGATCAAACCCGGCGTGACGATCAAACCCGTTAGATCAAACACTTCGTCAGCGGTCTGCGGTAGAGCATTGCCCGGCCCAACAGTCTCAATAATGCCGTCGCGCGCGAAGAACCCGCCATTGGGGATTTCGCGCCGTGTATCGTCCATCGTAACGAGAATATCGGCGTTTCGGGCAAGCAATGTCGTCATGAGCAGCCTCTAGGCGCTGTTGATGCTTGCGCATAGGCTATCTCTCTCACTAAGGGAAGCGCCAATGTCCGCTGATATTCCAACCGCGCCGCTCGCAGGCCTGACTGTCCTAGATTTCTCTCGCGTGATCGCGGGGCCGTTCTTGACACAAATCCTGGGTGATTTGGGGGCGCTTGTCATAAAAGTCGAGGCTCCAGGTGTGGGTGATGACATGCGCCATTACCGGCCCGCAGGTTGGAAGAAGGATGCGCCGGGATTTGTCGGCCTGAACCGCAACAAAAAGAGCATTGAGATCG
The DNA here is from genome assembly GCA_038102935.1 of Alphaproteobacteria bacterium. Classification (GTDB taxonomy): domain Bacteria; phylum Pseudomonadota; class Alphaproteobacteria; order Bin95; family Bin95; genus VMCJ01. The sequence continues at coordinate 8,309 of JAYNYG010000065.1, read as the reverse complement.
ATATCACGACCGAGGCTGGGCAGAGCGTGTGCCATGCGCTCGCCGCCAAGGCTGATATCCTGGTTGAGAATTTCCGGCCCGATGTGATGGAGCGTTACGGCTTGCATTACGCTGCGATGGCAAAGCGCAATCCGCGGCTGATCTATTGCTCGATCTCAGGCTATGGCCATACCAGCCCGTTCAAACTGGTTGCAGGATATGACCCGATTGCGCAGGCGGAATCCGGTATGATGTATCTAACCGGCCCGGCAGACGTTGAGCCGCAGAAGGCCGGTGGGTCCATAGGCGACAGCTACACGGGCCTCCATGCCGGAATGGGCGTGCTGGCGGCGTTGGAGGCGCGCCATCGGACTGGGAAGGGGCAGCACGTTGATGTTTCGCTATTCGATTCCATGCTCTCGGCGCTTGGATATGTCGCTGCACACCCACAACTGACAGCCCAAGACCCGCCGCGCATGGGGAACAAATCCTATGCGCTGGTGCCTCTTGGTGTTTATCAATGCGCCGATGGGCCGATCATGATCGTTGTCGGCAATGACCGGCAGTTCGAGAAGTTTTGCCGTGATGTGCTGCAGCGCCCGGATATGCTGGAGGATCCACGCTACGCCTCGCTTTCCTCGCGCCAGACCAATCGCGAGCCTTTGGAAGCGACGATTGATGCGATTTTTCGCACGAATAGCCGCGAGCATTGGGTTCAGGCGATGCGCGCGGCAGGCGTTCCGGCTGGCAGTGTGCGCTCGCCCATGGAAGCCGTGCGATCTGATGAAGCGGCAGGCCGGCATATGCTGGCGCCGGTGAAGTTCGATGGCGAAATGGTAGATCTCGTCGCCTCGCCAATCCGTCTCTCTAATACGCCTGTCGTCGCGCCGACGGAGATCCCGGCCCTCGGCGCTCACACCGACGAAATGCTGGCAAGCGTGCTTGAGTATGACGTTACGAGAATCGCAGAACTGCGCAGCGCTGGCGCATTCGGTAAAACGAAAGCGCCCTGATGTGCGGCGCACCGGTATTGATGCTAGCCAATGGTGACTGCTAAGGCCCATTGGGTGAGCGCGCGTCCGGCGCTTTGCGGGCTGCATCGAGCACTTTGAACGTGTTTGAGCGGAAGTCTCGCCGGAACTGCACCCATAGCACCAATGCCGTCGCTGAGATGAACAACATCGGATCGACAAACCATGCGATCAGCGCAAGTGCATAATAGTAGGCCCGCAGCGCTTTGTTGAAATGCCCGCCGGCTAGATTGGCGAGGCGAGCGGCGCGGTCGCCATAGTCATCCAATATCTCCTCATCCTCGGAGAATGGCGCTGCGGCTAAGACGATGGCGCAGTAGTTCCACTGACGGAGGCTCCATGTCAGCGTGAAGAATGCGTAGGCGAAGAGCGCCGTGACGATCAGCATCTTCGCCTGCCAGAGCGCCAAGCTGGTTTGCGTGACAAAGGGTAGGGAGTAGGTGACAGAATGCGCTCGCTCACCAGCGCCAAGCAGTGTCACCATGCCCGCCAAGATCAGTACCGTGGTGCTGGCGAAGAAACCAACGTTGCGGGTCAAAATGGCGATGATTTGGGTGTCCGCGATACGCGGATCGCGGCGGACGGCGCGGTGCATCCATTCATGCCGGAACTTCATGGCTGCGCGAGTGAAGTCTGGGATGTCCAGTTTACGGGAATCGGCTAAATGGTCGTAAATCGGCCAGCCGATGATCAGAAAACCGATGCCGATATAATCATAAAGCGTCAGCTCATGAATGATCGGCAGGGCCGCATTCATAGCCAGCCGCCAAGTTCGCGCTCGGCCATATCGGCCATAAATGCGGCTTGGCCGTCACTATCATTTAGGCAAGGCACATAGGCGAAGTTCTCGCCGCCGGCCTCGTGAAATTCTTCCTTGAGTCCGATTGCCAACTCTTCCAGGGTTTCTACGCAATCCGCAATGAAGCCTGGGGAAATCATAGCGACATTCTTGGCGCCTTTGCCTGGCAGCGCGCGGATTGTTTCGTCCGCATAGGGTTGGAGCCACTCTTTTGGACCGAAGCGGGATTGGAACGCCATTACCAGTTTATCATCCGGCCATCCTAGACGTTCTTGCAGGAGGCGCGCTGTCTTGGCGCAATGGCAGTGATAGGGATCACCCTTGTCGAAATATTCCTTTGGGAGACCATGGAATGATGCGACCAGCACATCTGGCATCCAGTCCAGGCTGGCGTAGTGTGTTTCTACCGATTGCGCGAGCAGGTCGATATGGCCCGGATCGTCAAACCAAGGCGGCGCCGTGCGGACGGCTGGCTGCCAGCGCTCATGCATAAGCTGGCGAAAAGCCTGGTCGCAGGCGGTTGCTGTCGTAGCTGCGCTGTATTGCGGGTAGAGCGGTACAAGCAGGAGCTTGTCGCACCCGGCCTCGATCATGCGATGAACGACATCACCAGTGGACGGTTGGCCGTAACGCATTGCCCAATCGACCATGATGTTCGGGTGCTTGGCTTGAAGCAGAGCCGCCGTCTTCTCTGTTAGGTCGCGCGTGGTGGTGCGGAGCGGCGATTCGTCGAGATCATTGTTCCAGATTTGCGCATAGGCATGGCCAGACTTCTTAGGCCGGACCGTCAGAATGATCCCCTGCAGGATTGGCTGCCAAAGCAGTTTTGGCAGCTCAATAATACGCTTATCAGATAGGAATTCTGAGAGATATCGGCGCATCGACCAATAATCAGTGGCGTCTGGCGTGCCTAGATTCAGCAGCAGCACGCCAATCTTGGGGCCGGGCAGAGATGGATGGCCGTGAGGCAATGCGTGGGGCTGGGACATAAACGGCGCTTTCTTTGCGTATTCGACATAAGAGAGATATCAGTCGACGCCTATAAGTCCAGCATCGCCAAGCCTAATGTGTTTGTGAACAAATGGAGTTTTAAGGAATGGAGATTACTGAAGGCGCGCATCACATCGGCCTCACGGTCCCAGATCATGAGGCGGCGCGGGATTTTTTCGTCGATATTTTGGAGTTTGAAGAAGTTGGTGGCAGGCCTACCTATCCGGCGATTTTTGTGAGCGATGGGTCATTGATGATCACGCTGTGGCGGGCGGATGACCCTGCCAATGCCATACCCTTCAACCGGAAAACTGGCATTGGCTTGCATCATCTGGCGTTGAAGGTGGCGCCTGATGCGATTGATGAGTTGCATGAGAAGCTGGCGGATCTGCCCGATTGTGAGATCGAGTTCGCCCCTGAGCCGCTGAATGCAGGCCCTGTCCGAGATATGATGTGCACGATCCCCGGCGGTATCCGCATGGAATTTATCGCGCTGCCGAGCGCATGACCGGGACGACGCCATTTCATCCAGGTGAAGTCGCCGTGCAGGAACGCGTCGGCGTGCATGCGCGCGCGGCCCGGTCTGGCGCGCACTCAATTCGCGATCACCTGATTGAACAGCACCGGGATTTCTATCCGCTGCTGCCTATGCTGTTTGCGGGTTTTCTGGATGGCGAGGGCCGTCCGTGGGCGTCGCTGCTGACTGGCGAACCTGGTTTCACGCGCGCCTCGAACGATCGTCAGCTTCGGCTTGATGCGCTGCCTGCTCTGGGCGATCCGCTGGCGGAGACGTTGCAGAACGGTCTGTCGATTGGTTTGCTTGGCCTGCAATGGGAGACGCGGCGGCGGAACCGTGTGAATGGCGTTGTCTCTGGCATGGACGGAGCCGGGTCTACGCTGGATGTCATCCATGCCTTCGGCAACTGCCCTAAATACATTCAGACGCGGCAGGCGGGCGAGGCATTTGGGTCAGATGTCCGGGCAGCCGAAATGCGTCCCAAACTCAGCGCGAGTGATGCGGCGTTGATCGCCAAAGCCGATACGTTTTTTATCGCAACAGCAATTGCTGGCGCTGCGGACGTCTCGCATCGCGGGGGAAAGCCCGGGTTTCTGCGTCTCAGCGACGGCGCACTATCTTGGCCTGATTATCCCTGCAACAATTTCTTCAATACGCTGGGCAATATTGAATCCAATCCGGTCGCGGGGTTGCTCATCCCGGATTGGGAGACGGGCGCGGTTCTTCAGATGACCGGGCGTGCTGGGATCCGTTGGGATGCCGAAGCGCGTGCTGTCATCCCGGGCGCCCAGCGTATGATGACATTCGAGCCAGATGAGGTCCGCCTGATCCCGAGCGTCATCCCAAATCGATGGGTGTTGTTGGAACCCTCTCCGTTCTTAGACAGACTTAAGGCCTGAGCATTGGAAGACTTCCCGCCTATCATTATCGCGATGACCTTCGTCGCCGCTGGCCTCGTCAAAGGCGTGATCGGGCTTGGCCTGCCGACGATTACGCTGGCGGTGTTGACTGTCGTGCTGGACTTGCCGCAAGCCATGGCCTTGCTGCTCATTCCGTCATTCGTGACAAACCTTTGGCAAGGCGTTGTCGGCGGGAACTTGATGATGATCTTGAAGCGGCTCTGGCCGTTTCTGGCGCCTGCGGTGCTTTTAGTTTGGGCCGGCGCGCAGGTGTTTGCGGAGGCGGACCATCGCTTGATGACGTTGCTACTCGGTGCACTTGTCGCCCTATACGCCGCGTTGAATTTAGCGGGCGTTCGCTTGAGCATCTCGAAAGCGCAGGAACCATGGGCTGGGCCAGTTTTGGGAGCAGCGAATGGCGTGCTGACGGGCATGACGGGATCATTCGTCGTGCCGGGCGTATTGTTTCTGCAAGCCATCGGCTTGCCACGCGATGCGCTGGTGCAGGCGATGGGGGTGCTGTTCACGCTCTCAACGGCCGCACTTGCGATTGCGCTCGGCGGCGGCGGGTTCCTTTCAGCCGATTTGGGATTGGTTTCTCTCGCTGGCGTTGTTCCGGCGTTGATTGGCATGGTTCTAGGCCAGCAAGTGCGCAAGCGCTTATCTGAAGCCTTATTCCGCAAGGTTTTCTTCTGGGCGCTACTGGCGCTTGGCGGATACATAATCGCGGGCGCTATTTAAAGTCCCGGCTGGGGAACAGCACCTTTGCTTGCTCGCGGGGGTGCCGGGCGCGGGGAACGTGTTTTGGCTTGGTGCGCGGGTCGGGTCTGGGCGGACGGCGGGCTTCGTCTGCGTCAGAGGCTTCGGTTTTGAACCCGCCGCCGATGGAAAGCTCATCCAGTAAATAGGACATATCCTCCAGCTTATCGGCGACCAGATGGATCACGAGACCTTCGCGCTGCAACCGCCCAGTCACCTTGAGCAGCCGGGACGTCAGCACGATGCGCCGGTGCGCTTCAAACACCTTCGGCCATACAATGATGTTAGCGACGCCTGTTTCATCCTCCAGTGTCGCGAAGATTACGCCCTTGGCGCTGCCGGGCCGTTGCCGCGCCAGCACCAGCCCCATGACGGTGATAGGCTTATCCAGCGGGTCTGTCGCCAGCCGTTCATTGGATGCGACGCCGCGCAAGCCTGGGCGCAGGATCGCCAGCGGGTGCGCTTTCAGGCTGAGCCGAAGCTGCGCGTAATCCTCGTAAACTTCCTCGCCGAGCGTTGGCGTTGGCAGCGTGACGGATGTCTCCCAGCCGTAATCGGCCTCGCCAGCTGCCTCGAATAAGGGCAGGGGGGCATCGCCTAAAGCCGCCGTCTCCCAAAGCGCTGTTCGCCTGGACATATCGATGGAGCCGAACGCATCCGCTTTCGCCAGCCGCTCCACCGTAGCAGGGCCAATTCCAGCGCGACGCCATAGGTCTTCCGGCGTGCGATAGCCATTGCCACGCGCGGCTTCCAACCATTCGGCGTCGCCCTCTTTGAAGCCTTTGATCTGGCGAAGGCCGAGGCGAAGCGCGTAATAATCCCCGCTGAGCGCAGGCTCCAGCGTGCAATCCCATTCTGAATAATTCACATCGACTGCCCGCACCTCAACGCCATGCTCCCGTGCGTCCCGGACAATCTGGGCGGGGGCGTAGAACCCCAGCGGTTGGGCGTTCAGCAGCGCGCAGGCGAATACATCCGGATAGTGCCGCTTCATCCAGGCCGAGGCATAGACCAGCAGCGCGAAGCTGGCGGCATGGCTTTCCGGGAAGCCGTATTCGCCAAAGCCTTCGATCATAGAGAAGCATCGCTCGGCGAAGGCGTCGTCATAGCCGTTGGCGCGCATGCCTTCGTGGAACCTTTCCCGGAAGCTTTGGATAGTGCCCATATGCCGGAACGTCGCCATGGCGCGGCGGAGGCCATCGGCTTCGCCCGGCGTAAACCCGGCTGCGACGACGGCGATCTTCATCGCCTGCTCCTGGAACAGCGGCACGCCAAGCGTGCGCCCCAGTACCTCCTTGAGGGCAGGGGAGGCATATTCCACCGGCTCTTCCTTATTCCGGCGGCGGATATAGGGATGCACCATATCTCCCTGGATTGGCCCTGGGCGGACGATGGCGACCTCAATCACCAGATCATAAAAGGTGCGCGGGCGCATACGTGGCAGGAACGCCATCTGCGCCCGACTTTCCACCTGAAATACGCCAAGGCTATCCGCCTGGCAGAGCATGTCATATGTGGCTGCATCCTCGCGGGGCATAGTCGCCAGGTCGAAGCGTTTGCCATAATGCCGCTGGATCAGGTCATAGCCTTTGCGGAGCGCGCTCAACATGCCGAGCGCTAGGATGTCGATCTTCAAGATGCCAAGCGCATCCAGGTCATCCTTGTCCCATTCAACCACGGTACGATCATCCATGGCCGCATTCTCTACGGGCACCAGCTCATCCAAACGGCCCTGGGTGATGACGAACCCGCCGACATGCTGGGAGAGATGGCGCGGGAAGCCGATCAACTGGTTGGCGATCGCGAGCGTCAACCGCAGGCGCCTATCCTTCGGGTCCAGGCCGATCTCCCGCGCCTGCTCCAGGTCAACGCCTTCGGATGACCAGCCCCAGGTCTGAGACGCAAGCGCCGAGACTGTATCGGCTGAAAGCCCCATGGCTTTGCCGACCTCACGCACAGCGCTCCGTCCCCGGTAATGGATGACGGTGGCGGCGAGGCCTGCGCGTTCGCGGCCATAGCGCTGGTAGATGTATTGGATGACTTCCTCGCGGCGCTCATGCTCGAAGTCGATATCAATATCCGGCGGCTCGCCGCGTTCGGCGGAGATGAAGCGCTCGAACAGCAGGTCCGCCTCCGTCGGGTTCACGGAGGTGATGCCGAGGCAATAGCAGACGGTCGAATTCGCCGCTGACCCGCGCCCTTGGCAGAGAATGCCCAGCCGCCGCGCTTCCAGCACAATGTCATAGACTGTCAGGAAGTAGGGCGCGTAATTCAACTGGTCGGTCAGCTTGAGTTCGTGCTCAATGCCAGCGCGCACTTTCTCTGGAACGCCGCCTGGAAATCGTTTCTTGGCGCCGCGCCAGGCCTCTTGGGTCAAGTATTCCTGGGGACTCATGCCGGGCGGCACGGGTTCATCCGGGTATTCGTAGCGGAGTTCATCCAGGCTGAACTGGCAACGCTCCGCTACCTCTAGTGTGCGATGAACGGCGTGCTCATGGCCTTCGAACAAGCGCAGCATTTCAGCAGCGGATTTCAAATGCCGTTCGCCGTTGATCTGATGATGGCGACCAAGTTCGTCGATGGTGCAGGTTAAGCGGATGCAGGACAGCACATCCGCCAGCACGCGCCGCTCTGGCCCATGCATCAGCACATCGCCCGTTGCGACCATGGGCGCGCCTGTATCTTCAGCCAATCGCGCCAGAGCATCGAGGCGCGCCCGGTCATCGCCGCCAAGCGTGCGGGACGCCGCCAGATACACGCGGTCGCCAAGTGCGACCCGCCAATCCGCCAGATTGCGCTTGAAGTCCTCTGTAAGGTTTGGCGGCGCTATGGCGAGCAGGATTAAGCCCTCGCCGTAATCCAGCACATCCGCCGGGTAGAGTTCGCATTCGCCCTTGGGCGCACGACGACGGCCTGTTGTGATGAGCCGGGAAAGGCGGCCATAAGCGGGGCGGTCTTGTGGGTAGGCCAGCAGGCTCTGCCCATCCGCCAAATCCAGCCGCGCGCCAATAATCCCCCGAAGCTCCGCCCGCTTCGCGCCCATATGCGCCCGCACGACGCCCGCCAGACTATTCCGGTCTGCGACGGCGACAGCGGCATGGCCAAGTTCCGCCGCACGCCTGGCGATCTCCTCCGGCAGGCTGGCGCCCTCACGGAAGCTAAAGGCGGTGAGAGCTTGGAGTTCTACATACGCCCCTTCTGCAATTAGAGAGGCGGTTTCCGTGAGGGTCCCCTCGCCCCCGCGAGGGGGAGAGGGAACAGGGAGAGGGGGCGAGGTTGCGGCCGGAAGATCGACTTGTGGCTGGCGGGACATCGGTTCTGGCCCAATGGCTGCG